>NZ_JAUSQK010000001.1:0-654202 GCF_030811115.1 Olsenella profusa DSM 13989 | reverse complement strand
AGCTGCGAGAACTGTCGGCTCATCGCCGCGGGCGAGCACCCCGACGTCTACGAGCTCGACGCCGCGTCGCGCACCGGTGTGGACAACGTCCGCGAAGAGATCATCAATCGCGTGAGCTATGCGCCCGTGCGGGGCAACTACAAGGTCTACATCATCGACGAGGTGCACATGCTCACGACGGCGGCGTTCAACGCGCTGCTCAAGACCTTGGAGGAACCGCCCGACCACGTGGTCTTCGTGCTCTGCACCACCGACCCGCAGAAGGTTCCCGCGACGATCCTCTCGCGCGTGCAGCGCTTTGACTTTCACGCCATCGGAAACGACGAGATCCTGGCCCATCTCAAGCAGGTGTGCGAGCGTGAGGGGTTCACGTTTGACGAGGCCGCCCTCGACCTGGTGGTGCGCCATGCGCGTGGTGGCATGCGCGATGCCCTCTCCACGCTGGAGCAGCTCTCGACGTTTGGCGGGGGGGACGTGTCGCTGCAGGCGGCGCGCGACCTCTTGGGCGAGGTCTCGGGCTCCACGCTGGCCACGATGGCCTGCGCCCTTGCCCAGCGTGACGTGCCGACGCTCTTCGCCACGGTCGGGGAGCTCGTGGACGGCGGGCGCGACCTGCTACACCTCTCGCGCGAGCTGGCCGCCCACCTGCGCGACGTGTATGTTGCGAGCGTGGTGGGGGATGGGACCGCGAGCGTCCTCGACCTGGGCGCCGAGGAGGGACGACGCCTGCGCGACGAGGCACTGGCCTTTGGCTCGCCCGACCGCATCTCGCGCGCCCTCATCGTGCTGAGCGACGCATCAAGCGAGATGCGTACGGCTCCCAACCAGCGCCTGGTGCTGGAGGTGGCCCTCACGCGCATCGCCCGGCCCAAGGCGGACCTCACGCTCGAGTCGCTTGCGGACAGGGTTGCCCAGCTCGAGCGCAGCCTGGCGCCCGCCACGGCTCCCCATGGCGCGGGCGCCGCGCCCGCGGCGCCCGCAACGCGACCCGTCCCGCCTGCACAGTCCACCCCGGCGCGGCAGCCGGCTCCGGAGCCGATTCCGGAGCCGGCTCCCCCGGCCTCCCAGTCCGACCTGGTCCCACGGCCCACACCCACTCCGGCCCCCACACCCCAGCCCGTGCCGTCCTCAGCCCCCACACGGAAGCAACGGCCCGATCCCACGGCTTCGGGGGTCACGGGTGCCGTCAGCGATCCCGGCGAGCTCCAGCGCCGATGGAAGCAGGTGGTCGACGGACTCGTCCACAGGGATCCCCCGCGCGGGTCTTTGCTGCTCTCTGCCATCGCCCTTGATGACGATGGCACGACCCTGCAGGTGGGCCTGCCGAGGGGATCCACCTTTGCCGCCAAGATGCTTGAGAAGGATGACGTGCGCTCTGCGGTCGGGACGGCCATCGAGGAGGTGTTTGGCACGCGCGCGGTTCGGTACGTCGAGGCGAGCGACGCAGCGACGCACGCTTCGGTCCCGGCTGTGGGCACGGCTCCCGCACCGGCCCCGGACGTGCCTCCGCAGCCCGTCTCCGCCCCCAGCGCGCCGTCCGAGGCGCACCCCGAACCGGCATCTGAGGAGGGTCCGGTGGCTCCTTGGGAACCCGAACCGGCGTCACAGCCGGCGTCCCCGTCCGACTCCGCGTCCACCTCGCAGGCTGAGACCGTCCCCCCGTCCGCCCCGGATCCCAAGCCCGAACCCACGTCGTCCTCTGCACCAGAGACGGCCCCTACGGCAGAGGGGCAGTCCTCCGAACTCGGCGACATCCTCGACATGCTCACGGACGTGTTTGGCGATGGCGTGACGGTCAAGTCCGACCAGGGTCCCCAGGGATGAGGCGTACTGCCGGCCCGCCCTGCGCCCATCCTCGTGATGGGCTAAGATTCGTAGTGTCGTTTTGGCACCCCCCATTGGACGTCGTACAAGGAGACGTGTGCGCATGAACATGCAGCAGATGATGAAGCAGGCCCAGAAGATGCAGAAGCAGCTTGCGGATGCGCAGGACAGGCTCGGCGACATCGAGGTCTCGGCCTCCGCGGGTGGCGGGATGGTCAAGGTCACCGGTACCGCCGACATGAAGATCACCTCCGTCACCATCGACCCCGAGGCGGTCGATCCCGAGGACGTCGAGCTCCTGCAGGATTCCGTCCTTGCCGCCGTCAACGAGTGCCTCTCGAGCGCACAGGATGCCGCCAACCAGCAGCTGGGGGCCATTACCGGTGGCATGGACGTCCCCGGCCTCTTCTAGGCCCGCCGCGCATGAGTGACGCTTCTGACAGCGACGCCTCATATGGGGACGGCCACGCCCTGCGACGCCTGCTCGACGAGCTTGGTCGCCTGCCCGGCATTGGCCCCAAGTCGGCACAGCGCATCGCCTATTGGATCCTGGAGGCCGATGACGAGACGGCCCACCGGCTTGCGTCGGCCATCATGGACGTCAAGCGGCAGGTGCACTTCTGTCCCATCTGTTTCTCGTATGCCACGCGCGACACCTGTGACATATGTGCCGATGCCACGCGCGACCACAGCCGCATCTGCGTGGTCTCCGAGCCGCGTGACGTGTCCGCCATCGAGCGGACGGACAGCTATCATGGGCTCTACCACGTGCTGGGCGGCGTCATCTCTCCCATGGACAGGATCGGCCCCGACCAGCTGCACGTGCGCGAGCTCTTGGGGCGCTTGGCGGATGGCGGTGTGGAGGAGGTCATCCTTGCCACGAACCCAGACGTGGAGGGGGAGACGACCGCAACCTACCTCTCGCGCATCATCCAGCCCCTGGGTGTGGCCGTCTCGCGCCTGGCCAGTGGCTTGCCCGTGGGCGGTGACCTCGAGTATGCGGACGAGGTCACGCTTGGGCGCGCCATGGAGGAGCGGCGCGCCATCCCGCATGCGTAGGCGTCATCATTGGTTGAGCCAGGCGGCCGACGCGGGCTATACTTCTGGTATTCGATAGGAGGCCTGACATGGCACAGGACACAGCGCCCTCGGCGCCGCATGGAAGACACGCCGCGCGTGCGCAACGGCCCGCACGGGCGTCGCAGACGCGGGAGCGCCCGGCACAGGGTGCTGACCAGGGGGGCCGCGGCGTGCGTGCGTCCAACGTACCGATGGTGGACACCACGGACGAGCAGGATGCCCCGCGTCCCATTGGGGTCAACCCCTCCGAAACCGGTTCGCTCCAGCGCATCTCCGCGAGTGAGGGGGCACGGGTCGAGAATCGCGACAATGTGGGCAGTGTTTCGGCGGACTCCACATCGTCCTGGTCCAATGTGGGGATGGGCGCCCGGAAGCGCATGGGCAAGGCCCATCGTCCCCTCCGCCGCAGGGAGGCGGCCGACGGCAGGCCCATGGGCGGCAGGATGCGGTGGATCGTCGCCCCTTTGGCGGTCCTGGTGCTCGTCATCCTGTTCTTCCTGCTGCGCGGCTGCCTTGACGCCAAGCAGACAGATGTGCCGGAGCAGGCTCAGGTCGAGCAGACCCAGACCACGCCGGCCGGCTCCATCGAGTACCGGGGCACCACCTACTCCATCGAGAAGCAGGATGATGGTGCCTATGCACTGGTCGGCCGCACCGAAGGCGCCACGGATGCCACGGTCTTCATGCAGTTTGACGGAGAGCCCATTCAGCTTGTCCTCTACAACGGCGCGTTCATCATCCCCGAGAACACCAGCGATGGCTGGGACGTCATGGCCTACACCATAGGCAGTGGCTCGGTTGGGGCCCAGGTGGTGGATGCCGATGGCGAGCCCGTCGGCGGGACGGGCCACTCGATCTCCTCGGTCGAGCTCAAGGAGAGCGAGGGCACCATGCTCGTGACGGACGACGCCGGCACCGTGACCACCGTCGCGCTGGCGTTCTGAGTCGCTCAAAATTTCTCGCGATTGGCGCTGGACAACGGAGTGCGCTTCTGGTTAGAATAGCTTCCGCACCACATGGAACGGGGTGTTAGCTCAGCTGGTTAGAGCGCCGGCCTGTCACGTCGGAGGTCGAGGGTTCAAGTCCCTTACATCCCGCCATCGCATTGTCTGGGGCTCCGGTAGCTCGGGGCCTCTTTTTTGTTCGTCGTACCCGTCGGCACCCCATCGGGCGGCGGACCGCATCCTGGCGTCCGGGAGCGCGGCCAGACGGGTACGATAGGAGGGGATCTGTCAGAACTGCTCCTTTTGGTAGCCTATTTTAAGAGGCCATTCAGCATGGACGGAGCCTCTCAGGAACGGGTCGAGAGGGTGCGTGGCGTTGAGCGAAGCCAGCGTTAGCCAGGAGATGTCGGTGGCCGTCAGTCGGGCTACGCCAGCTGCCGCCCAGGCTATGCCAGCTATCATCCAGGTTGCCGTGTTCGATTATGACGGCACGGCCATCAATGGCCAGTCCGGGGCGCTCTTTGCCCGCTACCTGTTTGCGCGCGGCCTGCTCAGCCCGCTGCGCGCCCTCAGGTTGGGGTGGTGGGGCATCCGCTATGTGCTGCATCTCCCCTGCCGCCAGGGGGAGGCGCGCGAGCAGATCTTCGACACGCTGCGTGAGCATTCGTCCCAGGAGGTCAAGGAGATCATGTGCGACTTCCACGACCAGGTGCTTTCTCGGCGCTATCGGCAGAAGGCCCTCAACGAGGTGCGCCGTCGGAAGGAGGAGGGCTGCGTGACGCTCCTGGTGTCCGCGACCTTCAGGGACATCGCCGAGCAGGCCGCACGGCGGTTGGGCGTCGATGGCCTGGTGGCAACGGACATGGAGCGCGACGCCCAGGGCCACTACACCGGCAATGTGGAGGGTGCGGTGGTGGCGGGGCCAGAGAAGACGCGTGCGGTGCGGCGCTGGGCAAACGAGCATTTGGGGCCGGGAACCTGGGAGATCGCCTATTCCTACGGCGATCATCACAGCGACGAGGATCTGCTCAGCGTGTCCAAGCAGGCGTTCGCGGTGAGTCCCGGAAAGGCGCTCAGGCGCAAGGCCAAGCAGATGAACTGGGTCGTCTTGGATTGGAGCTGACCGAGCCGTCTCTGGGGCCTCTAGGGAGGGACCTCGATGGAAATCTCAAGGAAGACCGACTATGCGCTGCGCATGCTGGCGGAGCTCGTCGAGCACGAGGGTGAGGTCGTGTCCGTGCGGCTGGCCGCAGAGAAGCGCGACGTCCCCTATTCGTTCGCGCGATCCATCCAACGCGAGCTTACCGCCGCGGGTCTCATCGAGAGCCTGAGGGGGTCAAAGGGCGGCATGCGTCTGCTCGCCGACTCCCGCCACACGACGATTCGCGCGGTGGTCGAGGCGCTCCAGGGACCCATCCTCCTGGCTGACTGCGACCGTGCCGGCGTCGACGACGGCCCCTGCCCCTTCATCGAGAGCTGCCATTTCAATCCGGTCTGGTGTGAGGCCCAGAAGATGCTCGTGCGGTACTTCGACTCCATCACCATCTACGAGGTGGTGTGCGAGCACAAGCACCCCATCATGGCCCCGGGGGAGGCGTTCGTCACCGTCGGCCCTTGCGAGGACGACTAGCATGTCCGCTCGCATAGATGGCGGCGGAGCCCCCGTGGCGTCCTCACGAGGGCTCGACGGCTTTCGCCGGCACGTGCTCGCGCAGGGACGTGCGCTCTACCGTGACCTCCCCTGGAGGCGCACGCGTGACCCCTATGCCATCTGGGTCAGCGAGGTCATGCTCCAGCAGACCCAGGTCGCGCGTGTCGATGGGCGCTGGCAGCGCTGGCTCGGGCGCTTTCCGACACCGGATGCGCTGGCTGCCGCCGACGCCGCGGACGTGTTGGAGGAGTGGCAGGGTATGGGCTACAATCGCCGGGCGCTCTCGCTCTGGCGGGCGGCGACCCAGGTGAGCGATGCGGGCGGCGTCATGCCCATGGACTACCAGGGGCTTCTGTCCCTGCCCGGCATCGGTCCCGCGACAGCGGCGGGCATACGTGCGTTTGCCTACGACCTTCCCGGCGTCTACCTGGAGACCAACGTGCGCACGGTGTTCCTGCACGAGCTCTATCCCGATGCGGTTGGGGTGACGGACGGGGAGCTTGTGCCCCTGGTGAGGAGCACCTGCCCACCCGATGCCCATGACGGTGACGATGACCCCCGCACCTGGTACTACGCCCTTCTTGACTATGGGGCCCACCTCAAGCGGACGCTGCCCAACCCGTCTCGGCGCTCGGCCACGCACACGCGCCAGTCACGCTTCGAGGGCTCGCATCGCCAGAAGAGGGCGGAGTTGGTGCGCCTGCTGTTGGCGCATCGAACCGCGGACGAGGACGGCGCGGTGGACGGCGAAGCCCTGACCGAGGAGCTCTCGCAGTTGGAGGAGCATGCGGGCAGGGACAGGCTCTCGTATGGCGAGGTGGGATCCCTGCTGTGCGAGTTGCAAAAAGAGGGTTTTTGTCACAAAGAAGGTACCAAATGGTGGGCCTAGGGCCTATCATGGTCTGAGTTGAGGCGGGCCATCAAGGGGGTGGCCCACTGCGGGGCGCGGAGGACATCCGCGCGCATATCCAAGGGAGAGGAGTTTGTCATGGCAGTGGCGTTCGAGAGCTCTCAGACGAAGAAGAACCTTGAGGCGGCCTTTGCGGGCGAGTCTCAGGCCCACACCAAGTACGAGTACTATGCCAGCAAGGCCAAGAAGGAGGGCTACGAACAGCTCGGCGAGATCTTCACCGAGACCTCGGGCAACGAGAAGGAGCACGCCAAGCTCTGGTTCAAGTACCTCCACGGTGGCGAGGTGCCCGACACCCTGACCAACCTCAAGGATGCCGCTGCCGGCGAGAACTACGAGTGGACCGACATGTACAAGGGCTTCGCTAAGGCCGCCGACGAGGAGGGCTTCAAGGAGATCGCCGCCAAGTTCCGTCTGGTGGGTGAGGTCGAGAAGCACCACGAGGAGCGCTACAACCGGCTTGCCGAGCGCGTCGAGAGGGGCGAGGTCTTCAGTCGTCCGGGCGTCAAGGTGTGGAAGTGCCGCAACTGTGGCCACTTGCACGTTGGCGAGACCGCTCCCAAGGTCTGTCCCGTATGCAACCACCCGCAGTCCTTCTTCGAGGAGCAGGCGCTCAACTACTAGGCACCTGACCGCACGCATCCAGGCCCGCCTCCACGGAGGCGGGCCTTTTGCGTGACGGTTTTCATTTCCGTTATCTCATTTTAAGATAACAGATGTCATGAACCATATATAGCTTTTTACCTGCTATTTTTGACTCCTCTCACTAGACTGTTCTAATAGTCAGTCGTACAAACCAGAACGGTAAGGCATGTTGTTATCGTACAGAGAGGACACCTCATGGCCTTCGAGCTTGACCCCACCTTTGCCCAGGATCCCGAGAGGCACTTTGACACCCTGCAGGTGCATGCGGGCTTGGCACCAGACCCCGTGACGGGCTCTGCGGCATTGCCCATCTATGCCTCCGCCGCCTTTCAGTTTGATGATGCCGAGGACGGTGCGGCCAAGTTCGCCCTCGCCAAGCCCGGCAACGTCTATGGGCGTCTCACCAACACCACGACCGACGCCATCGCCGCCCGCGTGGCCGCCGTCGAGGGCGGCACGGGTGCCGTGGCCGTCGCCTCGGGCCATGCGGCCGAGATGCTGGCCATCACCAACATCGTGGGTGCCGGTGGGCACATCGTGGCCTCCGACTCGCTCTATGGCGGCACCTGGAACATCCTTTTGCACACCCTCACCGAACTCGGCGTCAAGACCACCTTCGTCCGGAACAACGACATCGACGCCTTCGTGGCCGCTACCACGGAGAACACCAGGCTCTGGTATGTGGAGACCATCGGCAACCCCCTCGTGGACGTGGCGGACGTGCCGGCCCTCGTCGATGCGGCCAACGCGCTTGCCTCACCGGTTCCGGTCTTTGTGGACAACACCTTTGCGACGCCCTATCTCTATCGGCCGGCCGAGGATGGCGCAGCCGTGGTCATCGAGTCTCTCACCAAGTGGATGGGGGGCCATGGTGCCACGCTCGGTGGTGCCGTCGTGGACACGGGCGTGTATGACTGGAAGGCCCAGGCGGACAAGTTTCCCACCATCACCCAGCCCGATCCCTCCTACCATGGCGTGGTGTTCGCCGACGTCGCTCCTGCGGCGCCCTTCTCCACGCGCGTGCTCGCCAACAAGCTGCGCGACTTTGGCCCGACCCTCTCGCCCTATGCGGCGCAGCTCATCGGTATCGGTCTGGAGACGCTGTCCCTGCGCGTCCAGCGTCATTGCGACAACGCCCTGGCGGTCGCCCAGTTTCTTGCCGGTCATCCCAAGGTGAGCTGGGTGCGCTACTCTGGGCTCGAGGATGACCCCAGTCACGAGGTGGCCAGCCGCATGCTGCGCCACGGCTTCGGTGGCGTGGTGGTCTTTGGCGTCAGGGGCGGGTGTGCGGGTGGCCTTAGGGTGGTGGACAGCGTCAAGCTGTTCACGCACCTGGCCAACGTAGGCGACGCGAAGTCGCTCATCATCCACCCGGCGTCCACCACGCACTCGCAGCTCACGGACGAGCAGCTTGCGGCCGCCCACCTCTCCGAGGACCTCGTACGCCTCTCCGTGGGCATCGAGGATGTGGGTGACCTCATCGCCGACCTCGACCAGGCGTTGGCCAAGGCATAGGGACTGCGCGCGCTTGGGCCAGGGTCGTGCGGGCAGGCCAGAGGCCGATGATGGCGACGCGGTCCGGCGGACGGCCACCCATCCCCGCGTTGTCCCTGTGGTGTCGCCGCAGTCGGGGCGTCCCGTGCATGCGCACGGCCCTCCGAGGAGCGTTTGGGCCCCAAGTGCGTGGTGGGGTGCCGGAATGCGCCCCCTGGGATGCCCGTTTCGTGGGTCAGAAGGGGGTCGCATGCCCCTGTGGGGCCGCTTTTGGGGGCTGTCCCGTCCCCAAGGGCACGTTCGACGCCCAGACGCGAGGAATTCCATCACGCACTTGGGGCCCAAACGTTCCTCGGCGGCGAGAAGACAGCTGCGGGTGCGCACAGGGAGCAAGGACGTCGTGCCGCGAGGCCGTTGCGGGCGCCCCCTCGTGCCGAGGCGTACCCGCGACGGTCTCGCGCTACCCTTGGGCCCTCCGCCTGCGCTTGGGGTTTCCGTTGACCCGAAAGGCCGACGGACAGATATCCTGGCAGGGACACCGCTCACACGCAGGGTGCTGTGCGGTGCAGAGCTCGCGCCCAAAGTGAATCCACTGCTCGTTGACGTGTCCCCAGAGCTCGTGCGGCAGCAGCTTGAGCAGGTCCTGCTCCGCGGCGAGCGGCGTGGGGGCGTTCGTGAACCTGAGCCGTGTGGCGATGCGGTACACGTGCGTGTCCACGGCAATGCCATCGACCGTATCGAAGGCCTTCTCGAGCACGATGTTGGCGGTCTTGCGTCCCACCCCGGGCAGGCGGGTGAGCTCGTCCATGGTGTGGGGGACCTCGCCCCCAAAGTCGCCGACCATCATCCGTGCGGCCTCCACACAGTGCCTCGACTTCGACCGCCAGAAGCCCAGCCGGCGAATGACCTCCCCTACGTCAGCGGGGTCGGCCGCGGCCAGCGCCTGGGGCGTGGGCCAGCGTCCGAAGAGCTCGGGCGTCACGCCGTTGACGGCCACATCGGTGGTCTGCGCCGAGAGCAGCACGCTGATAACCAGTTCAAAGGGGTTGCCAAAGTCGAGCGCGCCGCCCACGTCCCCATAGCGCTCCTCCATGCGACCGCAGAACTCCACGGCACGCTCGCGTTTTGACCGCATCGACTCGCGCGGCATGGCACCCTCCTCCGCGTGGGGCGGGAAGACCGCCACCCACGATTCGCTGCCGATAAGTTGCAGCCATTCTTGTGGATTTGAAATAGAATAGGCCTTGCTCCATGCAACCGTCACATTGTCCCTTGCGCGGTGCTTACCAGAAGGCGGGCAACGCTCCGGACATGTCAGGGGAGGGCTCAATGAGTGTCCCGACAAAAGATCTGATCGTTACCAACGATGATCTCTATATGATGGGGGAGGGGAGCTGGTATCGGAGCTACGAGAAGCTTGGCGCCCACCCTGCGTCCGCGGCGGGGACGACGGGCTACCGTTTTGCCGTCTGGGTGCCAAAGGCCAAGAGCGTCCGCGTCATCGGTGAGTTCAATGGGTGGGACCAGGATGCCAACTACCTTGAGCCCAGCTCGACGGGGGACATCTGGCATGGTTACATCGCCGATGTCGAGACCGGCCAGCTTTACAAGTATCTGGTGGAGACCGCCCAGGGGGACTTCCTCTACAAGGCAGACCCCTATGCCTTCCAGGCCGAGTGTCCTCCCGGCACCGCGTCGCGCACGGCGGACATCAGCGGCTACGAGTGGAAGGACGCCGCCTATCTCAGGGAGCGCGCCGGACAAGACATGTTCAAGAGGCCCCTCAACATCTTCGAGGTGCATCTGGGCAGCTGGCGGCGTCACGACGATGGCCTGGCCGGCAACGGCGACCCCGACAGCGACGATACGAGCGGCTCCTATCTCACCTACGACGAGCTCTCCGTCGAACTGGTGGACTACGTCAAGAGGATGGGCTACTCGCACATCGAGGTCCTGCCGGTCATGGAGCATCCGTTCGATGGCTCCTGGGGCTATCAGGTGACGGGCTACTACGCGCCGACGAGCCGCTATGGTGACGCCAAGCAGTTCAAGCACTTTGTGGACGCCTGCCATCAGGCGGGTATCGGCGTCATCCTCGACTGGGTGCCGGGCGGCTTCTGCAGGGACGAGCACGGCCTGGTGCACTTCAATGGCAGCAAGCTCTACGAGAAGGAGGTGCACCCCAACTGGGGCACCTTCAAGTTTGACCTTAGCCGTCCCCAGGTGCGCACCTTCCTCATCTCCAACCTGCTGTACTGGGTGGGCGAGTACCATGCCGACGGCGTGCGCATGGACGGCGTCACCTCCATGCTCTACCTCAACTTTGGCGTCGACGATCCCAGCCAGAAGAAGTTCAACGAGAAGGGTACCGAGGAGGACTTCGTCTCCATCAAGTTCGTGCAGGAGTGCAACGACACGATGGGGAGGTACTACCCCGACGTCATGATGATCGCCGAGGAGTCCACGGCGTGGCCGCTCGTGACGTACCCCACCAAGGACGGTGGCCTCGGCTTCCACCTCAAGTGGGACATGGGCTGGATGAACGACACCCTGCACTACATGCAGACCGACTTCCCGTGGCGCCCGGGCAACCACAAGCTGCTCACGTTCTCCGCCATGTATCAGTTCAACGAGAACTTCGTGCTACCGCTCTCGCACGACGAGGTGGTGCACGGCAAGTGCTCGCTCATCACGCGCCAGCCCGGTGACTACTGGCGCCAGTTTGCCGGCATGCGCACGCTCAACCTGTACCAGATGACTCACGCCGGCGGCAAGCTCAACTTCATGGGCAACGAGATCGCGCAGTTCATCGAGTGGCGCTACTACGAGGGCATCCAGTACTTCCTCACCGAGCAGTACGAGAGCCACGCCCACATCCAGAAGTTCGTTGCGGCCATGAACGGGTTCTACAACGAGCACCCCGCGCTGTGGCAGCATGCCTACTCCTCCGAGGGCTTCGAGTGGATCGATGCGGACAATGCCGACCAGTCGGTGATCAGCTTCGTGCGCAAGGGCGACAATCCCAAGGATGACCTGGTCATCCTCATCAACTTTGATGTCAACCCGCATGAGGAGTTCCGCATCGGCCTTCCTAAGCCTGGCTATTGGCGTGAGGCATTCAATTCGGATGCCATCGAGTTCGGCGGTTCGGGCGTCACCAACGAGGGCGTGCGCTTCGCCTCTCAGGAGAAGTCGTGGAACATGCGTGACACCTCGATCGAACTGCGCGTTCCGCCGCTGGCGGGCCTGATCCTCTCGTACGACGGCCCGCTGCCCACCAAGAGGGCCAAGAGGCGGAAGGCGACCGCACGGCCTGCGGCCAAGAAGGTCACCAGGGCAAAGAAGCCTGCCGCATCGAAGGGGACTGCCTCCGCACAGAAGGTGGCCACCAAGGCCGAGGCTGCTGCAACGCCCAAGACGTCTGCCACCAAGGCGAAATCTGCGGCCAAGAAGGCCCCTAGGGCCAAGGGGGCGACCTCTCCCACGAAGGCATCCACCGAGGCGCAGTCCGTGGCCAAGGGGACATCGACGACCAGTTCCTCCGCGTCAGCGGCCTCACGAAGGACCAAGGGCGGCCCGTCGGCTAAGGGCCGCAGGAAGGCAAGGGGGTAAACCATGCCATCCGCGCGTGAGGCGTGGCCCGTCCCCGCACGCGGATGGCATGCATGACATCGGGGAAACCCGATGGCAAAAAGTTGTCACCATTACTGGTGGTTGATGTCACAATGTGAGATGCTGTAGTGGCGAGGATATCAGCGGTGCACAGCGGTTGTTCTGGCTACATACACCGGAGAGGCATTGGCACATGTCAGAGACTTTCTTCAAGGACAAAGACGATTTCATCGCGCAGTATCGCGACAGCTGTCGCAAGATGCTGGGCAAGAGGTACGAGGATCTCAACGAGCGCGATCGCTACTTCGTGCTTGCGAGCCTGATTGCACACAAGGCACGCGACCTGCGCAGCAGTGCGGCAGACCTCAAGGACGAGAAGCAGGTCTACTACTTCTCCATCGAGTTCCTGCTGGGGCCGCTGCTTGACAACTATCTGCTCAACCTTGGCATCCGAGATGTGGTGAAGGCAGGGTGCAGGGAGCTTGGCACCCCACTTGACGAACTGGAGCAGCGCGAGGTCGATCCCGGCCTCGGCAACGGAGGTCTCGGCCGTCTCGCCGCATGCTTCCTCGACTCCATGGCCGCCGTTGGCATCAATGGACATGGCAACGGCATGCGCTACCGCTATGGCCTCTTCCGCCAGGAGATCGATCATGGGCGGCAGGTCGAGAAGATGGACAACTGGCTGGAGAACGGCTTCTCCTGGGAGGCGCGCAAGGGCGAGTCATCCGTGCTCGTGCGCTTTGGGGGCAATGTCGTCCGCCACGAGGACGATGGCCGCTACTGGTTTGAGACGGAGGGAGGCCAGATCGTGAAGGCCGTCCCCTATGACGTCCCCATCGTTGGGTACGGCGGGGACAAGGTCAACAACCTGCGTATCTGGAGCGCAGAGCCCGCGAGCGAGGACTTTGACCTCCAAGCCTTCAACAACGGCGACTACGCACAGGCGATGCGCTTCCGCGCGGACGTCGAGGCGATCAGCCAGATTCTATACCCCAACGACGCGGGCGAGCACGGCAGGCTGCTGCGCCTCAAGCAGGAGTACCTCTTCGTGAGCGCCGGCCTGCAGACCGTCCTGCGTGACTTCGAGCGCGCCCACGGGAAGGACGACTGGTCCGAGCTGCCCACCTACGTTGCCATCCACACCAACGACACGCATCCCGCCATGTGCGGCCCCGAGCTCATGCGCATCCTCGTCGACGAGAGGGGCATCGACTTCGACGAGGCATTCCAGATAGCGTCTGCCTGCATCTCCTACACCAACCACACGATCATGCCCGAGGCCCTGGAGAAGTGGCCCATCGACATGTTCCGCAACCTGCTGCCGCGCCTGTATATGCTCATTGAGGAGATCGACCACCGCTACCGTGACACCTTCCCGCATGACAGGGACAACTGGCAGGACCTCCTGGCAGAGACGGCCATCCTGTGGGACGGCCAGGTGCGCATGGCCAACCTCTCCGTCATCTTCGCCCACTCCGTCAACGGCGTCTCCGCACTGCATACGGGCATCCTCGAGGACACCACGTTGCATGGCTTCTATGAGCTTACGCCCGAGAAGTTCAACAACAAGACCAACGGCATCAGCCACAGGCGCTTTTTGGGCAACTCCAACCCGCCCTACGGCAAGCTCATCACTGACACCATCGGCGACGGTTGGCTCAAGGATGCCACACAGCTCTCCAGGCTGGGGCAGTACGAGGACGACCCCTCCTTCCAGGAGGAGTTCGCCAAGGCACGCCAGTGGAACAAGGAGCGCCTGGCCTCTTATGTCAAGAGGACCTCGGGTGTCGAGCTGGACTGCTCCATGGTGTTCGACGTGCAGGTCAAGCGCTTCCATGCCTACAAGCGCCAACTGCTCAACATCATGAAGGTCATGGATCTGCGCAACCGTCTGCTTGACGATCCCAGCCTCGAGGTTCGCCCCACGGCCTTCGTCTTCTCGGGCAAGGCTGCCCAGAGCTACACGTTCGCAAAGGAGGTCATCCGCCTCATCAACGCGGTGGCCGACGTGGTCAACAAGGACGGGCGCGTCAACGACAGGATTCGCGTCGCCTTCGTGCCCAACTTTGCGGTATCCAGCGCCCAGCTCATCTACCCGGCCGCGGACATCTCCGAGCAGATCAGCTGGGCCGGCTCCGAGGCATCGGGCACCTCGAACATGAAGCTCATGATGAACGGTGCCATCACGCTGGGCACCTATGACGGTGCCAACGTCGAGATCGCCAAGCTGGTGGGCGAGGACAGCATCAAGATCTTTGGTCTGCGCACCGAGGAGGTAGACGCCCTGCGCGCCTCGGGCACCTGGTTCGCATGGGACGTCTACAACAAGGATCACGAGCGTCTGGGACGTATCATCGACCAGCTCAACGACGGCACGTTCGCGGAGCTCTCGGGCAGCTTCCAGAGCGTGCACGACGAGCTCATGATGAGCAATGACCACGACCTCGTCCTGGCGGACTTCTACTCCTATGTCAAGGCATGGGAGGAGCTCGTCCAGACGTATGGCGACAGGAGGAGCTGGATTCGCGCATCAATCCATAACACGGCGCAATCGGGATTCTTCTCGAGCGATCGTACGGTTCGCGAGTACAACTCCGAGATTTGGCACGCATAGGAACGGTCCTAGTATTCTCGATAGAGGGGAGATGTCATGAGCAAGAAGGAATGCATCGCAATGCTTCTTGCGGGCGGCCAGGGGAGCAGGCTCGGCGCGCTCACCAAGGACGTCGCAAAGCCGGCCGTCTCGTTCGGCGGGAAGTACCGCATCATCGACTTTGCACTGTCCAACTGCGCCAACTCCGATATCAACACGGTGGGTGTGCTCACGCAGTATCGTCCGTACCTCCTCCACTCCTATCTGGGAACGGGCGATGCCTGGAACCTCAACGAGAGTGGTGGTGGCGTGTCCATCCTGCCGCCGTATGCCACGCAGGCGGGTGGCGCGTGGTATGCCGGCACGGCGGACGCCGTGACCCAGAACATCGGCTTCATCGAGCAGAACGATCCCGAGTATGTGCTCATCCTGTCGGGTGATCAGCTCTATAGCATGGACTACCAGAAGATGCTCGAGAACCACAAGCGTCACAACGCCGACCTCACGGTTGCGGTCATGCCCGTACCCTGGGAGGAGGCCTCGCGCTTTGGCATCATCACGCAGGACGATGACGAGCGCATCCTCAAGTTCACTGAGAAGCCCAACAAGCCCGACAGTAACCTGGCCTCCATGGGCATCTATGTCTTCAATACTCAGCTGCTGGTGGACACCCTCAGGGCCGATGCCATCGACCAGACCTCCGAGCACGACTTCGGCAACGACATCATCCCCAAGCTGCTGGCGGACGGCAAGCGCCTGTACACCTACGAGTACAATGGCTTCTGGCGCGACGTGGGCACCATCTCGAGCTATCACGAGACGAGCATGGATCTCCTGGGCACCAACCCCGACTTCGACCTGTTTGACACCAGGGTTCCCATCATGAGCAACGTCTCCACGAGGCCGCCCGCGTACGTGGGCCCCGATGGTTCCATCGAGGACTGTCTCGTGGGCAACGGCGCCGACATATTTGGCAGGGCCAAGCACTCCGTCATCTCGACGGACGCCTACATCGGCGAGCGTGCCGTGGTGGAGGACTCCGTCCTGCTGCCCGGCGCCTACGTCAAGGCGGGCGCCCATGTGGTGCGGGCCATCCTCGGCGAGAACGCCGTCGTGGAGGACGACGTCGTCCTCGGCAGCGTCGATCAGACGCGGGACACGGCCGTCATCGGTAACAACGTCGTAGTTGGAAAGGGGGAGGAGTAGCCCATGAAGGCGATTGGCGTCATCACTGCGAACTATTCCACCAAGTACCCGACCATCCTCTCCGAGGCCAGGCCAGTGGCTTCCATGCCGTTCCTCGGCCGGTACCGCGTGGTCGACTTCGCTCTGTCCAACATGGTCAACTGCGGCATCAGGACCGTGGGCATCATCATGCCGTACAACTACCGCTCGCTCATCGACCATGTTGGCTCTGGTCGCGAGTGGGACCTCAACCGCAAGAAGGGCGGTCTGTTCGTGCTGCCAGGCTCCGCCTTCGGCACCTCGCGCACGGGTTCGCGCTTCCTGCTGCGCGACTTCGCGCACAACAGAACCTACCTTGAGCGCAGCAGCGCCGATTACGTCGTTGCGACGTCCGCGAGCTTCGTCTACAACGCCGACTACCGCAGGATCATCGAGGCGCACGAGAACTCTGGCGCCGACATCACGGTGCTCACCAAGAGGGTCGAGGACAAGGACGTAGACGTCTCCGGCTTCTCCGTGGAGGAGGGCCGCGTGACGGGCGTCAAGCATGGTGTGGAGTTCGGCGATACGGCGTTCCTCGACTGCTTCGTGGTCGGGCGTAACCTTCTGCTCCAGATGCTGGAGTGGTATGCGCAGACCGACTACCTCGATCTCTTTGAGGCCCTGGCTGCTGACTACGCCCGTGTCAAGGTGCTCACGCTCGACTATCCCGGCTACGTTGCCGCCATCTTCAACAAGGATTCTTACTTCACGGCAAACATGGACCTGCTCGACCCCCGGGTCTCGGCGGAGCTCTTCCCCGTGGAGCGTCCAGTGCGCACCAAGGCGCACGACAACGCGCCGGCAAAGTTCGAGGCCGGCTCCCGTGCGAGCAACGCCCGCATTTCAGGAAGCTGTCGCATCTACGGGTCGGTCACCAACTCCATTCTCGGGCGCAGTGTGATCGTGGAGAGTGGCGCCACCATCAACAACGCCATCGTCATGCAGGGTTGCGTCGTCGAAAGCGGTGCGCGCATAGAGAACGCCATCGTCGACCGTGACAACAGGATTCCTGCACGCACGGAGCTGAGGGGCACGCCCGACGCCCTCTTCATCAAGGGCAAGGGCGCGGAGTAGTTCAAGGCCGGATGGCGAGGGGTCGCCCTGTGAGGGGCGGCCCCTTGCTCATCCCAGAGAAAGATAGGGGTGGCCATGGCAGACAAGGTCAGAAGGAAGATCAAGGTCCTCTTTGCGGCATCCGAGGCCGTGCCCTTTGTGAAGACGGGTGGCCTGGGCGATGTCGCGGGGTCACTGCCCGTCGCGCTCAAGGAGGCTGGCGCCAAGGTCTCCGTCATTCTGCCCAAGTACGGCTTCATTCCCGCCGAGTACCGGGAGCAGATGCGGCATATCGCCGACTTCTACGTGCCCCTGGCATGGCGCAGCGTCTACTGCGGCATCGAGAAGCTCACGTACGACGGCGTGAGCTTCTACTTCGTGGACAATGAGGCCTACTTCAAGCGTGACGCCGCCTATGGCTACTTCGACGACGGCGAGCGCTTCGCGTTCTTCTCCAAGGCCATCTGCGAGGCCATCGAGCTCCTACCGGAGCTGCAGGTGGACGTCCTCCACTGCAACGACTGGCAGTGCGCCATGGCGCCCGTCTTCATCCGCGAGTTCTATCAGGCATCCAAGGCCTGCTGCAACGTGAAGACCGTCTTCACCGTGCACAACGTCAAGTTCCAGGGCCAGTTCTCTGAGAAGGTGCTCTCTGACGTGCTGGGCCTCGCGGACAACCCCACCGCCGCCAACCAGCTGTACTGCAACCGCGACACCATCAACTTCATGAAGGGGGCCCTCTGCTACTCTGACGTCATCACCACGGTGAGTCCAAGCTATGCCAACGAGCTGCAGATGCCCTTCTATGGGGAGGGGCTGGACGGGCTCTTCCGCAATCGCTCCAACGTGCTGCGCGGCATCCTCAATGGCATCGACCTCGACGTCTGGAACCCTGCGACCGATGGGCTCATCGCCCAGACATACTCCGCGGACACCCTGGACGGCAAGGCCGCCAACAAGGCCGCCCTCCAGCAGGAGCTGGGCCTCAAGCTCGATCCGGGATGCCCGCTCGTCGTGATGATCGGTCGCCTGACCAACCAGAAGGGCCTGGGCCTGGTGCGCTATGCCATGAGCGGGCTCATGGAGCATGGCATACAGATGGCCGTGCTGGGGACGGGGGACAAGGATCAGGAGGATGCGTTCTCCTACTTCGACTGGACCTATGGTGACATGATGTGCGCGCGCATAGCCTTCGACAATGCGCTCAGCCATCGCATGTATGCGGGCGGAGACATCCTGCTGATGCCGTCGGAGTTCGAGCCGTGCGGCCTCTCGCAGATGATCGCCATGCGCTACGGCACGCTCCCGGTGGTGCGTGAGACGGGTGGCCTGCTTGACAGCGTCACACCGTACAACCAGTTCACGGGTGAGGGTACCGGCTTCCGCTTCACGAACATGAATGCCGATGAGATGGCCGACTGTCTGCTTGGAGCTTGTGAGGTCTTTTGGACCGATCCCGATGCTTGGGGTAAGCTACAGCAGCAGGCGATGCGGGTCGACTTTTCGTGGGATCGTGCCGCAGGCGAGTACTTGAGCATCTACCACGACCTGCATCCCGAGGTCATTCGGTACAGGTGACGGCAGTGAGAGGGAGATCTGTTTGAGGGCCAGACACGTTACGTCTGATGCGGCCTATAGAGTACCCTTCGGCGCTGTGCGAGTTGGCAGCGCCGTTACTTTGGGCATCGACGTTTGGGATGAACCTGATGCCTCGGTACAGCTGCGTCTCTGGGTGGACGAGAAGGGCGAGATCCTGCTCGACATGGCTGCCGCGCCCGAGGAGGACCACGTCCACTTCTCGGTGACCTTCGAGCCCGAAGAGCCTGAGATCATCTGGTACAGCTTTCGCATCACGGCTTCCGACGGTGCCGTGATGCGCTACGGCGCCAGGGGGGACGTGAGCTGTGGCGAGGGGGACCTTTTCTTCGGCGATCCCGCCTCCTTCCAGATCACGGTGTACGACCGCGGGCGCGAGGTGCTGCCCGACTGGTACAAGAATGGCGTGGTCTACCAGATCTTCCCTGACCGCTTTGCGCGAGGCAGGGGCTGGGAGAAGCTCTCCGGTGACGATTTGGCCAGATCCTACAATGGCCCCAAGCGGCGCCTGGTCAAGGACTGGGACGCCTCTCCCAGCTATGAGCGCGACGGTGACGGTGCCATCGTCGCTTGGGACTTCTACGGTGGCAACCTCGAGGGCATTCGCGAGAAGCTGGGCTATCTCGAGGGGCTGGGCATCACCGTCATCTACCTCAACCCCATCTTTGCCGCGGCGTCCAACCATCGCTATGACACGGTCGACTATATGCGCATAGATGGCATGCTCGGCACGGAGCGGGACTTCTCGCGTCTGTGCGCGGATGCCAAGGCGCATGGCATATCGATCATCCTGGACGGCGTCTTCAACCACGTGGGCGCCGACTCCCTCTACTTCAACCGTGCCGGCTTCTTCCCCGATCTGGGGGCCGCGCAGGGTGAGGGCTCCCTCTACCGCAGCTGGTTTACGTTCCACGAGGACGGGAGCTACGACTCATGGTGGGGCAATCCCGACCTCCCTGCCGTGCGGGAGGATTGCCCCGAGTTTCGAGAGCTCATCTGCGGGCGTGACGGCGTCGTGCGCAAGTGGCTGCGCCTGGGCGCCCGGGGCTGGCGTCTCGACGTGGCCGACGAGCTGTCGGACGGCTTCATCGAGGACATCAAGGCTGCCGCCCTTGCCGAGCGCGAGGATGCCGTGGTCATTGGCGAGGTGTGGGAGGACGCCTCCAACAAGCGCGCCTACGGCAGGCTGCGTCGCTACTTCCTGGGCCTCGAGCTCGATGGCACCATGAACTATCCGCTGCGCCATGCCATCATCAGCTTCCTCCGGGGAGAGGGGACGGCGCACACGCTGGCAGACACGCTGGAGTCACTCTACGAGAACTACCCACGCGAGAACTTCATGAGCGAGCTCAACCTGCTGGGGAGCCACGACCGCATGCGACTCCTGACGCTTTTGGGGGGCGCCCCCCTGCCCGACGGTCTCTCGGACGACCAGCGTCGCACCTATCGCTTGGACGAGGGGGCGCACGGGCTTGCCGTGAGCAGGCTGTGGGTCGCCGCGTTCCTGCAGATGTGCCTTCCTGGGGTGCCGAGCGTCTACTACGGTGACGAAGCCGGCCTGGAGGGCTACGCCGACCCCTACTGCCGCGCGCCCTTCCCGTGGGGCAGGGAGAATGCCGACTGCTTCAACGTGTACCGCAATGCCATCGCGCTGCGTAAGGCCCTTCCTGTGCTGGTGGATGGTGACTTCGAGCCGTTCGCACCCAATGATGACGTGTTCTGCTTCTGGCGCCGTGACGAGAGCGATGAGGTGTGCGTGTTGGCCAACGGCTCGCGCTCCGAGAGCCATACGATACGCATCCCCACAGGTGAGCTCGAGGCGACGGACGTGATCTCCGGGCGTGTCGTCACGGTCAGGGATGGCGTGGCCGAGGTCTTCCTCTGGCCGCTGGGAACCTCCGTGATCGCGCTCCATCAGGAGCGGCGGCTCCAGAGGCCCATGAGGCGCGGCATGGGGGTGCTCTGCCACGTGACGTCGCTGCCCAACGAGGACCAACCGTCACTGCCCGGAACGCTAGGCGAGCCCGCCCGGCGCTTCGTCGACCGACTGGCCGAGGGGCATATGCGCTACTGGCAGGTGCTGCCCGTCAACCCCACGGATGGCTTTGGGTCGCCCTATGCGGGCCCCTCCGCCTTTGCGGGCAACGTCTCGCTCATGTGGGGCGTGAGTCCCGATGGCACCACATCGCTTCCCTCCGATCTTGAGCACTCCGTGCCCTATCGTCGCTTTGTGGAGGGGAACGAGTCATGGCTGCTGCCCTATGCCACCTTCATGGCCATCAAGAAGGTGGAGAAGGGCAGGCCCTGGCAGGAGTGGCCCAACAAGTTTCGTACCTGGAAGCCCGCCCTCGCCAGTGACAGGCGCCTCGCGGGTGCCGTCGAGCATGAGTGCGCCCTGCAGTTCTTCTTCATGCGCCAGTGGCTGCAGATCCGTGCCTATGCCAACAGGCGAGGCATTCAGATCATTGGTGACGTGCCCATGTACGTCTCGACGGACTCGTCCGACGTCTGGGCCAACCCCGAGCTCTTCGAGCTGGACGCCAAGGGCTATCCTGCCGTGCTGGCCGGCACGCCGCCCGACGCATTTGCCCAGGAGGGCCAGGTTTGGGGCAACCCCACCTACAACTGGTCGCTCATGCGTGCCGATGGGTACTCGTGGTGGCTCCGTCGCCTGGAGCGGGCCTTTGAGCTCTATGACTACGTGCGCCTCGATCACTTCCTGGGGTTCTCGTCGTACTACGCCATTCCCAAGGGCCAATCAGCACGGGCGGGACAGTGGAACTTTGCCTGTGGCCTGGACCTCTTCCGTACGGCCTACCGCAAGTTCGGCCCCCTGCCCGTGGTGGCGGAGGACCTGGGCAGCGTCACGCCTGCCGTGCGTGCGCTCCTGGAGCAGACGGGCTTTCCCGGCATGGACGTCATCCAGTTTGCCGATGAGGACGTGCGTGCGGGGTATCATCCGGCCCCAGACAAGGTGGTCTATAGCTCCACGCATGATACCAACACCCTGCTTGGCTGGGTGGAGGAGCACTTTGGCTTCGACAAGGGCGATCCCGAGGGCATGCGTCAGGCGTGCGAACTGGCGGAACGGCTGGTGGGGGAATGCCTCACGAGTCCGGCGGACGTGGTGATCCTGCCGCTCCAGGACCTGTTGATGCTGGGTGCGAGCGCCCGCATGAACGTGCCGGGCGTGGCGACGGGCAACTGGGGCTGGCAGGCGAGACCGGATGCGCTCGTTGACGCAAGTCATGTGATGTCCGAGCTTGCCAAGTCGAACGACCGTGCCTAGGCGGGGTCCTGCGGGCGTCCTGCCAGGGCGGCGTCCTCCGTGGACCCTGTGCGGGGCGACGTCGGGGGCGCCACCCCGCATCGTACGATTGGGTTGAGATGTTCATAAACCGTGTGGCACACCAGCTGCTCTCGGCACCGGAGCTTGCGCCGCTCATCCATGAGCTCTCCTTGGGGCACGATGCCACACTGGCCGTGGCCCAGAGCGCCCGTCCGCTCATGGCGGCGGCACTCTGGGCATACGGCCCCCGTCCCTGCCTCATGGTGGTCTCGGGCGAGGAGGCGGCCGAGCGCACCGCGCGCGCCCTTGCCGCATGGCTGGGCATGGATGTGGTCGCCCGCTATCCCCAGCGCAGGGATCGCCCATGGGCGGATGTCCCGGCGGACGACGCCGTCATTGGCGCCCGCACGAGTGCCATCATGCGCCTCGCGGCGGGCGAGGCGTGCCTGGTCGTTGCCAGCGCGGCGGCCCTGCTGAGGCGCGTGCCACCCGTCGGGTCCGGCTACTTTGCCTCCAGCACCTTCTCTGTGGGTGACGAGCTGGAGCTTGCGGACATGAGTCGCCTGCTGGTGGGCATGGGCTACGAGGACGCTGGCGACAGCGCCAGCGTGAACGCCCCCGGCAGCTTCCACGTCCACGGCGATGCCGTGGACGTCTTTCCCGCGCAGGCGACCTCACCGGTGCGTATCGAGTTCTTCGGCGACGAGATAGACCGCGTGCGCCGGATGGTGTCATCCACGGGGCAGACCATCGGCGACCTCGAGGGCGTCACGGTGCTGCCCTGTCGCGAGATCGCCCTCATGAGCGAGACCATCGGCGCCGCGCGCAAGGCGCTCTACCATCGTGCGCTGGACTCCACCAAGGTCGCGGCGGATCTCGAGCTCATCGAGCAGGGGTCCGTGGCCCCATCGCTCGACAAGTACCTGGTCGAGCTCTATGGCTCCTCGGCGAGCCCCATCGAGCACATCTCCCAGGACGCGCTTGTGATCCTTGCGGAGCCACGCGCCCTCTTCGATGACTGCCAGCGGGCCACGGACGAGATCGAGGCATCGGCTGCGGCGGCGCACGAGCGCACGGACGGACTGTTCACGCCCCCGCGCGCGTTGGACTTCGGCCACCAGCAGCGCCTGAGCCTCTCGTCCCTCATGCGCTCGGGCGCTGCGACCACGGCCGAGCTTGAGGTGCGCCAGCCCTCCATCGCCGGCTCCGACGCCAAGCTGCTGAGTCGCGTGCGGCAGCTTACCCAGGACGGCTCGTCCGTGGTCTTTGCCGTGCCCGACCGCGCGGCACGCGAGGCGCTGGAGCTGAGCCTCACCGACGAGGGCATCGCGCTGCAGGAGTCGCTGGGCACGGCCCCCGAGAACGCCGTGCCCGTTGCGTCAGAGGCGGCCAGGCGGGACGTCGCCCCCCTCAGGCGGGGCATGGTCACGTTCTTCGATGCCCCGGTGCCCGCGGGCATCGTGGTGCCCGCGGCGCGCCTGGCGGTGCTCTCGGTGTCCGATCTCACGGCACGCCGCGCGCACCACCAGCGTTCGCGCCGCGTGGACCCCACTGCCGTCACGTTCCCGTTCAAGCCCGGTGACTATGTGGTGCACGCCACCCATGGCATCGCGCTCTTCTCCCGGATCGTGCGCCAGGAGGTTGGGGGCCGCGAGCGCGACTACTTCCTGCTCGAGTATGCGGGTGGCGACAAGCTCTTCGTGCCTCTGGAGCAGGTTGACCGCGTTACGCGCTATGTGGGGCCCGACGGCAGCGCGCCCAGGCTCACACGGCTCAACACGGCGGACTGGTCGCGTGCCACGGGCAAGGCGCGCACGAGCGCCAAGAGGCTCGCCTTCGACTTGGTGGACCTCTACACGCGCCGCTCGGCCGTGCGGGGGCACGCCTGTTCGCCCGACACACCGGCCCAGGCCGAGATGGAGGCGAGCTTCCCCTATCGGCTGACGCCCGACCAGGCCTCCGCCATCGCGGACATCAAGGCCGACATGGAATCAACGAGACCCATGGATCGCCTGCTCTGCGGTGACGTGGGCTTTGGCAAGACGGAGGTGGCCCTGCGCGCCGCCTTCAAGTGCTGCCAGGATGCGCGACAGGTGATGGTGCTGTGTCCCACGACGATCCTGGCGCAGCAGCACTTCGAGACGTTCAATGCGCGCTTTGCCCCCTTTGGCCTTGACGTCAAGGTGCTCTCGCGCTTCGTGACGCCCGCCTGGCAGCGCCGCGCGCTCGAGGGCTTCCGCGAGGGCACGGTGGACGTGCTCATCGGCACGCACCGCCTGCTCTCCGCAGACGTGAGCCCACATGACCTGGGACTCGTGATCATCGACGAGGAGCAGCGCTTTGGCGTGCAGCACAAGGAGCAGCTCAAGAACATGCGGGAGCAGGTGGACGTGCTCACGCTCTCCGCCACGCCCATACCACGCACCATGCAGATGGCCATGAGCGGCGTGCGCGACATGTCGCTCATCCTCACGCCGCCACCGGGACGCCTGCCTGTGAAGGTGACGGTCGGCGAGTGGGATCCCGACGTGGTCTCCGACGCCATCCGCAGCGAGATCGAGCGCAGGGGCCAGGTCTACTACGTGAGCAACCGCGTGCACACCATCGAGGACGCCGTCGAGCGCGTGCGCGAGGCGGCACCCGAGGCCCGCATCGGCGTGGCGCACGGCAAGATGGGTGCCGCTCAGGTGGAGGATGTGATGCTACAATTCTCGGAGCACGAGATCGACGTACTCGTGGCCACCACCATCATCGAGAGCGGCATCGACAACCCGCACACCAACACACTCATCATCGAGGATGCGCAGCGCCTGGGCCTCGCACAGCTCTACCAGCTCAAGGGTCGCGTGGGGCGCGGGCGGCAGCAGGCGTACGCCTACTTCATGTTCCCGGCCGACCAGCCGCTCACGCCCGAGGCGACCGATCGCCTCACGGCCATCAACGAGTACCAGGACCTGGGGAGCGGCATGCGCATCGCCATGCGCGACCTCGAGATCCGCGGTGCCGGCTCCCTCATGGGCGCCGAGCAGCACGGCAACCTCTCCAGCGTGGGCTTCGACCTCTTCACGCAGATGCTGGGCCAGGCCGTGGCCGAGGCGCGTGGGGAGGGCGGCGACGTGGAGCTCTCCGAGGTCACCATCAACCTCCCGGCGGACTTCTACCTGGCGGAGGAGTACCTGCCCGAGGTGGACCGGCGCGTGCTCGCCTACCGGCGGCTCGCCGCCGCCACGGAGCTCGCCGTCGTGGATGCGATGCAGCGGGAGCTGGAGGACAGCCACGGTGCGTTGCCGCTGGCGGGCAGGAACCTCTTCGACCGCGCGCGCATCCGCATCCGTGCGGAGCGCCTGGGGGTGACCTCGGTCTCGCTGACGAACGGTCGGCTCATCTACCAGGGCGCGGAGCTCACGCGCCAGCAGGCGCTCGCGTTCAAGGGGCGGCGCGGCATCTACCAGCCCAAGAGTAAGCGGCTCTCGTACCCGTTCCACACGGGCAGGGAGGAGCTGCTGCCCGCGGCCCTCGGCGTGCTCGAGGAGATGGGTGGCGATGACGAGGCGTAGGGACGGGAACGGACTATCTTTCTTGGCCATATCGGTCTATACTATGGTCTAGAAACAGACCTGTTTTTAGGCGAATGAAGGGGGAACCATGAGCGCATCTATTGAGACGACGCTCACCGTGGGCATGTCGGATGCAAAGACGCACTTCTCCAGGCTCACGGCACAGGCCAACCGCAGCGGGCACAGCGTCACGGTGTTCAAGAACAACAGGCCCTGGGTGGAGATCCGGCCGCTGGCTGTGGAGGATGGGGTTCCGCCTGAGACGCGTTGGGCCATGCACGAGGCTGATGGGCTTGCGGATGACTCCTCGCACAAGACCTATCAGACTGCCGAGAGCCTGTTCTCGGCCCTCGGCATGTAGCGCAGACCGTATATGATGCGTCATATACTCCGCGCTTTCTGCGGGATGTGAAGGTCTGCAAGAGACGGCACTGGAACATGGAGGCCCTCAAGACGGCCATCTCCGACCTACTTGCGAGCGATGAGACGAGTCTGAGTCCACGCTATCGTGCCCATGCCCTGACCGATGCCCTCGAGGGGTATCGTTCCTTGCATGTGGGCTCGGCACCAAATCCCCCAAAGGACAAGTGGGTACTGATGTACCGGCTGTCGGGGCACGAGGTCATCCTTGTGCGTACGGGCACACATGACGAGGTCTACGGAAAATAGACGGCTGTCATACCGCTGGAGCTCGCTTACAGCACGCTGTCCCAGAAGCGCCAGCTTGACGTGGCCATTGATGTCTGTGTTGGGCGGTGCGGACCGTATCGGCTGTCCCTTCGAGCGTCCAGATGTATTCAACAATAACAAAACATCTATAACGACTATGATATTATGCTGAACCAAGAGAGGCTTGGAAGGTCTTTCCTCACTCGTCGAGAGGGGTTCGGTAGCTATGACCATTCAGGAAGAGGTAGCAAGCGTCGTCTCCCAGCTGCTTGCCAGTCATGAGATCAAGCGCGTTGCCTGGGTTGCCGCGGGTGGGTCGTTCGGGGGCTTCCACGCTGCCCACTACTTCATGGAGCGCGAGGCGAAGACGATTCCCTCGGCCACCTATACCAGCAACGAGTTCGTGCTGGCGCCGCCCGCCTATCTCGATGAGCACACGCTCGCCATCATCTGCTCCATGCGCGGCACCAAGGAGACCTGCGAGGCGGCCCGGGTTGCGAAGGAACACGGTGCCGCGACCATCGCACTCTACGTCAATGAGTCCGAGCTCACCGACATCTGCGACCAGCGCATCGCCTACGAGTCCATCGCCCTGGACGAGTCTCGTACCGAGCGCGTCAACTCCAGCATCGCTCTGCAGCTTGCCATGACCCTGGTTCAAAAGACCGAGGGCTACGCCGACTACGACGTGGCCATGCGGGCCTTCGACGTCGTCGACGCCATCTATCGCAAGGCCGTCGCCTACACCCAGCCCCTTGCTAAGAGCTGGGCGGAGCAGGTTGCCGGTGAGAAGACCATCTACGTCATGGGTTCCGGCCCGGCCTATGGCTCGGCCTACATCTTCTCGATCTGTAACATCGAGGAGATGCTGCAGATCGACTCGCCCACCATCAACTGCTGTGAGTTCTTCCACGGGCCCTTTGAGGTGCTGGACAAGGCGAAATCCGTCTTCCTGCTGATGAGCGTGGGCCGCTGCCGCGCGGCGGATGAGCGTGCCCTCAGCTTCCTCAAGCGTTACGGTGGCCAGAAGGTCTACATCCTAGACGGCAAGGAGATAGGCCTCAACGATCTCCCTGATACCGTTTCGGAATATTTCAACCACGTGCTCTTCTCGCCCATCCTGAACAACGTGTACATGCGGGCGCTTTCCGCGACCACCTCCAAGGACTACCTGACACGTCGCTACATGTGGAAGGTCGAGTACTAACTCCCTCTCCGCTGGGCTGCGATTCTCCGCCGCTTACCCTGCTCTTGCGCACAGGGAGTTACTACTGTACTATACATATATAACGACTAGAACGTCATGATGCATCATGAAAAGGAGGGACGAGCTATGAACCAGATCATCCTTGCATCCCACGGCGAGTTGGCGCTTGGCGCGCTAGACACCGTCCACATGATCGTGGGGGAGGCTCCCAACGTGCATGCGGTCACGCTCGGGCGTGATGACATGCAGCCCATCACCGCGGAGGTGGAGCGCCTCATGGCGTCGTTTGCCGCTGATGATGCCGTCTACGTCCTCACGGACATGCTGGGCTCCAGTGTCAACAACTCAATGGTCGAGCTCATGGCCCAGGACAAGGACATCACGGTGATCTCGGGCATGAACATGCCCCTGATCCTTACGCTCGTCATGAGCGATGTGCCGCTCGCCGAGAGCGATGTGCGCGGCCTTATCGCCGAGGGCCGTCGCGGCATCGTTGACTGTGCGCACCCCGAGGAGGAAGTCGACGTCAACCCTGTTGCAACGCCTGCGGCCGGGAGGGGAGGCGCGTCCAGAATCGAGCTCGTTCGCTTGGACTATCGTCTGCTGCACGGCCAGGTCGTCTTCTCCTGGGTGGGCAAGACCGGGGTCAACCGCATCATCGTCGTGGACGATGCGTCCGCAAACGATGAGGTGAAGAAGGGCGCGCTCAGGCTCGCCAAGCCCGCCAACGTCCGCCTCAACGTCTTTACCGTCGAGCGGGCCCTCTCCAAGATGGATAAGCTCAACACCCTGGGCGACAAGGTCATGTTCATCTTCGGCAACACGCGAGAGCTGCTCGAGTTCTCCCAGCGCCACAGGTTTGCCGAGGTCAACTATGGGGCAACGGCAAACAGGGAAGGCGCCAGGCAGTATGGCGGCAAGGACGGGTCGGTGTTCCTGGACGCCAGGGAGCGGGCCGACACCCAGGCACTGCTCGACCTGGGCACCAAGATCTACGTGCAGCAGACCCCCGCGTACAGGCGCGTGGAGCTGAATGGCATCTAGGCACTCTCCCCGTCAGTGAGCGCCTTGGAAAGGCATCTCGAAAGGAGAAAGACATGAGTTCGCTTGTTAGTGCGATTCTCGTCGGCCTCGTCGGCGTGTTCTGCATGCTCGACTCGCGCCTGCTTGGTCGCCTTAACTTCGAGCAGCCGCTCATCGGAGCCACGCTTGTGGGCATCGTGCTTGGGGACCCTGCGACGGGTCTTGCCGTTGGTGCCGCGACGGAGCTCGTGAGCATGGGGCTTGTGGCCGTTGGTGCTGCGGTCCCGCCCGATATGGTCCTCGGGGGCATTGTCGCCTCCGCCTTTGCCTGCCTCACCGGCGCCAGCGCTGAGACGGCAATGACCATCGCCATCCCCATCGCGGTCTTGGGCCAGCTGCTGGGCATCGTCTTCCGCTCCGTCATCGCCATCCTCACCCACAGAGCCGATGCCGTGATTTCGGAGGGCAGGTTCAAGCAGGCCACCAACATGCACATCGTCGTGGGCACCATTCTCTACTCCCTCATGTACTTCGTGCCCATCTTCTTTGCCGTGTTCCTGGGCACCGACGCGGTCCAAGCGGTCGTGGACCTAATTCCCGAGTGGCTCTCTACCGGCCTCAATGTCTCCGCCATGCTCCTCACCGCCTACGGCCTCGCGCTCCTGCTCTCCCTCATGCTCAACAGGAAGATGGCCGCATTCTTGGCGCTGGGCTTCCTGCTTGCCTCGTACCTCGGGCTCTCCGTCACCGCCGTGTCGCTCATCGCCGTGTGTCTCGCCGTGATCCTGCTGGGCGTGAGACATCGCGAGGGCGGAAGCGCACGGCTTGTATCAGCGGGACCCGACAATGCCGATTACGATCCGCTCGAAGATGACGACGAGTAAGGGGGACACGACCATGGCAGACTCCACCACGCACAGCCAGGCGCTCGCCGCCTCGGACGTGCCTGAGAACAAGAAGCTGAGCGAGTTCTTCTGGCGCTCCTGGGCCATCCAGGACTCCTGGAACTACGAGCGGCAGATGAACATGGGCTTCCTCTATGGCATCGCGCCCACCATCGACCGCTGCTACCCCAATGCCGACCACGACCCCAAGGAGCTGGAACGCAAACAGGAGGCCTACGAGCGACACATGGCCTTCTACAACTGCACCCCGCAGACCAGCGCGTTCGTGCTCGGCCTGTCGGCCTCTATGGAGGAGGAGTACGCGAAGGCCCCCGGCATCGTCGACCCCGACAGCATCAACGCCATGAAGACGGCGCTCATGGGCCCGCTGTCGGGCATTGGCGACTCGTTCTTCCAGGGCACCATTCGCGTCATCGCCTTTGGCCTCGGCGTCTCCCTTGCCCAGCAGGGGTCGTTCCTCGGGCCCATCCTCGCCATGGCCATCTCGATCATCCCCTCGGTGCTTATCACCTGGTTTGCCGGGAAGATCGGCTATGAGGGTGGCGCGAGGTACCTTGACAGGCTGCAGGGTGACACCATGGAGAAGGTCATGTACGCCTGCGGCATCGTCGGCCTCATGGCGGTGGGAGGCATGATAGCCACACTCGTCGGCGCCACGACCCCGGCGACCTTCGCGGACGGCACGCTCGTGCTCCAGGACGTCCTCGACTCCATCATGCCACAGATGATTCCGCTCGCCCTGACCATGCTCTTCTACGTGCTCATCAAGAGGGACGTCAGGAGCGGCTGGCTGCTCATCATCGCCATCGTGGGCGGCGTCGCCCTCTCAGCCCTGGGCGTCCTTGCCTAGCCATCAGTTGGTTTCCAGATACGACCGACCTTCCAAGGAGGATCACAGCATGTACGAGATCGACCTCACTCTGCCCAAGACCATCGTCGCCGACGTCTTGTCCAGGCACGCCATCGACTCGGTTGCCTTCGTCGGCTGCGGGGCCTCGATGTCCGAGCTCTATCCCGCCAAGTACTTCCTGGCCAACAACACCAAGACCCTCAACGTCCAGCTCTTCACGTCCAACGAGTTCAACTATGACACGCCTGCCTGGGTGGGCCCCAACACCTTCGTGGTCACCTGCTCACTGGGCGGCTCCACCCCCGAGACCGTGGCTGCCAACAAGACCGCCAAGGCCCTCAGTGCCCCCGTCACCGCCATCACGCACGTCGCGGGCTCCCCACTCGCCGAGGGCGTCGACCATGTGGTCATCCACGGCTTCGAGGAAAACTACGCCGCCAAGGTCGAGAAGATGGGCTATGCCCTGGCGCTTGCCGTCGAGCTCCTCCAGCAGTTGGAGGGCAGCGACCTCTACAATGACATGATTGGCGGCCTTGGCAAGATCTTCGAGCTCTCCGAGGACGCGGCCGAGCATGCCGGCAGGGCCGCCCACCAGTTTGCCCAGGACTACAAGAACGAGCGGGGCATCTACGTGCTGGGCTCCGGAGCCAGCGCCAAGGTCGCCTATTCCACCTCCATGTTCCTCCTCTCCGAGATGCAGTGGCTCGACTCCGGCTCATACAACTCCGGCGAATACTTCCACGGGCCCTTCGAGCTCACCGAGAGGGACAAGCCCTATCTGCTATTCATGTCCGACGGCGCCACCCGCGCCATGGACGCCCGCGTCCTCACCTTCATGCAGCGCTTCGGTGCCAAGGCCACCATCATCGACGCCAAGGACTATGGCCTGTCTGGCATGGTGGGTGACAGGGTCGCCACGTACTTCAGCCCCTTCGTGCACACGGCCGTCATGCGCGTCTTTGCCGAGCAGCTTGCCGAAGCCCGTCAGCACCCGCTGACCCTGAGGCGCTACATGTGGAAGCTCAGCTACTAGTGGGTGGGTCCCTTGCCTGACAGACGTTGTGGGGGCGGGCTGCAGCCATGGTCCGCCCCGTTCTTGGGAGGGCACGATGGCCAAGGCGGTCCTCTTCGACATGGACGGAGTGCTTGCGTTCACGGAGCAGTTCTACAACCAGCGCCGCGTAGACTACCTTGCGGAGCATGACCTTTTCCTTGACGAGGTCCCGGACTTCTCGGGCTCAGATGATGCTGCCATGTGGGAGGCGCTCATACCGGACGATGCCGGTCGCCGCCGGCGACTCCATGCGGGGTACGAGGAGTACTCCCGGGCACACCCCACGCCGTGGGCTGCGGTCGCCAACCCCCAGGCGGCAACCACGTTTGGCCTCTTGCGTCGTCGGGGCATCAGGGTGGCGATCTGCTCGTCGTCCCCGCGTGCCCTCGTGGACGAGCTCGTGGTGGCGCTGGACCTCGAGGGTCTCGTTGACTGTACGATGAGCGGTTACGACTTCTCCGAGTTCAAGCCCTCACCCGAGATCTACCTGCGCACCATGGGCGGTCTCGGCGTGTCTGCCGACCAGTCGATCGTGGTGGAGGACTCCCCCATTGGCATTGCTGCGGGCAAGCGCTCCGGCGCGCTCGTGTGCGCCCTGAGGCCTCCGGCGGGCGTGAGGCTGAATCAGTCGGGGGCCGACGTCATCATCGACCATCTCATGGATGTAGTACCCTTGGCGATGTCTGGTCGTGTGCCCCGTCAATAACGAGTATCATGACCAGATGAGTCCGAGATGTGTAAGTGGGGGCGTCCCCGGAGACGCGTCCTGCAAGGAGGAAGAGGGTGGCAGGTATGGTCAGCACGACTCCCCTCTACCAGAGGATCTACGACGATCTCAAGGCGGCCATCAAGAGTGGCAGCTATCAGCAGGGCGACAGGATCCCCTCCGAGGCCGAGCTAAGCCAGAAGTACTCGGTAAGCCGTATCACCGTTCGCCGTGCCATAGAGGATCTCTGCTCAGATGGCTACCTCATGAAGATGCAAGGGCGCGGGACCTTTGTGGGCACGCGGCATCTGAGCAGTCGCCTTGCGCAGACGCGTGACACCCGGAGCTTCACGGAACTCTGTGCCGAGATCGGAGCACAGCCGGGCTCGCACGTGGTCGACCGCCAAATTGTACCCGCGCGTCCGGACGAAGTGAAGTTCTTCGGACTCGGCAAGGGTGCCCTGCTCCTCTTCGTCAGGCGCGTTCGCATGGCGGATGGCCTTCCCATCGGTGACGAGCGTGTGCTCATCCCCTATGACTGGGCGGCCGATCTCCTCACGGCTCCCCTCGAGAACCGGTCCATCTTCGATGCCATCGAGGGGCTGATTGGGCGTCGCCCCCACTCCACATCGGTGTGGACGGTCAACGCGGGACGCGCCTCCACCGAGCAGGCGGCCCTTCTCGGCATTTCCGCTGGTGACCCCATGCTCAACAGTGAGACGTACTATGTAGACAAGGATGGCAGACCCGTCTGCATCAGCCGCGACTACTTCGTGGGTGGTCGCTACGAATTGGATCTGGCATAAGGCCTCCCAACGGGGCTGGGACAGGTTCGGATTCACACCGTAGACACGCTAGGTACTCGGCCACGCCGTCGTGCGTGTCGACGGGACTCCGCGCGGGGCTGCATCGACCATCCGGGTGCGCGCAGACGGGGACGCCGATGGGAGGTCTAACGTCTGTCGCCCTTCGCCTCGTGCTAGTTAAGGTGCCGCTTGCCGTTCTTTCGGCAGTTTAAATTCAATGACATAAAAGCGAGTCTATAAATAGGTTCCTTACGTGTTCGCACAGTGCAGTTCCATGCCAGCCGCTGGCATGGGTGAGGAGGCGATGGGGTATGGCACATCCGATACGTTCGATTGCGTCACAGGGGCGGGGCACGGCATTGGTTCCACAGAAGAGCGGCGTGCTTGCCTCGGCGTCACGGTTCGCGCGCGACCAGAAGCATGGTGAGGAGCCGCGCCTCATCGTCGTGTGTGCCGAGCCGGGGTTCCAGAAGACGGCGTTGATGGACTCCGTCCTTCTCCTCGAAGCTCAGGCTGGGGCGACGATCAGGCGCGTGGAGCTGGGTCCGGGCAGGGAGGAAGGTGCCGCCATGCGCCTGACGCGCCTCTCTCGCGAGGTGGTTGGCTTGCGCCAGCGCGGGCCGAGGGTTGCCGTCGGCGTGACCCTGTCGGGCAGCCTCTCCGAGGCCGATGTCGCGCGAGAGGCGCGCGCCCTGCGCAAGATGACGACTGCCGGTTGTCTGGTCATGGCGTGCATGAGGCCCGAGGCGCTCGACCTCTACGAGGCGCTTCGCGAGGCCATTCACCTCGACTGCCATGACCTGATGGGACTCGCCGCATCCGACTATGAGTATGGGTCGGGGCTCACGTATGGGATTCCGCGCCTTCTGGATGCCCTGACCTTTGATGACCTTGCCTGGGAGGGCCGATTTGGGCGGGGCTCATGCCCGGGGAAATACGCATCGGCCGTGTGCGATGTCGTCAGGGGATGTCTCCGTGACACGCTGATCGACGAGGAGCTCTCGCTGCGGCTCGTCATGGTGCTCCTGGGCACGGGTACCTACGATGACCTTGCGATGGTCCTGCCGCGACTGGACGACGAGGCGCTGCAGTGGCTTCATGACACGTGCCCCCTTTTGGGCATCGACCCCCTGCGGGAGTCCTTTGCCGTTGCGGGATGCAGGGAGGACGAGGTGATGGCGTTCTGCATTCCCTCGCTGAGGCCGCTGTGCGCGTCGCGGGAGCATCTTTTGGGCGCCGTGGTTCGCGCGCTCTGCGCGCAGGGTAGGCTTGCGCGTGCGGAGCTCCTCACGGCCATCCTTTCCGATGAGGCGGAGCTGTGCGAGATAGGGCAGGCATGGGGTATCGAGTTCCTCATGGCGGGAAGGGCCGACGCCCTCGGCAGGGCGCTGCGCATCTCCGTCGAGGCGGGGCGGGACCAAGACGTGGACAGCGTGCTCGTTGATCAGGCACTGCGCGAGCTGTGTGACCACTTTGAGATGGCCGCGGCGGGGCGCGAGCGCCTGTGCGACCTGACGGGGCTCAGCGCGCGGCAGACGGAGGCGCTCGACCTGGTGGAGGCGCTGGGCGCCTGCAGGGACGTATGGGCCAAGAGCAGGAGGTCCCGTCGCCTGGTGTCCAAGGCGCCGCCCGACCATCGGGTGCGCTCCCTGGCCATCCATCGAAAGGTCCTTGCCTATCTGTTTGACGGCCGCTTCCGTGACACCTACGCCCTCCTATTGAACAACGTGCAGCGCCGAAGCGTCGACACCTTGTGCGGTGCGCTCCTGTGCCTGGACTTCTGCATTGCGGAGCGGTTTGCCGTGGGGGCCGAGGATGCGAACGCCCTGCGTGACGTGCGCCGCGCGGAGCGTGTCGTGCATGACGTCTCGCCGGGTCGGTTGGGGTGCTACGCCGACGCCATCGGCGACTCGTTTGCGGTGCTCTACAAGGGGGCCGAGCGGCTGCCCCAGGCAGAGCGACTCATCTCGTGCTCGAGCGTCTGCCAGGACGTCCTGGCGGAGGCGTGCCTGCTCTGCGTGGCGGCGATTGCCGATGCGCGGTCGGCAAAGCCCGCGCGCGCCCATGTGCGTGCGGAGCGGGCCCGCACCCTCGCCCGTCGCATGTGCGTCGCTTTTCTCGAGGACGTGGCGACGCTCGTCGACGTTGCCGCACGCCTGCAGCTTGGCGAGGCGCCTCGCGCCCTATCCGCATGGCTCGCCGGAGAGGTGGAAGGGAACGCCCGAGCGAGGACGTCCCCGCTGCTCGATCTGACCCATTGCCTGCTAGGCGTCGCGGATGGGATGGACATGGGCGACGTATGCCTGAAGGAGCTGGATCGATCGCAGCTGCCCCACGAGCTGGTCTGGGCGCTCGACGTTGCGGTTGGCTGCTCGGGAAGGGGCGGTGGCCTTCTCTACGACGCCCTGCCACCCGCCTGGTCGCTCGTCCTGGGAGACAGGCCGCATCCGCCGCAGCCGGCCCCGAGGCCCCCAGGATCCGCAGCCGAGAAGCCCGAGGCACCGACTCCCTCTGACCATGCCATCATGAGGCTCGATGGCGAACCTGCCGCCGCGTACGAGGACGGGCACATCCACATCAGGATCCTTGGCGGCTTTGCACTCGAGGTCGACGGCGTCCCCGTGAATCCGAACAGGCTCAATGCCCGCCATGCCCGCGAACTGCTGGTGCTCCTTTCGCTTGCCAAGGGGCACAAGGTACGAAAACGGGACGCCTTGCTTGCCATCTGGGGTGACATCGACTATGTGAAGGGTCGTCAGAGGCTGTACGAGTCCATATCCGTCGTGCGCAGGGCGGTGCGAACCGTACGGGATGGCCTCGAGCCCATTGTGAGCAGCAGGTCGGAGGGGACCATCTGCCTCAACCGGTCCTGCGTCGTCTGCGATGTGGACGAATTCGAGGAAGAGGCCGTGCTCTCCATATCGGGTGACGGAGATGACCGGGGCGCGGTTGCACACAGCTGCAACGCGCGGCGCTCCTACGGCGCCGGACCCGCTGTCGCGTTCGATGACGTGACGGGCATCGCCCGCAGAAGGACGCATCGTCTCAAGGAGCTGCTCGTGAGCGCGCTCTCGGCTGGGGGCCGGGCGGCCCTCAGACAGGGCAGGCCCTATCTCGCCTCGCAGCTGTCTCGCGAGGCCCTCGGCGGCGAGCCCCAGCGCGAGGACGCCGCCCTCTGCCTGGTGGCATCCCTCACGCAGCTGGGCAGGGCCAAGGAGATCGAGGCCCTGCGCGATGCCTATCGGCGACAGACCGCCCGTGGCACGCGCAGGGCCTCCAAGATGTTGGACCAGGCGTTCGATGACGCGCTCGAGGCATAGGCGCACGGTGGCGAGGGCTCAGGTCAGCACATGCTGTTTTCATGGCAGGGCGGACGTACAGGGGATAGCCCAAAGCCAATTGATAAAGTATCGAGGAATACGCATGTGGCCCGTTCGGCGGAACGGGCCCTCCTCGAGAGGCAAAAAAAGGACGTCCTATGGCCAATCTCTTCACACGTCTTCTCTCTCGTGGTGCCGACAGGCAGCTTCGGGAGTTCCAGCAGACGGTCGATCAGATCAACGATCTCTCCGATGAGTTTGGGGACATGAGCGACGACGAGCTGAGGTCCATGACGGGGGAGCTCCGGGAGCGCTATCGGAACGGCGAGACGCTCGACGACCTGTTGCCCGAGGCCTTTGCCACGGTGCGTGAGGCCTCCGAGCGCACGCTGGGCATGCGCCACTTCGACGTGCAGCTCATCGGTGGCATCACGCTGCACAAGGGCATGATCGCCGAGATGCGCACGGGCGAGGGAAAGACGCTCGTCTCCACGTTGGCCGGGTACCTCAACGCCATTCCGGGTGATGGCGTGCATATCGTGACGGTCAACGACTACCTGGCCAAGCGCGACAGCGAATGGATGGGTGGCATCTATGAGTTCCTGGGCATGTCGGTCGGCCTCATCCAGAATGGTATGAGGCCCGACCTCAAGAGGCCTGCCTATGAGGCGGACGTCACGTATGGGACCAACTCCGAGTTTGGCTTCGACTACCTGCGCGATAACATGGTTACCCAAGCGGACATGCGCGTCCAGCGTGGGCATCACTATGCCATCGTCGATGAGGTGGACTCCATCCTCATCGACGAGGCACGCACCCCCCTCATCATCTCTGGTGCCGGCACCAAGTCGGCAAGCACCTACAAGGACTTCGCGCGTGCCGTGCGCGGCCTTACGGCCGATGTCGACTACGAGCTGGACGAGGCCAAGCACACCATCGCCGCCACGGAGGTGGGACTGCGCAAGATAGAGCGCAGGGTGGGCATCGACGACATCTACTCCGATCCGTCCGGCCAGCTCGTCAACCACCTGCAGCAGGCGCTCAAGGCGCAGTACATGTTCCATCGCGACCAGCAGTACATGGTCGTCGATGGCGAGGTGAAGATCGTCGACGAGTTCACGGGGCGCGCCATGGAGGGCAGGCGCTACTCCGAAGGCCTGCACCAGGCCATCGAGGCCAAGGAAGGCGTCTACATTCGCGAGGAGAACCAGACGCTTGCCACGATCACGCTGCAGAACTACTTCCGCCTGTACGAGAAGCTCGCCGGCATGACGGGCACCGCCATGACCGAGGATGCCGAGTTCCGGGAGATCTATGACTTGCCGGTGCAGGTGATCCCTCCCAACAGGCCCATCATCCGCGTCGATCACGACGACCTCGTGTATCAGAATGTCGGTGCCAAGTTCGATGCCGTGGCGGACGACGTCGAGGAGCGTCACGAGAACGGTCAGCCCTGTCTGGTTGGCACGGTCTCCATCGAGAGTTCCGAGAGGCTCTCGCGCATCCTCGACAAGCGGGGCATCGCCCACGAGGTCCTCAATGCCAAGCACCATGAGCGCGAGGCGCAGATCGTGGCGCAGGCCGGTCGTGAGGGCGCCGTCACCATTGCCACCAACATGGCCGGTCGTGGCACGGACATCCTTCTGGGGGGCAACCCTGAGGAGCTCGCGCGCGAGCACCTGCGCGAGCAAGGCTACTATGCACCGGAGGCCGAGGGCGAGGAGCCCCTGGAGCCCAGCGAGGAGGAGTACGAGGCCGCGCTGGACGAGGCTCAGGGGATCTGTGCCGAGGAGCGTGAGCACGTGATCGAGGTGGGTGGCCTCTGCGTGCTGGGCACCGAGCGCCATGAGTCGCGACGCATCGACAACCAGCTGCGCGGCCGCTCCGGGCGTCAGGGCGATCCTGGCGAGACCCAGTTCTACCTCGCGCTCGACGATGACCTCATGCGTCTGTTCGGCGGAGACCGCATGGACAGGATCGCGGCCATGATGTCCCGCTATGACATGCCCGAGGATGTGCCCATCCAGGCGAAGATGGTCACCAGGGCGGTCGAGGGCGCACAGCGCAAGGTGGAGGAGATAAACTTCTCCATGCGCAAGAACGTGCTCGACTACGACGACGTCATGAACAAGCAGCGCCAGGTCATCTATGAGGAGCGCAACAAGATCCTGGACGGCAAGGATCTCGTCGCCCATGTGATAGAGGTGCTCGCCGACACCGTTGGCCGCCGTGTGCAGGAGTTCTGCCCCGAGGGTGCAGACCCCGAGGAGGACTGGGACGTCACGGGCCTGCGGAAGTGGATGCGCGAGCTCACGGGCAGGAACGATGTGCCCGAGGTGCACGACGACGAGGACACGGCACGCCTCATCGAGCGCTTCACGGACTACGTGAGCACCTGCTACCGCGAGAAGTCCGAACGCCTCTCCGACGAGATCATGCAGGCCCTCTCCGCCCAGGTGATGCTTCGCGTGATCGACACGCGGTGGATGACCTACCTGCAGGAGATGGACTATCTCAAGACGGGCATTGGCCTTCGGGGATTTGGCCAGCGCGACCCGCTCGTGGAGTACAAGACCGAGGCCTACGCCGCCTTTACCGAGCTTGTGAACACCATGTACGAGGACTTCCTGCGCACGATCCTGCGCATCGAGCTCGCCCCCCAGGTGCAGGCACAGATGGACGCGTCCGAGGACGGCGGCCTGCGTGGTGCGAGGTTCTCGGGCCCCGCCGATGTCGATGGCGACCAGGGCTCCCTGCCGGCCTCACGCGGAGCCGCTGGCGGTCGGCGAGGCTCCGAGGCCGCCCCCGCCACGTCCAAGCCGAAGACCTACCGCAAGGCCGATGACCCCGACCCCTATGCCAACGTCGGACGCAACGACCCCTGCCCCTGTGGCAGTGGCAAGAAGTTCAAGAACTGTCACGGTAGGAACCGCTAGATGGAAGAGGTCAGCGAGGCTCGCATCGAGGGGATGCGCGAGCGTATCGACCGGGTGGAAGGCTACCTCCACCTCGACGAGAGGCGCGTGCGCGTGAGGGAGCTCGAGGCACAGAGTGCGCGCCCGGACTTCTGGGACGATGCCGCCAGCGCGAGCAAGGCGATGGGCGAGCTCACCCAGGCCAGGGAGGACATCGCCCGCATCGAGGCAGCACGTGCGGGCCTGGAGGACGTGCAGGCGGCGTTCGAGCTGGCACAGGAGGCGGGTGACGACTCCCTGCTCGACGAGGCGGCACGGCAGATGAGGCGTCTGGAGGACGACCTCTCCGACCTTGAGCTTGCCAGTTGGTTTACCGACGAGTTCGATCATGGCGACGCCATCGTGACCATCACGCCGGGGCAGGGGGGCCTCGAGGCCCAGGACTGGTGCGGGATGCTCTTCCACATGTACCTGGCCTACTGCGACCGCCGGGGGTGGAAGGTCACGGTCAACGACGCGCCGGCCGCCGAGGTCATCGGCCTCGACCGTGCCACCTTCACCGTCTCGGGCAAGAACGCCTACGGCATGCTGCGTGGCGAGCGGGGCGTGCACCGCCTGGTGCGCATCTCCCCCACGGACCTCAAGAAGCGGCGGCAGACCACGTTTGCGGGCGTGGAGGTGCTCCCCGTGCTCCCCGATGACGTACAGGTGGACATCGACCCCAAGGACCTGCGCGTCGACGTCTTCCATGCCACCGGGCACGGGGGGCAGGGCGTCAACACCACCGATTCCGCCGTGCGCATCACGCATCTTCCCACGGGTACCGTGGTCACCTGCCAGAACGAGCGGAGCCAGCTCCAGAACAAGGCCTTTGCGATGAGCATCCTGCGCAGCCGCCTCTTTGAGCAGGAGCTCGCCAGGCGCGAGGCGGAGCTTGACGAGCTGCGCGGGCCCAAGCACGACATCGGCTTCGGCAACCAGATAAGGAGCTACGTGCTCTATCCCTACCAGCTGGTCAAGGACCTGCGGACGGGCGTGGAGACGGGCAACGTCGACTCCGTGCTCTCCGGTGGTGACCTCGACAGGTTCATCGTGGGATACCATCGCTGGGCGGTGGGGGAGCACGACGATGCCTAGGGTTGGGGCGCGCTCGCTTGCGCGCAGGGTCTTCCTCATACTCGCGGGATCCTTCGTGTTCGCCCTGGGCGTCGACATGTTCGAGATTCCCAACGGCCTTGCCGCGGGCGGGCTCACGGGCCTTGCCACCATCACGTCCGCGGCTGCTGCCCAGGTGGGCATAACGCTGCCGGTGGGCATCCAGACCATCGCCATGAATGCGGTGCTCCTGCTCTATGTGTACGTCTCCACGCGCGATGTGAGCTATGTCGCCCAGAGCGTGCTGGGGATCCTCGCCTCGGGCTTCCTCACGGACGCCCTGGCGCCCGTGGTGCCCCTTCCCACCCAGGGACAGCTGCTCATCTCCGCCATCTGGGGTGGCGTCATCGTGGGCGTGGGCCTTGGCATCGTGTTCTTGAGCGGTGGCAACACGGGCGGCACCGACATCGTGTGCCAGCTGGTCGCGCGCAGGACGGGCATATCGCTCGGCGCCCTCACCATGATCGTCGATGGCGCCATCATGCTGGTGTCCATTCCCGTGTTCTCGCTCACCAACGCCCTCTATGCAGGTGTTGCCCTCTTTGTGGCCGGCCGTGTGGTGGACACGGTAGTGGAGGGTCCGCTGACGGCGCGCATGTGCCACATCATCTCGGAGCGGCACGCCGAGATCGCCAACGCCATCCTCTACAAGCTCGACCGCGGCTGCACGGAGCTCCAGGCGCGTGGCGTGTGGAGCGGCAGCCGCCGGCCAGTGCTCATGGTGGTCCTGGGCCGATCCGAGACGGCCCGTCTCAAGGAGCTCGTGGCCGACATCGACCCCGACGCCATCGTCGTGGTCTCCGAGGTGCACGAGGCCTTCGGGGAGGGGTTCCATGGGCTCGACACATAGGCGACGGACCCCCATCCGTGCCATGCGCCTTCCAAACTTTTGAGATGAATGGGAGATCTGTATGTTTTTATCGATTAAAGTGTATTGACGTACACATTGGAAAGACGCTTCCGTCTGTCCGCATGCGCCACCTTCGACCAAGAAGGCATTTCTGGGTACCAGCATGGGGCCGGTGCCCACGGTGATAGGAGAGAGGCATGGCAGAAGACTTGGGTACCCCTTGGAGGAAGGTCGACGCCCCCGTTCCCGAGGAGGAGGTCGCCTGGGTCGACAGGTACTGGCGCGCGGCCAACTACCTGTCGATTGGGCAGATCTACCTGCGGAGCAACCCGCTCATGCGCGATGACTTCACGGATGAGGGGACAGGCCAGGTACGGCCCTTCGGTCGCGAGGACGTGAAGCACCGCCTCGTGGGGCACTGGGGCACCACGCCCGGCATCAACTTCCTGATGGGCCATGTCAACCGCTTCATCCACGACCATGGCCAGAGCGTCGTGTTCTTCATGGGGCCGGGGCATGGTGGGCCGGCGGGTACCAGCCAGGCGCTGCTTGACGGCACCTACCGCGAGCGCTACCCCAAGATCACGGATGATGAGGCTGGCCTCCAGAGGTTCTTCCGCCGCTTCTCCTACCCCGGCGGCATCCCCAGCCACTTTGCCCCCGAGACCCCTGGGTCCATCCACGAGGGTGGCGAGCTGGGCTACACCCTGAGTCACGCCTATGGCGCCGTGCTCAACAACCCCGACCTCCTGGCGTTTGCCGTCGTGGGCGATGGCGAGGCCGAGACGGGCCCGCTTGCGACGTCCTGGCAGACCAACAAGCTCGTGAACCCGCTCACCGATGGCATCGTCCTGCCCGTCCTGCACCTCAACGGCTACAAGATCGCCAACCCCACGATCCTCGCGCGCATCTCCGACGAGGAGCGCAACGAGTTCTTCCGCGGCATGGGCTACCACCCCTATACCTTCGTGGCGGGCTTCGATGACGAGCCGCAGCTCTCGATCCACCGTCGCTTTGCCGCCCTGCTCGAGTGGGTCTTCGATGAGATCTGCGACATCAAGCGCTACGCGCTTGCCGGCAACGCCGAGCGCCCGGCCTACCCCATGATCGTCTTCAAGACGCCCAAGGGCTGGACGTGCCCCACGTACATCGACGGCAAGAAGACGCAGGGGAGCTGGCGCGCCCACCAGGTGCCGCTGGTCTCGGCCAAGGACACGCACGAGCACTTCCGCGTGCTGCGCAGCTGGCTCAGGTCATACGGGCCCGAGGAGCTCTGGGACGAGGGCGGGTCCCTGCGCCCCGAGGTCACGGAGTTCATGCCCCAGGGGGGCCTGCGCCTGGGGGCCAACCCCAACGCCAATGGGGGCCTGCTGCGCCATGACCTCACGTTGCCCGACATCCACGACTACGAGATCCCCGTCGACGAGAGGGGTCATGGCTATGGCACCACGGAGGCCACGCGCGTCTTTGGCGACTACACGCGCGACGTCATGAAGCTCAACCTCACCAAGTTCCGCGTCTTCGGTCCCGACGAGACGGCCTCCAACCGCCTGCAGTCCGTGTATCACCTCACGGACAAGCAATGGGACGCGGGCTTTGGCGCCGACCCCGAGAACGACTCCTACCTCTCCGCCTCGGGCTCCGTCATCGAGCAGCTCTCCGAGCATCAGTGCGAGGGCCTGCTGGAGGGCTTCGTGCTCACGGGGCGCCATGGCGTGTGGAGCTCCTACGAGTCGTTCATCCATGTGATCGACTCCATGGTCAACCAGCATGCCAAGTGGCTCGAGGCCACCGTGCGCCACATCCCCTGGCGCGCCCCCATCGCCGGCCTCAACATCCTGCTCACGAGCCATGTCTGGCGCCAGGACCACAACGGCTTCTCCCACCAGGATCCCGGCTTCGTCGACCTGCTGCTCAACAAGAACTTCCACAACGACCACGTGGTCAACATCTACTACCCCTGCGACGCCAACATGCTGCTCGTGTGCGGCCAGGCGGCCTACCAGTCGACCAACTGCATCAATGCCATCTTCGCGGGCAAGCAGCCGGCACCCACGTTCCTCTCGATAGGCGAGGCGGAGGAGGAGTTCAGGGAGGGTGTGGCCGAGTGGGAGTGGGCCGGCAGCGTCACGGCCGGCGAGACGCCCGACATCGTGCTCGCCTGCTGCGGCGACGTGCCCACGCTCGAGCTGCTCGCGGCGTCCGACGCCCTCCAGGACCTGGGGATCAAGGTCAGGTTCGTCAACGTGGTCAAGCCGCTCGCCATCCAGAACGCCGCCGAGAACGACCAGGCCGTGAGTGACCAGCGCTTCAGGGAGCTGTTCGGCACAGGCGTGCCCGTGCTCTTCGCCTTCCATGCCTACGCGCACACGATCCATGGCCTGATCTATGACCGTCCCGGCCACGACGACTTCCATGTGCACGGCTATAGGGAGGAGGGCTCCACGACCACGCCCTTCGACATGCTGCGGCTCAACGAGATGGATCGCTGGGCGCTCGCCGCGCACGCCTTGGAGCTGGTGGACGGCGAGAGGTATGCCAAGCGGATCGCCGACTGGCTCGCCTTCCGCGACGAGGCGTTCCAGTTCGCGGTGGACCACGGCTACGACCACCCACGGTTCACCGAGTGGGTGTGGCGCGACGTCGTGGGACAGCAGGACAACTCCGCGGCCGCGATGTCATCCACGGGCGGCGACAACGACGAGTAGGTGACGCCGGCGTGACGCCCCCTCCGGGATGCCGGATGGGGCTGCCAGAGGGGGGCGCATATGGCATCCGACCTCTTGAGGCCCAGCCACGTCCAGCTGGCGGTATTCGCCAGGGACTGGCGCGATGCCGTGCGCCGGTCATTCGCCCCCTCCGCGTCGCAGAGGAGGTCAGCCAAGGCTACGTGGATGACGTCATCGCTGGTGTCGAGGAGCAGGGGCCCTACATCGTCATCACGCCGCGCGTGGCGATTCCCCATGCGCGGTCCGAGTGCGGTGCCCATGGGGAGGCCATCGGCATCACCACACTCGACGGGCCCGTGGCCTTCGGTAGCACGGACAACGATCCGGTGCGCTATCTTTTCCCTTGAGCGCCCCAACGTCCGTGGGGAATCTGGAGGTACTCTCCTCACTCGTGGAGCTGCTCTCACATCCCAGCTTCCTCGCCGCGCTTGACGAGGCGGAAAGCGCACACGACGTCGTGGACGCCGTCCGCGACATGGAAAGGAGCCACCAGTGTCTTCCAACACGTATCAGGCGCTCGTCTGCTGCAGGGCGGGCGTCGCATCCTCCCAGATGCTCAAGATAAAGTGCGACCAGGTCATCAGCGAGGAGGGCTACCCGATCGAGACGCGTACGGGCACCATCGCCGACATCGACTCCTTCGCTGGCGACCTCGTCATCACCATGAGCGACCTCGCCGAGGACCTTGAGGCCCACGCAGGCGTCGCGCATGCCCTGGGCATCCGCGACATCGTGAACAAGCAGGAGATCAAGGATAAGCTCCAGAGTTTCCTGGAGGCCGTGGGCGCCGACCAGTAGCGCGCCCACCCTCCCGTGACACCTGCGGGGCGGCCGGGGGGGGACGTCCCGCAGGTGCTCCCATACGCCTAGACGCCCTCACCGCAGGCGTAGCGTGCCTCGCGTACGCCTGCGGCCTCGAGGCGCGCCATCTCGTCCGCATCGGCGCTGCCATCGGTGACGAGCACGTCCACCTGCTCTGGATTGCCATACCTGAAGCTGGAGTTCACGCCGATCTTGGTGCCGTCCGCTACGATGATGCGCCTGTCGGAGTGCTCGAGCATGAGCGAGTTGATGCTCGTCTCGTGCGACACCAGGGTCGTGAGCCCGCGCTTCGCCGAAAGTCCCGAACACCCCAGGATGGCCTTGGCCGCATTGACGCGATTGATGCTCGCAAGGGCAAACTCACCCGACATCGACCACTTGGGCTGGCGGATCTCGCCGCCCGTGAGGATGATCGAGACGGAGGCGGGGGAGGAGAGCTGCAGCGCCCGCCCATTGTTGGTGACGACGGTCACGTTCTGGGCCGTGATGTGCTCGATGGCCAACAGCGCCGTGGAGCTCGTGTTGATGAAGACGGTGTCGCCATCCTCGATGAGACCCGCCGCATATTCGGCGATGCTGCGCTTGGCGAGGATGGCGGTCGAGCTGATGGGGCTGCCCAGCGGGTCAACCAGCTCGGCGTAGCCATGCGTGCGGCGCACGAGGCGCTTCGACCCCAGGAAGTCGAGGTCGCGACGCATGGTAAGCGGGGAGACGCCAAAGCGTTCGGCAAGTTCGGAGACCTTGACCCTACCGTTGCCGCTGAGGAAGTCCAGGATCTCTGCATGTCGACCGTCAACGAGGCTTGTGCGGGAGGACATTGTTCGCTTCTCTCGTTCCGTGGCCATTCACCTGTAAAAGCATACCATTCGGCCTCGGAGCCAAAACATACGACTTTGAACGTTCATTCTCGAATGCGGTGCGCCTTTCCCTGCCCTTCCTGGTGCAGGAGGCTAAATAGTAACGAACGAATATAATAATAGTTCTAAACGTACTTTTTGAACAGACGAATAGAAAACAATTTGCAACCATTTCGCACACTTATCTTATCATAGCAGCAGGAGGGAACGCAAGGTTCCGTGGCTGCCCTTTTGAACGCAGCGGGGGAGGTGAACGAAATGCTACTGAGCCAACTGTACGAGCTGAGGCACTACAACCTCGTTGATGGACCCCTCACATGGCGCGACGCGCTCCGCGAGGGCATCAAGCCCCTGGTTGCGGATGGCTCCGTCGAGGAGGTGTATGCGGACTGCCTCATCAGGAACGTCGAGAAGCACGGTCCGTACATCGTGCTGATTCCGGGTGTCGCGATGCCGCATGCGGTCGAGGGCGCCGTGGGCACCAACCGCGAGGCCATCAGCTTCATGCGCGTCAAGCAGCCGGTGCACTTTGGGGCCAAGGACGACCCCGATACCACGGCACAGATCTTCTTCACACTCAGCGACGTCGATGCCGCCTCGCATCTCACGAACATGCAGCACCTTGCGGCCGTCATGTCCAACGAGGAGGTCGTCGAGAAGCTCTCCAAGATCGAGAGCCCTGAGGAGCTGCTCGAGATCGACAAACTTGTGGGAGACGAGTGATCATCTCCCCCATCTCATTCTGTAAGGAGAGGATATGGACGTTCTGATGTCTGTGGTCACGTGGTTCTCCAGTACCATCCTGTCACAGCCTGCCTGGATCATCGGCCTCATCGTGGTCATCGGGTATGCGCTGCTTGGGAAGAGCTGGTATGAGGTCCTGGCGGGCTTCATCAAGGCCTCCGTCGGCTACATGATCCTTTCGGTGGGTTCGGCCGGTCTGGTCAACTCGTTCAGGCCCATCACCGTTGGCCTCAGCCAGCGCTTTGGCCTGAGCGCCATGGTCATCGACCCGTACTTTGGCAACAATGCGGTCGACGCGGGCGTGAAGGCGGCGCAGGCCGGGGACTTCTCGCTTGCGAACGTGCAGTTCCTGCAGGGTGCCGACGTCTCTCAGTACATGCTGCTGCTGCTCTTTGCCTACATCCTGAACATCCTGCTGGTGGCCCTCAAGAGGCAGACCAAGCTGCGCGCCATCTTCACGACGGGCAACGTCCAGGTGCAACAGGCGGCGACCGCGCTCTGGCTCATCATGTTCTGCTTCCCCAACCTCATGAGCGTCCCCGCGCTCGTCGTCATGACCATCCTGCTGGGCCTGTACTGGGCGGTCGGCTCCAACCTCACGATCGGCCCGACCCAGGAGCTTACCGAGGGTGCCGGCTTCGCCATTGGCCACCAGCAGATGTTCGGCATATTCTTTGCTTCCAAGTTTGCGGGATGGCTGGGCCGCCGCGACGCCGCCAGGCGCGAGCGCCTCGAGAAGGCCGGCGCCTCAAGGAAGCCCTCCGCCTTTGACAGGAAGCTCGAGGACATCGAGCTGCCGGGCTGGCTCTCGATCTTCAACGAGAACATGGTCTCCACGGCGCTGTTGATGACGTTCTTCTTCGGCATCATCCTCATCGTCATCGGCCCCGACTTCCTGATCAGGCTCTCTGATGCCGCCCAGACGGACAAGGCCTACCTGCTGACGGGTAGCGCCGCTCTCAAGCCAGGCCAGGACTTCGTCTTCTACATCCTGTACAACTGCTTCCAGTTCGCCGTGTACCTGACGATCCTCCAGCTCGGCGTCCGCACGTTCGTCGCCGAGCTGACCGTGTCCTTCCAGGGCATCTCCACCAAGCTCCTCAAGGGCTCCGTGCCTGGCGTCGACTGCGCCGTCACCTTTGGCTTCGGCAGCACCAATGCGGTCACCCTCGGCTTCATGGCCGGTGCCGTGGGCCAGTTCATCGCCATCGGCGCCCTGCTCGTCATGCACAGCCCCGTCGTGGTGGTCGCAGGCTTCATCCCCCTGTTCTTCGATAACGCCGTCCTCGGCGTGTACGCCAACAACAAGGGCGGCCTCAAGGCGTGCCTGATCGCGCCGTTCATCTGTGGCCTGCTGCAGGTCTTTGGCTCCGCGGCCATCGCGTCCTGGGTTCAGATGTACGCCTTCGGTGGCTACCTTGGCATGTTCGACTGGGCGACCATCTGGCCTGTCTTCACGGTCATCATGAGGTACCTCGGCTGGATCGGCGTCGCCGTCGTCGCCCTCATCCTCATCGTCATCCCGCAGCTCCAGTACAGGGCTGCCCCCAAGGACGAGAACGGCGACAGCACCTACTTCCTCGAGGTCGAGGATTACGACAGGTATTGCGAGTATCGTGATGCTGCCGAGAGGAAGGCCATAGACGCGGCCGCCGCCAAGTAGGGGTGGGGTGCGTCTGACTGTCTGTGAGATGTGGGGCCGGCTCACCTCGCCGGGCGTCGGCCCCATAGCGTAGGAGAGCGGGCGGCGGCGCGGTCGCCGCCCCCAAGGAAAGGACGAATGATGGCAGCAAAGATTCTGTGTGCGTGCGCCAACGGCTCCGGCACCTCGCTCATGATGCAGCTCACCATAGAGCGCGTCGCCAAGAAGCTGGGCATGGACGTCTCCGAGGTCCATCACTGTGCGCTTGCCGAGGGCACCTCCACGGCGACGCAGTATGACGTCGCATGCTTCCCCCGCAACTTCGAGAACATGTTCAAGTCTGCGGCGGACTCCGGCAAGGTCATCTGCATCCCCCTGAAGAACGTCCTGTCCGATAAGGAGATCGAGGAGAGGTTCGTCGAGGCCGGGCTGGACAAGAAGTTCTCAAAGTAGCACGAGCCCTGAGGGAGACATGAGGCACCATGAAGTACACCAAGAAGGTCATAGCGGCCGACATGGCCAAGCCGTATGCGATCGGCATGCTCCATGGCGACGACTTCGACGGCTTCGTCGTCGCGACCGAGAAGGAGGGCCCCATCAGGCGCTTCAGGCTCGACGGGACCGCCGAGGGGGACGTCTGCGACGGCCCCGGTGGCGTCATGACGGTCATGCAGGCCCCCGGCCGCAGCGACCAGCTCATGGCCACCTACAAGTTCTTCTCTCCCAACTTCGGGGCCGATGACGCGAAGATCGTCACCTACACGCGCCAGGCGGACGGCCCCTGGAGGCGCTCCGTCCTCTGCGACCTGCCCTACGTGCACCGCTTTGGCGTGCTCAAGGGGGCGGACGGACAGGACTGGCTCGTCGCGTGCACCATCAAGTCGGCCTGTCGCGCGTTCAGGGACGACTGGAAGGCGCCTGGGGCGGTGTACATCGCCAGGCTGCCCGAGAGGCTCGAGCAGTTCGACGAGACGCATCAGCTCAAGCTCACCCGCCTGGCCGGGTGCCAGCTTCAGAACCACGGCTTCTACACCGCGCCGAACGCGTCCTTTGCCCTCGTGGGCACCGCCGCCGGCGTCTTCCGCTACGTGCCTCCCGCACGGGACGGTGCCGGCTGGCAGATAACCTGCCTGATCATGGATCCCACGAGTGACATGACGCCGGTCGACCTCGACGGCGACGGACGGGACGAGATCGTGACCATCTCACGCTTCCATGGGGACACGCTCTCCGTGTGGCACGAGACCGAGCACGAGGGCCAGTACGAGAAGGTGTGGGAGGACCCCCAGAGGCGCGGCTTCCTGCATGCCATCTGGGCGGGCGAGCTCACCGGTAGCCCGTGTGCCGTCATGGGCAACCGCAGGGGCGGCCGCGACCTGCTGCGCGTCTACTGGGAGGACGGGGCGTACGGGGTCGAGGTCATCGACCACGACTGCGGGCCCGCGAACGTCTGGGTCTTCGAGGAGGGCGGATCGAGCCACATCATCTCCGCCAACCGCGAGACCGACGAGGTCGCGCTCTACACGGTGCTCGCGAAGTAGCATCACGCGCGCGGTACCACGGCCCCGCCCCTGGGCGGGGTATCGACAGCTCACCAACCAAGGGAGGTTCGAATGTCTGCGATCGACGAGGTCACCCGTGAGGGGTGGATCATGAGCACGTTCCCCGAGTGGGGGACATGGCTCAACGAGGACATCGAGAACTGCACGGTGCCCAAGGGCAACGTCAAGATGTGGTGGCTCGGCTGCACCGGCATGTGGGTCAAGACGCCCGGCGACGCCAACATCACCATCGACCTGTGGACCGGCAATGGGAAGCGCACCCACGGCAACGGCCTCATGAAGGTCGGCCATCAGATGGCCAACATGGCCGGCGTCCGGGCCATGCAACCCAACCTGCGCAACATCCCCTACGTCTTCGACCCCTTCGCGTTCACCCATGTGGATGCCGTCCTGGCGACGCACTATCACCAGGACCATATGTCCAAGGAGTGGGCCGCCCACGTCATCCAGTCGGGCATGACCACCACCGACGAGAGCGGCAACGAGATTCCCGTGCCCCTCATCGGTCCCGAGAAGTCCGCCGACTTCTGGCGCGCGTGGGGCGTGCCCGAGGATCGCATCCGCGTCGTCAAGCCCGGCGACACGTTCAAGATCAAGGACATGACCATCGTCTGCATGGACTCCTTCGATCGTACCTGCATCGTCACCACCGACTCCACCGGCCCCGACCGCGAGGACCTGGCGGGCACGTGCCCGACCGACATGGACGAGAAGGCCGTCAACTACCTCCTCGTGACCCCGGGCGGCAACATCTACCACAGCGGCGACTCCCACTACTCCATCTACTTCGCCAAGCACGGCAAGGACGTCATGAGGGAGTACGGCGGCGTCGACGTGTGCTTTGGCTCCTATGGCTGCAACCCCGTGGGCATCCAGGACAAGATGGAGGCCACCGACATCCTGCGCATGGCGGAGGCCCTGCAGGCCAAGGTCGTCATTCCCATCCACTGGGACGTCTGGACCAACTTCATGGCCGACCAGCGCGAGATCGAGGTCCTGTACCAGATGCGCAAGAACCGTCTGGGCTACACCTTCCACCCCTACTACTGGCAGCCGGGCGGGGACTACACCTACCCGCTGGACAAGGACAAGAGGGAGTACATGTACGATCGTGGCTTCCATGACTGCTTCGACCACGAGCCTAACGTCCCGTTCCGTTCGGTTCTCTAAGGGGTGACGCACATGATGCTCAAGGAACTTCGCGAGAGGGCCTACGAGGCCAACATGGATCTGCCCAAGCATGGGCTGGTGGTCTTCACCTGGGGCAACGCCTCTGCGGTCGATCGCGACAAGGGCCTCTTCGTCATTAAGCCGTCCGGCGTCGACTACGGGGAGCTCGCTCCCGAGAACATGGTCGTCTGTGACCTCGACGGCACGGTGGTGGAGGGTGACCTCAACCCGTCGTCGGACACGCCCACCCATGCGTACCTGTACAGGGCTTGGGACTCGATCGGCGGCATCGTCCATACCCACTCGGCGGCCGCCGTCGCATGGGCACAGGCCGGCCGTTCCATCCCCTGCTATGGGACCACGCAGGCCGACTACTTCTACGGCGAGGTCCCCTGCATGCGGGGGCTCACCCAGGAGGAGATCGAGGAAGCCTACGAGCTCGATACGGGCAAGGTCATCGTCGAGGGCTTTGCGGATGCGGATCCGGTGGCCCAGCCCGGCTGCCTCGTGCGCAACCACGGCCCCTTCTCGTGGGGCAAGGATGCGGCACAGGCCGTGTACCATGCCGTGGTGATCGAGGAGGTGGCAAAGATGGCCCGCGACACCGAGCTGCTCTGTGGCGCCGCCGACAAGCCTGCCGCTGACGCCCTTGCCCCACAGTACCTGCTTGACAAGCACTACCTCCGCAAGCATGGGCCCCATGCCTACTACGGGCAGGGGAAGTAGCAGACCATCCTGCCGCTCTCTGTCGAAACCGAGCGAGGACGCAGGCGCTGGCCTTTCCAGACGAGACCAGCACCCTGCATTCGGGAGGAGCGTATATGAGCAAAGCGTACGAGCTGGGGCTCTATGAGAAGGCGACGCCTTCGGACCTCACCTGGGAGGAGCGTCTGCGCCTTGCCGCAGACAGCGGCTTTGACTACATGGAGATCTCGGTGGACGAGTCCGATGCCCGCCAGGCCCGGCTGGACTGGACGGCCCGTGAGCGCGCGGACGTCGTCCAGGCCATGCGCAACGCGGGCGTGCCCCTGGGATCCCTGTGCCTCTCGGGACATCGCAAGTGGCCCCTTGGCGCCAAGGACCCCAAGAAGCGCGCATATGGCCTCGTCATGATGGACAAGGCGCTTGAACTGGCGTGTGACCTCGGCCTGCACATCATCCAGCTCGCCGGCTATGACGCCTACTACGAGGAGGACGCCTGGGACGGCTCCGAGGGGTGCTTCCGGGAGAACCTGGCCAAGGCCTGCGAGATGGCCGCCAAGGCGGGCGTGGTCATGGGCTTCGAGACCATGGAGACCCCGTTCATGGACACGGTCGAGAAGGCCATGAGGTACGTCAGCGAGATCGACAGCCCCTTCCTGGGCGTCTATCCCGACGTGGGCAACCTCACCAACGCGTCGCTGCTCTACGGCAGGCCCGTCGCCGACGACATCGCGACGGGCGCGGGGCACATCTTTGCGGCCCACATGAAGGCGACCAGGGCCGGCCAGTACCGTGACATGCTGTTTGGCGAGGGCACGACGGACTACGAGGGTGCCCTGACCCAACTCGTGCCCCAGGGGGTCCGTCGCTATGTGTGCGAAATGTGGTATCTGGGCTCCGCGAGCTGGAAGGATGACGTTGCCCACGCATCCGTGTTCGTTCGCGGGAAGATCGAGGAGGCGCTTGGGCGTCTCGGCTAACGTCAAGGTATCGCGTGTCCGCGCACGAGCGGACATCTGGAAAGGAGCCATCATGAAGTTCTTCATCGACACCGCCGACCTCGACGAGATCAGGGAGGCCGAGGGCTGGGGCGTCCTCGCCGGCGTCACCACCAACCCGAGCCTCTACGCCAAGACCGGTGGCAGGCTCGCCGACTTCGAGGGCCACATGGTCAGGATCTGCGAGGTCTGCGAGGGCCTGCCCGTCTCCGCCGAGTCCCAGGCCAAGACCATCGAGGACATGGTCGCCGACGCCCGTCGCCTCTCCAAGCTCGCCCCCAACATCGTCGTGAAGCTCCCCATCTGCGAGGAGGCCCTCACCGCCTGCCACACCGTGGCCGCCGAGGGCATCCGCGTCAACATGACGCTCGTCTTCTCGCCCACGCAGGCGCTGCTCGCGGCCAACGCCGGCGCCCGCTACGTCAGCCCCTTCGTCGGCCGCTTCGACGACATTGCCGAGGACGGCATCGGGCAGCTCGCCAGCGTCGTACGGGCCGTCAAGAACTACGACTGGGCGGGGAGGAACGTCGACGGCCGGGTGGAGATCATCACGGCGTCCGTCCGCACCCCCAACCACATCACCCAGGCCGCCCTCCTCGGCGCCGACATCGCCACGGTGCCCCTTGCCGCGCTCAGGAAGGCCGTGAGGCACCCGCTCACCGACCAGGGCCGTGCCAGCTTCGACAGGGACTGGCAGAAGGTCCTCGACGCCCAGTAGGCGATCCGCCCGCTTCCGCGAGAAAGGAACGAGTCCTCCCATGGACAACGCAGAGATCAAGAGGCATGCGAACGAGATCCGCAAGGGCATCATCGCAGGTACCCACGCGGCCAGGTCAGGCCACCCCGGTGGCTCGCTCTCTGCGGCGGATGTCCTCGCATACCTGTACTTCGAGGAGATGCATGTCGATCCCGGCAACCCGCACGACCCCGGCCGCGACCGCTTCGTCCTGTCAAAGGGCCACTGCGCGCCCGGGCTGTACGCCACGCTTGCCGAGCGGGGCTTCTTCCCCAAGGAGGACCTCCTGACGCTGCGACACGTGGGCTCATACCTGCAGGGCCATCCCAACATGCACGACACGCCCGGGGTGGACATGAGCACGGGCTCACTGGGCCAGGGAGTCTCGACGGCCGTGGGCATGGCACTGGCCGCCAAGCACTGGGGTGACGCCTACCGCGTCTATAGCCTGCTGGGCGACGGGGAGATCGAGGAGGGGCAGGTGTGGGAGGCGGCCATGTTCGCCGGCAACCACCAGCTGGACAACCTCTGCCTCATCGTGGACAACAACAACCTCCAGATAGATGGCACCATCGAGGAGGTCAACTCCGCCCAGCCCATCGCGGACAAGTTCCGCGCGTTCAGGTTCCATGTGGTCGAGGTGGCCGACGGCAGTGACCCCGGCCAGCTGCGACCCGCCTTCCAGGAGGCGCGCTCGACCAAGGGCGCCCCCACCTGCATCGTGATGCGCACGGTCAAGGGCAAGGGAGTCTCGTTCATGGAGGATCAGGTGGGCTGGCATGGCAAGGCCCCCAACGACGACGAGTTCGCCCAGGCGATGGCCGAGCTCTCGAAGGAGGCCTAGTGATGGCAGACGCACAGAGGATGGCCACCCGCGAGAGCTACGGCAACGCCCTCGTCGAGCTGGGCCACGAGCACGACGACTTCGTGGTGCTCGATGCCGATCTCGCCGCCGCGACCAAGACGGGCATGTTCAAGAGGGCCTTCCCTGACCGCTTCTTCGACGTGGGCATAGCGGAGCAGAACCTCATGGGCATCGCCGCGGGCATCGCCGCGACGGGGCACAGGGTGTTCGCCAGTACGTTCGCCATGTTTGCCGCCGGCCGTGCCTTCGAGCAGGTGCGCAACTCCATCGGCTATTCCCACCTGCACGTGGTCATCGGCGCCACGCACGCGGGAATCTCCGTGGGCGAGGACGGCGCCACGCACCAGTGCAACGAGGACATCGCCCTCATGCGCGCCATCCCGGGCATGACGGTGGTCGTGCCGTCCGACGACGCGGAGGCGCGGGCCGCCGTCAGGGCCGCCTATGAGGCGGACGGTCCTGTGTACCTCCGCCTCGGCCGCCTTGCCGCACCACGGCTCCATGGGGCCGGCTACCGCTTCGAGCTGGGTCGCGGCGTCGTGGAGCGTGCGGGGACGGACGTCACCATCGTGGCCTGCGGGCTCATGGTCTCCGCGGCGCTGGAGGCGGCCGAGGCGCTCGCCACCCAGGGCGTGAGCGCCGAGGTGCTCAACCTCCACACCGTCAAGCCCCTGGACGAGGGCCTCGTGGTCGCCTCGGCCGCGAGGACCGGTCGGGTCGTCACGGTGGAGGAGCACTCCGTGATCGGCGGGCTGGGCGACGCCGTGTGCGCGGCCCTCGCCGAGGCACGGCCCGTACCCGTGAGGAAGCTGGGCATCCAGGACGTCTTCGGCGAGTCCGGCCCCGCGTTGGAGCTCCTGGCCAAGTATGGCCTGGACGCGGCGGGCATCCAGCATGCCGTCGAGGAGTTCGTGCGATAGGCAGCTCTTTCTGCTAGAAGGTCCAGTTCGACCAGCCCTGGAAGGTTGCTCCGGGGCTGGCCGAACCCTCATTGTGTCCACCGTGCGGGCGAGTCCTCGACAGGTGCGTCAGAACAACCTGACGCATGGCCACGAGTCTGCCGTCCATGTGCTGGATGGCGCATCACCGTGGGCTGTGGGAACGCCCCCGTTCGGATGGCTGCCCCTTGAATCCGTACGTGAACTCATTCACGACCCCACTTGTCTGTCTCCCAGACGCACGCTGGGGTGGCCTATCCTTGAGATAACGACAGCCGGGTGATGGGGTCACCCGGCTGTATGCCCTCCTGGCACAGTCAAACGATGTGCGCACCGGAATGGTTATGATAAAGAATGCCTGGTAAACGGCAGTGACAACCGATGGTTGTCACTGCCGGGAGCAAAAAAGCAACCCATGGTTGGTTGCGGGAGTGGCTCAAGAGGCCAAGACTCATCAGGGAGATGGACGGGAGCATGTCTGACCACATTGGAGAGGCCAGAAGAGACCGTGGCACAACGGGCTTAGAGAGGGATATGGGCGCGATAGGGGACAATATCCAAGCGAGAAGGGCCGTGCGAGGACTGAGCCAGGCCGCGCTTGCCGAGGAGCTCGGCATCAGTCGCCAGTCCGTCGCCAAGTGGGAGTCGGGCAAGAGTCGCCCCGACCTGGAGAGGATGGCTCGCCTGTGCGACCTGTTTGGCTGCACGATGGACGAGCTGGTATATGGCAGCGCCTCCGCGACTTTTCGGCCAAGGTGTCTTGAGCCCCCTCCCGACGTGCCTGCTGGTGATGGAGAGGCGGGTTCGTCTGAGTGGGGGAGCATCGAGGACACGAGTTACCAAGGCACGGCGGCCCGTGCCTATGAGCGCTATGCCACAAGGCGTTGCCTGCTTCTGGCGTCTGGATGTGCGGTGCCCGTTCTGGGCCTTGGCGTGGCCTTCCTGTGCGTTGGACTTGGCGTCTCCAGGGCGCTCGCGTTCGTGCTGTGGATGCTGACGGTGGCCGCCGCTGGGCTGCTGCTTCGCATGGCACATCTCGAGCGCCATGAAATGATGGAATCCCATGGTCAGATTGCTGAGTTCCATACCTTGGAGCAAAGGCATGAGGCACATATTGGCCAGACGATCACCTACTCAATTTCCTTTGTTATGTTCTGCGCGGCATTCGTATGCTCGTATGTGGGTGATTGGATGCCAAGCCTCTGGTGGCCACTTTCGGGACTGACTTGGATTCTCTTGGCGGTTTCAGTCTTTCTGGGAGTGGCGTCATACCAGCGAGGACGGCTCATGTCGACGCAGCACTACAACAAGGCCGTGCGGAGTGAGGTGCAAGAGTATTCGCATGACGAGGGCAAGTAGACTCATGGCACAGGAGGGGCATTCATGGGCGAGCTGGTTCTTGAGGTGAGAGACGTCTCGAAGCGCTTCCGCGACATCCAGGCGCTCGACCATGTGAACCTTAGCCTTGAGCATGGGAAGGTCTATGGTCTCATCGGCCGGAACGGTGCGGGCAAGACCACGCTCATGCGCATCATATGTGGCATGTCCCATCCCACATCGGGGTGCATATCCATATTTGGGCAAACCGGCGAGAGCGAGCTCTGTCGATGTCGCGCGAGGATGGGGTGCCTCATCGAGGGTCCGGCCGTGTACGCACGGCTGACGGTCATTGAGAACATGACCATGCGGGCGCTGCAGAAGGGCTGCTATGACAGGGACGAGATTCTCCGATGCCTCGAGCTGGTTGGCCTTTCCAACGTCCGCGACAGGCGCGCGCGTCACCTCTCCCTGGGCACCCGCCAGCGACTGGGCATAGCCCTGGCCCTCGTGGGCAACCCGCGCCTGCTCATTCTCGACGAACCCACCAATGGCCTTGACCCGGTTGGTATGACGGACGTGCGTACCTTGCTACGCACACTCTGTGACCAGCAAGGAGTGACCCTGCTCGTCTCCAGCCACATACTCTCCGAACTGCACCAACTGGCGGATGACTTCGTGCTCATGGACGGCGGCAGGGTGCTGGAGGAGCACACCCACGATGAGCTTACGCAGATGTGTGGTTCCCGCGAATCCCTGGAGGACTATTTCCTGTCTCGAGTCACGGGGGTGCGGGGCTGATGGGCGTCGTGGGGCGCCTGGCGAGGGCGGAACTGTATAGGGTTGTCCACGAGGGACAGTTCCTGTTCGTGCTCGCGACCATCGTGGCCCTCTTCCAGTTCATGTATATGGGGGGAGACTACTACTCTCTCAAGGGTTTTGATGCCTTGGTCAAAGCAACGGTTGCTGTGAGGGTGGGCTGCGTCGTCCTGGTCGTTGCGCTGTCTGGCGGCTCCTCTCTCGCGCAAGACTTTGAGCATCGGACCTTCCAGTCCTATGTCGTCAGCGGGGCCTCGCGCTCCCAGATGCTCCTCGCCAAGCTCGTCGTGCTCTACCTGGCGGAGCTCGTTCTCACGCTGGCCTTTCCCGTAGCCTATGCGTTGCTCTGCTGCCTACTCAATGGCGGGTGGGGTTCGGTTGGGTGGGGTGGCAGGCAGTTTGACGCCTCCTCCTTTCTGCCCTATGCGTTGGCGGTTGTGTCGTCGGTGCTCGCGTGTGCCTCGGTGTCGGGGCTTGTCGCGGTCCTCACGGGGCGGGTGAGGGCCACCCTGGCCTGCGTTGGCGGAATAATCGGGACTCAGTGGCTATTGTCCATGGGGGGTCTCGTGGCTACGCCCGCCCTGTCGTGGCTACCCCTCATGGCACTTGATTGGGCCAGTTCGGGACAGGTGCCCGAGACCCTCTCATGCCTTGTCGGCGTCGTGTGGCTGTGCGCCTGCATGGCGGGATCCATGGCTGCCGTGAAGAGGCGAGAGTGATGTACGACCCACGCCTGGTGTCTGATGAGAGGAGATGGTGTCACGGAGGGTGTGGGCGCTCACTGTTTTTTTGGAGGGATGTCATGAGCACATGGGGCCGCATTGCGGTCAAAGAGTACGGATTGTCTCTCCTTGTCTGTGCGGTGTCGTCGATGGCCGTTGGCGTCATTGCGGCCATACGCCTTCCACAGACCGTTGGGTCGCCCATGGTGTCCGGTCTTGCCTCGGGTATTGGCATCGTTCCTGTCTCCGTCGGAGTGTTGATGTCCACGGCATGCGTAAGCGATCGTTTCTCAACCAGAATAATTGGATCGGCGGTTTGTGCCGGACGCAGCCGAGCCAACATATATGCTTCGCTGGTACTCGTGAGCGCCGTATTTGTCTTCGAGTCGATTGCCCTCTGTGTGCTTGGTTGTCGCGTCTGCGAGAGCGTGATGGGCCCTTACAATGAGACCATAGGGTCTGGATGGGACATCTTTGGTGACATCCTGGCTTGTGCCATTCCGCTTGCGGTTTTCGTTTTCCTTGTCGTCTTCATCGCGTTGCTCGCACAAGAGCCTGCCAAGGCAACTATCACCATGATAATGGTGCTCTTCTCTCTTGTCGCGATCATGATGACGCTCGTGCAGGGGGGAGCTTCGTGTCCTCTGGCCATGGCACATCCAATAGTGTTCATGAGGCGGCTCTCTGAGCGCAGCTTGTCCTATGCAGACGTAGCTTTGGGCGAGGGGTTCGCTGCGTCTTGGGTCGCCTCTCTGCTAGGGGGGTCCTGGCTTGTCCTTCGCGGATGCGAGCTGAGTTAGGGGCAATCGAAGGGCCTGGGGGATAGTCATGCGCGGGCAGGCCTTCTCGTGTCTGGGTGCCGCGACATCGGCAGGATGGGTGAACCCGACTTCCCCAGGAGCAAGGGCCGATCCTGGGGGCATTCTGTGGTTGACGTGCAGGCCGTAGAGCCTTACAGCTGCTTTGATACAATAAGAATCGTATCTGTCAGTTTTCGCTACGGAGAAAAGGAGCACGTGTGGCTAACCACTTTCGCAGCAGCGAGCGACAGGGGGACGAGAAGCCAAGCCAGCAGGCAGAGGCTCGACAGCAGGACGAGGAGCCGAGCCAGCAGGATGAGGCCACCTCCAAGGCCGATGCCGTCGACGTGTCGGATGCAGAGGTAGAGGCCGCCATGGCCGACCTCCCCTCTGCGGCGAGGTGGAAGGCGAGCTCTGCTGCCGACAGGCCGAGCACCGCGGACGAGCCCGTGGACGCAACGTCCACCCAGGATGAGGAATCAGACGCCGACGGCACCGACCTTGCCGTTGCCGACGATTCGGATGACATCACGGCACAGCCTGGTTTCACGAGCGTCTTTGCGCCTTTGGCCAACAGTGACGCGCCTGCGGTGGATCGCAGCGGCACCCCCACCATTTCGCTCAGAAACGTAACACACATCTACCCAGCCCAGCCCAACAAGCCCGCGCTCGAGGACGTGAGCCTCGACATCTACCCCGGCGAGTTCGTCTTCGTCGTCGGTCACTCGGGTTCCGGCAAGTCCACCTTCCTCAGGCTGCTCACGCGCGAGCTGCGCGCGACCAGCGGCAAGGTGATGGTGGCGGGCCAGGAGCTCACACGACTCCGCAACCGCAAGGTTCCCTATCTGCGTCGTCAGATCGGTACCGTCTATCAGGACTTCAAGCTCCTGCCAGACAAGACGGTCTACGAGAACGTGTCCTTCGCCCTCGAGTGCATCGGCAAGCCCCGCTCCGTCATCAAGGCCCAGGTGCCCGAGGTGCTACGCCTCGTGGGCCTGGCCGAGAAGATGGACAACTACCCAGACCAGCTCTCCGGCGGCGAGCAGCAGCGCGTCTCCGTTGCCCGTGCCATGGTCAACCGCCCGCCGCTTTTGGTGTGCGACGAGCCCACCGGCAACCTGGACCCTGCCATCTCCCTGGGCATCATGAAGCTCCTGGATCGCATCAACCGTACGGGCACCACCGTGGTCATGGCGACGCACGACCGCGAGATGGTCGACTCCATGCGCAAGCGCGTCATTGCCCTCGAGGCCGGCCACATCGTGCGTGACCAAGAGAGGGGAGGCTACGGCAACTATGGTGTTCTCTAACTTCGGCTACTCCATGCGCGAAGCGGGGCGTCATTTCCACCGCAACTGGTCGACCGTCCTGGGTGCCATCGTCACCATCTTCCTGTCCCTGTTCGTGATCGGCCTGTTCTCCCTCGCGTCCGTCATCCTGGCCCGCCAGGTGAGCGACGTGGAGGATCAGGTGACCATCCAGGCCTTCCTCTCCGATGACGCCTCGCAGGCGGACATCGATGCCCTGAGGGAGAAGATCTCGGGATGGGACAATGTGCAGAGCGTCGATTTCAAGAGCAAGGACCAGGCGCTCGAGAGCTATCGCCAGAAGATGGGCGACCAGACGGTCGACGGCGTCGTGAGCGCCCTCGACGGCAACAATCCCCTACCGGCGTCGCTGGTCATCAGTCTCTCCAATCCCAACCAGGTGGAGGGTGTCGCCAACCAGCTTGCGGAGGATGCCGATTTCCAGCAGATCGCCGACAAGGCCGACGTGACGCAGTCCATCCAGTACAGCCGCGACACGGTCAAGAAGCTCCTCAACCTCACGTCCTTCGTGCGTGTGGGCACCGTGGTGCTCGTCGTGCTACTCGCCTTCATCGCGTTCGTGTTCATCAACAACACGATTCGCCTTGCCATCTCGGCACGCCGTCGCGAGATTGCCATCATGCGTCTGGTGGGCGCCTCCAACGGCTTCATACGCGGTCCCTTCCTGGCCGAGGGCATGCTCGAGGCTATCATCGGAGCGGTGCTTTCCATCATCGTGCTTCAGGTGGGCGTGAGCGTCTTCCTGCCACGCCTGCAGGAGAGCCTCTCGTTCCTCTCCTTCGAGATCCCCATCCTCACGCTTGTCGGGACGTACGTTGCCCTGCTTGTGGTGGGCTTGGTGCTGGGCCTGTTTGGCTCGGCCATCGCCATGAGGCGCTATCTCAAGGTATAGGGATCCTCACAGGGCAGGGAAGGGGGCGGCGCAGTTCACGGCTGCGCCGCCCCCTTGGTCAGGGCCGCACATCCCACGGGGATGGGTGCGCCAGCAGGGAGGCACGTATGGGGCGCGCGCGAAGGCCGCATGGCTCCACAAGGAGGAAGGGCACCGGCGGGGTCCGTAGGCGCAGGACGCTGCTGACGGGCACCATACGCATGCGTGCGTCGGGAACCGCCACCGTGAGCACGCCCGAGGGCAGCTTTGTCGTGGCGCGTGGCGGCGTCCGCCAGGCCATGAACGGAGACGAGGTGCAGGTGAGCCTCGTCACGCGTCATGGGGGCGCCCGCCTTGCCGTCGTGCAGGGCGTGCTGCAGCATGCGACGACCACCTTTCTGGGAACCTATGACGTTGCGGACCCCCTGGGCGTGGTGGTGCCCCTGGACGCGCGCATCCGCAGGGACTTCTTCGTGCTGCCCGAGGACACCAGCGCGCGGGATAGGGGCGTGGTCACGGGAGACGTGGTGCTGGCCCGCATTCTGGAGTATCCCGCACGGGGAAGCGCCGGCATCGTGACCATCGAGCGTCGTCTGGGCTCGGGGGCCGGCATCGATCTGGCGATGGAGACCGTCATGGCCAGTCACGACCTGCCCCTGGCATTCCCCGAGGCGGCGCTCGCGCAGGCGGAGACGCTGTGCGTGGATGTGCCCGCGGCCCTTGCCGATGCGCACCGTCGCGACCTGCGCGAGCGCTGTGTGCTGACGATCGATCCCGCCGATGCCCGCGACTTCGACGACGCCGTGGCGGCACGTCGGCTGGAGCATGGCGGCTACGAGGTCGAGGTGCACATCGCCGACGTGAGCCACTATGTGGCCTGGGGCAGCCCGATAGACGACGAGGCCAAACGGCGGGGCTGCTCCGTATACCTGGCGGATCGCGTGATCCCCATGCTGCCCGAGCGCCTGTGCAACGACGTGTGCTCGCTGCGTCCGGGCGAGGATCGCCTGACCATGGGCGTGCTGCTGCGCCTGAATGCCCAGGGTGCCATCCTGAGCGCCGACCCCTGCCGATCGCTCATCAGATCGAAGGCGCGGCTCTCCTACGACCAGGCCGACGCCCTGCTGGCGGGGACGCTGGAGGCGGGCGCCCTGCCCTGTGAGCGTGCCTGGGCGCAAGGGGTTGCCGACGCCATCCGCGTGCTGGACGAGGTGGCACGCCTGCGTCAGCGCATCCGTCACGATCGCGGTGCCGTCGACTTTGCCACGCGCGAGGCCAAGGTGACGCTCGACGATGCGGGACACCCCACGGGTGTGGTGGTGCGTGAGCGCACCCGCGCCACGGCCCTCATCGAGGAGGCCATGCTCATGGCCAACGAGAGCGTTGCCCGGATGCTGGCCGACCGCGACATACCCTGTGCCTACCGCGTGCACGAGCGGCCATCGCCGGATCATCTGAAGGCTGCCGTGCCCATCCTGCAGGAACTGGGCCTGCCGGGGAAGGCGGGGCGGGAGCTTGTGACGGGCGATCCCCAGGCCCTCCAGCGCGTGCTTGCGGAGGCGGCGGGCACCCCTGCCGAGGTGTTGGTGAACTCGCTGCTGCTTCGTGCACAGAAGCGGGCAGTCTATCTGCCACATAACGAGGGGCACTATGCCCTGGCGGCACAGGCGTACTGCCACTTCACGTCGCCCATCAGACGCTACCCTGACGTGCTGGTGCATCGCACCCTGGGCTCCCTCATGGACGGGGTCCTGGGCGGCAGGGTGGCTCGGGCGATCGTGCGCGAGCTTCCCCAGCTGTGCCGCACGAGTTCCGAGCGAGAGCGCGTGGCCGACGCGGCGGAGCGTGACTCCCAGAAGGTCAAGATGGCCGAGCTCTTCGCGCGCAGGGTGGGGGAGAGCTTCTCGGGGGTGGTCACGGGGTGCGAGCGCTATGGGCTCTTCGTCATGCTGGATGACAGCTGCGCCGAGGGACTGGTGCCTGTGCGCGATCTGGGCGACGAGTACTTTGCCTATGACGAGGCCCGCCTGACGCTGACAGGCGAGGAGAGCGGTCATACATGGCGTGTGGGCAGGCGCATCGCCGTCACCGTAACGGGGGCGACTCCCCTGCGCGGACAGATAGACTTCACGCTCGCGCACGGGGCTGCAAAGCGCCCCAAGCGGGTAAGCTAAGGAGGATGGAAGCGCTTGGTGCCGCACAAGGGAGTGCGCGTGGGACAGTCGGACATGCACGAGGAGATCATGCGGGCCGAGGGGTACCTCCTGCAGGGCGAGGCGGGTGCCGCACGGGCCCTTCTCGCACGGCTGGCAGAGGATGTCGAGGAGTACGTCGACCGCAACTGTCCCACCACCGATGAGGTGCAGTGGTTCAGCTTTCCCACCATCTTTGACCGCCTGGCCTATCGTCGCGTGGAGGACGATCCCCGTGAGCTGCGGGACGTGGGGGAGCCCATCTCGCGACTGTATGGCGACCTCGCCCTCGCCTGTACGCACGAGGGCGACTACGACACCGCCATCGAGGCGCTCAAGCAGGCCATTCGGTGGAACCCCATGGCGTGTGAGTACCGTCTGAACCTGGCGGAGCTCTACCGTCGCGCAGGGGACATGCAGGAGTACCTGGCCCTCACGTTCACGGTGTTCGAGCGTGCGAGCAGGCCGGAACACCTGGTGCGTGCCTTCCTCACCTTTGCCGAGTACTTCACAGCCTGCGAGAAGCCCAAGGTTGCCGCGTCCGCCCTGCGCATGGCACGGCGGCTGGATGCTGAGGACTCCCGCCTAGGGGCCGCCCTCGACCAGGCCGCTGGCACCGATCACGATCCGGACCTGGTGAGCGACGAGGAGGCGCGTGACCTTCTGGGGGCAGAGGGCCTGCCCGATGGCGCCAATGCGGAGATCGCCATCTGCCTGTTGATGTGCGCGACCGACGCTGCCCAGGCGGGCGACCGCAACCTTGCCACCACGCTCACCATGCGTGCGCGCGACCTCGTGGGCGAGGAGGCGGCCCTCGCCCTCATGCAGCTCATCCGCAGCGAGGACGAGGATATGGAGGGGGATCCGGATGGCGCGGCAGGGTAGGCAGGGCGGACGCCAGAAGAGGACCATCTCGAAGAACCGGGTGGCGCGGCACGACTATGAGATCGGCGAGACCTGGGAGGCTGGCATCGAGCTGACCGGAACCGAGGTCAAGAGCATCCGAGAGCGCCCCTGTCAGATCAGCGACTCGTTCTGCATCATCCGCCAGGGACAGGTCTATCTGGTGGGCATGCACATCCATCCCTACTCCAACGGTGGCGTGTGGAACGTCGATCCCGACCGACGCCGCAGGCTGCTCATGCACCGGCGCCAGATCGCCCTCATAGACCAGAGGCTGCGTACCAAGGGCAACGCCCTCGTGCCGCTCGAGCTGTACTTTGACGAGCACAACCGCGTGAAGCTGTGCGTGGGCCTCGGCAAGGGCAAGAAGCTCTACGATAAGCGGCGTGACATGGCCAAGCGGGATTCCGACCGCGAGATTCAGCGTGCGCTGAAGGAGCGCAGCCGCTCGTTTTGAGAAGGATTCTCCGGACGGTCTGCAATAAAGTGTAGTTGGCAGGGTATCATTTGGTCAGACCTCACAGGGGGTGAGGCGCTGCGTCGGGCCACAGGTCCGCATGAATCCAGAGAGAGGAAGTACCATGGCTGATAAGAAGACGTACAAGTTCCGGTGCACCGTTTGCGGCTATGAGGTCGAGGTGGATACGCCCGAGCTTCCCGAGGACTTCGTATGTCCCGTGTGCGGCGTGGGTCCCGACCAGTTCGAACTCGTGGAGGACTAGTCACCTCCCATTTTGCAGCATGGCACAGGCAGGGGCCCTGGCATTCGCCGTGGCCCCTGCCTGTTTTGGCGTGTCTTGTTAAGGAGTCCTGAGCAAAGGGGCCGTGGTTGGTGGCCCTGGATCAGGGTGAAGCCAGGGGGAGTGCCGCATTGAGCGCACGGGCGTTGGGCATGTCGGCTGCGGCGATGTCATCAGCGACGAGGACGCGGTCGGCCGACAGGGCGCAGGGGTGATAACGGAGACGGTCCCACCGTGGATCAGGCGATCATCCATGCGGGCCAAAAACGATGCTCGTTGTCGGCCAGGGAGGTGCCGCGATACTGAGGCCTCGCCCCCTCGAGGAGCCGTGGGGGAAGGGCAGCACATGGCCACCACGAGGGGTACACAGGCGGCCTCCTCTTAAGTGATCATCGTCAGAACCTCGCGAATGCCTCCCGTATGCAGCAGTGCACTTGAGTGATATGCTGGGCGTCTCATATCTGCCAACGATCAGGAGCCCAAGTGAACTTCTACACCATTGACTACATTACCTCCCATCAGTCGATGGATTCCATCATTCGCGTGGTGCTGATTCTTGCGTTGTTGTCGTGTGGCCTTGTCTTCAGCTTCCTATACATGCGCAACAGGATGAGGACACGCTGGCGAGACGTGGGCATAGGGGCCCTCGTTCTCTCGTTGGTCCTGATAGGGGTCCAGACAGAGCAATACCTGCAGATAAGCAACCAGATGTCTCAGTCACAACTCCTCGTGAGCTTTATCAAGGGTGTCGCCATAGATCAGGGGGTCGCACCGAGCGAGGTGCTGGTCAACTCGACCTCTCTGAGGGATGGCATCATCGTGCGCTTCAACGAGGAGGACTACCTCGTCCACCTGAACGTGGACAACAACTCATACACTCTGGAACGAACGCATATCATTGACCATAACGTCTATGTGAATGGTGGGCGCTGAGATGAGCTTCTACGTGCTGACGGCCGTCAAGTTTGCACTCGGCATGCTCGTGATGATCCTTCAGATCAACATCCTCGGAAAGTACGAGTTCTCTCTCAACACCCCACTCAACCAGATTCAGAATTACGTGCTCGGAGGCATCATCGGCGGGGTCATCTACAACCAGTCCATCACCGTTCTTCAGTTCTTGATCATTCTGCTCACCTGGTCATTGGTGGTCATAGTGGTGAAAGTCCTTGCGGAAAGCAGCAAGGTCTTCAGGAAGGTCATCGCTAGCCGGCCAGAGCTCATCGTCTCCGCAGGCCAGCTTGACGTCTCGCGCTGCGCGAAGGTAGGCCTTACGGCCGAGCAGCTCAGTCGACGTCTGCGCGAGGAAGATATCGCTGGCATCCGCGATGTGGAGGCTGCCATAATGGAGACCAATGGCAAGCTGACCGTCAGGACGCACGACACCCAGAGCCGGGGGTCTCTCCTCCCACTCATCACCGACGGCCGTCTGGTGGAAGACGGACTGAGGCTTGCAGGCAGGGACGGCACCTGGATTGATCGGCAACTGAAAGAGCAAGGGTATTCTTCGGCGAAGCAGGTCTTCCTCGGGGAGTTCGTGGATGGGGAGCTTGAGGTCGTGCCGTTCCCCCATAACCCGCCACGAGCGGCTTTCAAGAGAGCCCCCCGTTAGACTACCGTCAGCGTCGTCGAAAAGTGGACCCACGTTCTTTCTGCCTCCAGACAGGAGAGGCGAGGACGTAGAATGCGGTCATGCTGACAGAAGCCATCACAACGCCCGGATGCACCCCTGTCACATGCCCTTTCCCTGGTGCCAGATTCCTGGCATGTCCTTCTTGAGACTTGCGCCCTTGCGACCTTCCCACCGGATGGCGCGCCACGGTCTTGAGCCTATTGGCAGATGTCTTGCAAGGATCTCCCAGACAGATCTCATTAGTGACGCGCGCGTTCATGCCGATCACCTTGGGGTTGATGTCGACGGCCCCGACGACCTGCGCCCCGTGCTGGCTCCTCCCATCAGGTGCCTAGGCGAGAGACATGCCCGCCCTTGTCCTTGGGCGCTCACCGATTGAGGTAGGTGTGGCCCAGCAGTCGGTACTGGGGATCTTTGCCCGGGGAGGGGCGGCGGTCGGCCACGTAGCCAATCGCGGGGACGCCATGAGACGCTGCCCTCCAGACCATGCCCCCTCGTACGCACGTTATCACTTATGCCTACAATGGCAGAGTCTTTGTTCCCGAGACAACAGGAGTTCCCTATGAACCGCGCCACACAGGCATCGGAGTCGGTAGAGCTCGCCCTCTTCCTGTCACTGTCTGGCGGTGTGATGGATGCGTACTCCTATCTGGTGCGTGGCAAGGTCTTCGCCAACGCGCAGACCGGCAACATGCTGCTTTTGGGCGTCAACCTCTCGCAGGGCGACTGGGGACGGTGCATCCATTACCTGTTTCCCGTGCTGTTCTTTGCATTGGGCATCGTGCTGGCGCACAACACCAAGCTCATCTTTCGGCCGCGCCACCTGCACTGGCGTCAGGTCGCCCTAGCCGTGGAGATTGCGCTGCTCTGCATTGTGGCCGCCCTGCCCGAGAGCCTCAACCTGTTGGCTAACAGCCTGACCTCGCTGGCTTGTGGCATGCAGGTGCAGTCGTTCCGCAAGCTCCACGGCAACGCCTTTGCCACCACCATGTGCATCGGCAACCTACGGAGCGGCATGCAGTCCATGGTGACCTATGCGCACACGCGCGAGCGACGCCATCTGGAGACAGGCCTGCTCTACTACTTTGTGATCGTGAGCTTCGTGCTGGGCGCCGTGTTGGGTAACTGGCTCATTGCGCCCTTGGGCCCACGGATGATTCTCGTGAGCCCGGTGCTGCTTGCGGTGGCCTTTGGCATCATGTTCGTCGACCGAGAGAAGCGTGGGCGAGAGGACAGGAAGATTGCAGCGCGACGTATCAAGGCGCGGCGATAGGGTAGAATCCCGTTGCCGGTGGCATGGCTGGCGTGTTGTTTGACAGTCGCATGGTGATAGAGCCCCACATGCCTCAGGGGGGTGACTGGTTTCGACAGGGTAGGTCTGAGGCGGGCAGCAAGCCGTGGTCTCCTCGCCACGTTAAACAGGGGTACCGTCAAACTGAATTGACGACACTGATTCTTATGAGCCTCAGCTGGCTCTTGCCGCTTAACTTACTGTAGCGGCCGTCTAACCGGGGGTTTCTCCCGCTTCCGGGGTGACGTCATCCGAGGGGGATGCGCGCACGGACGTGGCTGGTATGCCGCGCGTCAAGACTGAACCAGCTGGGACGCTGACTGTGGGTCACGGGACACGATGCGTTCGAGATGGGACACGTGACTGAGCTTGGAGACACCTGCCAGGGATCTGCTTTGGACCGGAGTTCGATTCTCCGCACCTCCACCAAAAGCGTAGGCGTCGGACTCTTCCTCACGGGAGACGAGTCCGCGCTTGTCTAGGGGTTCGCAGCAGCTGGTGGCTGCGAGAGACATCCCCATATGCCAGCGGAACGACCGTAAGGCCCCGTCCGAGGACATCCTCGGGCGGGGCCTTTTACCCACAGCCGCAGGTACCCACATCGCATGCCGTGCCGGCTACAATGAGATTTGGGGGTAGGTCCTCTGGTAATCGTCCATGGCCGCGTTCTTGTCGGTGCCGGGCATGTTGGCCTCATCGATGGGCCGTGTGATCTCGTCCCTGTGGTCGCTGGGATTGGCATAGCCGAGGTCGATGCCCCAGGCCTTGTCAATGCAGCTCACACGTTCCAGGTGGTCGCGGTAGCAGCGCAGGATGAGGTCGTATTGCTCCTTGTAGGCAGTGCCATCGGGTTGGTCGAGGTTGGTGACCTCCCTGACCTTGCTCTGGATCTCGTCCTTGAGGTCGCTGCAGGCCTTTGCGTCATTGCGGCGCGTGCTCATGCTTGCCGAGAGGTAGTCGCTGTTGAAGGTGCTGGCAACGCTCTTGATGCGGGAGTCGTAGTTGGGCAGGTCGTTGTAGTAGCCCACCAGGGCGTCGTGGAACTTCTGCTCCCGTTCGGCGCTCCTCCCGTCGTCGCCCTTGGTGGTCTGGTTCGATGTGTCGTTGCCCGAGGAAGCGTCGCTGGTCTGCCGCTCGCTCTGCGCCTGTTGGGCGGCACGCTGCCGTGGTGCCGCGACAAGCAGGTACACAAGGCAGCCCACGATGACGAGCGCCGCGGTGATGATGACGGAAAAGGCGATGGTGCTGGAGTGCCGGGGCTCTTGGCCACCGGTGGGCGTGCGTGGATCGGCACTCGAGCCGATGGTGGGCCGTGCGGGGATCGGCGAGGCCGCCGCCGTGCTGTCGAACGCGGCATGCGGAACGCCCTCGGGGGCGTCTATCGCCACCGGGATGCGCTGTGTGACGTCCGGCGCACCTTCCTGCGGGGGGAACACGACGGTGTCCTCGGAGGGGTCGGTGTGCTCGCCCCCGGCCCCATTGGCATCGTCCGCCCCGACGGGAGGCACCTCCTGCGGCCCCGTGTCTTGGGCAGGGGGCATGGCCTGCGCCTCATCGGCATCCGCGGGCGTACCTTCGATCTCGCCCTTGGGCTCTCCACTCATGTCGGCGACGGACATGCCACAGCTGATGCAGAACTTTGCCCCGGGTTCGATGGGCTCTCCGCAGTTTGGGCAGAACCTTGCAGCAGTCATGTGCACACCTTCGGATGGGATCGGCTGATCTCGCGTGGGACCATACGGTACCGTATGAGTGGCCATGATTCTATCGTATCGGAGTGATGGGTGGCTAAGGACAGGCGGCCGGGGCGGAGACAGGGGCGTCGGCACTGGGTCCTCGTCCTGGCAGCGGGCGTAGGCGTGGCCTTGGCCGTCGCTGGGCCAACGATCGTGGGGCACAGGGCCTCCGATGGCTCCAGGTGTCTGCCAGGGCAGCACGCTCAGGAGGTGACTGCCGCCCTAGGTCTACGGGGCACACCCCTACGTGCTTGTGGCAATGACGGAGGGGCTTGACGAGATGAGGCGAACGCGCCCATCGCCACGGTGTCACGGATCGTCTGGGACCAGCGGGGATGGGGCGCGCCTCGCCGTCGGCACCTCATGCCTCGGCGAGGCCCACGGGGCTACATCTCCGAGTTGCCGTAGGAACTCTCGGAGACGGGGTGGTCGGTGTACACGTTGTAGATGCAGAGGGCGAGCGCCCCGGCGATGGAGATCTGCTTGATCTTTGATCCGGGCGTGTTGGCGACCTCGCAGGGGATGGCATCGGTGACCACACACTCCACGATGGGAGAGCTCTCCAGGCGCTGGATGGCTTCGCCCGAGAAGATGCCATGCGTGGCCGAAACATAGATGTTACCGGCGCCCATCTCCTTGAGCTTGGTGATGGAGCCCACGAGTGTGCCGGCGGTGTCGATCATGTCGTCGTTGATGATGCAGGTCTTGCCCACGATGTCGCCGATGATGCCCATGACCTCGGCGGCATTGTGCTTGGGACGGCTCTTGTGCGCGATGGCGACCTCGCAGCCCAGATAGTCGCTGAGCTTCTTGGCCACCTTGGCGCGCCCCATGTCGGGCGAGACCACCACGGTGTTGCCCCAGTCGAAGGGCTTCTGCTTGAAGTAGTCGCCAAACTGGTAGAGGGCCGTGAGGTGCGTGACGGGGATGTCGAAGAAGCCCTGGATCTGGCCGGAGTGGAGGTCGAGCGTGATCACACGGTCGACACCGGCGGCCTCGAGGAGGTTGGCCACGAGACGCGCGGTGATGGGCTCGCGGGAGGATGCCTTGCGATCCTGGCGTGCGTACCCGTAGTGGGGGATGACGGCGGTGAAGCGCTCGGCGGAGGCACGATTGGCGGCGTCGGCCACGATGAGGGTCTCCATGAGGGCGTCGTTGATGTTCTGGCCCACGATGGACTGGATGAAGAACACCTCGTCACCGCGGACGGACTCCAGGAAGCGGGCATAGATCTCGCCGTTGGCGAACTTCTCGAGCTTGAGACCCTGCAGCTCGAGGTGGAGGATGTCGGCGATGCGCTGTGCGAGGGCGGGGTTGCTGGTGCCGGTGTAGAGCTTGATTTCCTTCTGGTAGGTACGGGGCTTGCTCAGGTTCTCGAACATATGGCCTAATCCTCTTCCTCTAGCCTCTGCCAGTACGCGTCGGCCCATCCCTCTTGGACGAACTGCCGGGAACGTTCCAGCGCGAGGGCTCCCGCCGGGACGTCTCTGGTGATGCACGAGCTTGCGCCAATGAGCGCGTTGTCGCCAATGGTGACGGGAGCCACGAGCATGGTGTCGGAGCCCACGAACACGTGGTCGCCGATCTCCGTGTGGCTCTTGTGCTTGCCATCGTAGTTGCAGGTTATCGACCCACCACCGATGTTGACGCCGCGACCCATGCGGGCGTCGCCGATGTAGGAGAGGTGCGGCACCTTGGAGCCCTCGCCGACCTCGGATCCCTTGATCTCCACGTGGGTGCCGGCCTTGGAGCCGTCGTGGAAGTGCGTGCCACCACGCAGGTAGGCGCGCGGCCCGCAGCTGACATCGTCGTCGATGGCGGAATCCACGATGATGCTCTCGTCGACCAGACAGCGCTCGCCCACGCGGGCGCTCACGAGGCGGCTGTTGGGGCCGATGGTGCATGCCTCGCCCACCGTCGTCCTCCCCCAGATGATGGTCTGGGGGAGCAGGACGCAGTCACGGCCGATCGTGGCGTCTGGCCCCACCCACACCTGGTCGGGGTCGAGCATCGCGACGCCTGCGTGCATGAGGCCCTCGTTGATGCGCCGTTGCATGACCTTGGTGACCTGGGCGAGCTGGACGCGGTCGTTCACGCCCAAGAGCTCTGCGTAGTCCTCGCAGTGGACGGCCGAGACGGGCTCGCCCATGCCCACGTAGATGCCGACCATGTCCGTGAGGTAGTACTCGCCCTGGACGTTGTCGTTGCCGATCCGGTCTATGTTGTCGGTGAGCCTCCCGCCGCAGAAGCAGTAGGCGCCGGCGTTGCACTCCCTGAGCCCCTCGCGCTGCGCAGGCGTGCAGTCCTTGTGCTCGATGATGGCCTTGACCTGGCCTTCCTCGATAACGACGCGACCGTAGCCCGTGGTGTCGGGCGGCGTCATCGTGAGGACGGCACAGGCGCTGTGGCTGGCGCGCGTGGCGTCGACCAGGGCGGAGATGGTCTTTGGGCGCACGAGCGGCAGGTCGCCGTTGAGCACGACCACGGGACCGGTGAAGCCCCCGAGGGCGTCTTTGACCACCCGGACGGCATGCCCCGTGCCCAGGCGCTCCGCCTGTTCCACGAACTCGATGTCCGCGTCATCCCCGAAGTAGGAGCGCACCTCCGCGGCACCGCTGCCTACCACCAGGACGATGCGGGTTGCCCCTGCCTCGCGTGCAGAGCGAATCGCCCACCAGACCAGTGGGCGATCAAGAACCTTATGCATGACTTTGGGGTGGCGGGACTTCATGCGCGTTCCCTCGCCAGCGGCGAGGACGATCGCGGTGAGTGACATGGTGCCTCCAAGCATCGCCGGTGTCTCGGATGTATCCCTGATGGGCCACCCAGATACTATGCATGATAGCGCTCCGTGACCCCCGCGGGGTTCCGAATGCATGGTGCCTACGTCCTGTCCGTGCCACCGTCCCAGTGGGGCACGAGCGAAGGGCGCGGGTGTGACAAACCTTTCCGACTTGTATAAACAAGTTGGAAAGTGTGCTATCCTTCAGAGGGGACAGGACCCGCGGCAGAGGGCGGTGGGCCCTCGTCCGACAACCGATGAGGAGGATGCTGTGCGTGCGAGTGGAGTGTTGATGCCCGTGTCGGCCTTGCCCGGTGCCCATGGGATCGGTTCCTTCGGACCTTCTGCGTATGAGTTCGTCGACTTCTTGGGGCGCTGCTCGCAGAGGTACTGGCAGATCCTTCCGCTTACCACCACAGGCTATGGGGACTCCCCCTACCAGTCGTTCAGCGCCTATGCGGGCAATCCCTACTTCATCGACCTCGACGAGCTGGTGGACCTTGGCTACCTCGCGCGCAGGGACGTCGATGGCATCGACTGCGGCGATGATCCTGGGCGCATCGACTATGCGCGGCTCTTCTCGGTGCGCCGGGACGTGCTCGAGCATGCCGTGAGGGGGTTTGTCGAGAACCCCCCGTCTGACTACGCGTCCTTTGTCTCGCGGCATGACTCGTGGCTGCCCGCATACTGCGAGTTCATGACCGTCAAGGAGGAGTTCGGTCTCGCCCCGTGCTACGAGTGGCCCAAGGAGTACCGTCTGCGGGGCGCGGCGTCTGCCCAGCTTGCCGGGCAGCGGCCCGAGCGCTATCACTATCATGAGATGACCCAGTACCTCTTCTTCAGGCAGTGGGACAGGCTCAAGAGGTACGCCAACGAGCATGGCGTCCTCATCATTGGTGACCTGCCCATCTACGTCGCACGCGATTCCGTCGAGATGTGGTCCGAACCACAGCTCTTCAGCCTTGACGCCGCGGGTGACCCCCTCAGCGTGGCGGGAACCCCGCCCGACACGTTCTCACCAACCGGACAGTACTGGGGCAACCCCATCTATGACTGGGAGGGCATGGCGCGCGATCACTACTCCTGGTGGGTCGAGCGCATGGGCGCGAGCCTGAGGATGTACGATGTCGTCCGCCTAGATCACTTTCGGGGCGTCGAGTCCTACTGGAGCGTGCCCTTCGGGTCTCCCACCGCCACCTCGGGCTCCTGGGAAAAGGGTCCCGGCATCGCCCTCTTCGACGAGCTCAAGGGGCGCCTGGGCGACCTGCCCATCATTGCGGAGGACCTGGGCTTCCTCACGCCCGAGGTCATCGCGCTGCGCGATGCGACGGGCTTTCCAGGCATGAAGATCCTCCAATTTGCCTTTGACGGTCATAACGACTCGTACTACCTGCCCCACCACTACGCACCCAACACGGTGGCCTATGTGGGCACGCATGACAACCAGACCGCCCGTGGCTGGTATGAGGGTGCGGCAACCGCCCGCCAACGCGAGCAGGCTGACCGTTACACGCACCGCATGCCCGGCGAGTCCGTGGGCGCGGCCATGGACCGTGCGATCGCTGCCTCCGTGAGCGACACGTGCATCTATACCATGCAGGACCTGCTTGACCTTGGTGACGAGGCACGCACGAACATCCCGTCGGTCCTAGGGGGCAACTGGGAATGGCGCATGCGGGAGGGGGCCATCACGCGCGAGATCGAGGAGGGTCTCGTACGCATGACCCAGACGTACTTCAGGGTCCCCGGCGCGCCCGCTCCCGTGCTGCCGCAGTAGACGGACTGTCCGCCCATGCTCGCACAGGCACCCATACGAGAGGAAAGAGAGAGAACATGACACGCCTCAACGATCTCGCCCTATCCGCCTACGGTAGGCCACTCGCCGATCTGAGCAACCAACAGGCCTGCAGCATGCTCCAGGACCTCGTCAAGGAGCGCTCCGCCGCGCTTGCCCCCACCGCGGGCAAGAGGCGCCTGTACTACATCTCCGCCGAGTTCCTGCTTGGCAAGCTGCTGACGAACAACCTCATCAACCTCGGGCTGTACGAGGACGTTAAGGCCCAGCTCGAGGATGCGGGACTCAGCCTGAGCGAGGTGGAGGAGTGTGAGGTCGAGCCCTCCTTGGGCAACGGTGGCCTGGGCAGGCTTGCGGCATGCTTCCTCGACTCGATTGCAACCCTTGGTCTGCCCGGAGACGGCATAGGCCTCAACTATCACTTCGGGCTGTTCCGCCAGAAGTTCGTGCAGAACCAACAGCTAGCGCTTCCCGACGCATGGTTGGGCGAGGAGGACGTCCTCGTCGGCGGCAGGGAGGCCTTCCAGGTCCCGTTCGCTGACTTCACCGTCACGTCCAAGCTCTACACCATCGATGTCCTGGGCTATGGGCGAAAGACCAAGAACCGCCTGCGCCTCTTTGACCTGGTCGGCGTGGACGATACGCTTGTGCCCCACGACTCCATCGAGTTCGACAAGCGGGAGGTGAGGCGCAACCTCACGCTGTTCCTCTATCCCGACGACTCTGACGAGGACGGGCGCCTGCTGCGCGTCTATCAGCAGTACTTCATGGTGAGCAACGCCGCCCAGCTCATCCTGGCTGAGGCCGTCGAGCGGGGCAGCAACCTGCACGATCTGGCGGACTATGCCGTCGTGCAGATCAACGACACGCATCCCACCATGGTCATCCCCGAGCTCATCAGGCTCCTCGAGGAGGAGCACGACATGGCGTTCGACGAGGCCGTGAACATCGTGTCGAGGATGGTCGCCTACACCAACCACACCATCCTGGCCGAGGCGCTCGAGAAGTGGCCCCTTGCCTTCATCGAACGCGTCTCGCCACAGATTGCCTCAATCATCCGCAAGCTTGATGCGCGCATCGCCAAGAACTACGACGACCCTGCGGTCCAGATCATCCAGGATGGCGTCGTCCACATGGCACACCTTGCCATCCACTACGGCATCAGCGTCAACGGCGTCGCTGCCCTGCACACCAAGATTCTCGAGGAGTCCGAGCTCTCCAGCTTCTATAGGATCTACCCCGAGAAGTTCAACAATAAGACCAACGGCATCACCTTCCGCCGCTGGGTCATGGGGTGCAACCCTCCCCTTGCGCATCTTCTCGATACGACGCTGGGCAGCGAATGGCGCACGACCGGTGACCTGACGGGACTCCTCGACCACGCCGATGACCAGGACGTGCTGTCGGCCTTGGCTGACGTCAAGGCCGATGCCAAGGGCCGTATGCGCGCGTTCATGCTGGAGAACCAGGGGGCGCACATACCCGAGGATGCCATCATTGACGTGCAGGTCAAGCGCATCCACGAATATAAGCGCCAGCAGATGCTCGCACTCTACATCATATGGAAGTACCTCGACATCAAGAATGGCAACGTGCCCCCACGTCCCATTACCATCGTGTTTGGTGGCAAGGCGGCCCCTGCGTACACCATTGCGCAGGACATCATCCATCTGATCCTGACGCTCTCGACGTGGATTGCCAACGATCCCGACGTCGCCCCCCATCTGCAGGTCCTCATGGTCGAGAACTACAACGTCACTGCGGCCGAGCACCTCATCCCGGCCGCGGACATCTCGGAGCAGATCTCGCTGGCATCCAAGGAGGCCAGCGGCACCTCCAACATGAAGTTCATGCTCAATGGTGCCGTCACGCTGTGCACCCTCGATGGGGCGAACGTCGAGATCGCCGACCTCGTGGGCGAGGGGAACATCTACACCTTTGGTGCCTCGAGCGAGGAGGTCGAGCGCCTCTATGCCGAGGGCTCCTACGATGCCAGGTCCTACTATCGTCGCCCAGGCATCAAGCTCCTCGTTGACTTCATGACCAACCCCCACTTCATGGCGATGGGATCTGCCGAGCGTCTGCGGCGCCTGCATGATGACGTGGCAGGCAAGGACTGGTTCATGGCCCTCCTTGACCTCGAGGAGTACATCCAGGTCAAGGAGGCCGTCTACCGCGACTTCGAGGACCGCGGGGCCTGGGCGAGGAAGGAGCTTGTCAACATTGCCCATGCCGGCACGTTCTCGTCGGACCGCACCATCGCCCAGTACAATGGCGACATCTGGCATCTGGGCTAGATCGCCCCGCTGCGTGTGCCCTATCTCGTCGAGATAGAGTGGAACTCGTAGTCGTGGGTGTGGCGTGAGATGGAGTACTCGAACGGTCTGCCGTCATCGAGGTAGCCTACCTGCTCGACCTCGAGGAGTGGCTCGCCTTCGGGGATGCCCAGCCACCTGCGTTCCTCGGCCGAGGGCATCACGGCGCGGATGGTGCGGTGCGCGCTGGCAATCTTGAGGCCAAGGTCCTGCTCGATGAACGTGTAGATGGAGGCCTGCACGTTCCTGAGCCTGAGGTCCGTGATCACGTCGATGGGCATATAGGTGTACTCGATGACGAGTGGCTTGTCGTTTGCGCACCTCATGCGGCATACGTGGTAGGTGAATGAGTCGTCGTCCACGTCAAGCGCCTCCGCCACGTGGTGCGGTGGGCGCACCACGGAGAAGTCGTAAACCTCGGTTCTCACGGACTCGCCGCGTGCCCGGTGCTCGGTGAGGAAGCCCATCATCTGGCCGGATGTGTCGCTTGTGTCGGGGGTGCCGCTGGAGGCCTCTATCTTCTTCACGAATGAGCCGGATCCCCGCCGGCGCGATATGAGCCCTTGGGCCTCGAGTGCGCCCAAGGCCTTGTTGATGGTGATCTTGCTCACCCCGTACCGCTCGCACAGCCTGCTTACCGAGGGGAGCTGGGAATAGGCCGGGTACGTCCCATTCCTTATGGCCAGGTGCAGGTCGTCGATGACAGTCTGATACTTGAGCACGCTCTTGCCCCTCTCGATAGCAGCTGCGCCAACTGTAGACCGGGTACCCGTTCCGGGTGTCCTGGAGAGCCGCACATCGCTAAATACCTACCGTTTAAGGTAAGCCTATATATCTGACATATAGGACAGGTATGAATATATATTCTGACATGTGAGATTAATTACAGTACATGTAAGAAATGGGATCGATGTTCGGTCAGAGCCGGAAGGGAGGGGGCGAACAGTGGAACGGCAGGCCTACAAGTTACCTGACGACTTCTTCTTTGGCGCTGCAATGTCCGGCCCGCAGACTGAGGGGCACTGGCGCGACGGCGGCAAGCTCGAGAACCTATGGGACACCTGGTCCGACCTCAGGATTGAGGACTTCCACAACCGTGTGGGATCCTACGCGGGGAATGACTTCACGAACCGCCGCCACGAGGATCTGGTGCTCCTCAAGTCCCTGGGGCTCACTTCGGTCCGTACGTCCATCCAGTGGAGTCGCCTGCTCGACGCGGACGGCAACATCAACCCCGAGGGCGAGAAGTACTACCATGAGCTCTTCGCGGACGCCCGCGCGGTGGGCATCGAGATGTTCGTGAACCTCTACCATTTCGACATGCCCACGTACCTGTTCAGGCGCGGAGGATGGGAGAACCGCGAGGTGACCGAGGCCTACGCGCGCTACGCGGGCAAGGCGTTCCGTGCCTTTGGCAGGGAGATCCGCTACTGGTTTACACTCAACGAGCCCATCGTCGAGCCCGACCAGCGCTACACCAACGGTGCGTGGTACCCGTTCATCAGGAACTACGCCCGCGCCCGTGCGGTCCAGTACAACATCTCGCTGGCACATGCACTTGCCGTCCGCGAGTACCGCGCGGCCAAGGCCGAAGGCTGCCTTCTCGATGGCTCGCGGATCGGGCTCATCAGCTGCTTCACGCCGCCTTACACGCGCGAGAACCCCAGCAAGGCGGACCTCGAGGCCGTTCGCATGACGGACGGCGTGTGCAATCGCTGGTGGCTCGACCTCGTGACCAAGGGCGAGCTGCCCGAGGACGTCATCCGGACGCTTTCCTCCCGCAGCGTCGAGCTGCCTGCTCGCCCGGAGGACAAACTCATCCTCGCCGATGGCAAGGTCGACTGGCTGGGATGCAACTACTACCATCCCGAACGCGTGCAGGCTCCCGCCCAGGGCACCTACGAGAATGGCGTTCCCAGGTTCGCGGATCCCTACGTCTGGCCAGAGGCCGAGATGAACAGGAGCCGTGGCTGGGAGATCTATCCCAAGGGCCTCTATGACTTTGCCATGAAGGCCCGCGACGAGTACCCAAGCCTCGAGTGGTTCGTCTCCGAGAACGGCATTGGCATCGAGCGCGAGGACCTCGAGAAGGACGAGAGCGGTGTCATCCAGGACGACTACCGCGTCGACTTCGTCCGCCGCCACCTGGGGTGGGCCGCCCGCGCGATCCAAGATGGGGCCAAGTGCCGCGGCTACCACTACTGGGCCGTGATAGACAACTGGTCATGGGCGAACGCCTTCAAGAACCGCTATGGCTTCGTCGAGGTGGACCTCGAGGACGGGTATAGGAGGCGGCTCAAGAAGTCTGCCGCCTGGCTTAGGAAGGTGGCGACGACCCACGTGGTCGGCTAGGCACTTCTCGGTAACGCAAAACGAGGAAAGGGGAGCGCAATGACAGAAGACGGCGTCCAAGGCGAGAGGAAATCGTTCCTCGACGGCTTCGCGGAGTTCTCTGCCAGGGTTGGCAACCAGGTCCATCTGAGGAGTCTGCGCGACGCGTTTGCGACCGTCATGCCCATCTACATCCTGGCCGGCATTGCGGTGCTCATCAACAACGTGGCGTTCCCGCTGTTCCTTGCGGGCGACGCGCTTGCAACTGCCCAGTACTGGGGCAACGCCATCACCCAGGGCACACTCGGCGTGGCAACCGTGGTGCTTGCGGGCATCATAGGGTACTGCCTCGCCAAGAACAAGCGCTTCGAGAATGCCATCGCCTGCGTGGTCATCGGCATCGCCGCCCTGTGCATCATGATGCCGCAGACCGTCAGCGGTGCCGCAGCATCCATCCAGGACTTCACCGAGCTCACCTACAAGAGCGTGACCGACGCCAAGGCCGATCCCTACACCGTGAGCCGCGAGGATGTCGAGAAGGGCCTTGCCATCCCCGAGGGCTACGAGGTCTCCTCCGTTGGCTCCAGCAGCGTGTCCAACGTGTTCACCAAGACCTACACTGGTACCAACGGCCTGTTTGGCGCCATTGTCATCGGCCTCATGGCCACTACCGTGCTCATCAAGTTCTCCCAGAACGAGAGGCTCCGCGTGAGCCTGGGCGAGGGGATCCCGCCCGCGGTCGCGGACTCCTTCAACACCATGATCCCCATGCTCATCACGCTTGCGATCTTTGGCCTTGCCGCCGCCCTGCTCCACGGCCTCTGGGCGACCGACCTCATGACGCTTGTCAACACCTGCGTCGCCGCCCCACTCAAGGGCTTCGTGAACGCGGGCCCCTGGTTCATCATCCTGGTCTACACCCTTGCCAACCTGCTTTTCTGCCTCGGCATCCACCAGTCCACGATCTCAGGCGTGCTTGCCGAGCCCATCCTCACCATCATCATCACCGAGAACATGGCTCTGTTCGCCGCCGGCGAGGCCATCCCCCCGGACCACTACATGAACATGCAGATCGTCAACACCTTCGCCCTCATCGGCGGCTCTGGCTGCACGCTCATGCTCCTTGCCGACACCTTTCTGTTCTCCAGGAGCAAGGCATCGAAGGACATCGCAAAGCTTGCCGTCCTGCCTGGCATCTTCAACATCAACGAGCCCGTCATCTACGGTTACCCCGTCGTGTACAACCTGCCCCTCATGATCCCGTTCGTGCTCGTCCCCGATCTGTTCATCGGCCTGACCTACCTGCTCACCACCCTGGGCGTCCTTGCCCCCTGCGTGGTCATGGTCCCCTGGACCACCCCGGTCTTCATCTCCGGCTTCCTTGCCGTGGGTGGTGGTGTCGCCGGCGTGGCCGCCGTCATCTGGCAGGTCATCGAGTTTGTGCTCGGCATGCTCATCTATCTGCCGTTCATGAGGGTCTCCGAGCGCGCCCAGGCCAGACAGGCCGAGCTCGCCAACGCCGAGGCCTAGCGAGGGGCTACGTCCTGCCATGACGCTCCCGGCCGGTGCGGGGTCGTACCATGGCTCGCGCCGGCCACCGGAGCACCGAGCCTCACGCATTGCGCTTGAAGGTGAGGCGCACGGGGAGTGCCGAACACCGCCGCAGGGCATGGCGCTCCACCGAGAGTGACAGGGAAGTTGCCCCGTTGCGAGGGCGGCGGGGCCAAACAAGGAGGGAGACCAACCATGAGGACCATTCTGCTCGCTTGCAACGCCGGCATGTCCACCAGCCTGCTCGTCCAGAAGATGCAGAGGGAGGCCCAGGCACAGGGCCTGGACGTCCAGATCAAGGCCAACCCGCTGAACAAGGCGCTCGAGATGGTCGACCAGGCCGACTGCCTGCTCCTCGGTCCCCAGATCGCCTATGCGCAAAAGGAGGCCGTCAAGGCCGCCGGCGACACGCCCGTCTTCGTTATCGCGATGGCTGACTACGGACGAATGAACGCCAAGAAGATCCTCGATGACGCCATGAAGCTTATGGGCGAGTAGGGTCCGGCGCCAGGAGAGGACGCCAAGGCACGACAACCCCACGATGACCAACAGGCGCGGCAGTGCGCAGAAAGGGACAGAATGGCCACCGAAGAAAAGAGCCTCGAGACAACCCAGGAGGCGGCGTTCCAGATCATTGCCACCGTGGGTTCGGCAAAGTCCCAGTACATCGAGGCCATCCAGAAGGCCAAGGAGGGCGACATCGAGGGTGCCAAGGCGCTCGTCGAAAGCGGCACCAAGGACTTCGACGACGGCCACGCCGCGCACCTGTCGCTTCTCCAACAGTCTGCCATCGACAATGGGAACGTGACCTTCTCACTCATCCTTGTCCACGCGGAGGACCAGCTCATGCAGGCCGAGTCATTCCGCATCATCGCCGAGGATCTCATCGACGTCTACGAGAGGATCGGTGCCGGGAGATAGCCCGGGCGCCCCTGCACTGACCCATGGGGCGTCATGCGCCCCATGGGTCGCGTAGCTGTCGGCCTCGGTGTGCCCCACCCTGACCCTGGTGCATGACCCTCGAATGGCACCGTTTGGGCTATCACTCCCACCATTCAAGGACCTCTCCCAGCTCCTCCCGCCCCAGTGGGGGCGTGCACATGGCTAGCGCTTCGATATCGCGCAGTAGCGGAACGTGTCGGGATGGTTCTCCACGCGCGAGAACTCGAACATGAGCCCATCGGAATTGAAGGTGTGACTCTCGATGACGGCGACGCAGTTGTAGGGATCAAGGCGCAGGTAGCGCCGATCCTCCTCGGATGCGAGCTCCACGGTGACCTGGCGCCTGCTGGTCAGGATTCTCATGCCCCGTATCTCCTCGAGGTAACGGTACGTCGAGCTCTCCGCGATCTCCCTGGTCAGTCCCTCGGCCACCTCCTCCAGGAGGTAGTCACGATCGACCTGGCAGGGGAAGCCATCAAGGCTGCGGGTGCGCACCATGTGGATAAGCCGCGTACCGACGGCAAACCCCGAGTAGCGGGCCAGTGTCTCGTCGCAGGTGACGTGCTCGAACGTTCGCACCACCGTCGTGGGCTCCATCCTGTTGTGGTGCGCATACTCAGCAAAGGACTGGAGCCCGTCGAGCGAGCCAATGACATCGCGGGGGGATGTGCGCCAGATGACGCGCACGCCCTTGCCATGCAGGGGCTGCACGAAGCCCTCGTCAGAGAGCATCCTCAGGGCACGCCTGATGGTGTTGCGGGAGCAGCCGTACACGCCCACGAGGTCGCTCTCCGAGGGTAGGAACGACTGATAGGCATACAGCCCGCTTTCGACCTTCGATCGCAGGTCATGATAGATGCCGTCGAATAGTGCCCTTGGCATGAGTCCTCCTACCCAGCCTGCCCAACGTGACGCAGCAAGCCGCGCGGGTGCCCTCGTCATCCATGTCCTTGCAAGGCATTGTGTCATGAGAGGGGCGTCCCATAGGCCCAAGCATCCGATGCCTTCCCTAATCTGCATCAAATCCAGACTCGGCCCCTTCCGCAAAAAAAGAGTCTCATCTTGTTTGAACAAGATGAGAACTATATGCTATACTTGTTTAAACAAGATTGGAGACTGAGGCCTCTTTTTGTGTTGCTTCGAATCTGCGGTCCAAATGAAAGGGATAGCGCCATGATGCAGAAGATTCAGAAGTTTGGTGGTGCGATGTTCACGCCCGTGCTCCTCTTTGCGTTTGCGGGTGTGATCGTTGGCATCGGGACCCTATGTACCACCGAGGTGATCATGGGGCCCATCGCCGCGGAAGGCACTGCCTGGCACAACGTCTGGAGTGTCATACTCGCGGGTGGGTGGACCGTCTTCAACCAGTTGCCACTCCTGTTTGCGGTGGCATTGCCCATCGGCCTTGCCAAGAAGCAGAGTGGGCGCTGCTGCATGGAAGTACTCGTCTCCTACCTGACCTTCAACTACTTCATCAACGCGATCCTCACGGCATGGGGCCCGCAGCTTGGTGTCGACTTCACGGCCGAGGTTGGCAATGCCTCCGGCCTCGCCATGATCGGTGGCATCAAGACGCTCGACATGGGCATGGTGGGCGCCCTCATCATCTCCGGCGTCGTCATCGCCCTGCACAACAGGTTCTTTGACACCGAGCTTCCCGAGTGGCTCGGCGTGTTCTCCGGATCCACCTTCGTGTACATGGTTGCGTTCCTCGTCATGATTCCCTGCGCGGTTCTCTCCGTGCTCGTCTGGCCCAAGGTCCAGATGGGTATGCACGTCTTCCAGGGCCTCATCATCTCCGCCGGCACGGCGGGAGTGACCGTCTTCGTGTTCCTCGAGCGCCTGCTCATCCCCTTTGGCCTGCATCACCTGCTCTATGCCCCATTCTATTATGACAACGTCGTCGTGAACGGTGGCATCTATGCCGCCTGGGCCAAGGACCTCCCGCAGCTCGCGGCCTCCACTGATGCGCTCAAGACCCTGGCCCCTTGGGGCGCCATCACCGCGACGGGCTGGTCGAAGATCTTCGGCGTGCCCGGCATCGCCGGCGCCTTCTACGCTACCGCCAAGCCCAAGAACCGCAAGAAGCTCCTTGCCCTCCTGATCCCGATCACCATCACGGCCATCCTGTGTGGCGTGACCGAGCCCATCGAGTTCACCTTCCTGTTCATAGCGCCGCCCCTGTTCGTCGTGCATGCGTTCCTTGCGGCGCTGCTCTCCACCTGCATGAACCTTGTGGGCGTCGTGGGCGTCTTCTCCGGTGGGCTCATCGAGATGTCATCGTTTAACTTCATTCCGCTGGGTGCCTCGCACGGCATGACCTACCTGGCCATCATTCCCATCGGCCTGGCGTTTACGGCCATCTACTTCTTCGTCTTCCGCTTCCTCATCCTCAGGTTCGACTTCAAGACCCCGGGCCGCGAGGATGACGAGGAGATCAAGTTTGGTTCGAAGAAGGAGTTCCGCAAGGCGCACGGCATGGCGCAGTCCGTCGGGTCCGAGGATCCGGATGACGCGCCCGCGCTTGACACGAGCGACGAGAAGATGGTTCTCGCGGCGAACATCCTCGACCTCCTGGGTGGCGTGGACAACATCGTGGATGTCACCAACTGCGTGACTCGCCTGCGTGTCAACGTCAAGGACGAGACCAAGGTTGCCGATGACAAGGACTTCAAGTCCATCGGTACCATGGGCATCTCCAAGAACGGCAAGGCCATGCAGGTCATCATCGGGCTTACCGTCACCCAGGTGCGCGAGCGGTTCGACAGGTTGGTCGGCAACGAGTAGCTACGATAGGCTTGTGGTTCGCGTGGACCCGACGCCTGCCGTCGGGTGCGGTGGCAGGCATCCTGCCCCTGGTGGCAGGCGGTTCCATGACACCACGCAAGAAGGGAGGGGCAATGTCCCCATCGGAACAGGCAACGGTCTTCTTCGACATAGACGGTACGCTGGGATGGACCGATCCCGCCAGGCGGGATGCCCTGCCCGAGTGGGAACGGGGCCTCTCGCCCACGCCCAGCCCCCGCGTGGCGAATGCCATCCGTGCCCTGGTGGGTAAGGGACACCATGCCTTCCTCTGCACGGGCCGCTCCCCCGAGGGCATCCATCCCGACCTGGCCGCGTTGCCGTTCAGTGGCATGGTGTGCCTCGCGGGCGGATATGTGCGGATGGGAGGGGAGGTCCTGCGCGACGAGCCCTTCCCCATGGATCTGCTTGAGGCGGTTGACCGGCACCTGGCAGCGGGTGGGTACGGCGCCTTGATCGAGTCGGTGCTCGGTGCCGTCGAGGTGCGTGGCGGTGCCTTGGGCAAGCGCGAGGGGACTCCCCAGACTATGCCCGAGGCGCTCGGGCATATTCCGGACGGCCGCGCATACAAGCTCGTGGTGCGCACCACCGCCGCAGATGAGCTCATGGAGGACCCACTGTTGGGAGCCCGTCTCACGGCCAGCAGGCTCGAGATGGGCAACTCCGAGGTGGGGCTTGCCGGCAATACGAAGCGGGTGGGCATCGCGTGTGCCCTCGCGGCATTGGGCGAGCGTGCCGGCACCACCTACGGCTTCGGTGATTCCGAGAACGACCTGGCACTCTTTGGCGAGGTCGATGTTGCCGTCGCCATGGGCAATGCGATTCCCGAGGTGAAGCGCCGGGCCACCTATGTCACCGACTCCGTGTCCGCAGATGGGGTCGCCACGGGCCTCGAACATTTCGGACTCATTTGATGACCCTCGCGTGAGGCGGGCCGAGCCTCCATGGCCAGCTGTCCGGTGGGTGCGGCCCTCCCTGTCTGTGGGTGCCCTTTGTTGCGTGTGGGTGCCTTTCTCCCGGACGAACTTTCGGCGACCTGCTGTTTTGTGAGCCCCCCACGGGAGAAAGGCACCCACACGGGTGGAGCAGGAAACTCAGGGGCGACCGGCCTTGTGCCAGCCGCCCCTTCTCCTTCGTGGCTGGGGCACTAGGATTCGAACCTAGGTTCCAGGCACCAAAAACCCGTGTCCTGACCACTGGACGATGCCCCAAATATGCCCGAAGAGATTCTACCAGACGAACGTGCGGTGATGCGAGATGGCAACGACGGGTATGATGATAAGTTCCACAATGGTTTGTCGCGCTCAGGGTAGCAGGTGCCCATACCCTCTCCGCATGCGCGCCACAGCCATGCGCGTCCAGGCAAGCCCCACGAAGGCCCATGCCCCTGCTAGCGCAAGATCTACAATCATCGTGCCAGCGGGTATCCCATAACCAAGGCAGGAGAGGGAGCGCGCGAGTGGTGTTACGAGAGACGGGGCCACCAACCACTCAGGATAGAGGCTCGTGGGGACGATGACGCCAATCAGTACGGGAAACGTTGCACTGAGTATCGTAGCGCCCAGGTAGGGATTCGTTGCCATGATGGAGATGCCGGCTGCGAACAGTCCCAAGAGCCAGCCGATCACAAGCGCGACAAGGCCCAGCACCGCGGCGTCGGCCGCCATGGTCGATCCGATGGTACCCGTGAAGAGGGCTATGCCACCTATGGTCACGAGGCCAGTGATAAGTGACGTCGCGATTGGCGCCACGCCCACGGCGATCCAGAAGATGGGGTCGAATCGCCGTGCGGTGAGCACAAGCGCTAGGACACCCCGACCATGTGCTGCGACGACGGCATTCACAACGCCACCAGCGACGCCAAGGGCCACTGAGGCCACTGCGGAGGAGAAGGCCGCGCGTAGGATGTCATCGCTTGCGAGGGCTCTGCCCATGCCGGTGGCGAAGAGGACGTCAAAGAGGGGAAGTGCCACGAGTGCCGTGAGGGTGGTACCGAATGAGGCGAACGATACCGAGGCCGACCATGATACCCGTACCGCAGTTACGATTCGTGAGCACGGTGAGACGCGTGAGGCTTCCTTGGGGCCACCCATGCCTACATCACCTCGAGGGTGCCCGATACGAGCGCACGTCTAAGGGCGAGTCGCCCAAGGACCCAGGCGAGCACAATCCAGCTTAGGCTGGATATGAGTCCCAAGAGGACTGATAGAGGGATGGGCACCTCAGTGGCAGTGCTGAGAAGGGCCTCGACCGGCGCCGCGAGAGGAATGGCGAGGCGCAGGACGTCGGCCATGCGCGCAGGCATGTCGGCGAGCGGCCATAGGAGGCCTGAAACGAGCATGACGGGAGCTAGGAGCAGCCCCTCGTAGGCGATGGCATTGGGTGTGAGGACAAACAGGCTTGCAATTACGAGTGACACCGATGAGCATGCGAGCCAGAACAGCAACACGAGTCCAACATTCGGAAGCGGCACGACTATATGGGAGAGAAGCGCCCAAGCAATCCAGGCGGCTGGAAAAGAGACGAGACCAAAGGTGGCAGCTGAGAGCACCACCAGGGCAAGTGTGGCGAGGGTGTGGCGACTGTCTGATACCAGGTGGACGAGGGTGCCCTTATGGCGTTCGAAGCCCAAGAGGCCGGCTGAGAAGACTGATGTGGTCCACATGCCAATCATTGCTGCCCGCATACAAGCGACAGTGGCGTTTCCGCCCCAAACACGTATGCCGAGCCACTGCACGAGTGTGGTAGTCGTTGTTACAAGGACCATGGTCTGTGCGAAGTGGCTCACTGCACAAAACTGCCTCAGGTTGAACCAGCACACGCGCAACCACCTCATTGCCGTGCCAATCCATCGGCCAGCGAGAGGTACGACTCCTCCAGGCTCGGAGCCCTGGTGAGGGTATCATCGGGCGGCGTGACCCCACGTTCGGCGCAGACGGAGGCAAAGTAAGCCTGCATCTGCGTGTAGGATCTCTCGAGCGTGTGCCACAGCAACGTAAGGATCCAAGAGCTTGCATGGGCCTTCCAGACGGCAGAGGCGCGTCCATTGAGTGCTCCCTCAACGTCTCCCAACCGCTCCCATTCCCGTGCGCTGAAGGTTGCTGTGGTAACAGCTGAGATGTGGGCTTTGCGGGCGATATCTGAGGCGGAACCCGTGAACGTCACACGCCCATCCCCAATGAGAGAAATGACATCAGCGAGTTCTTCGACCTCGCCCATGAGGTGGCTCGTAAGGAGGATGCCCGTACCCTCGTCTGCCAGTGTGCGGATGAGGGTACGTATTCTGAGGGAGACCTCTGGGTCGAGTCCCGAGGTGGGCTCATCGAGGAGCAGGAGAGGTGGCTTGGGGCAGATGGCTCGCGCGAGATGCAATCGCTGGACCATGCCATGTGAGAGTGCTTCCACTTTGGCATTTGCCCTATTGGACAATCCTACGCGCTCCAGCGCCTCATTGACCCGCTTGTCGCGCTCGCGTGTGGGAACACCAGCGATGTCCGCAAAATACAATAGGTTGTCACGGGCAGTTGCGCGTGGGTAGAAGCCCAGCTCCCCCCCAAACACGAGCCCGCTCCGTCTACGGGCCTCCTCGGGGCGCTGTGCGACGTCAACACCACCTACTAGGGCCGTTCCGGAACTGGGAAACAGCAGTCCGGCGCAGACCTTGATAGTCGTGGTCTTACCGGCCCCGTTGGGACCGAGTAGAGCATGGATGGTGCCTGGATTAATGCGTAGTGAGACGTCCTTAAGTGCGGGGAACCTCTCCTTGCCTAGCACGCGGGCTAGGCGATGCAGCTCAAGTGGTAGTGAGGTGTTTAGGAAATCAGCTCTGGTTTCCATGAAAGTCCAAGTGGGTCGGTGTCAATGTCTGACGCAATTTTAGCCGCATGCCGAGCATGGCCGAGTCGCATAAGCGATCCGACCGCCACCTGTCTCGTGCGTTCCATCGCGACTATCCCGCCAATTTGCCTGAATGCCATGAATGCCAAATTGGCATACTGTATAGACAGTAGGTAATCCTGGTTAAGATATTCAAAGTAGGAGAGTTCACCGAGGATTTCCGGCATATACTCTGATGCCGCGGCACAGCAATTGTCGAGACACTGGGTGAGAGTCTTAACTGCTCGGTCATACTTCTTATCCCGTGCGAATACTTGAGCGATATTGATGCAAATCTGATTGTAGTAGCGTAGCGCGACGGAAATTGTGTACTGCGTCTCACAAGAGGAGGTGAAGACAGCCTTGGCCTTCTCTGCGGCAATGCGCAAGGATTCTAAAATCACTGAGGTATCTATGCCATCGTCCCAGAGATTGAGAGCATCAAGGTTTAGCAGTAGGGCAAGATCAAGGTCATTATTATCGCCATTCAGATACTTCCTTTTGGCACATATGAGCCGATGGTGACTATCCTGCGTCTTTCCCAGTCGCTTCGTCTCAAAAGTAGCGGCGCGGTGTTGGGCTTCGTAAGCGTCCGACTGCGATGACGCCATCGCAGAAGCCCTATCAAAAAACACAACGCATTCGTATTGCTAACTGCTGCCAGTATTTCTCCGCAATAGAGGAGAGTCGTGTAAGAGCCCTGTGCCAATAGCTCCTCTTGTGCCTGCGTTATATAGTCGGCGCAGGCACAAGAGGCACCAAACATCAATATGCACGCATCTAGATGAAAATGAAGGTGTTCGGTAGGGATTGCCGAAAGGTATGTGTACAGCTGCTCTTTGGACAGGGGCGTAATCTTGGCAAGATTGCAGTGTATGTCGTAAAAGCGTTCAGCGTCACTTGAACGCCTCACGCCTAGATCCGTCACATATCTCGGAGCTGCCACTGAGCGCAGAGATGGGGACTCAGAAGCTAATAGCTGTTTTGTGACGGCTAGGCGCTCGGGCAGTGCTGGCGAGAACTCCTCTTCCGATAGTGCCGTCGCGAACTCGTCAAGATGATTGAAGATTGACATGCGTTTCCCTAGTGATTCCATGTCATCATGAATGCCGAATAAATCTGACCCCTGTTATTGTCAAGCATATCGAGGATACGAGAAATAGTACTAGCCATTCTTACTCCTTATAACGCGGTTGTCGTTACGTGCCCCTATAGGCTACTATATTAGTAACATATTCTTAGGAAGATGTCCATTAAATTTTTTAGAAGCGTTTATTTTTTAGAATCAATTGGGCCAGCACTTTATTTTTTACGTGGTGGAAGATAGAGCTCCCAGTTAAATAGCCCTTTTCAAAAAAAATTAAGCGTCCATCATGTGATATGTGCATGGACATCCGAATATCTAAGGGCTCTACGATGCCCCCCCAACCAAAAGAACCAAGAGGCGGAAGACCACATTCCCGTCAGGGTGCGCCATCTCGTCGTTGACAAGAGCCATGTGGGAGAGCGTCAGGCTATTTGTGCCGTTAGAATTCGCTTGCTGCCCATCACACGGCAAAGGCCGAGCAGATGGCATCGAGCAGCATCACGGCAAAGGTCTGTGCGTCCCCCGTGGTGAAGGTCCCGTTGTAGTTGGGGCCGCAGGGCAGCTCCAGACGCACGACGGGCACGTCCCCCCGTGTGCCCTCGCAGGTGGTGCGCAGACGCTGCGGCAGCGTGTCGACGTCGTCGATGGAGAGGTTCGCCTGCGTGCTGTGCTTGGGCAGGGGTGAGGCGGCCAGCACGAGCACGGCACGGCTGTCGCCGGCGGCCTCCTCCTCCCGGTCAACGAGCTCGAGCTTGCTCTTGTCGCTGGTGGCCGAGGCGAGGTTCCAGATGCGCCCGGCAACGTTGCGCGAGATGGGATCCTCTGCCGTGATGGCAACCTTGGTGCGGTCGAGCACGTCGGCGGCACGGGCGAATCCCATGCCCCCTGTGGGGTGTGGGCCGACGGCGGGCTTGCCGGCCCACACGTGGTGCAAGCGCTCGATGTCGGCAAAGGTGTCCTGGAAGGCCATGCCGTCGGACAGGGCGCCCTGACTCTCCTGGAACTGCTTCACGGCAGCCTCGGTATGCACGCCATAGTAGCCATCGGGCTGGCCGCACGAGAAGCCCAGGATGTTGAGGCGCTCCTGGAGCTGCTTGACGTCGTTGCCATGGAAGTTGGGGAGACGCAGGTACAGCGTGCGATCCCCCAGCTGGTAGCACTCATCGACGAGGGCCATCCAGCTGGCGGAGTCCATCTCGTCGGAGAGGCTCAGGTCGTGGTCGAGGCGGAACGTGGCGACGGCCTTGGCGGTGGAGGGGCCAAAGGTGCCCTGGGCGCGCTCCCCTTCGTCGATCTCGTAGCCAAGGGACGTGAGGCGATCCTGAATGTCCTCGACCGCGGCGCCCGTCGCGCCTTCCCTAATGGAATCCATATCGTGCCTCTCCCGTCGTGCCTCAGGTGCGTCGCCACCATTGGTGGTGCCTCCAGAAAAGTATACGCAAGCGGGGCGTGCGGTGCGAGGGGCCAGGGCATTCGGCCCACCCTCGTCCGCATGGTCGGGCGCGCCATCCTCCCATGGTTGACGTCACCGTCCGCGGCGGCATCGAGAGGCGACGAGCCGCGGACCGGCGCACCGCTGGGCCGGCTCGCCCTACGCCACGCTCGTGACGACTCCCGCGAAGAGTGGCGTCGTGGTCTGGTGGTCGATGATCAGGTAGGCGAAGGGGCGGTCCAGCACGACCTCCCTGACTTCTGGCTCAAAGGGGGCTGCGGCTGTGGAACTCATCCCTATCGAGGTCGCCGCCGCGGCCTTCGTACCCCGCTCGTTCACGTCGATGAAGGTCTTCTGGATGACGCTGTCGATGGCGAGGTTGCCAGCCGGTGTCGCTCCCAGGGGCGAGAAGTCCGCGAGGCTGGCATCGAAGGCGTCCAGCATGCCCATCGATTTCAGCTGGTCGTTGAGGAGGGCCTGGTGGCGTACCGTGAACTTCGGCAGTCCCGCGTCGACCTCGACGCCCGGCACGGCATGGGCGATGAGCTCGCGCAGGGACTCGCCATCGAGGGAGCCCACGAGCCCGCCGATTCCGACGTCTGTCTTGGGCAGCAGCGCCACGAACGCCAGGTCGTGGTTCTCATAGGGCTTCACGAAGCCCTCGGCGGGGTCACCCTCGAGGTAGCAGACCTCGTGCGAGCGCATCATTCGCACGCTCTGCTCCGTGCCGTCCTCGGTCGTGAAGGTGTCGTCCTGGACGTCGTCGTCCCCGTAGGGGTCGGACCAGGCGCTGTCGAGGGCGAGGGCGTTGATGAGGTACAGCTGGGCCCCATCGGGAATCTCACCCACGACCTCCTTGATCATGCCATCCGTCTTCGAGCTGGTCCAGGAGTTGATGTCGGCCCTCGTCGTCTCGTCGAACGGCGCGGAGAAGACCTGCGCGGCAAGGCTGCCCTTGCAGGTCGAGAGGTAGCTGTCGCGTACGCTGAGGCCGCCCGAGTCGCGCAGCCAGATCGAGTTGGCGCTCTTGAGCGCGAGCGGGTCGCCCGTCTCCCGCGTGTCATGGAGGGACTCTCCGCCAATCCTTTTGAGGTAGGCCCCAAGATAGGACGTGAGGCCTTGCACATCCATACCGGTCGCCTCCTCCATCTGGGAGAGGGTCTCGCCGGCGGCACCGTTCTCGGCCAGCGCGAGGGCGAAGAGCGCCGAAAGGGGAGAGACGAGCACGCTCCCCTCTGGCTCTGTCTCGCAACGGCCCTGCAGCAGGTGGGTCGTGAAGCCGTAGGCGGCGCGCACGGCGTCCGTATCCGTGAGTATGTCGCCGATGGGCGAGCGCGGGGGTGCGGAACCCTCCACAGCTGCCGTGAGGTCCGTCGCCGTGAGCGAGGGGGGCAGGTGCAAGCCGCAGCTTGCGAGGGATGACCCCAGGGACAGCGCGACGGGCAGACCGAGAAGAGCCAGGGCGCCGCGACGTTCGATGAGACGTTCCATGGTAACTCCCCTCTCGAGACACGACATCACTCTACCCGAAAGAGCCCGCTGGTAGGACGGGGGGACGATCGCCGAGTGCGAGTTGCGCTCATGTGGCACGCTCCACGAAGAAGTCCGCCATGGACGCAAGTATCAGGCGGGTGGTGCCTGCAAGCTCGATGCCGTCCAACGCGCCCTTTGCGTGGCTCGCAAGGCCACGGGCATAGGAGTCCACGGCATCGATGGCGCCGACCGCGCGCATGAGCTCCACCGCACGGGCCAGCGTCGCAGCGTCCGTGGCGTGAGCCGAGAGAATCGAGACGAGCTCGTCTTTCCTGTCGTCCTCCAGGTGCTCGAGGGCCCAGGTGACGATCATGGTGCGCTTGCCCTCGGTGATGTCACTGCGGAAGTCCTTGCCCTGCGCCTCACCGTCGCCCACGAGGTTGAGCAGGTCGTCCTGGAGCTGGAATGCCAGGCCCGCATCCATGCCAAAGGAGCCCAGCGCCTCCACCTGCTCGTTCGTGCCCCCGCCGCAGAGGGCCCCGATGGAGAGTGGGGACGCCGCGGAGTAGAAGGCCGTCTTGTGCGCGGCCATCGTGAGGTAGTCGTCGGTCGTGATGTCCCAGCGGCCGTCGCGCGCCCAGCCGAGGTCGAGCGCCTGCCCCTCCACGGTGCGCTGCTCCATCTGCGCGAGCTCGTCGAGCACACGCAGCTTGGTCGCGCCATCCAGCCCCCCGTCCTCGAGCACGCCCGCGAAGGTGCGCACGATGCCGAGGTCACCGATGTTGATCGCCACGCCCACGCCCTCACGCACATGGACGCAGGGCTCGCCGCGACGCAGCTCCCCCTCGTCGGCGATGTCGTCGTGGATGAGGGCGGCGGATTGGAAGAGCTCGATGGCCGCCGCACTTGGGAGCGCCCTGGCCGTCTCGCCACCCACCGCCTCGCAGCCGAGCAGCACGAGGGCGGGCCGCGTGCGCTTTCCGCCGGACGCCGTGAAGCGGGCGAGCGGGGCATAGAGGTAGCGGCCGAGCTCGCCCGCGGCGAACGTCTCGTCGGGCAGCGGCGCTGCCGCATGCTCGACGAGGTACGCCTCCATGACGGGGCGTCTCTCGGCGAGGTACGCCAAGAAGGTACCAGCCGTGCCGTCCTGACCAGCCATCGATGCCTAGCCCTCGTAGCCGTTGGGGTTCTGTGACTGCCACATCCAGCCGTCACGGCACATGTCGTCTATGGCGTAGCGGGCCTCCCAGCCCATCTCGCGCTTCGCCTTGGAGCAGTCGGCGTAGTTGGCATCCACGTCACCGGCGCGGCGCGGCTCGATCCGGTAGGGCAGCTCCCTGCCGCAGGCACGGGAGAAGGCCCTCACGATCTCCAGCACGCTGGTGCCCCTGCCGGTACCCAGGTTGAAGGTCTCCACGCCCGTGCGGCCGCGCATCCACTTGAGGGCGGCGGCGTGGCCGCTGCCCAGGTCGCATACATGGATGTAGTCGCGCACGCCCGTGCCATCCGGCGTGTCGTAGTCGTCGCCGTACACGCGGACGTACTCGCGCTTGCCCACGGCAACCTGCGCCACGTAGGGCAGCAGGTTGTTGGGGATGCCCTTGGGGTCCTCGCCCATGAGCCCGGAGGGATGCGCGCCGATGGGGTTGAAGTAGCGCAGCAGCACGACGTTCCAGGTTGGGTCGGCCGTATGGAGGTCGCAGAGGATCTGCTCGATCATCCACTTGGTCCAGCCATAGGGGTTGGTAGCGGGCTTCTTGGGGCTCTCCTCGGTGAGCGGCAGGCTGTCGGGCACGCCGTAGACGGTGGCGGAGCTGGAGAAGATGATGTCCTTGCATCCGTGGTCGCGCATCACGTCCACCAGGGTGAGGGTGGTGCCCAGGTTGTTGCGGTAGTACTCGATGGGCTTCTCGACGCTCTCGCCCACGGCCTTGAAGCCGGCGAAGTGAATGACGCGGTCGATGTGGTTCTCGTCGAAGACGGCGCTCATGGCCCCGCGGTCACTGACGTCGGTGCGGTAGAAGGTGAGGTTGGTGGCCGCCGCGTCGCCCACGATGGTCCTGATGCGGTCGAGGACCTTCTCGGAGGCATTGGAGAGATTGTCAACGATGACTACCTTGTAGCCGTCCTGCAAAAGTTCGACCACGGTGTGGCTGCCGATGAAGCCGGCGCCGCCGGTGACGAGCACGCAGGTGTTCTGGGGGTCTCTTGCTTCGCTCATGGGTTTTCCTCTCGAGTCTCTTGCCAAGGTACCTCGCAGTAAGTAAGCCAGGAAGACAGTATACGTTGCCGATGTGTTCGCATCGTGGGGTTTGCCAAGGTGGCTTCAGGAACTGTCGTTCACCCCGCCCTGCTATGGCCCCACCGCCTGCGCCGCAACTTCTCCGTCTGCCACCTTTCCCAAACTTTTTGTTTGAACGGCGTTATAGTTTGTAAGCAAGAACGCCGTTCGTGGGCAGGCTGCTGACGCGGGGCGATCATTCTCCGGCGTTAGCAAGGCCTCGCGTTCTTGGCGGTGAAGTCCACAGGCACCACATGGGCGGCACGCAAGAAGGCATCGCCTCAGAGATGCACCCCAGGCAGGCACTACACCGAGGGAAGGGAAGGCATCATGGCAGGAACAAGCGTTACCAGGCGTTCGTTTGTGTCGGTGGCAGTCGTCGCGGCAGGCCTCGGGCTGGCGGCATGCGGAGGCACGCAGTCGCAGTCCGCTCAGTCGACCAGCTCGGCCACAACGGATACGACGTCTGCGGCAGAGGCAAGGACGCTCACCGTCTTTGCGGCCGCATCGCTCACCGAGTCGCTCACCGAGGCCGGCGGCCTCTTCAAGACCGCCAACGATGGCGTGGACATCAGCTTCGACTTTGATTCCTCGGGCACCCTCAAGAAGCAGATCCAGGAGGGTGCAGACTGCGACGCCTTCATCTCTGCGGGCCAGAAGCAGATGAACCAGCTCGATGCCCAGGCCGCATCCGGCAACGACGAGGGCCTCGACTGCATCGACCACGCCACCCGCTTCGACATCCTCGAGAACAAGGTCACGCTCTGCGTGCCCGACGGCAACCCCAAGGCCGTCCAGAACTTCGATGACATGGCATCCAAGCTCCAGGCACACGATGTCCTTCTCTGCATGGGCAACTCAGACGTCCCCGTGGGCCAGTACACCCAGAGGATCCTTGCATACTACAACCTCGACGAGACGGAGCTTGCCAACGCCGGCTGCATCACCTACGGCAGCAATGTGAAGGAGGTCAGCTCGCAGATCTTTGAGGCCACCGTCGACTGTGGCGTCATCTACAAGACCGATGCCACCTCCGCCAGCCTCACGATGGTCGACGAGGCCACCGAGGAGATGTGCGGCCGCGTGGTCTATCCCGCAGCAGCCACGAAGGCAGCGCCCGAGCCCGACCTTGCCAAGTCCTTCCTCGACTTCCTCAAGACGAAGGACGCAAGCGATTGCTTCGAGAAGGTCGGCTTCACAACGCTTGCCGAGGCATAGCCTTGCCATGGACTGGTACCCACTCCTTAACTCGCTGAGGATTGCCGCCACCTCGACGGTGGTGGTGTTTCTCCTCGGCGTGTGGCTCGCAGATGTGGTGGCCCATGCTCACCGCGTGGTGAAGGGCGTGCTCGACGTCGTCCTCACCCTTCCCCTGGTGCTGCCGCCCACCGTCGTGGGATACATGCTGCTGATGCTTCTCGGTCCCAGGCGTCCCGTGGGCGCCTGGGTGCTCTCCACCCTTGGCATCAAGCTCACCATGACGTGGTACTCGGCCATCTTCGCCACTGTGGTCGTGAGCTTCCCGCTCATGTACCGCACGGCGCGTGGCGCCTTCGAGAGCTTTGACCAGAGCCTCGCCAACGCTGCGCGCACGCTGGGCAAGTCGAATGCCTGGGTGTTCTGGCGCGTGAAGATGCCCTGCTGCAGGCAGGGGATCATCGCTGGCTCCGTTCTGGCCTTCGCCCGCGCGCTGGGCGAGTATGGCGCCACCTCCATGATTGCCGGCTACACGCCGGGGTCCACGGCCACCATCTCCACGACGGTCTACCAGCTGTGGCGCACGGGAGATGACGCGCAGGCCTTCCAGTGGGTCCTTGTGAACCTTGCGATAAGCGCTGTGGTGCTGCTCGCCCTCAACCTCTTTGAGGGTCATCAGCGCTCGGTCGCGGCGCGAGCGGAGGCGGCATCATGACGGTCTTGGAAGTCGACATCGAGAAGCGCCTGCGTGGCTTTACGCTGGGCGTCTCGTTCTCCCTGGAGCGGCCGGAAGAGATCATGGCCCTTCTGGGGCCATCGGGCTGTGGCAAGTCCATGACGCTCAGGTGCATTGCGGGCATCGAGCGGCCAGACGCCGGCCGCATCGTGCTGGGTGGACGCACGCTCTTTGACAGCGAGGCAAAGGTAGACCTCCCACCGCAGAGGCGCCACGTGGGCTACCTCTTCCAGAGCTATGCCCTCTTCCCAACCATGACGGTCGAGCAGAACGTGCTCTCCGGTGCCTTTGGCGCCACGAGGGAGGAGCGCCTTGCTCGCGCGAGGCGCGAGATGGCGGCCATGCGCCTGGATGGCCTCGAGCGCCATCGCCCGCGCGAGCTCTCTGGCGGGCAGCAGCAGCGCTGCGCCATGGCACGCATCCTTGCGAGCGACCCAGAGCTCGTCCTCTTGGACGAGCCCTTCTCGGCGCTTGACGGCTATCTGCGCTGGCAGCTTGAGCTTGAGCTGGCAGACGTCCTACGCGGGTTCCCGGGCGGTGCGGTGTACGTCTCGCACAACCGCGACGAGGTCTATCGCATGTGCGATACGGTCTGCGTGCTTGACCACGGCCGCTCTGACGCCAAGGTGAGCGTGCACTCGCTCTTCGGTGCCCCCGCCAGCGTGGCGGCGGCCCTGATCAGCGGCTGCAAGAACGTGAGCCGTGCGCACGTGGCGGGCGAGGCCGGCGCGCTTGCCTGCGATGACTGGGGCGTCACGCTTGCCACGTCACTACCCTGTTCCAGAGGCGTCTCCCACGTGGGAATCCGTGCGCACTACTTCACCACCATGTCGGGCCTGCACCCCGGACCAAACGCAATCCCTTGCGAGGTGGATCGTGTGATTGACTCCACGTTCTCAACCATCGTGATGGCAAGGACCCCTGCGGGCGCGCTGCTGCGCTATGAGTGCGACAAGGACATGTGGGCCAGTCTGGGAAACCCGACCCAGGTCACGCTTGGCATTGCTCCCGAGAAGGTCATGCCGCTCGTCTTTGGAGCCGCTTCGCAGGAGGCTGGCAACGCCAAGGTCGCCACGGAGGACGCGCCTCATGCATGACGACTTTGGCCGTGACATACGCTACCTGCGCCTCTCCGTAACGGACCGCTGCAACTGCCGCTGCATCTACTGCATGCCCGAGCATGGCGTGCCCATGCTGTCGCGCGCCGACATCCTCTCGTTCGAGGAGATGCGCGGCATTGTTGCCGCAGCGGCGTCCCTGGGTGTGCAAAAGGTGCGTCTCACGGGCGGCGAGCCCCTGGTGAGGCGCGGCATCGTGGACCTCGTGGGCATGGTCGCCGCTGTTCCTGGCATCGAAGAGGTGGACATGACCACCAACGCCACGCTGCTTGCACCCGTGGCGAAAGACCTGCGAGCTGCGAGGCTCACCCGTCTCAACGTGAGCCTCGACACGCTCAATGCCGAGCGCTACGCGCGCATCACGCGGCGGGACTCGCTTGTGGACGCGCTTGCGGGGCTCGAGGCTGCGCATGAAGCGGGCTTCTCGAACACCAAAGTCAACTGCGTGCTCGTGGGCGGCGTGAACGACGACGAGCTTCGTACCATGGCGCTTCTCGCGTGCGACCACGACCTTACAGTGCGCTTCATCGAGCTCATGCGCATGGGAGCGTGCGCCCGGTGGTCCAAGGGATGCTTCGTCTCTGCCGATGCGGTACTAGATGCCGTGCCCGAGCTTGCCTCCGTTGGCAAGGAGGGCGTCTCGGAGCTGTACCATGCCCCCGGCTGGCGTGGTAACGTTGGGCTCATACGATCCGTGACGCACAGGTTCTGCTCGAGCTGCGACCGCATCCGCGTGACGGCGGACGGTCGCCTGAAGCCGTGCCTTCACTCCTCGGTCGAGGTCGACCTTCGCGGGCTTACCGGCCAGGAGCTGGTGGAGGCCATGCGAGGCGGCATCGCGTCAAAGCCGCGGGGACACAGGATGGACGACGGTCGTGCGAGCGACTCCGCACGACCCATGAACGAGATAGGGGGCTGAGCCATGGGGCTCACGCACTTCGACGGGGAGGGGCGCGCCCGCATGGTGGACGTGTCCGCCAAGCCAAAGACGCAGAGGGTCGCCTGCGCAGCGGGCAGGGTCCTCATGCGGCCCGATACGCTGGAGCTGGTGCGCACAGGCGGCATCAGCAAGGGTGACGTGCTCGCCGTGGCACAGGTGGCGGGCATCATGGCCGCAAAGCGCTGCTGGGAGCTGGTGCCCATGTGCCACCCCATCCAGCTCACGGGCGTCGACGTGTCGTTCTCATACGAGAAGGGCGGCATCGCCTTCACGGCAACCACGCGCTGCTGTGGCGAGACGGGCGTCGAGATGGAGGCGCTCACGGCCGCCTCGGTCACGGGTCTCACGATCTACGACATGTGTAAGGCGCACCAGCGCGACATGGTCATCACCGGGGTGCGCCTGCTTGAGAAGGACGGCGGCAAATCCGGGCACTTCGTGCGGGCCGCGGGCGACGATCCCGCGGCAGCAACGGAGGCTGACACGGCGTCTCTGCCGCACGGCACCGTGGTTGCCACCTGCATATCCGAGAAGAAGGGCACGCGCAAGCAGGCCGTTGACGCTATCGAGCTCAAGGTGGGCAAGGGTATCGAGGGCGACGCTCACGCTGGCGGCTGGCACCGCCAGGTGAGCCTTCTCGCCAACGAGTCCGTGGACCTCATGCGCGCCAAGGGCATCGAGCTTGCGCCGGGGGATTTTGCCGAGAACGTGCTCACGCAGGGGATCGACGTCAAGAGCCTGCCCGTGGGCACCACGCTTGCCGTGGGCCCCGCCCGCATGGTGGTGACGCAGATCGGCAAGGCCTGCCACAACGATTGCGAGATACGGCGCCTTACGGGCATGTGCGTGATGCCCACCGACGGCGTCTTCTGCGTGGTGACGCGCGGTGGAGCCGTGCGCGCCGGTGACGAGGTTCGCGTGATGGGAGAGGGCGAGCTGGCATGAGGCTTGTTAAGACCGAGGACGCCATCGGGCACGTGCTGTGCCACGACATGACCCAGATTCTGCCCGGTGACGGCAGGGGCTCGCCGCGCTACAAGGGACCTCGCTTCAAGAAGGGCCACGTGGTCACGGCCGAGGATGTGCCGGTGCTGCTCTCCATGGGCAAGGAGCACCTCTACGTGTGGGAGGCCGGACCCGGCATGCTCCACGAGGACGATGCCGCCCGGCGTATGGCCGCGCTCTGCCTAGGTCCGGGCTGCGTGGCGTCGGGCGAGCCCCGCGAGGGCAAGATCGGCATCAAGGCCGCGCATGACGGCGTCTATCTTGTCGACTCGGAGCGCCTTGTGGCGGTAAACGGCTGCGAGGAGGTCATGATCGCCACGCGCAAGGGCGGCTTTGCCGTATCCGCAGGCGACGACCTTGCTGGCACACGCGTGGTCCCGCTGGTCGTGAGGGAGTCTGTGGTCGAGGCGGCAGAGCGTGCGGCAGACATCGGGAGGATGGGCCCGCTCATGTGCGTGGAGCCGTGGCGCCTGGGGACGGCGGCCATTATCGCCACGGGATCCGAGGTGGCCAAGGGCCTTATCGAGGACCGCTTCACCCCTGTGGTGGAGGCCAAGCTCGCACGCTTTGGCATCAAGACGACCTGGCACGCCACGCCCGGCGACGATATGGACGCGCTGGTGGCGGCCATAGGCGAGGCGCGCGAGACCGGGGTCGACATGGTTGTGTGCACGGGTGGCATGAGCGTTGACCCAGATGACAACACCCCCGGCGCCATCAAGCGTGCGGGTGCGCGCATCGTGACCTATGGCGCGCCGGTCCTGCCGGGCGCGATGCTTCTCGTGGGCTACTTTGACGAGAGCGATGCTGCTGGCGAGCCGCGCGCGGTTCCCGTGGTGGGTCTGCCGGGCTGCGTCATGTACAGTGCTGCCACGGTCTTTGACCTGGTGCTGCCTCGCATTGCGGCCGGCGTGGAAGTGCGCCGACGCGACGTTGTGCAACTGGGCGAGGGCGGCCTGTGCCTGCATTGCGAGCCCTGCACCTTCCCCGTGTGCCCGTTTGGAAAGTAGGAGCCATGAGCCATAGCGAGACAGACAAGCAGCAGGCTACAGCAAGTGAGGCCTACACGGCAGTTGTGATTACCGTGAGCGACCGCTGCTCGCGCAAAGAGCGCGAGGACGCCTCTGGACCGGCGCTCGTAGCGCTTCTCGGCGAGAGGGGCTACCGCGTGGTGGCAACGCGCGTGGTGCCCGATGAGCAGCCACAGATAGAGGCGGCCATCAGGGCGGCGGCAGAGCGGGACGCGGCGCTCGTCCTCACCACGGGTGGCACGGGCTTCTCGCCACGCGACGTGACGCCCGAGGCAACTGCGGCCGTGTGCACGCGCATGGCACCAGGGATCCCCGAGGCCATGCGTGCCGCCTCGATGGCCATCACGCCGCATGCTTGCCTCTCGCGCGAGGTGGCTGGCATCCTGGACCGCACGCTTGTGGTGAACCTGCCGGGGAGCCCCAAGGCCGCAATTGAGAACGTCTCCGCAGTCATCGGGCCCATCGCGCACGGGATCAAGATGCTGCGTGGCGGGCAGGCGGACTGCGCGGCAGAAGGGCACTAGGACGCAGGCGGCCTGGCTTTTCTTGGCTGCGCCGCCTGCGCATCTTTTGCCCGGCATCCCCTTACAGCGTTGGTTGCGTGTCCACCTCGGCAAGCGCGTCCGTGAACGCTAACAGTGCGCAGGCCAGGCCACCCTTCATGTCGCACGAGCCACGGCCAACGAGCTCGCCGTCGCGCAGGGTGGGCGAGAGGGCCGGCGTGCCATCGCGCCAGCCTGCACCAACGCGGACGGTGTCCATGTGACAGAGAAGCGTGAGGTCCGCTGGCGCAGATGCGACATCGCTAGGCCCGGCGGCGGGGACCACCGCTCGAACGCGACGGCGATCAGGTGGCGCCTCGAGCTCCTCGATGCGTATGGTACCGGCAAGGCTGACCGCCTGCTTGCGACGCCCCTTCAGTCATGAGCGAACAAACTGCTCGACGGTGCCCTCAAGGGCTCCGGGATCCGTGCTCTCCATACCCATGAGCCGTGCTGTGAGCTCCGTCGCCTCGTCATCGGTGCGGCGCTGCGCACGCATGCGTCTACTCCTTCTCGTGTGACTTGGCCTCGTCCATGTAGCTGTACAGCGTGTACTTTGAGATGCCAAAGCAGTTGCAGACCTTCTGCCCGGCCTTGGTAATGAGAAAAGCGCCGGAATCGTTGAGAAAGCCTATTGCCTTGACCTTGTCATCTCTGGTCATGAGTGCCACGGGCTTGCCCACCACGCGCACGCTCTGGTCGATGAGCTCATCGAGAAGGTCGTTCACGTTGTGGGGGATTACGTCTGGCTCGTCCGAGGCAGTACTGGCAAGCGAGGTGAAGTCCTTGAGCATGTTCTGGAGCGCCATGATGGGCGTGGAGTCATAGTTGATGGCGAAGATGGCCACCGGCTTGCCGGTCTCATCGCGAAAGAACACCGTGCTCGACCGCAGTTCGCGTCCGTCCTCGGTACGTGTGTGGTAGGCAAAGCGATCCTGGAGCCTATCGGGGTCGGAGCTCAGGGCCTTGAGGACCACGTTCGATGGGCCGTCGCCGAGCTTTCTGCCCGAGACCTGGCCATTCTCTATTGCCACGATGGTGCTGTCAGGGTCTTTGGCCTCAAGGTCGTGGACGACAACCTCGCAGTTGCTTCCAAACTGCGCAGCGATGCCCCTTGCAAGGCGAGAGAGGAACTCGACCTCTGACTTCTTCATATGTCCTTGATCCCTCCATGACGAGTCTCGTCCATCGGCCGCACACCCTTTCGGCGTGTCGAATCAAGCCGTGAGGTACGGTCACGCACGGACGGGGAGGTCAGCATCTAGCACATACTAGCACCTAAATCCTAACGAAATGTAAGGGCGAGTCATTATCTGACAAAGACCTAAGAGGAAGACGCACGTGATAGGATGGGCGGCATTGGCACCGCCGCTTGACGGTGCCAATGCCGTCTTCGTATTGCCGAGAACAAATCCAGTTAGAAATTGGATTCAGCCAAGCAACGTGTCTTGCGATGGACGCTTTGAGCCAACGTTGTACATCGAAAAATATAACGTTACCGCCCACACCGGCAATCGACCGTACGCCGATGTTTTACAGACCGCGATGCGGTAGACGCAATTTTGAAGCAAAATGTTTGTCAGGTTCTATTACAAGATGTGCGAGGAATCGCCAGATGGGTGATTCACAGGGAGAGGTCATGGGGGGAATGCCCTGTACCTGCGCTTCATTTGCAACTGGGTAGTCGGGTGCCCATGTGGTGCAGTCGCGTTCGCGTAACGCCCGGCCGTCACGGCATGAGAGGGCCGCGGCGAACACAGGTTGGGCCGTAGCTGATCTGCGGCATGTGGCAAGGAGGAGAGGCCCTATGCTACTTGTTGGAAACGGTCGGGTCGTAACCAGGGATCCCGAGAAGCCCTTCGTCGAGGACGGTGCCGTTGTCATCGACCGCGACAAGATCGTGGCCGTTGGCACGCGTGCGGAGATGGACGCCGCCTATCCCACGGCCGCGTTCATTGACGCCCATGGCGGCCTCATCATGCCCGGTCTCATCAACTGCCACACCCATATCTATTCCGGACTGGCGCGCGGCCTCGCCATCAGGGGGTGCAATCCCACCAACTTCCTCGAGAACCTCGAGCAGCAGTGGTGGAACATCGATCGCCACCTCACACTTGAGGGCACGCGCGCCTGCGCATACGTGACCATGATGGAGTCGTTCCGCAATGGCGTGACCACCATCTTTGACCACCACGCGAGCTTCTGCCAGATCCCCGGGTCCCTCTTTGCCATCAAGGACGTCGCGCAGGAGATGGGCATGCGTGCCTGCCTGTGCTACGAGGTCTCAGACCGTGATGGCAAGGAGAAGCTCGCCGAGTCCATCCAAGAGAACGCCGACTTTGCCCGCTGGGCTGCCAACCAGGACTCTGACATGATTGCCGCCATGTTCGGCGGGCACGCCCTCTTCACACTGTCGGACGAGACGCTCGACCGTATGGCAGAGGCCAACAACGGCCTCACCGGCTTCCACATCCACGTGTGCGAGGGCATGGATGACGTCTATGACTCCGCCCAGAGGCACGGCTGCACCTCGATCCACCGTCTCCTTGACCATGGCATCCTGGGCGAGAGGACCATGCTCGGCCACTGCATCCACATCACCCCGGCCGACATGGACGTATGTGCCGAGACCCATACCAAGATCGTCAACAACCCGCAGTCCAATGCCAACAACGCCGTGGGCACCGCGCCGGTGCTCGAGTTCTTCAAGCGCGGCATCACCGTGACCATGGGAACCGATGCCTACACCCACGACATGCTTCAGTCCCTCAAGGCCTTCGTGCCGCTGCAGCGCCTCAACTCCGCGCTGCCCAACGTGGCCTGGGGTGAGGCCATGACCATGCTCTTCAAGAACAATGCCGAGGCCGCGAACGTGTACTTTGCAACCAAGCCGCAGGGCAAGCCCCTAGGCGTGCTTGCGCCCGGTGCCGCGGCGGACGTTGCCGTGTTCGACTACCCCGCGCCTACGCCCATCGGTGCGGAGAACATCGATGGCCACATCCTCTTTGGCGTCGAGGGACACGACTGCCGTACTACCATCGCGAATGGCCGCGTGGTCTACCGCGACCATACGTTCACAGACATTGACAAGGAAAGGATCGACGCCTTCGTGCTCGACCAGGCAAAGAGGCTCTGGGGAGAGCTTAACGGCTGCGAGTACTAGGTGTCTTTCCGGCAGTGGCATCCTTCGGGCGCCACTGCCATGACGTGCGCGGATCCCGTGGCGCCGCGCGCGCCTCACGTCCCCACGGAAATGCGTTTCTGGAGAGGAATCGCAATGAGCGACATCATGCGCCCCATTCCGTTCGACCAGCTCATGGACTGGATCCTAACCGAGAAGAAGGCCCAGGGAACCGTCTTTGGCGAGTCTCGCCTTGCCAAGCTCGGCGGTCATGCCCGTCCCATCTTTGGCGAGAGGGTCGAGTCGCCCGTTGGGCCGGCGGCGGGCCCCAACACCCAGCTTGCCCAGAACATCATCGCCTCCTACGTTACCGGTGCCCGCTTCTTCGAGCTCAAGACCATCCAGAAGATGGATGGTGCCGAACTTTCCGCCTGCGTGAACAAGCCCTGCATCCTCGCAGCCGATGAGGGCTACAACTGCGAGTGGTCCACCGAGCTCACCGTACCCGATGCCTTTGATGAGTACGTCAAGGCCTGGGTTGCCTGCAAGCTCCTCGCGCGCGAGTTCGACTTGGGCGGCCCGGATGGCTTTGTCTTCAACATGTCGGTTGGCTACGACCTTGAGGGCATCAAGGGCGAGAAGGTCGACACCTACATCGACAGCATGAAGAATGCCTCAGACACCCCCGTCTTCCAGGAGGCCATTGCCTGGGCCAAGGCCAACCTCGATCGCTTCCAGAACGTTGACGCCGCCTTTGTCGACTCCATCTCGCCGCATGTGTCCCGCTCGGTTACCGAGTCCACGCTTCACGGTTGCCCGCCCGCAGAGATCGAGCGCATCGCGACGCACCTCATCGCCGAGAAGGGCCTGAACACCTACATCAAGTGCAACCCCACGCTTCTGGGCTACGAGTATGCCCGCAAGACCCTGGACTCGCTGGGCTTCGATTACATCGTCTTCGACGAGCACCACTTCAACGAGGATCTGCAATGGGCAGATGCCGTACCCATGCTCCGGCGCCTTATCGCCCTGGCAGCCGAGTGCGGCGTGGAGTTTGGCGTCAAGCTCACCAACACCTTCCCCGTTGACGTCACCCGCTTTGAGCTTCCCAGCGACGAGATGTACATGTCCGGCCGCTCGCTCTACCCGCTCACCATCTCGCTTGCCAAGCGCATCGCCGACGAGTTCGAGGGCCACCTGCGCATCTCCTTCTCCGGCGGCGCGGACGCGCTGAACGTCCGCGCGCTCGTCGACGCCGGCATCTGGCCGGTCACCATGGCGACAACGCTGCTCAAGCCGGGTGGCTACCAGCGCCTGGTCCAGGTTGACGAGTCTCTCTCCGGCATCGATGACGCCCCGTTCTCGCGCGTTGACCTCGCCAAGGTTTCCGCCATCGTGGACGACGCCCTCACCAATCCCCGCTACCGTAAGCCCGTCAAGCCCATGCCCGAGCGCCACGTGGGCCACGACCTGCCGCTCATCGACTGCTTCACGGCACCCTGCCGCGAGGATTGCCCCATCGAGCAGGACATCCCGGGCTACCTGCGCGCCTGTGGGGAGGGCCGCTATGCCGACGCCCTCCGCATCATCCTCGAGCGCAACGCCCTGCCCTTCACGACGGGCACCATCTGCCCGCATACCTGCGGCGACTCCTGCATGCGCAACTACTACGAGGAGCACGTGCACATCCGCGAGTTCAAGCTCCTGGCTGCCGAGAAGGGCCTGGCCGAGGTGCTTCCCACCCTCTCCCCGCGTGGCACCGTGACCGACCGCAAGGTTGCCGTTGTGGGCGCTGGTCCCGCCGGCCTTGCCGCGGCATCGTTCCTCTCGCGCGCGGGCGCCGACGTCATCGTGTTCGAGCGCACCGGTGAGCTCGGTGGCATTGTGCGCCATGCGATCCCGGGCTTCCGCATCTCTGACGAGGCCATCGACCACGACGTGGAGCTCTGCTCGGCCTATGGCGCCACGTTCAAGACGGGTGTCGAGGTCACCAACGCGCGCGACCTTCTCGACCAGGGGTTTAGCGATGTCGTGGTGGCCATTGGAGCTTGGGCGTCAGGCCGTCCGGCGCTCCGCAGCGGCGAGGCGCTCGACGCCATCGACTTCCTCCGTGACTTCAGGGACGATCCTGCGCAATGCCGGCTTGGCACCGACGTCGTGGTCATTGGCGGTGGCAACACGGCCATGGACGTGGCGCGTGCCGCCAAGCGCGTGCCCGGCGTCGAGCACCTGCGCCTGGTCTATCGCCGTACCCGCCGCTACATGCCCGCCGACGAGGAAGAGCTCGTCATGGCACTCGAGGACGGCGTGGAGCTCATGGAGCTCCTCTCGCCCGGCGACCTTGCCAACGGCGTGCTGACCTGCGAGGTCATGCGCCTTGGCGCGCCGGACGCCTCTGGTCGTCGCGCCCCCGAGCCTACGGGCGAGACCGTGAGCGTGCCCGCCACCGCGGTCATCACCGCCGTTGGCGAGCGTATCGAGCAGGGGCTTTACCTGGCAACGGGCTGCGATCTTGACGGGAAGGGCCGCCCCGTGGTGAGCGACTCCCTCGAGACCAGCGTGCCGCACGTCTTTGCCGTAGGCGATGCGCGCCGCGGCCCCGCTACCGTGGTCAAGGCCATCGCCGATGCCATGACCGTCACGCGTGCCATCTCCGGCGCCTCCTTTGATGGCATGGGGGAGTCCAACGTTGACCTCAGCTACGAGTCGTCGCTTGTGTCGCGTGGCAGCCTCGAGGCCGACGTCCAGTCGCTTGCCCACACGCGCTGCCTTGGCTGCGTAACCGTGTGCGAGACCTGCTGCGAGGTCTGCCCCAACCGTGCCAACGTGGCCGTCCGCGTACCCGGCATGCGCGAGCGCCAGATTGTCCACGTGGATGGCATGTGCAACGAGTGCGGCAACTGTGCCGTGTTCTGCCCGTACTCCGAGGGTCGCCCGTACAAGGACAAGCTCACGCTCTTCTGGAGCCGCGAGGACTTCGACGACTCCACCAATGAGGGCTTCCTGCCTGCCGAGGGCGGTATGCTCGTGCGAGTGGATGCCGATGAGGGCACCTTCGATGTGGACGACCTCTCATGCGGCCTGCCCGAGTCGGTCCGTAAGACCATCGTCGCAGTGCGGAACACCTATTCGTACCTACTTAGCTGATGCATGCCGTGCGAGCCTCCCGCAGACATGGGAAGGGCGGCCGCATGGTGGCTGTGACACCGAGAGAAGAGGATGGGAACATGGCAGAGACTTACACGTTCACCGTCAACGGCACGAAGGTGTCGACTCAAAAGAACAAGCGACTCCTGCGCTTCCTGCGTGATGACCTGCACCTGACATCCGTGAAGGACGGGTGCAGCGAGGGGGCGTGTGGAACCTGTACCGTTGCCATAGATGGCGTCGCCAAGAGGGGCTGCGTCATCTCCACCAAGCAGCTTCAGGGATGCGAAGTCCTTACCGTCGAGGGGCTCACGCACGACGAGCGGGAGGCCTTTGTCTATGCCTTCGGCACGGTGGGTGCCGTACAGTGCGGGTTCTGCACCCCGGGAATGGTCATGAGCGGGTCGGCCCTCTTGCGCAGGAACCCCAGCCCCACCGAGGACGAGGTCAAGCAGGCCATCAAGGGAAACATCTGTCGCTGCACCGGTTACAAGAAGATCATCGAGGGCATCTTGCTGGCCGCTAGGATCCTGCGTGGCGAGGAGGCCATTGACGGGTCCCTCGAGCGTGGTGACGACTATGGTGTGGGCAAGCGGGCCTTTCGGGCGGATGTGCGCTGCAAGGTGTTGGGCACGGGCAAGTATCCTGATGATTACAACGAGCTCGACTTTCCGGACATGTGTCACGCCTCGGCCGTTCGATCCACATATCCTCGCGCTCGTGTCCTGTCCGTCGATGTGAGTGAGGCCGAGGAGCTTCCCGGCGTCGTGGGCGTGCTCACGGCCAAGGACGTTCCCGTCAACCAGGTGGGGCACCTTATCCAGGACTGGGACGTCTTCATTGCCGAGGGAGACATCACGCGCTGTGTGGGCGACGCCATCTGTCTCGTGGTCGCCAAGGATGAGGGGACGCTTGAGCGGGCTAAGAGGCTTGTGAAGGTAGCGTATGAGCCCCTCGAGCCCGTGCGAGGCATCGCAGAGGCCAAGGCTCAGGGGGCACCGCTCATCCACGACAGCTTCCTTGCCTTTGGCAAGATCGTGCAATTGCACGATAACGTGTGTCAGAGTCGTCATGTGACACGCGGGGATGCGAAGGTGGCGCTGGCACACTCCGCTCACGTCGTGACCAAATCGTTCAAGACGCCCTTCACGGAGCACGCCTTCCTGGAGCCCGAGTGCGCCATAGCCTTCCCCTACGAGGACGGCGTCAAAATCATCAGCTCCGACCAGGGGGCCTACGACACGCGCAAGGAGGTTGCCCACATGTTGGGCTGGGATGACACCCCAGAGCGTGTGGTGGTCGAGACCGCGCTGGTGGGCGGCGGCTTCGGAGGTAAGGAGGACGTCACGGTGCAGCACGTGGCCGCCCTAGCGGCCCTGCGCTTTGGCTGCACCATCAAGTGTAAGCTGAGCCGTCAGGAATCCATCAACTTCCACCCCAAGCGCCATGCCATGGAGGCCACATTTACGCTTGGCTGCGACGAGGATGGCATTCTCACTGGCCTAGATTGCGAAATCAACTTTGATACCGGTGCCTATGCCTCGCTGTGCGGCCCCGTGTTGGAGCGCGCCTGCACCCATGCCGTAGGCCCCTACAAGTATCAGAACACGGACATCAGGGGCTTTGGCTACTATACCAACAACCCGCCTGCCGGTGCGTTCAGGGGCTTTGGCGTATGTCAGAGCGAGTTTGCCCTCGAGTGCCTCATGGACCTGCTTGCGGACGAGGTGGGCATCAGCACCTGGGAGATGCGTTATCGCAATGCGATCGAGCCGGGTGACGCCCTGCCCAACGGTCAGCTTGCCGATGAGTCGACGGCCCTCAAGGAGACCCTCATGGCGGTGAAGGACGCCTATGAGCGGAACGCTGACAGGTGCGGTATCTCCTGCGCCATGAAGAACGCGGGCGTGGGCGTTGGCCTGCCCGACGCCGGACGCTGTACGCTTCGGGTCGAACACGGCCATGTGGTGATCTATTCGGCCACGTCCGACGTCGGACAAGGCTGCAACACCATCTTCCTGCAGGACGTCGCGGAGGCCGTGGGACTGCCCAGATCCCTCATTGAGAATGGCGAGTGCTCCACGGAGTATGCTCCAGACTCGGGGACGACCTCGGGCTCGCGACAGACCGTCATTACGGGGGAGTCCGTGCGTGGGGCAGCCTTCCTGCTGCGTGACGCCATGCTTGCCTACGAGCGGGACGGGACACTTCCCGTGACGCCCCTGCGTGCGAAGGGGAATGGCATCAGGGCGACGCTTGAGGATGGTACACCCGTGTCGGCCGACCCCGATGAGCTCATTGCCGGCAGGGGGCACCATCCCATGCGTCCCGTGGAGGACCTTGCCGCCCTCGAGGGCCGTGAGTTCTTCTACGAGTACTTTGAGCCCACGGATAGGCTGGGGGCCGACAAGCCCAATCCCAAGAGCCACATCTGCTATGCCTATGCCACCACGGTTGCCGTGCTCGATGAGGATGGCAAGGTGAGCGACGTGTATGCGGCGCATGACTCCGGCAAGGTGGTAAACCCCACCGCCATCCAAGGCCAGATCGAGGGCGGCGTGCTCATGAGCATGGGCTATGCGCTCACGGAGGACTTCGTGCTCAAGGACTGTGTCCCCAAGGTGCGCTTTGGCACGTTGGGACTGCTTCGGGCCACGCAGATCCCCAACATCCATGCCATCTATGTGGAGGGGGAGCACCTGCTGCCTGTGGCATACGGTGGCAAGGGCATTGGAGAGATCTCCTCGATTCCCACTGCCGGCGCACTACAGAACGCCTACAGGCGCCTTGATGGCCGGCTGCGCACCGAGCTGCCCCTGCGCGATACGCCCTACGCAAAGAGGTCCCGCAGGGCGGTGTCATAGATGGCGTGGTGGCAGGCATATGCAGGCAACGTGCGACCGTCTCATGCGTGTGCCTGTACGAACGGATTATGCCCCGCTTCAGGGGATGCAAGGCAGAGTGCTCTGTAGGCACCAATCGCAAGGCCACAAGTGCCTGGCAGGAAAGGATGTAGACATGAGACCACGCATGGAATGGGCCATGAACAGGATGCCCGGCAGTGGGGACACGAGACTTGCCATCATGGACTTGGGCAGCGTAAGAGAGGCTCAGCGCTTCCACAGGAGCTTCCCGCAGTACTCAGAGACGCCTCTGGCGAGATTGACGGGCATGGCGGAGCACCTGGGATTGGGTGGGCTCTATGTGAAGGACGAGAGCTACCGCTTTGGCCTCAATGCCTTTAAGGTGCTGGGTGGCTCGTTTGCTATGGCACGCTACATCGCTGACGAGACGGGCAGGGACATAGGCGAATGTGACTTCGGCTACCTGACGTCCGGCCAGCTGGCACAGGACTTTGGTCGTGCCACCTTCTTTACGGCAACGGATGGCAACCATGGCCGTGGGGTGGCATGGGCGGCGCATAGGCTGGGTCAGAGGGCAGTGGTGCGCATGCCCAGAGGATCGACAAGGGCACGTTTCGACAACATCGCCAAGGAGGGCGCCGAGGTTACAATCGAGGAGCTCAACTACGACGACTGCGTGCGCCTCGTCGCACAGGAGGCGGGCGAGACGGAGCATGGTGTCGTCGTGCAGGACACCGCCTGGGACGGATACGAGAGGATTCCGTCTTGGATCATGCAGGGGTATGGCACCATGTCCAGTGAGGCGGCCGAACAGCTGAGGCAGCTTGGGGTCAATCGTCCCACCCACGTGTTCGTGCAGGCGGGCGTGGGGTCGCTCGCGGGCTCCGTCGTCGGCTACTTCACGAACCTCTTCCCGGATGACCCTCCCACATTCGTGACCATGGAGGCAAGTGCGGCAGACTGCCTCTATCAGGGTGCACGGGCCGCCGATGGCAAGCCACGCACCGTGGGAGGAGACCTCAGCACCATCATGGCCGGCCTTGCCTGCGGCGAGCCCAACACGATCAGTTGGGACATTCTGCGTAACCACGTCTCCGCGTTTCTCTCCTGCCCAGACTGGTCGTCTGCCAAGGGTATGCGCATGCTTGCCGCGCCCGTCAAAGGGGATCCTGCCATCACGTCGGGCGAGTCTGGTGCCGTGGGCATGGGTATGATCGCCACCATCATGCAGGATGATGCCTACGTCGAGCTGCGTGAGGAGCTCGGGTTGGGCCTCAGGTCCCAGGTGCTGCTGTTCTCCACGGAGGGCGACACCGACCCTGTCCGCTACCGCGAGGTTGTGTGGGACGGGGCCTACGCAAGTGAGTAGGTCTGGGAGGGGGCACGACGGGCTGGGCTGCAGGGAGCCTTTACAGCCCGCTCCCTCCGAGGACGCGAGCCACTTACTGGTGGCTGCGCCTGGCAACTGCCCCCAACACACGAGAGAGGATCGGCATGAGTGAAAAGAAGATGCGGAAGGTGGCCGACGATGCTACCGGTCAGCTGTTTTGGCAAGATGGCAAGCCACCGGCGAGGCTCTTCGTCCCCCTCGCGTTGCAGCATGTTATCGCCGCCATTGTGGGCATCATTACACCGGCCATCATCGTTGGCTCCGCGTGCAGCCTGCCGGCGGATGAACGTACGCTGCTCATTCAGTCCGCCATGCTGTTTTCGGGCATCGTGACGCTGCTGCAGGCGCATCCCGTCTTTGGCCGCATTGGCTCGGGACTGCCTGTCATTACGGGAGCCTCCTTCGCGTTCGTTCCTGTGCTTAACACCATTGGTGGCACGTATGGCATTGCCGCCATCATTGGGGCCCAGTTTATGGGTGGCTTTGTGGCCATACTGTTTGGCGTGTTCCTCAGACAGATCAAGCGTCTCTTCCCACCCGTGGTCACGGGCACGGTGGTCTTTTGCATCGGGCTGTCGCTCTACTCCGTGGCTGTTGGCTACATGGCAGGAGGAACGGGCAGCCCCGACTTCGGTAGCGCCCAAAACTGGGTTGTCGCCCTGGTCACGCTGGTGTGCTGCATCATCTTCGGCAATTTTGGCAAGGGTGTGCTCAGGCTTGGCTCCCTGCTGTTTGGCATGCTCGTAGGCTATGCGCTGTCGTTTGCCCTCGGCATGGTGAACTTTGGTGGCCTAGGAGACGCCTCCTGGGTAGCGCTGCCCAAGGTCCTTCCCTTTGGCATCGAGTTTCAGCCGGATGCCCTGGTCTCCCTCGGCGCAGTGTTCATCATTGCCGCCGTCGAGATGATCGGCGACTTCTCTGCCGTTGCCAACGGTGCGCTTGGTCGCGAGGCAAGGCTGGGGGAGATTCGCGGCGGCATCCTCTGTGAGGGCATTGCCTCAACGATAGGCGCCCTGTTTGGTGGTCTGCCCACGGCCACGTTCGCCCAGAACGTCGGCATCGCCACGGTGACCAAGGTCGTCAACAGGCGCGTCTTCGCCTGCGCGGCGGGCATCCTCATCGCATGTGGCCTCATTCCCAAGTTCGCCGCCCTGCTGGACACTATCCCCATGTGCGTCATTGGCGGCGCAACGATCTCCGTCTTTGGCACCATCACCATGACGGGCATCAGGATTCTCACGAAGGGTGGGCTTACCGACCGTCGTGCGAGCATTGCTGGCCTGTCCGTCGCTCTGGGCATGGGCATCTCCATGGTCAAGGGGTCGCTAGGAGGTGCCGACATGCCCCCTTGGGTCACGAGCATCTTTGGCGGATCTGCCATCGTCGTCACCACGCTCGTGGCCATCACTCTCAACCTCGTACTGCCAGACCCCAACGGTGAGCGTGGTGCAGATGTCAGGGAAGAGGAGGAGCTGGGTGCGAAGTAGATCCCCATGCGGTCTGTGTGGCGTGCCCCTTGCAAGGCCCAAGGCGGGCGCTGCCGGACCCTACATGCCGCCCTGCCGTTAGGGACCTGCCGTTCGGGGCGCAAGGCGAGCCGCTCAGGGCAATGCCAGGGAGTTCTCCTGTAACGCTTGAATCTGCCCTGCGTAAGGCGCATGATGCATATACCAAACAAAAAGTTTGTATTAATACTTTTAGTATGGGACGTCTTGAGGAGGACCCAATGAAGGAACTCGACTACGACAAGATCAAGGAAGCGGCTCGTGCCTACAACGCGGACATGACCGCGTTCCTGCGCACCATGATCTCCCACCCCAGCGAGTCCTGCGAGGAGGGCGACGTCGTGGCCTGCATCAAGGCCGAGATGGAGAAGCTCGGCTTCGATGAGGTCAAGGTCGATGGCCTTGGCAACGTGATGGGCTTCATGGGCACGGGCGACAAGATCATCGCCATCGACGGCCACATCGACACCGTGGGCATCGGCAACCGTGACAACTGGGACTTCGACCCCTATGAGGGCTTCGAGGACGACCAGCTCATCGGTGGCCGTGGCGGCTCCGACCAGGAGGGCGGCGTCGCAGCTGCCACGTACGCGGCAAAGATGATGAAGGACATGGACCTCATCCCCGAGGGCTACAAGATCATGGTCGTGGGCACCGTCCAGGAGGAGGACTGCGACGGCATGTGCTGGCAGTACATCTACAACAAGGACGGCATCAAGCCCGAGTTCGTCATCTCCACCGAGCCCACCGACGGTGGCATCTACCGTGGTCACCGTGGCCGCATGGAGATTCGCGTGGACGTGAAGGGCGTCTCCTGCCATGGGTCTGCCCCCGAGCGCGGCGACAACGCCATCTACAAGATGGCCGACATCGTGAACGACGTCCGCGCCCTCAACAACAACGGCGCAGACGAGTCCACCTCCATCAGGGGCCTCGCCAAGATGCTCGGCCCCAAGTACAACCCCGACCACTACGAGGACGCGCGCTTCCTGGGCCGCGGCACCTGCACCGTCTCCCAGATCTTCTACACCAGCCCCTCGCGCTGCGCCGTGGCCGACTCCTGTGCCATCTCCATCGACCGTCGCATGACCGCTGGCGAGACCTACGAGTCCTGCCTCGAGGAGGTTCGCAACCTGCCTGCCGTCAAGAAGTACGGCGAGGACGTGAAGGTCTCCATGTACATGTACGACCGTCCCAGCTGGACCGGCGAGGTCTACGAGACCGAGGCCTACTTCCCCACGTGGATCAACAAGGAGAGTGCGCCCCACGTCAAGGCGCTCGTCGACGCGCACGAGGCCCTCTTTGGCGACAAGCGCATCGGCTGCCCCAAGTCCATGGACAAGCGCGAGGGCAGGCCCCTGTGCGACAAGTGGACCTTCTCCACGAACTGCGTGTCCATCCAGGGCCGCTATGGCATCCCGTGCGTGGGCTTTGGCCCCGGCGCCGAGTCCCAGGCCCACGCCCCCAACGAGGTCACCTACAGGCAGGACCTCTCCACCTGCGCAGCCCTCTACGTTGCGGCCGTGAACCTCTACGACCCCAGCCAGGCCACCGATGACGCCACCGAGTATCGCGGCACCCTGACGGGCAACGACATCAAGTAAGCAGGCACCTCAGAAACACAGACCGTGCGGTCACTGGGAAGGCCACCTCGCTCGCATCCAAAGAAGGGGAAACGAATGGACTCCACGTTCCGGAACTACCTCGGCCAGCTCGAGGAGCTCGACCATTCCAAGATGTACAACAATGACTTCCTGCACACCTGGGACAAGACCACCAACGAGCTTCGTGCGCTCTACCTGGTCGCCGATGCCCTGCGCAACCTGCGCGAGCGCAACGTCTCCACGCGCATCTTCGACTCGGGCCTTGCGGTCTCCAACTTCCGCGACAACTCCACGCGCACGCGCTTCTCGTTTGCCTCGGGCACCAACATGCTGGGCCTTCAGCTCCAGGACCTCGACGAGTCCAAGTCGCAGATCGCTCACGGTGAGACCGTGCGCGAGACCGCCACGATGATCAGCTTCATGGCCGATGTCATCGGCATCCGCGACGACAAGTTCATCGGCGAGGGCGACGCGTACATGAAGGAGGTCTCCGAGTCCGTGGCGCAGTCCTACGCCGACGGCATCCTCGATCACCGTCCCACGCTCGTCTCGCTGCAGTCCGACTCCGACCACCCCACGCAGTCCTCGGCCGACCTGCTCTATCTCATCAACGAGTTTGGTGGGCTCGACAACCTCAAGGACAAGAAGGTTGCCGTCACCTGGGCCTATAGCCCCTCATACGGCAAGCCCCTCTCCTGCCCGCAGTCGCTCATCATGCTGCTCACCCGCTTTGGCATGAACGTCACCCTGGCACACCCCGAGGGCTACGACCTCATGCCCGAGCTGGTCAAGCAGGCTGGCGCCTACGCCAAGGAGTCTGGTGCCACGTTCACCCAGGCCCACTCCATGGAGGAGGCCTTCGAGGGCGCCGACATCGTGGTTCCCAAGAGCTGGGCTCCCTACGCGGCCATGGAGAAGCGCACCAAGCTCTATGCTGCCGGTGACTCCGAGGGCATCGACGTCCTGGAGAAGGAGCTTCTCGCCCAGAACGCCACGCACATGGATTGGCACTGCACGTCCGAGCTCATGTCCAAGACCGCAAAGGGCATGGACACCATCTACATGCACCCGCTGCCGGCCGACATCGAGGGCGTCTCCTGCGAGCATGGCGAGGTTGTGAGCGAGGTCTTTGACGTCCACCGCGATGGCCTGTACAAGGAGGCCAGCTACAAGCCGTACGCCGTGGCAGCAATGATCTTCCTGCAGAAGGCAAAGGACCCCGTTGCCATGCTCAAGGAGCTCGAGCAGCGCGGCCGCAGCCGTTGGGCGAGGGCGTAGGCATCATGGGACGAAGAGTCGTGGTCGCCTTGGGCGGCAACGCCCTGGGCGACAATCTTCCCGAGCAGATGGAGGCGGTGCGGGGCACCGCCAAGGCCATCGCCGACCTTGTGCAGGCGGGCAATGAGGTCGTCGTCGTGCATGGCAACGGTCCGCAGGTGGGCATGATCCAGGAGGCCATGACGCAGCTCACGCGTTTTGACCCCAAGCGCTACATTCCGTGCCCGCTCTCTGTGTGCGTTGCCATGAGCCAAGGATACATAGGCTATGATCTGCAGAATGCCATCCGCGAGGAGTTCGAGGACCGTGGCATCGACCATGGCGTGACGACGGTGCTGAGTCAGGTTGAGGTCGATCGCGATGACCCCGCCTTCCAAAACCCCACAAAGCCCATTGGCCCCTTCATGACAGAGGAGGAGGCCGAGCGTATGGTGGAGGAGCGTGGCTACCACGTGACGGAGGATGCGGGGCGTGGATATCGCCGTGTGGTGGCATCACCCCTTCCACGCTCCATCGTGGAGCTTGATACCATCCGCTCGTTGGTTGCGGCCGATCATGTGGCCATTGCCTGTGGTGGAGGAGGCGTTCCCGTGTATCGCACGGAGGGACATCACCTCAAGGGTGCCGCCGCGGTCATCGACAAGGATTTTGTGGCGGCGCGCCTTGCCGAGCAGATGGATGCCCAGGCGCTCGTCATCCTCACGGCGGTGGAGAAGGTTGCGATTCACTTTGGCATGCCCGATGAGCAGTGGCTTGACGAGCTGGGACCCGAGGAGGCTCGGCGCTATATTGATGACGGGGAGTTTGCTCCCGGCTCCATGCTCCCCAAGGTGCAGGCGGCACTCGAGTTCGCGTGCTCCGGCGCCGGGAGGTCTGCCCTCATAACCGAGTTGAGCCGTGCCGCAGACGGCATGGCGGGAAAGACCGGGACGAGGGTGCACGGATAGGCCGTGCGGGGCCGTGGTCTGAGGCTCCGCGGGAGAGAGAGGTGCCGTGACGCCGCGAACGGTCGCATACCTCATGGATTCGCAAGGGAACCGTGCCTTTGGGCCCGGCCCCTACCGGCTTCTTGCTGCCGTGCACACTGAGGGCAGCCTTGCCGCCGCAGCCCGGTTCCTGGGTATGAGCTATACCAAGGCACTGCACATCCTCAGGCGTGCGGAGGCGGGCGCGGCCACGCCCCTGCTCGTGCGCCGAACGGGAGGCGAGGCGGGGGGCAGCTCGACGCTCACGGAGGCGGGGGAGGCCCTTCTTGCCCGTTACCATCTGTGGAGCGATGCCGTCGCTGCCGAGGGGGCACGTCTTAAGGGCATCGCCTTTGCGGGCTTGGACGAGACGCCACGCCTGGGCTGCGTGGTCATGGCCTCGGGACAGGCCCGACGCTTTGGCAGGCAGAAGCTCCTGGAACCGCTCGGAGGCAAGCCCATGCTCGAGCATACGCTCGATGCCCTTGCCGATGCGCGTCTCGAGACGGTCGTGGTCACGCGTTCGCGAGCGGTCGTCGCTCTGTGCGGAGGCCGCGGCGCGTGGTGCGTCATACACGGGGGCGCGTTCCAGAGCGACACGGTGCGCGAGGGCATGCGGGCACTGGGGAGGCGGACGGGCTACCTCTTTGTGGTGGGCGACCAACCACTGCTTGCGCGCCAGAGCGTTGCCCGCATGCTTGACGAGCATGCCCACCATCCCGATGCCATCATCCGCCTGTCCTGGCAGGGGGAGGCGGGAAGTCCCGTGCTCTTTCCTGGGTGGCTGTCTCCCGCCCTCTCCGCACTTTCGGGGGACTGCGGGGGCCTTGCGCTCCTGAGAGAGAACCCCGTCCTCTGCCATCTGGTGCGCACCGTTGAGGCGGCGAGCCCCGAGGAGCTATGGGACATAGACACACCAGAGGGCCTTGCGCGCGTTGATGCCGTGTGCGGAGGGGATGCAGCTTGTGGCTCGGGCACGGGCAGTCGACTTCAAGGGGATGAGTGACATGGGGACAGGTGCACGGACCGTGATACGCGGAGGCACCCTTGTGCTGCCGGATGGGCTGGCCATGGGTGACCTCATCCTGGAGGGTGACAGGATTGCCGCCGTCGCTCCCGGTGGTGTGCCCGAGGGGGCGCTCGCGGGCATGAGCTGCCAGGATGTGAGCGGCTGCTGGGTGTTCCCCGGCCTCATCGATGCGCACACCCACATGCAGGCCTGGACGGGCATGGACTGGACGGCCGACAGCTTTGAGACGGGTACGCGCGCCGCCGCCTGCGGTGGCACTACCACCATCGTGGACTATGCCACGCAGGACAAGGGCATGACCATGCCCCAGGCGCTGGAGGAGTGGCACAGGCGCGCCGATGGCACCTGTACGACCAACTATGCCTTCCACATGGCCGTTGCAGACTGGAACGAACGGACCAAAGACGACCTTCCCGGCATCCGCGAGGCGGGCGTGAGCTCCTTCAAGACGTACCTTGCCTACGATCACCTGCGCCTGGATGACGCCCAGACGCTCGAGGTGCTTGAGGGACTCGCCCCTCTGGGCGCTACGCTCTGCGTGCATTGCGAGAACGGGACGCTGGTGGATGCCCTGCAGAGACGCGTGTTCGATGCGGGCGTCCATGGCCCCGAAGGACATCCCATGAGCAGGCCGGATGTCTGTGAGGCCGAGGCCATCGGACGCCTGCTCATGCTGGCCCACCTTGCGGGAGATGCCCGTGTGAACGTGGTGCACCTCTCCACGAGGCTGGGGCTTGAGGTCATCCGGTCAGCAAGGCGGCGGGGCCAAAGGAACATCTACGTGGAGACCTGTCCGCAGTACCTGCTGCTGGATGAGACGCGCTATCTGGAGCCGGACTTTGGTGGGGCCAAGTACGTCATGAGTCCCCCACTGCGCAAGCCAGCGGATCGTGCGACGCTGCGCGCAGCCATAGCTGCGGGCGAGATTGACACCATATCCACCGACCACTGCTCCTTTAACCTGTGCGGGCAGAAGGATCGTGGCAGGGATGACTTTCGCAGGATCCCCAACGGCATCCCTGGCGTGGAGCATCGCCCTGGGCTTATCGCCACGAGCTTTGCGGACGAGCTTGGCCCTCGCGAGCTCCTGAGGCTCCTGTCCGAGAACCAGGCGCGCGTGTTCGGCATGTTTCCGCGGAAGGGCATCCTTGCCGTGGGCTCCGATGCCGATGTCTGCGTATGGGATCCGTGTCAGGAGTGGGTCATCGGTGCGAAGACCCAACACCAGAACGTGGACCACACGCCCTATGAGGGCGTCAGGTGCAGGGGTAGGGCTCACCTAGTGTATGTGAACGGCGTACTCGTTGCCCGGGATGGCGAGCCCACGGGCTCCGTGCCCGGTACCTACGTCAAGAGATAGGGGGCGTTTGGCGTCCCCTGTCACGTCTGGCGCCTCTGGCAGGGAGGCAGGTCGTACATACGGGCATGCTCCTGTCTTTCAGGAGCGCTGTGAGCTCGCGTGCAAGCTGGGACGCCAGCGCGTGGTCCCGCGGCGTGTCGCACTGGTTGAGCAACAGGACGTCTGGCCGCATGATGCCATGCTCCAGCTCCCAGGCGATGCCTTGGGCGACGAGCGCCGGGGTGGCGATGGCATCCTGCGGAACCGCGAGGCGTCCGCACAGCAGCTCGTGGCGATGCACGACCTCGTCAAGGGGACGTCCGAGCCCCGAGATGCCGACGACGAGAACCGTGCGTCCCGTATCGGGTGGGCAGACGGGCTCCCAGTCCGCATGCGCCTTGAGGGGCAGCCTGTGCGACCCGTCCGCCTCCACGAGCACGTAGGTTGCACAGCGCGCAAGCGTGCCAAAGTCCAGACATGGTGCGGTGAGCCTGCCGGACTCCGTGGGCGTCCCCACACAGGCGCACCGGGAGCGCTTGAGGGCGTCGCGGACGTCGCGCTCGGAGGGGTGCGTAAGAAGCGGCATGCCCGCAAAGGGCAGGATGTGAGTTGATGTGGCAAGGATGACCGTCCCCGGCAGCTCGCGTGCGAGGGCGTCCAAGAGCGCAGTCTTGCCACCGCTACCGACCACAGACGTAATGCCAGGCACCACTTGCAGCATTTCATGTAATTTCATTAGGTAGCCTTACTAAAAGTCTTGTATAGTGCACGCGTGTCCGTCGTTATGTTTCAGAAAATATGACGCCGGTACGGCGCCATACGAGACTGCATGAAGACTGTAGCAAGAATGCGTTCGATTGGTGGGGAGGGATTCGACATGCTGGCTGTCATCAGGGGAGCGGGGGACCTTGCCTCGGGCATAGCACTACGGCTGCAGAGGGCGGAATGTGACGTCATCATGCTCGATATGGCCCTTCCCACGGCCGTGCGTCGCACGGTGAGCTTCTGCGAGGCCATCCGACTGGGCGAGACGCATGTGGAGGACGTTTGCGGCAGGCTCTGCATATGCGTCGAGGAGGCGCGCACGATTGCCGCCCAGGGCATCGTCGCCGTGCTCGTCGACCCCGAGGGGGAGAGCATCGCCCGCCTTGCGCCCGACGTCGTGGTGGATGCCATCATTGCCAAGCGCAACCTGGGGACCAGCAAGGAGATGGCGCCCATTGTCATTGGGGTGGGTCCCGGCTTCCTTGCGGGTGAGGGCCCCGATGCGGACTGCCATGCCGCCGTCGAGACCAAACGTGGCCATCACCTTGGTCGCGTCATCTACGACGGGTCGCCCATCCCCAACTCGGGTGTGCCAGGCGACATAGGCGGGTATACGGTCGAGCGTGTGCTCCGGGCTCCCGTGGATGGCACCCTCAAGCCCGTCGCCCACATTGGCGATGTCGTGCGCAGGGGGGATGTCATTGCCTCGGTGGCGGGAGCGCCGCTGCCCGCGACGATTGGTGGGGTGCTGCGGGGGCTCCTGCAGGAGGGCGTGCCCGTCACCTGTGGCATGAAGGTGGGTGACATCGACCCGCGTTGCAGGCCGGATCACTGTCACTCCTGTTCCGACAAGGCGCGTGCCATCGGCGGTGGCGTGCTGGAGGCGCTTCTGCACTTCTCGGGACGGCTCAGGGGGTAGTGTGGCACGGGAGGGCGGATGGCCTTGCGGACGGGCGGTCCCTCCATCGAGGTTTGGGATCGGGTACCGATGTCGTGCAGGGCCATGGGAGGAACGTATGGCGCGGCGGCAGGCATGGGTGCCTATGACATGGAGGGAGTGGGCTTTGTGAGGGAGGATTCACATGGGACGATGCGCGACACGTACTTTGTGGGGCGGCTGGTGGATGAGCTCGGGCAGGGACGTCCGGTCGTGCTTGCGAGCGTGCTGGCAACGAGGGGGTCAAGCCCGCGCCCCGCTGGCGCCCGAATGGCACTGCTCCCCGATGGCGTGTGGCTGGGCACGATAGGTGGCGGCCCTGTCGAGCGGGTCGTCCAGGAACGCTGCGTCGGCATACTGGCAGGCAGGGAGCACGGCTCGCTCGAGTGGTTCACGCACGCCAAGACGGGCACGGCCTGTGGGGGCGATGCGTTGGTGGGCATGCGCATGCTTGACCCATCCGTGGACGGCGACGTGCTGTCGCGCATGCATGACGGCCTGTCCCGGGGAAGATCCCTGCTTCTGAGCGAGGAGTGGGGAGACGCCACGGCACCGCGCATGACGCTGGGGACGTACGGCGGGCAGGGGGCCATGGGCGGTGTGGCGCTCCCGACGACGCCCACATGGGACGAGGCGACTCGGGCCTATCGTGAGCCGTTGACCGTCGATCCCACCGCCTATGTCTTCGGCGGCGGGCACATTGGCCAGAAGCTCTGTCCGGTGCTGGCGAGCGTCGGCTTCAGTGTCGTCATCTTTGATGACCGCGCTGACATGGCCGTCCCCGAGCTCTTCCCCCAAGCGCGGGGCGTCGTGTGCGGCGACTTCCACCACATCGCAGAGAAGGTGGACATTGCCCGCAACGACTATGCCGTGGTGATGACCCACGGGCATGTCGCGGACATAGACGTCTTGGAACAGTTGGCGCATGCGCGACCCGCCTACGTGGGCTGCATTGGGAGCCGTCGCAAGGCGGCCCTTGTCCGGGACACCCTGGTGCGGCGTGGCGTGGAGCGCGCATGGGCGGACGATGTGAGGCTGCCCATCGGAGAGGACATTCTTGCCGTCACGCCAGGGGAGATCGCCGTGTCGATTGCCGCGCAGATGATTCGCTGTCGCGCGGGGCTCAGGCCTGGGGACGGGCGCTCCCACAGCTCCCAGGCCCCAACGGCCACTGCGTAGCGGAAGGGAGGCCCTGTGCGTCTCAAGTGCGCGAGACGCCATGTCGTAAGCGCGTTTTGAGTGGAGTTCGAGGGATGGACACGACTGGGTGAGGGGCATTCATGATGACACACGCTTTCAGTGTGGATAGGCGCGACTGCGTTGCCCTGGGCGTGGGCGCGGGGAACCCCAGAGACATAGGGGGGTTCGCGGGCATGGCCGCCCGGTTGCAGGCGGGGGGCTCGTGCTTGCCATGGGCGACGCCGATGTGCCCGTAGGCCAGTACACGCAGAGGATCCTCGCGCACCTCGGCCTCGATGAGACGGTCCTTGCGCGGGGGCCGCATCGCCTACGGCTCCAATGTCAAGGAGGGTGCCACCCAGGTGTCCGAGGGTCTGGCGGACCGTGGCATCATCTATCGGACCGATGCCGTCTCCTCCCAGCTGACCGTGGTGGACGAGGCCACCGAGGAGATGTGCGGTCGTGTCATCTGCCCCGCGTCGTGTCAGGTGCTTGAGGGTGCAGGATATGTGGTCATCGACTTCCGCATGGTGCCTGACGGGCCCGCGCCGATCGAGGACGTCCTGCGTGTTGAGGTCACGGATGATGTGGTCCTCGTGCTGATTGACGGGCGGTACGGGGTTCTCTCCCCCTGATGTGACACCCGAGGCGACGCTGGCTGTGTGCGAGCGTCTGGCCCCTGGCATACCAGAGGCCATGCGTGCCGCATCGATGGCCATCACGCGCACGGCTGCCTCTCGCGTGGAACGGCTGACCTCGCGGGCCGCACGCTTGTGATAAACCTGCTGGGCAGTTCCAAGGCTGCCTGCGAGGACACCCGGGTCGTGCTCGGTGCCATCGGCTGCGGCCTGCGCATGCTGCGGGGTGGTCCGGTGGATTGTGCGGTGCGCTCGGGTCGCGACGGTCAGCCGTGCGTGTAGCTGTGCGCCGCATGCAGCATGTTGACCTCTGCGAGCTCGAGCTTGCCGTCGATGTAGGGCTGGTACATGGCTTCGAGGGAGCCGATGCCCATACTGCAGCCGCTGCACTGGTCGCAGCCGGTGTCATCCCCGCACGAGAGTCCCTGCCGCACGATCTGCCTGCGCTCCTCGCGCGTGGTGTCCTTGATGAGCGTGCTCTGCATAGGTCCGCCGTCCCCTCGGCTTGTTCCCTTGAGGTGAGTGTACCCATTGGGCCATCCGGCACCGGAACGCATGCCGCCGCCCTACGCACCGATGCGTGACAGGACGTCCGCCTTGTAGCCGGCGAAGTTCTTGGCGTTGCCCGTGGTGGTGGCAATCTCCTCCATGGTGGCAAGGACCATACGGGCATCCTTCGTGTGGCCGTCCCGGATGAGTGCCTCCACTACGAGCTGAGAGAACTGGAGGCGCAGGTCGGGGTCGTGGGCGCCCCTGTTCCACGTGGTGTAGGACCGTACCAGCTCGCGTGCATCATGCGACGCGGCATAGCGCTCGATGATGGGGTTCACCGTCCTCTCGGCGTCATTGTTCTCGCGCCGCCAGCGATCCTCCTGTGCCTTGCGGAAGAGGTAGAACACGATGATGGCCAGGATGATGGCCGTGAAGATGCCGGTGTAGACGTCGTTCATGTGCAGGAGCGAGCGCAGGATGAAGGCGATGCCAAAGATGCCGAGGAACATGAGGAGGGTGAGGAAGAGCTGTCCCTTGAAGTCGACCTTCTCGCGTGGCGTGCTCGCCGTCGTTTTCTTTGCCACGATGCCTCCCTGCTCGCGTGGTACCGAACGAGCGTAGCATATGCCCTCCTCGAGCGAGGTGCAGGCCCTATGCGAAATAGGCCACGCCGCCCTCGAAGAGGGGCTGGAAGTGGTTGCCCGACACGTTCTTGAAGGTTCCTGCAGTTGAGCGCTCGGTGTGGCCCATCTTGCCCAGCACGCGTCCGTCGGGGCTGGTGATGCCCTCGATGGCACGCAGCGACCCATTGGGGTTGACGGCGAGGTCCTGGGAGGGTCGACCGGCGTCGTCCACGTACTGCGTGGCAACCTGGCCATTGGCCACGAGCTCGTCGAGCAGCGTCCGGGGCGCCATGAGGCGTCCCTCGCCGTGGCTGATGGCGATGGAGTGCACGTCGCCCACCTCGCACCGTGAGAGCCAGGGCGAGAGGGTGGAGGCGATGCGCGTGCTCACGAGTCGGCTCTGGTGCCGGCCGATGGTGTTGAACGTGAGCGTGGCGCACTCGTCCGTCATGTCCACGATGTCGCCATAGGGCACGAGGCCCAGCTTGACCAGAGCCTGAAAGCCATTGCAGATGCCCAGCATGAGGCCATCACGTGCCTGGAGCAGGTCGCGCACGGCCTCGGTGACGGCGGGCGCGCGGAAGAAGGCCGTGATGAACTTGGCGGAGCCATCAGGCTCGTCACCACCGGAGAAGCCGCCGGGAATCATGATGATCTGGCTCTTCTGAACCTCCCCCACGAAGGCCTTGGTGCTCTCGACCACCGCAGCGGGCGTGAGGTTGTTGACGATGAAGGTCGTGACCTCGGCTCCCACACGCTCGAAGGCCGCCGCGGAATCGTACTCGCAGTTGTTGCCGGGGAACACGGGAATGACCACGCGCGGCCTGGCCGTCCTGACGGCGGGCGCCCTGCGCGCGACGCCCCGTCCCAGGGCATCGAAGCTCACGGGCTCGACGTCCTCGCCCCGCCCACGGTAGGGGAAGACCGACTCGATGCCGGACTCCCACGCCTCCTGGAGCTCGGCGAGGTCGATGACCTCGCGTCCAGCCCACATCCGGTACTCGGCGGAGGTCCCACCCAGGAAGGTGGCGATGACGCCAGGGCGGTCGACGGGGATGAAGGTCCCCTCGTCCACCTCGATGACGAAGCTGCCATAGGCGAGCCTGAAGAGGATGGAGGAATCGACGTCGTTTGCCAGGCCAAAGCCGATGCGGTTGCCCACGGCACTCTTGAAGAGCTGCTCGGCGAGGCAGCCATAGCCCGGCGTGGAGATGGCGCGCAGCACGCCATAGCCAAGGTGCTCTTGGATGAAGTCGAGCACCTTGAGGAAGCTCGCAGGCTCGGGCGTGATGCCATCCGCCTGGTATGCGGGCCGGATGAGCCAGAGCTTGCTGTCCGTGCACTTGAACTCGGGCGAGGCGATGCGGTCGAGTGCGCCCAGGCCCGTGGCGATGGAGACGAGCGTGGGTGGGACGTCGAGGTCCTCGAAGGAGCCGGACATGGAATCCTTGCCACCGATGGAACCGATGCCCAGGTCGAGCTGGGCCATGAGTGCACCCAGGACGGCGGCCGTGGGCTTGCCCCAGCGTTCGGGGACGTCACGCAGCCGCTCGAAGTACTCTTGGAACGTGAGGTACATGGACCTGCGGTCGATGCCGGCAGCGGCCAGCTTGGCCACGGACTCCACGACGGAGAGGTAGGCGCCCGTGAATTGGTTCTCGCTCATGAGGTAGGGGTTGAAGCCCCAGGCCATGCCGGAGACCGTGGTGGTCTCGCCGGGGACGGGGAGCTTGGCGACCATGGCCATGGGAGGCGTGAGCTGGTACCTCCCACCGAAGGGCATGAGCACGGTCGCCGCGCCGATGGTGGAGTCGAAGCGTTCGGCGAGGCCCTTGTTGGAGGCCACGTTGAGGTCGCTCACGACGGAGCGCATCCTCTGGGCGATGGTGTCACCCCGCCATGTGGGCTCGTAGGTGCCCTGCGCGAGCACATGGACGTCCTGGTGCTTGGACGCTCCGTTGGAGGAGAGGAACTCACGGCTCACGTCGCAGATGGTGGCTCCGCCCCACGACATGCGCAGGCGCGGCTCTGCGGTGACCTCGGCGACCACGGTGGCCTCGAGGTTCTCCTCATGCGCATAGCGCATGAACTCGTCCACGTCTGTGGGGTCGAGCGCCACGGCCATGCGCTCCTGCGACTCGCTGATGGCCAGCTCGGTGCCATCCAGCCCCTCGTACTTCTTGGGGACCCTGTCGAGGTCGATGGAAAGGCCGTCGGCCAGCTCGCCGATGGCCACGCTCACGCCGCCGGCGCCGAAGTCGTTGCAGCGCTTGATGAGCCTGCAGGCATCCTCGCGACGGAACAGCCGCTGGAGCTTGCGCTCGGTGGGGGCGTTGCCCTTCTGCACCTCGGCCCCGTCCTTCGCGAGGGACTCCACGTTGTGGGCCTTGGAGGAGCCGGTGGCCCCGCCGATGCCGTCGCGGCCGGTGCGGCCACCCAAAAGGATGATCCTGTCGCCGGGAGCGGGACGCTCGCGGCGCACGTGGCGGGCGGGCGTGGCGCCCACGACGGCGCCGATCTCCATGCGCTTGGCCACGTAGCCGGGGTGATAGAGCTCGCTCACCTGACCCGTGGCCAGGCCGACCTGGTTGCCGTAGCTTGAGTAGCCCATCGCGGCCGTGCGCACGAGCTTGCGCTGGGGGAGCTTGCCGGGGAGCGTCTGGGAGACGGGCACCGTGGGGTCTGCCGCGCCGGTCACGCGCATGGCCTGGTACACATAGCTGCGGCCACTGAGCGGGTCGCGGATGGCGCCGCCGATGCAGGTGGCCGCACCACCGAAGGGCTCGATCTCGGTGGGGTGGTTGTGCGTCTCGTTCTTGAAGAGGAAGAGCCAGTCCTCGTCGTGTCCGTTGACGTCCACCCTGCACTTGACGGTGCAGGCGTTGATCTCCTCGGACTCGTCCAGTCTCCTGAGAGTGCCCTTCCTCTTGAGGTATTTGGCGCCTATGGTTCCCATGTCCATGAGGCAGACGGGCCTCTGATCGCGCCCCAGCTCATGGCGTACGGCGAGGTAGCGCTCGAAGGCCCCTCCGACCAGGGAATCGTCGATGCGCACGTGCTCAAGCTGGGTACCGAAGGTGGTGTGGCGGCAATGGTCCGACCAGTAGGTGTCAATCATCCTGATCTCGGTGATCGTCGGGTCGCGTCGCTCATCCTTGAAGTAGCGCTGGCAGAAGGTGACGTCCGCGAGGTCCATGGCCAGCCCGTGCTCGCCGATGAAGGCCTTGAGCTGCCTCTTGGTGAGCGTGCGGAAGCCCGTGATGGTCTCCACCGCCTCGGGCGTGGGGTAGGCCACCCTGAGCGTCCTGCGCGTGGCGAGCGATGCCTCGCGCGCCTCCACGGGATTGATGACGTAGCGCTTGATGGCCTCGACGTCCTGTGTGGAGAGGTCGCCCGTGAGGTAGTAGAGCCTTGCGGAGGCGACGGCGGGGCGCTCGCCTTGGCTGATGAGCTGGATGCACTCGCTGGCGGAGTCCGCGCGCTGGTCAAACTGGCCGGGAAGGAACTCGACGGCAAAGACCCTGGCGCCCGCGCCCGCGGCGGGGCGACGCGTGGTGGCCACGTCGGACTGTGGTTCGCTGAAGACGGTTGGCACGCACCGCTCGAACAGCTCCCTGGTGATGCCCTCGACGTCATAGCGATTGATGATGCGCAGTCCCTCGAGCCCCCTGATGCCAAGGGTGTGACGCAGCTCGTGTGCCAGCTGTTGCGACTCGACGTCAAAACCCGGCTTCTTCTCTACGTAGACGCGTGAGACCATGGCGTGCCCTCCGGTGAGCGGCGATTGCGCGTACACGCCCATGATACGACCGCCCAGGTTACCTGTGCCGCGTGTACCCATAATTAATCAGCCACCGGAAGCTACGGTGAGGGTGTCGCCAACGTGTACGTTTCCGTTGGGTGAGCCAGTCGCCATCTGCGGAAACGTCAGCAAGGATGACGGAAACGCACACGTTAAAAGGTGACGGCGAGTAGCCCCGCTGCCACGAGCGCCACGACATAGGCCGCGAGCAGCGCCAGCGCCAGCCAGTCCCTGGGGCGCATGCGCATGGGGTGCCAGTGGCTTCTGGTGGCCCCGCCCACATAGCTGCGTGCATCCAGGGCGCACGCAAGGCCGTCGGCGTGATGCGCGGAGCTCGCAAGCAGGGCGATGAGCACCGGGATCAGGGATTGTGCGCGCCGAAGGGGGGAACCCTCCCCGATGGGCGCGCCCCGCATGGTCTGCGCATCGAGGATGGCCTGGGTCTCGTCGGCCAGCGTGGGGATGAAGCGCAGCATGAGCGAGAAGACCATGGCAAGCTCATGGCCGGGGAGCCCCAACTTGGCCAAGGGCGAGAGCGCGGCGTCGCAGGCGTCCGTGATCTGCGTGGGCGTGGTGGTGAGCAGCATGAGCGCCGCGGCGAGCGTGGCAATGACGAGCCTCAGGCTGTAGATGACGGCCACGCGCACGCTGCCGGTGGTGATGCCCAGCACGCCCCAACGCCAGAGCGGCTCCCCCTCCTGCACGAAGAAGAGGTTGAAAACGGCAAGGAATGCCAGTATCGCCACGACGGGCCTGATGGAGGCGGCCACCTTTGCCAGCGGCACGCGCGCGCATGCGAACAGCGCGACGATGCCCGCCAGACCCAGCAGCAGCTGAGTGGGCGTGTCTATGCCAAACGCGCTGAGGACGAGGATAAGGGTTCCGCCAAGCTTGACGCGTGGGTCCAGGCGATGCAGGGGGGAGTCTCCTGGCAGGTACTGTCCCATGGAGATGCGCAGTGCCATCAGGCGTCACCCTTCCGTGCCTGGGGCGCAAGGGACCGCGCGAGCTCCTCGAGCGTGAGCGGCGCCTCGGTGCAGGGCACGCCATCGGCTCGCAGTCGGCGCGCCCACTCGAGCGCCGTGGGAAGGCCCAGCCCCGCCTCGTGGAGCCGCCCCTCGTTGGGGTAGGAGAACACCTGGCGTGGCGTGCCGCTCATGGTCAGATGCGATTGGTCGAGCACGAAGACGCGCTGCACGCGCACGGCAATGAAGCGCGAGTGCGTGACCTCGATGATGGTCACGCCCCGCTCGTGTAGGCTCCCGAGGATGCGACCGAGCTCCGTGCGCCCCCGTGGGTCGAGGCCGGCCGTGGGCTCGTCCATCACCAGGATGCGCGGGCGCATGGCGAGGATGCCGGCGATGGCGCACAGGCGCCGCTGGCCTCCGGACAGCTCGAAGGGGGAGGCATCCTCAAGCCCCGCGAGTCCCACGAGCCTCAGTGCCCCCTCGCAGCGCCGTGCGACCTCGTCCTCCGCAAGACCCCTGTTGCGTGGGCCGAACGAGACGTCCTCGCGAACGGTCTCGGCAAAGAGCTGTCGCTCGGGATGCTGCATTACGTACCCCACGAGCTGGTGCACCTGGCGACGCCCCTCCTTGGTGGCGGTGCCCACGCCCCCCACGCTGACGGTGCCACCGTCGGGCACCTCGAGTCCGCACAGGAGGCGCAGCAGGGTCGACTTGCCCGAACCCGTCTGCCCGATGATGGCGCAGCGCTCGCCCTGGCGGACGGCGAGGCTGACGTCATCCAGGGCCGCGTGCCTGTCGGCGCGGGCATCGCCGTCCTCGTAGGAGTAGGAGACGTGAGACGCCTCAAGGGCGATGGGGCCGTGCGGGGCGACGGGGCCCGGCGGGGTCATGGGGGCGGGTTCGCTGACATCCGTGCAGGTGGCCACGATGTCACGCTCAAGTGAGGGAGCGTCGCACGTCCAACGCACCCGGGTGCCATACTCCTGGAGGCGCGTGGCCAGTCGTGCGGTCCAGGGCTCCTCGAGGCCCAGGGCGCGGATGGCCTCGTCGTGCGAGAACACCTCGGAGGGGGAGCCGGAGAGCACGATGCGTCCCTGGCCCATCACGATCACGCGATCCGCCTCGAGGGCCTCCTCCATGAAGTGCGTGATATGTACCACGGTCGTCCCCAGGGCCTTGAGCTTGCCCATGACCCTCATGATGGAGGTGCGTCCACGCACGTCCAGCAGGGCGCCCGGCTCGTCCAGCACGAGCAGGGCCGGCTCCATCGCCAGCGCGCCGGCGATGGCGACGCGTTGCTTCTGTCCGCCCGAGAGACGCGTGGGGTCAGCCTTGGCATAGGCCTCCATCGCAGTGCGATGGAGCTCCCGCCGCACGCGGACGTCGATCTCGGTAGGGGGAACCCCCAGGTTCTCGGGGCCAAAGGCGACGTCCTCGTCGACGACGGACGTCACGATCTGGTCGTCGGGGTTCTGGAACACCAGGCCCAGCATACGGCGGGCCTGCACATAGGCATCATAGTCGGGGACCCCGTCCGTGAGCACGCGCCTGCCCACCAGATCGACGGAGCCCCCGTCGGGTGCGATGAGCCCCGCCAGCACGCCTGCAAGCGTGGACTTTCCCGATCCGTTGGCCCCCAGGACGCAGAGCCGCTCCCCGGCACGCACCTCCAGGGAGACGTCATCGAGGGCGCGCACGTCACCCTCGTAGGCGAGGGTGACGTGCGCAAGGTGTGCGATGGGGCCAAGGTGTTGCACGGCATGTCCTTGCACGGGGCGGATGGCGGGCTAGTTGCCCAACGCCTTGGAGACGGGCTTGTAGATGAGCAGCGCCAGCGCGCAGTTGATGATGACCTTGAAGAGGTTGAACGGCAGCAGCGCCGGCACGATGAGGGCCACGACCTGCTCGGTGGTCATGTGCGCATAGAGGGGGGTGATGATCAGGTTGCCCGCGATGCAGGCGGCCAGGCACACGATGGCGCCGACGAGCATGCCCAACAGGGCTCCCCACATGGTGGGCACGCGCTTGTATATGAGGGATGCGGGCACGACGAGCGAGAACGTCGCGAGGATGGCCATGATCGTGCCGTAGACGCCTGAGCTGGTGGCAATGTGCAGGAGGTACGGGATGATGGAGATGACCGCCCCCGTGGCGGGCCCAAAGGCAAAGCCCCCGACGAGGCCAAAGACGCCCGAGGGGTCGTACTTGAGCCAGGGCACGGCTGGCAGGAGGGGGATCTCGATGAGGAGCGTCGAGATGGCCATGAGCGCGCAGAACAGTGCCGTGACGGCGATGCGCTTGGTCGACCAGCCGTGCGACTGGCTCGTGGTGGAGTGGGTGTCGTGACGCGTGGTGGGTCGTGCCATGATGGCCTCCGTTTCTCTCATCCGGACTATGACCGTTGGTCCTGGACTCTCACCAGGTCAACCGCTCTTTTCATCGCGGTGCGCGGACTCGTGGCTCACGGCGTGCGGCCACTTACCGCCAGTGGGGACTCTCACCCCGCCCTGAAACTGATGTCTCCCACTATACCCCTGCTAGTCGGATGCATTGACGTGCGCGGCAAAAAAGTCAGCGCCGCATACGCCAATGGGGGTTCCTGGTGGAGCCCGCCCACGTCATCGACCGTCGACATGGGATGGCGCAGGAGCGCATGTGCCGAGGATGGGGCCTACGATGCCAATCGGAAGCTGGCGCCGGGCAGCTCACAGGCAGGCTCAGGCGAAGGGCCGTGACATCCTCGGGAGTGCACCCCAGGTTTATGACGTCGCAGCTGCCGTCCCGGACAGGCCGATCCTGTTCTTGTCCAGCTCCATCACGGGTACGTACCATTCGGTCACGCGCATACAGCAGAAGTCGATCCCGTGGTCATGTCATCCTCTCGCGCCATCATGATCACACGATGGCACATGGCGACCACGATGGCGTGACTGGAGTCTCACTTCCATGTCTCACTTCCATGTCGGTGGCTATCCCCAGACCTCCTGGGCGATCTGTCTCACGAGGGCGAGCTTTGCCCACTGCTGTTCCTCGGTGAGCTTGTTGCCGATCTCGCAGGAGGCAAACCCACACTGCGGGCTCAGGTAGAGCCGGTCCAGGGGGACGTAGCGCTCTGCCTCGTGGATGCGGCGGATGACGGCGTCCCTGTCCTCGAGGACGGGGCTCTTGGTGGTGATGAGGCCAAGCACGACCTTCTTGTCAGGCGGCACCTGGGCCAGGGGTTCGAAGCCACCGGAGCGCTCGTCATCGTACTCGAGGTAGAGCGCATCAACGTTCTCGCGGGCGAACACATAGGGGGCGACGGCGTCATAGGAGCCTTCGCACGCGTAGGTGGAGTGATAGTTGCCGCGGCAGATGTGGGTGGTGACGGTCAGGTCGTCAGGCAGGCCCTCAAGGGCAAGGTTGTTGATGCGCAGATACCTTTCGGCCTCGTTCTCCACGGTGAGGCCGGCTCCCTCCCTATGCTTCCAGTACGAGGCGTCCACAATCATGCCCCAGGTGCAGTCGTCAAGTTGGACGGTGCGGCATCCCGCGTCATAGAGGTCGCGGATGACCATGCGGTACGCGATGGCGACGTCACGGATCAGCTCGTCAAGGTCGGGGTAGACTCGCGTGGTCTGCGTCCCGTTGTCCTCGCGGAACAGCTCCGCCAGCGTCTGGGCCGGTGCGGGCAGGGTCTGCTTGGCTATGACCCCCTCCTCCTCGAACTGGCGCATGAACTGGTAGTGCCTGACGAACGGATGGTCCGCACCACCGATTCTGCCCGTCACGCGAGCGGATCCGTGTGTCGTCTCCTCGCCATGGAACCGATAGCCATGGTCGAGTTCGATGTGCTCGATGCCCTCGAGCCCCCACATGAAGTCGAGGTGCCAGTAGCTGCGCCGGAACTCGCCGTCCGTTATCACGTGATAGCCGGCTGCCTTCTGCTTGGCGACAAGGTCGCGTATCGCATCGTCCTCGACAGCCGTGAGTTCCTCGGCCGTGATGGAGCCTGCCGTGAAGTCGGCGCGGGCCCTCTTGAGGGCCTCCGGCCTCAGGAAGCTTCCCACATAGTCAAACCTGAAGGGCGCGTGTAGACCCGCCATGCCAAACCTCCCGCTCTTCGTCCTGCCATAGTCGCGTGTGTCACAGCTGCTGATTGAAGAGTATAGGGGTGCTTCCCCTCGCGGGGCGTTACCCAAATGCTATATGTGGCCATAACCGTTGGATATAACCCGCGCATGAGCTCGCATCATAGGCATGGGCCACAGGCAACGGGGTCTTGGTCGCCTCGTGCGTCCCTCTGAGAATCCCAGCACCCTAGCTGGTATACTTGGCAGCCGTGTAGCGACTTGTCACTGTGGCTGCGCCTATGTCGGACAAGGGAGAGTGACCAGGGCATGCTCGAGAGCACGCTTGCGTCAAGCGTCATGCAGGATCTCACCTGGAGGCTACGGAGCATCGTGGGCGAGGAGAACGTTCGCGAGCGGGAGCCCATGAGCGAGCACACCACGTTCAGGATCGGTGGCCCCGCGGACCTCTTCGTGATGCCGGATGACGCGGACGAGGTCAGGGATGTCATCGCTGCCTGCGTCGCTGCGGACGTTCCCCACTTCGTGCTGGGCTGTGGCAGCGACCTGCTCGTGGCGGATGAGGGGTACCATGGCGTGATCGTGTCGTGTGTGGAGGGGCTGGTAAATGTCACCTCCGACGGTGATCGCCTTACCTGTCAGGCGGGTGTGCAGCTGTGCGAGGCCTCCGAGATGGCCTGCGAGCTGGGTCTCACGGGACTGGAGTTTGCCTGCGGTATTCCTGGCTCGGTGGGTGGTGCCTGCTTCATGAACGCGGGGGCCTACGATGGCTGCATAGCCGACGTGCTGGAGTCGGTGCGCTGCCTCATGTCGGACGGCACCCAGCAGACCCTTGTGGCCGACGAGCTTGCCCTGGGCTACCGCACGAGCCGCGTCCGCACGGATGGACTGGTGACGCTCTCGGCCACCTTCAAGCTGCGTGAGGGGGAGCGTGGGGCGATTCGTGCGCGGATGGATGAGCTCACACAGCGTCGCGAGGAGAGGCAACCGCTCGAGCTCCCCAGTGCCGGCTCCACCTTCAAGCGGCCCAAGGGGCACTTTGTCGGCAAGCTCGTCACCGATGCGGGGCTCAGGGGCTACACCGTGGGCGGCGCGGGCGTGTCCACCAAGCATGCGGGCTTCGTGGTCAACAATGGTGGCGCCACGGCGGCCGATGTCCATGCGGTCATCGAGCACGTGCAGGACGAGGTCGAGCGCCAGTTTGGCGTGCGTCTGGAGCCCGAGGTGCGCTTTTTGGGCTGACACCCGGCGTGGGCGAGGCTGACTTCGTGCGCCCGATGCGCGTTTGGGCCCCAAGTGCGCGATGGCATACGCCCGTTTGGGCTCGTCGTGCCCCCATATGGCACCCCTTATCCTTGCAATGTGTCATTTGTCCTGGGATATGGCCTCTCAGAGGACCGACTTTGGCGTATGCCATCGCGCACTTGGGGCCCAAACGCGCATCAGCGCCCACCGCTTGGGCAAAAACGGGTTCGGCACGAGTCCCCGCAGGCGTCCTGGATCCGTGTGCTGGGACCCCCCTGGGTGGGCGCCTCGCTATGCCACCATGGCGTCGTGCGTTGCGTCAAGCGCCGAGCACACCTGCGTGAGGGCGTCGAAGTCCTCAGGGGCGTCGCACATGGCAACCACCAGGTAGGTACCCGTATCGGAGAAGACGATGCCGGCATCGACGGTTGCGGCCGTCGCCCCATCCCTCTCGGCATGCGGATACCAGCCGGCCTTGCCCCAGCTTCTGTAGTTGTCGCCCACGGCGTTGGAAATGGCCGAGACGCTGCGCTGCTCGAAGAGGGATGAGAGGTAGCTGGCCGAGGGGCTTTCCGAGGAGAGGTAGGCATACATGTGCGCCCACATGCGTGCGAACTCGTCCGGCGTGGTGTAGGGGTAGTTGTAGACGCGGTAGGTGTGCTGCCCGCCGTAGTCTGAGGGGTCAAAGCCAAAGCTCTTGAGCCACGAGCCAAACATCTGCATGCCGTAACGCTTGCGCAGGGTCGTGTAGGCGTTGTTGTCGGAGTTGACGATCATGGAGCTTACGAGGTCGTCGATGTCGCCCGAGCTCACCTGGCCCGTGTCCACGAGCATCTCGTAGAGGGCGACGGCAAAGGGACCCTTGAAGGAGCTCGCGGGATAGAAACGCACGTCCTTGCGGTAGGTGACGGTGGCCCCACTCGAGAGGTCGCAGAGGTAGACGCCCACGCCGTGGCCCTGGTCCTCCAGGGCGCCAATGGCCCGTGTGAGCTTGGCGTACCCCTGGGACGAGGGCAGCGAGTCGGGTGTTCCCTCCATCTGGATGGCGTCCCTCAGGCCTCGGGCCTCCACGGGTGGCTCCTCTGGTACGGCCGGTACGGAGGACGTCTCCCCCTCGGGTGCCTCCTCGGTGGCAGCCGGGGCGCCGGCATCCACCTGCGTCTCCTGTGCGGCAGGCTGGGCTGGTCCCCCTTGGCTCGGTATGTGCGAGACGCCCCACCAGGTGGAGGCAATGACGAGGGTCGCCATCAGGGCCACTGCGATGGCACGGGGACACCCGTGGCCGGTCTGTCCAGGAGCGGTGCGCCTGCCGCCCTTGTAGTGCGCGCGGTCAGCCTGATCCGTCATGCCCATGCCCCCTTCGATGATGATGGCGGTGTCTAGGCGCCATCTGCGTCCATGAGGTGATCGATTGCCGAGATGAGCCCTTCGAGCCTATCGAGCTCGGAGGGTGCGGTGGACATGACGGAGATGACGTAGGACGTCGAGGCACTGCCATGGATCACGACGCCCGCGTCGTTTGAGGCGGGGGCGGCGTCGCTGCCGTCGGTCTCGGGATACCAGCCCGCCTTGGAGTAGGTCTCGGTCTGGGGTCCCAATGCGTTGGCGATGGGACTCTCCTCCCTGCGTGCGAGGAGGTCCTTCAGGTACGAGGCGCCCTGTGCGTCGCCTGACACGAAGGCCCAGACGGCCTGCCACATCTGCGTGAGCTGTTCGGGCGTGCTGAAGGGGTAGTGGTCGCGGGCGTAGTCCGACAGCGAGCCATAGGTTCCCGCTGTGACGTCGTGCCGTTGCAGCCAGGTGAGGAACACGTCATCGCCATAGCTGTCACGCAGCTGCCTATAGGAGTCGTTGTCCGAGTAGAGGAGCATGGAGCTCATGGCATCGCGCAGCGATGCCATGCTTGTCGTTCCGGCGGGAAGGTCCTCCTCGAGCACGGCACAGACATAGGGCGCCTTGATGGTGCTGGCCGCATAGAAGCTCTGATCCTGTTGGTAGGTGAGGGTGATGCTGCCGTCGAGTGACGTCACCGCCACGCCTGCCTGGATGCCCCCATCCTGCAGGGCGTCCAGTTCCTGCACGACGGCAGAGAGGTCGTCGACCGTGCGGCTGCCGACATCCCCAGAGAGCACGAGGGCGCCGCCATCCGCCTCGGCGGTGAGGGAGGTGGGGGCGTTTGATGCCGCATCGGTCGCAGCGCCCTGATCGTCTGGGGCCGTGCCATCTGTCACGCTGTCCGTGGGAGTTATGACATCCGGACCATAGTCCGTAGGTTGTGCCAAGCAGCGCCTGACGCCGGCGCCCACGCCGAGCGCCAGGACGAGGGTAACCAGGAAGACCAGGGCCCTTTCCGGCCATGGCATGCGCATGCCATGGCGCAGGACGCGCTGGCCATACCGTAGGGTCCGGGGCAGAGGGGCGCGGCCGCGTTGTCGCGGGGTGTGGCCAGCGTGCTGCGGGCGCGTGGGGTGCCGGTTCGGGCGCGGTGCGCGAGAGGCGCTTCCGCGGGGGCGTTGCCACCCTGGGGGACGACGCCGCTCGCGCTGGCGCAGCTGCGCGTTCTGGGCCAACCTCCGCCCCGAGCGACGGTTCCCGTGATGCTGCTGTGACGGTGCCCTCCCCAAGAGCTGTCCGCTAGTTTTTGAGCGAGTTGAGCGGAGCGGGGAAGTGCCCGCCGCGGTGGGCGAGCACGCTGCCGGCAAATCGGTTGACGGGCATCACGGGGGCGGAGCCGAAGAGGCCACCAAACTCCAGGGTTTCGCCCTCCTGCTTGCCGATGGCGGGAATGAGGCGCACGGCCGTGGTCTTGGCGTTGATGACGCCGATGGCCATCTCGTCGGCGATGATGCCGGCGATGGCCTCTACGGGGGTGTCGCCGGGGACGGCGATCATGTCCAGGCCCACGGAGCACACGCAGGTCATGGCCTCGAGCTTCTCCAGGGAGAGCGCACCGTCCTCGGCCGCGTGGATCATGCCCGCATCCTCCGAGACGGGGATGAACGCGCCCGAGAGGCCTCCCACGCTGGAGCTGGCCATGACACCGCCCTTCTTGACGCAGTCGTTGAGCAGGGCGAGGGCGCAGGTGGTGCCGGGACCGCCGCACTCGCCCACGCCGATGATCTCCAGGATCCTGGCCACGGAGTCACCAGCAGCGGGGGTGGGTGCCAGCGAGAGGTCCACGATGCCCTTCTCCACGCCCAGGCGGCGGGCCGCCTCGCGGCTCATGAGCTCGCCCGCGCGGGTGATCTTGAAGGCGGTCTCCTTGATCCTCTCGGCGACCTCCATGAGGCTGGCCGTCCGCGGCAGCTGCTCGAGCGCTGCGGCCATGACACCGGGACCTGAGACGCCCACATTGATGACGGCATCCGCCTCGCCGGAGCCGTGGGTGGCACCCGCCATGAAGGGGGAATCCTCGACCATGTTGGCGAACACCACGAGCTTGGCGGCTCCATAGCAGTCGACGTCGGTGGTGAGCCTGGCGGCATCGATCATCCTCTGGGCCATGAGCAGCACGGCATCCATGTTGATGCCAGCGCGCAGACTGGCTACGTTGACGCTGGCGCACACGCGGTCGGTTGAGGCCACGGCCTCGGGGATGGCGTCGATGAGCCGGCGGTCGGCACTGCCCATGCCCTTCTGCACGAGGGCCGAGAAGCCACCCATGAAGTCGACGCCCAGGGTCTCGGCCGCACGGTCCATGGCATGGGCAAGTGGCGTGAGGTCTTCGTCGGAACAGGTGGCTGCAATTTGGGCGATGGGCGTCACGGAAACGCGCCTGTTGGCGATGGGGATGCCGTACTCGCGCTCGAGGGTACCCGCCACCTCCACCAGATGCTCCGCCGTGTGCGTGATGCGGTCGTACACCTTCGTGCACATGCGGCCCATATCCTCGTCCGCACAGCCACACAGTGAGATACCCATGGTGATGGTGCGCAGGTCAAGGTTGCGCTGGGAGACCATCGAGTGGGTCTCGGCTATCTCTTCGGGGGTGATGGCCATGCTCGTCCTCCGCTGTCGAATCCGCTCGCTGCCTATGATTCTAGTATGGTGGCAGGGCGTGCCTGCGGACGGATCGTGCGAGCCGTGACAGAGGTGTAGCGATGTGTGGAAAAAGCAATGGTATCATACGTCTCATGTCTCTGTCCGAGGGTTCCCTTGAGGTGCGAGTGATGACCGTTCACGGCTCACTCAGCGGCGTGCACACACAACCTTAGCAAATCGTCCATAATTTAGCCATATTGTGCGAGCGTTGGCGTGTCGCAGCATCGGCTTGCCCCATGGTGCAGGTGTGCGCGTGCGGTATCGCCGCAGACATCGTCTTGGGAGGTTTTGCATGCGGTATCTTCTGATCGTGAGTCATGGTACGTTTGCCTCAGGCCTTCAGAGCGTGGTGAGCATGCTGGTAGGCAGTCGGGATGACGTCCTCGGCTGCGGCATGGAGGATGGGATGGGCGCGGATGCCTATACGGCAAAGCTCAAGGAGACCATCTCCAGGATCGATACGGATGACACCATCTTCCTGTTTGGCGACCTCATTGGCGGCTCGCCGCTTACCAATGCGATGAACGTCCTCACCGAGACGGGCCATATCGCCAACACCACGGTGTTTGGCGGGGCCAACGTACCCATGCTCATCACGGCGGCCCTCGAGTCGGACGAGGACGACGCCACCCTCAAGGAGAGCATCATCAACGAGGGGCGGACTGCCATCCGCGAGTTCGTGCTCGACCTCGATGATGACGAGGACGACCTCTAGGCGCACCTTGGCACGGCTGTCTGGTGCATTCACCGTATCAGGCACATCATAGGCAACAGGAGAAAGGAATGACATGATCTCTTTCGTACGCGTGGACGATCGCATGATCCACGGCCAGACGGTGACGCGCTGGGCTCTCGAGTACCCCTGCGACGGCATCATCGCCGTCAATGACGCTGCGGCGACCAACCCGGTGCTCAAGGCGGCCTACAAGGGTGCGGCTCCCGACAAGAAGACCTTCATCTGGACGCTCGCGCACTTCAAGGAGAGCATGGAGAAGGTCCTCTCCAGCAAGACCCGCTACTTCCTGATCACCAAGAACCCGCTTGATATGAGGAAGATCCTCATCGATTTCGGCTTCGTGCCCTCCGACGTCAAACGTGTCGTCATCGGGCCGTGCAACGACCGTCCCGGCGCCGTCAAGCTGGGTAACAACCAGTCCATAACCCCCGAGGAGGCCCAGGCGCTCGAGGACATCTCCAAGGCGGGCTACACGGTGGACTTCTCCCTGCTCACCGACAACTCCATCGGCGAGTGGCCCAAGTTCCGCGATCGCTTCGACCTTCGCTAAGCAGGCGTGTTCCCGCACGTCCCGTGTGGGAGTGACAATGAGAAAGGTGGTTCGTAGGTATGGGCATCAGTATCTTCCAAGCTGTGCTGCTCGGCCTGTTCGCCTGCCTGGCATCGCTTCCGGGCATGGGCGGCACGACCATTGGTAACTACACGCTCGGTCGTCCGCTCGTCGGTGGCCTGGTCGTCGGCCTCATCATGGGCGACGTCCAAACGGGCATCGTCGTCGGCGCGGCCATCCAGGTGGTCTACATCGCCCTCGTGACCCCGGGCGGGACCGTCTCGGCTGACGTACGTGCCGTCACCTACATCGGCATCCCGCTCTCCATCCTGGCCATCCACGGTCAAAACCTTGACCCGGCATCGGCCGAGGCCTCGTCGCTCGCCGCCGCCCTCGGTGCGGCCGTGGGCACCCTCGGCACCGTGCTCTTCTACGGCACCGCCACGCTCAACCTCGTGTGGCAGTCCGTCGGCTGGAGCGCCATGGAGACGCGCGACTGGCACAGGATCAGGCGTACCATTCCGCTCGTCGACTTCGTGCTCCCCTGGATCTCCCACATCCTGTTCTCCTTCGTTCCCACCGTCGCCATCTGCCTGGCAGGTGAGGGCATGGTGAGCCTCATGAAGGACTACATGCCCATGGACGGCATCGCCATGAAGACGCTCTTCACCGTGGGCTCGCTGCTGCCCGCCGTCGGTGTCGCCATCCTGTGCAAGCAGGTCATCACCAAGCCCATCGATTGGCTGACCTTTGCCTTTGGCTTCACGCTCGCGGCGTGCCTGCACCTCAACCTGATCGCCTGCGCCATCATCGCGGCGTTCTTCGCCCTCATCAAGTACCAGATCGAGGAGGCCAAGGCGGCCCGTCCCGCCATCGCTGGGGCAAGTGCCGGTGACGACGAGGAAGAGGAGGACATCTAATCATGGCTGAGCCTAAGAAACTTTCCGCCCAGGCGCGCAACAAGTCGTTCCGCAACTGGTCGTATGGCAACCTCACCTGCTTCTCCGAGGCCCACATGCAGACGTTCGGCTATCTTGCCGCCATGCTGCCCATCGTGGACGACCTCTACGAGAAGGAGGAGGACAAGGTCACGGCCCTCGAGACCTACACCACGTTCTTCAACACCGAGCCGCAGATCGGCACCATCGTCGTGGGCCTCACCGCCGGCCTGGAGGAGGCGCGCGCCAATGGCGAGCCCCTGGACGACGAGACCATCAACGGCATCCGTGCCGGCCTGATGGGCCCGCTCGCCGGTCTGGGCGACTCCATCGTCGTGGGCACCTTCATCCCCATCCTGCTGGGCATCGCCCTCGGCCTCGCCCAGGGCGGCTCGGTCCTTGGCCCGCTGTTCTATATCGTGGCCTGGAACCTGCTCATGTACTTTGGCATGAAGTTCGCCTACAACCGCGGCTACGAGATGGGCGGCAACGCCGTGCAGGCGCTCGTCGGTCCCGAGTCGCAGGCGCTGCGTAGCGCCATCGTCGAGGTGGGCACCATGGTCATCGGTGCCGTGGCCGCCACCTGGATCTCCATCAGCACGGCCCTGCAGCTCCCTGGTCTCGGCTCGCTCGACAGCGTGCTGTGGAGCAGCTCCAACACCGTCACCCAGTCGGCGCTCGATGCCGCGGGCGAGGCGGGCGTCTCGCTCAACGTGTTCGGCTCGGGCATCTACCCCAAGCTGCTCAACTTCCTGTTCGTGTACCTCTGCTGGTGGCTTATGACCAAGAAGAAGATCGGCGTCATCCCCGTGATGCTCATCCTGGTGGTCATCGCCTTCGTGGGCGTGCTGATCGGCTTCTTCAATCCTGGCCTGCAGTACTAGCCGCGGTTCCTCTCGCAAGGTTGGGAGGGACGCGTGGTACCGTTGGGGCGGGGCCGGACCATCCGGTCCCGCCCCTCCGTTCGAGACGGGTGAGGAACGCATGACAGACAAGACGGACACGACGGACAGGGAGGTCACGTCCGCGAAGCGCAGCGAGCTCATCGCCGAGGCGGACCTGCAGACGCGCGCCATCATGCGCATGGAGGTGTGGAAGCGCATCGCCTACTCCCTCATAGCGGTGGGGGCCCTGTTGGCCTACTGGAACACCTACCAGGGCGGACCCTCCTGGTCGCTCGTGGTGGGCATCATCGTCATGGTGGTCTCGGTGCTCACGGGACTCATGCTGTATCTGGTGGTGGAGCGTGCCAAGGCAAACGTGAGGGCCATGATGAGGTCCATCGGCGTGGACATCACGGCTCCCGTCAGGAGGCCAGGCAAGGCCCCCACGCCGGACACGTCGAGGCAAAGGAGGGGCGGTCATGGGCATGATGCGTGAGAGGGGGCTTCCCAAGATCGTCTTCAGCGACGTCGACGGCACCCTGGTGGACGCCGACCACCACCCCATGGCATCGAGCGCCCCGGCGTTCAGGCTGCTCGCCGAGCGGGGCGTGCCCTTCTGCCTGGTGTCCGCCCGCTCTCCGGAGGGGCTGTACCCCATCCAGGAGGCCCTGGGGTTCTCGGGCCCCACGGTGAGCTACTCGGGTGCCTACGTGCTGGATGGGGATGGTACCGAGCTGCTGAGCAAGCCCATTGCCCTGGACGAGGCCCTGCGCATCAAGGACTATCTCGACGAGCGGCTGCCCAAGGTGTGCGTGTTCACGTATGGCTTCCACACCTGGATCGTCAACGACCGCAGCGACCCGCGGGTTGCCGAGGAGGAGTACTACGTGCTGGCCCAGGCGCGCGAGTGCCGCAGCCTGCGTGAGGCATTCGACGAGCGGGGCGTGCACAAGTTCCTGCTCATGGGGGAGCCTGCGGACATCGCCGAGGCGCAGGACATCGTCCATGCGCGCTTTCCAAAACTCAACGCCGTGCTCTCGCGTCCCGAGCTGTGCGAGATCATGCGGGGCGACGTGAGCAAGTCGGATGCTGTGCGGCTGCTGTGCTCCCATGTCGGCGTCGATCCCAAGGACGCCCTGGCGTTTGGGGACGGCGCCAACGACCTTGACATGCTTGAGGCCGTGGGGCAGAGCTACGCCATGCGCAACGGCATCGACGAGGTGAGGCGGGCCGCCACTCACGTGACCCGCTGGACGAACGTGGAGGATGGCGTCGCGCGCACGCTCGAGGAGATCTTCTCGCCTCGAGTCCGGTGAGCATGGCTGTCGAAGGATGGGGGCGACGCGTCAGCGCGGCTCTGCGAGCGACGCCAGGAAGCGCTCCATGCTGGCGCGCCCGTTTCCCTCCTCGACGTCGGAGACGTCCTTCTTGGAGAGCCCGAACTCCCCGAGGGAGGTACGCGAGAACCGTCCGCCCCGGCCGGCGTTCGTATCGATCCAGCCCCCGAGGGCGAGCCCGAAGGCCCGGTCAACCCACGCGTCGAGGGCCGCGCCGTCCACCCCCGTGGCGCCGAGCCATTCCTGTCTGGTGACCTGGCGGGATGTTTCGGCGCCCGGGTCCCGCAGGCGATAGTTCTCTTCCCACGAGAGCGTGGCGGTGGCCTCCTGGTAATACAAGTCAACGGATAGGTAGCACTCGGTGCCGTCGGGCGTCACGCCGTAGCCGGAGTAGCATATGAGGCCTGCCATGCCGTCATCGGTCACTCCGGCCGTGACGCAGCTCCCTTCCCTGTCCGGGGAGGTGGAGACGTCCCCGGAGCCGTCCCAGGGTCGGCCTATGTCGCCGTCGCAGCGGTAGCCGCTGCCCCCGTGGTCGGGCTCGGTGCCCGGCTTGTCCTCGGGGCGGAGGTACGCGGGCAGCCGCTTGCCGCCCGGCAGCCAGGGGAAGGGCAGGCCGCGGTGGGTCCTGGGCCCCTCGAGGATCATCTCGTCGAACACGTTGCGGACGGAGGTCTCGCGCTCGATCGTGGCGCGCACCCCGAGGGTGGCGTAGACGAAGAGGGCCACCGCGAGCACCATGGCCCAGTAGGGGAGGCGGCGGAGGAACGTGCCGAGTCTCGAGGTGGAGGGTGCTTCCTCCTCCCTTTGCGGGCGAGTTGGACCTTTTGTGTCAGAGGTCATTTCTGTGCTCTTTCAACGCGTCACGGAACCCCTTCGTATCCTGGAGGTGCTCCTGCCTGCCAATGGTATCCTCCCTTTCCTCGATGCTGTTCGGTGTGTTGGGTACCAAGTGCTTGAAGAACAGGATACGCTCTTCATGAAAGAAGTCGTCGTGAGTGATCTCGACCTCTGTGTCTGTGCATGACAGCGGAATGTCCTCATGCTGGAGGTTCTCATAGATGGAGTTCACAATGTTGTCATAGCCATTAGGGTTGCTGAGGAACTCGTCGGCACGGTTGGTGGTACCCACAGCGATTTCGTTGCAGGCTTCCCGGCGTCGCCGACAGGCTCAAGGACGCCAAGGGCGCCGGGCCGGCCGCGACACGGCTTTTGGGGTGCAACGCATGGCGCGTCGAATGGGATAGTCTCCTGAAGGAGCTCACGGTAAGGGACGGCAAGAAAGCCTGGGTACACGAGCGCCTGCGCAAGGCGAGGCGGGGCCCAGCAAGCTGGTGTGCGGGGGGGCCGTCCACGTTCGGCGAGATGCAGCAGAGCACGGCGGCGAACGGCTCTCCACCAACAACGCCGTCGGGGGCGTCGACGCCAGGCTCAGTGACATGCCGCGGCTGCATCGGGGGCTGCCACTCATGCGCCGCGTCAAGGCCATCTTCTGGTGGCGCTACGTGTACGCCGAAAACCTGCTGCCCGCCGCCGAAATCATCCGCGCCATGCCCGCCGACGACGCGGACGGGTTGTCCACGGCCGCGCCAGGAGGCAACGATCGGGATGACGGAGCGCCCGAGGAATGCGGCGCCGGGATAGCCCGGAGCGAGGTCCACGTGCCCACGAATCACAGGCAGTGGATAATCGCCCATTACACACTTTCTGAAACATAGCCCTTAGTTTGATTACCAGTCAGAATGACATCGCTCCAAAACCGATTTTAATCTGTCTAAAGTGGTATACTCCCGTCTTTGACACTTAACCCTACATAACTCGCACATAAGGGCTGGTAGAGATAGCTATCTGCTGTCTCTGCCGGCCCTCTTCCTTGTGGTAATGGACGCCTTCTGGTGGGTCTTCTTCAAGATCCTCCTCATCTGGCTCTGCGGCACGATCTCGAAGTCGGTGCGGAATCCGAAGGCCTCATGCAGGGCATCGGTTATCTCTGTGCGCACGTAGAGGGGGCGGTATCCCTCGCCCTTGACCTCTTCCATGCGCATGTTCCTCAGGGTGTCTGCGATCTCAGGACAGGTCCAGAGGCACCCGAGCCTCTTCTCGAGGATCCGGTAGATGAGAAGCGCCAGGAAGCAGGTGAGGAAGTGGGCCTCGATGCGGTCCCTGCGCGAGAGGAAGACGGGACGGGCCCTGAACTCGCCCTTCATGATGCGAAAGCACTCCTCGACCTGCCAGCGTCCGGCGGCAACCTTTACGATGCCCAGGACATCCTCGTCGTCGAGCGAGGTAGCCAGGCCGTAGAGGCCGTCCCAGGAGGCTTCCTCCTCGACCTTCCCGTCGTCGACGGAGAGGATGCGCTCCTCGGCGACCTCGCCCTCCTCGGTCACGGGGGTGGAGGAGACGAAGCGCATGGGGTCCTTGGGCCCCTTGCGGTGCCTCTTGGCCGTCCCGTCCTCGCAGGCCCTGCGCGCCCGCTCCACCTGCGCCTTCCTGATGGAGCTCTGGTAGGCGCGGTACCTGAGGGAGAAGGTGACGATCAGGTTCTGCCCCAGCTCCTCGCCGGTCGCAGGGTCCTTCAGGGACGTCCACATCGTCTTGTAGAAGGTCCTGGCGAAGAGGGCCCGGCGCGTCTTCTCGGGCGTGAGGGGGTCGTCTGCCGCCTTCCGGACCTGGTCGAGGTCGAACGTGCCCGCCTCGCCTGCGCACGACCAGCCCTTGGGGCCGCGCACCCAGTCCCTGACCTCCTTCCTCTGGCCCCTGAGGGAGACCGTGGTGACGAACTGGAGGCTGCCCCTGCTGTTGTGGGCGCGGTTGGCGGCGCTCGAGAGACCGGCGTCCGTGCAGACGACGAGCTTCGAGAGGCCGAACTCGCCTTCGAGCCTCTCTTCCAGAGGGATGAGGGTGGGCTGCTCGGACTCGTTGCCTGGGTAGAGGTCGAAGGCCACGGGAAGCCCGTCTTTGTCCATCATGAGCCCCATGCCCACGATCGGGTTGGGCCGGTGCTCCTTGGAGGGGCCGTACCTTCTGAAGCCGTCTTCCTCTGTGATCTCGAAGTAGTAGTTCGTGCAGTCGTAGAAGAGCGTCTGGCAGCGCCTTCTCGCCAGGGCCTTGCTCCGCTCGAAGGCTCTCCTCTGTATGAGCCCAGAGTTCTCGGCGAGTACGGAGAGCGCCCGGTAGATGTGGTGGCTATCGAAGGCGGGCCCCTCCATCAGCTCCTGGGAGAACTCATGGGTCGCCCGCTTGGACGAGGGCTCGAGGATGCGTCCGTACACGAGCCTGGACAGGACCGAGTCGAGGTCGTAGTCCGCCTTGCTGCGTGAGGCGATGTCTCGGCAGATCTCGGGCAGGCCGAGTGCGGAGTAGATGTCCTGCAGGAAGAGGTAGCCGCAGTTGAACGTATGCCGCGCGCCTGCCCCTATCTGCCTTGTGGGGTCATACGACACCGTGACCTTGCGGGTGAGCTCGCGCTCCTCGAGGGTCATCCTCTTGGCCTCTTCTTTGGCCCAGCTCATCACATCTGTGCCTGGAGGAAGCATCTCCTCGAGCTCGGACCTGGTCCCCAGCCTTCTCGCGATCTTGGAGGTGGGCTTGCCCGTCTCCCTGTCACGGTAGGTCTTGGCTATGTAGAAGGTCTCGGCTGTCTTGGTCCTCGTCACCTGGACTTTCATGACCATCACCTATCTACATGCAACTGCTACCAGATACCACAATATATAGTACCACAACCTGAGCATAGGAAAGCCGGGAATCCCCAGGCAGAACTGGAAATTCCCGGCATATGTGAGCTCTGAATCTAGTGGCTAAGTGTTAAAGTCCCGAGTTTGATTACCAGTCAGAATGACATCGCTCCAAAACCGATTTTAATCTGTCTAAAGTGGTATACTTTCGGTATGACGAAAGGGGTGCGATGGAGCCGGAGATTCACCCGAACGCCCTGAAGCACCTCAGCCGGGGGGAGGTTCTCCAGGCGTGGGGGTCAGTGGCGAAGTGCATCATGCGCGAGAGCCCGCAGGAGCCCCCCAGATGGCTTCTGGTCGGATGGCTGGATGATGGGAGGGACGTGGAGCTGATAGCGGTCGAGACGGTCTCTGGTTGGCTCGTGATACACGCCATGGCGCCAGTGCAGGGGAAGTTCGCGAGGGAGATTGAGGCCGCTGAGAGGAGGTCACGATGAGCGAGAGGAAGTGGGTCGCGGCGAACGGTCAGGAGATAACCGAGGGGATGATTGGCCGCTGGTGCGACGCCTACGAGAAGGGCGAGTTCCCGGAGGGCGAGCGCAGCGTCGGGAGGGTCGTGTACGGCCGCCCACCGCTCTCGTCCGAGGGCACGGCCACGATCTCGGTCAAGGTACCGGTCGGCATGAAGCGCGCGGTCGAGCAGAGGGCCAAGAGCGCCGGCATGAGCACGAGCGCCTACGCCCGTGCCGCGCTGGCCGACAGGCTGCTGGGGGTCGAGTGACGCTCTGGCCCTTTGTCCCTTGGCCTCCAGGCGTGCATGCGCCCGCTAGGGGCCGGTTTGTGGCCACACGGCGGGCCTCTTGCGCGAAATGAGTTTGATTACCAGTCAGAACGACACCGTTCCAAAACGGGGACTCGCTCTTTAGTATTGCCATCACAAGAGGCGTGTTGCATGGCAATCGCGAGCTTCAGCCTTGCCCACTCGTCGGGATCGATGCCCAGCACTTGCGTGACAAAGGCATCGCCACTGACGAGTTGTCCATCATCTCCGATGCCCGATACTCTATCGGCAGTAATCTCCCACTTAGCACCACTGTAGTCCGTCTGTGACATGATCCTGAGTCACAACCAGTCGATGTACTGCTGGTCTGCATCGGGATAGTCGGAGTTGATGAGATCCGTCCAGGTACGTAGGCCTGTCTCCAGGGTAGTGGCAGCGCTGTCGTGCAGGGAGCTCCCAGGAATTCCCGCGCTCACATCCGAGATGCTCTGCAAGGAAACGCTACCAAGTGAACCGACGGAGCCTTCAAGCGCGGTTGCCCGGGCGTCAGCCGCCTCGATGCTGGAACGGATCTCGGCCTGGGACAGGGTCATATCCCTCTCCTGCACTGATGGTAGCCTAAGGTGCATGGTACAAGGTATTACGGTCCACTCAAGAGAGAGTGTCGCCTCATCAAAGGATGACGTTGGGGAGGCGATGACAGGCAAATGACGTGGGCTTGTAGGAGGGGCGAGAGGCGGAGGATGCCGCTGCTCGCGCCTATCGTTCGCGTTGTATAGAGATAGAGGAGCGCGAAGACGCACTGCGTATCCAGGAATGTCGCTTTGGGGAGGCGGTGGATGAGCTCCTGTACCGCCTGGGCCAGGGTGGGCAGCTCGTGGATGAGGTGCGTGAGGCTATGCCTTGCATGGTTCGTCAGGCTGCCTATGTCTTGGACGAGTTGAATGCCGCACAGCATGAGGCAGCACTGCGTTGCGACGAACGGCGCGATGAACTAGTACATGAGCGGAGGGCCCTCGAGCGCCAGCACGACCATGCGCGGGAGGCGTACCACCGCTCCCTGGAAACGCCCGGATATCGTTGGTGAGGGGCTACCGACCGGGCGCATCGAAGGCGAACGTCACGCGCCTGAGGAAGGGGTGGCCCGGTGCATAGATGGGCTGGGGGAAGGCGGCGTGGTGGATGGCGTCGGGGTAGAACTGCGCCTCGAGGGCGATGCCTGCCCCGTTGCCGTAGTGCGCGCCGGCCTTGCCGCGCGCGTCGAGGCCGCCCGCCGTGTACACTTGTAGGCCGGGCGCGTCGCAGGAGAGCGTCATGCGGACGCCCGTCTCGTTGCCCACCAGCGTGGCGGCACGCTCCACGCATTCCGCGTTGCTGAGCACGAAGTTGGTGTCCAGCCCCTGGGGCAGCCTCTGGAGGATGTCCCCCAGCGCATGGCCGCTCCTGAAGTCGTAGGGCGTGCCCGCCACGGGCGCGACCTCCCCCGTGGGGATGAGGGCGGCGTCCACGGGCGTGTAGGCCGCGCTCTCCAGCTGGAGGGTGTGGGCCATGGCGGTACCGGAGGCGTGGCCGTTGAGGTTCCAGTAGGCGTGGCTCGTGCTGTTGATGATGGTGGCCTCCGTGGCGCTGGCCTCGATGGTGAGCTCAAGGCGCTGGTCGTCGTGGAGCGTGTAGGTTGCGCGGACGTCCGCCGCGCCGGGGAAGCCCTGGTCGCCCGCCCGGCTCACGAGCTCGAGCGTCACGCTCGCGCCATCCGGCGTGTCGTGGGGGACCTCCCCCACCTGCCAGAGGCGCTCGTGCCAGGGGTGCGGTCCCGAGTGCAGGTTGTTGGGGCCATCGTTTGCGGCAAGGCGATGGGTGGTCCCCCCAAGCTCGAAGCGTGCCCCCGCGATGCGGTTGGCGTTGCGGCCCAGGATGGCCCCGATGCAGGCGCCGTTGTGCAGGTAGCCCGGCGCACCGTCGTAGCCCAGGGCCACGTCCACGAAGTTGCCCCTGCCATCGGGAACGACGACCGATTGGATGGCCGCGCCGACCTCGCAGATGCTCACGCTCATGCCTGAGGCGATGGAAAGCATATGCAGGCACACGGCCCTTCCGCTTTCTGTGGCACCGAACGGTCTGGTAAGGACAGCCATGACCTCTCCCATCGCACGAACCCTCTGCTGGCAGTATGCACCTCTGACATGTGCCGATGGGTCCGGACCTCCCAGCTTTCGGTGAGGCGCCCGTAGAGGTGGGTGAGAGCCCCCTCCTGTGCTAGGGTCGCTCTCGCACGAGCGGGAAGGTGGCCAGAGGGGCGAGGGCGTCAGTGGTCAGCGAGACGACGAGCAAGCCGGGGGTTCCCCGCGTCTTTACGGCCGCCTGGGGTGTGCTTGCGCTCAACGTGGCGCACTGCCTGCTCTGGGGGAGTGCCTTTCCCTGCGTCAAGCTACCGGCTGCCCTCCGTCGACGTGGCGGAGGCGGCGCGCGCGTCGACGAGGCACCGCCCATCCTTCGGGAGCCGGCTGGGGAACGTGGTGTGCCCGTACACCCCTATACGAAACGTGGCTCGGGTGTCGTGACATCGCGGGTGCACGGCCGCTCCTCCCGTACAATGGGAGGTACAGCCTGAAAGGAGCAGACCCATGCAGACACCCCAGTTTCACCTCATGACCGACTCACCCTGCGACTTCAGCCAACAGATGGTGGACGATGCCGACCTGGGCATGCTGCACTTCACGTATGCCGCCCGCGAGGGAGCTGCGGACGAGGGGATGAGCGGCGTGGATGACCTCTTCGTCTCGCGCACCCCCCACGAGTTCTACGAGGCCATCCGACATGGCGCATCGCTCATGACGTCGCAACCCTCGCAACTTGAGTTCGAGAGCGCGTTTCGGGAGTGCGCCAAGCTGGACATGCCCACCGTGTACCTCACGCTCTCCAGTGGGATATCCGGGTGCTATGAGGGTGCCTGCACGGCGCTCGCCCGCGTGAGGGAGGAGCTGGGCAGGCCCGACCTTCCCATCCATATCGTCGACACCAAGATCGGCTCGACGTCCCAGTACCTGCTGGTGGTAGAGGCCCTGCGCCAGCGCGACAAGGGGCTGACGGCCGAGGAGATGGTGGCCTGGGCCAAGGAGGCGCGCTACTTCGTGCAGACCATCTTCATGGTGGATGACCTCGATGCGCTGCACCGTGGCGGGCGTGTCCCCAAGAGCGTGGCCGTGGTGGGCGGTGCGCTCGACGTCAAACCGTTGCTCACGTTCGACCTGGATGGTGCCCTCAGCGTGATCGGCATTGCACGTGGACGCAAGAAGGGCCTCAAGAAGATGGCCTCGTTCTATGAGAAGAACCACAACACCGATCTGTTCTCGTCGGTGGTCGCCATCGGCAATGCGGACTGCCCCAAGGATGCCGAGCGTATGGCCGACATCATCCACAGGTCGGATGACACGGCCATCACCATGATCTCGACTATTGGGCCCACCATCGGCTGCCATGTGGGGGCAGGCATGGTGTCCTGCTGCTTCTGGGGCGAGGACCGACGAACCGGCGCATCCGTCTCGGACCAGATCGCCCAGAGCGTCCGCCACCACTAGCAGCGCGCCCGTCCCGCTCGAGCGCTCCGTTCGAGTCGTATGCAATTTCGCGGCGCCTCCATGTGAGTCATATGCAAATTATCAGGCCCCCCAGCAGAAGTTGAGAAGACATTAACTCATCTACCTGCGCAGAAAGAACAAGCGAGTCGCTCGCATGTGCGAACGACTCGCAAGGGGAAGCGGCAGGACTGCGAACGACTCACCCATCGGATCTGTTAGTCGGCGGGGAGGACGTCCTTGCCATAGGTGTCGGAGAGGTACTGCCTGAAGTCGTCGGACCTCAGCACGTCCACGAGGGCCTTCACGCGCTCGTCGTTCTGGTTGGCAGGTGTCGTCACGATGTAGTTGGCGTACTGCTGCACGGCCACGCCCTCCGCGGACTCCACGGCGAGGGCGTCGGCCACGTGCATGCCCGCCTCGATGGCATAGTTGCCGTTGATGACGGCGAAGTCAACATCCTGCAGCTGGCGTGGGACGGCGGCCGCCTCCACCTCCACGAGCTTGATGCCGTGGGGGTTCCCGGCGATGTCGTTGGCCGTGGCCTCGTAGCTGTCGGGGTCACTCAGCGTGATGATGCCCTCTTGCTGGAGCAGCAGCAGTGCGCGACCCTCGTTGGTGGCATCGTTGGGAACGGCGATCTGGGCACCGTCGGCGATGGCGGTAAGGTCCCTGGCCGTGCCGGCATAGATGCCGAACGGTTCGTAGTGGATGGCGGCGACGCCCACGAGGTCGGTGCCGTTCTCGGCATTGTAGTTGTTGAGATAGTTGATGTGCTGGAAGTAGTTGGCGTCCACCTCGCCGGAGCTGGTCACCTGGTTGGGGATGATGTAGTCGGTGTACTCCTTGACCGTGAGGTCGATGCCCTGATCTTTCAGCTTGGGGGCCGCGAAGCCGTTGAGGATCTCGGCGTGCGGCGTGGGCGACGCGGCAACGGTGAGGGTCTTGGTGTCGCCGGAGGACGAGGGACTGGTGCCGCCAGAGCTGCCGCAGCCCGTGAGCACGCTGCCAAAGAGCAGGGCCCCCGCGCTGCCGGCGACGGTGGTGACGAAGTCTCTCCTGGTGATCTGGGACATGGTCGGTTCCTTTCCTTCTCTTCGGGTGGCTTGTCAGCGATGGTCGATTCGCTTGGCGATGAGGTTGCAGGTGCTCTGGATGAGCTGCACGAGCACGATGAGGAGCACGATGGTGACGACCATCATCTGGTCCTGGTAGCGGTAGTAGCCATAGCGGATGGCGATGTCGCCCAGGCCGCCGGCACCCACGGCCCCGGCGATGGCGGTGTAGCCCAGCACCGAGATGAGCGTGACGGCCACGCCACGCACGATGGAGGGCATGGCCTCGGGCAGCAGCGCCGAGAGCACGATGCGCGGCAGCGATGCCCCACAGGCCTCGGCGGCCTCGATGGAGTCGTGTGGGACCTCGGCCAGGGACTGCTCCACCATGCGCGCCACGAACGGGGCAGAGGAGAGCACGAGGGGGAAGATGACGCCCCGCACGCCCACGGTGGTGCCGGCAATCGCCTTGGTCACTGGGATGACGGAGACGATGAGGATGATGAACGGGATGGAGCGTGCCATGTTGATGACCCACCCCAGCACGGCGTTGAGCATGCGTCGGGGGCGCAGGCCACCGGGCGCCGTCACGTAGAGGACGACGCCGAGCGCAAGGCCGATCACGTACGCGAGCGCCGTGGAGAGGAGGAGCATGGCGAGCGTGTCGAGCGTGCCCTGCCCCAGGAGCGTCCCGTACTGCGACAGGAACGAAGCGGTCGTGTCAGTCATCCCAGCTCACCCTCCCGAGCAGCGCCTTTGCCGTCTCGCTCTGCGGATGGGCGAACACCTCGTCCACCGTGCCCTGCTCCTCGAGGCGCCCGTGGGAGAGCACGGCCACGTGCCTGCACGCCTGGCGCACCACGTCCATGGAGTGCGTGATGATCACGATGGTGACGCCGGTCTCGGCATTGATCCTCGTGAGCAGTGAGAGCACCGACGCCGTGCTCGCGGGGTCGAGCGCGCTCGTGGCCTCGTCGCAGAGGATGTACTCGGGCTCGCAGGCGAGTGCGCGGGCGATGGCCACGCGCTGCTGCTGGCCACCGGAGAGCTGGGCGGGATAGGAGCCGGCCTTGTCTGCCAGCCCCACCTCGTCGAGCAGCGCTCGCGCACGCTCGCGGTTCTCCTTGGTCACATGGCCCGTACTCGCCCTGAAGGGAAAGCACACGTTCTCCAGGGCCGTCTTCTGTGCGAGCAGGCCAAAGCCCTGGAAGATCATGGCGACGCGTCGACGATAGCTGCGCAGCGCCGCCCCCGAGAGGTTCGTGACGTCCGTGCCGTCCACGATGACGCTGCCACTGGTGGGCCGCTCGAGCAGGTTGATGCAGCGCACGAGCGTGGACTTGCCGGCTCCGCTGATGCCGATGATGCCAAAGACGTCGCCATCGGGTATGTCGAGGGAGACATCGCCCAGGGCGTGTTCGTCCGTACCCCCCTCATAGATTTTGATGATATGCCGTAACGATATCAAGGAGTGCTCCTGACTGTTGTGCGATGTGCGTCATGTGGAAGTGCAGAGTATAGCAGTGCCAGCATGATGTCCGTAGTCCCTGTAGCGTATGGGCGAGGCAGCGGTGGCGTCAAGTCCAGCGCCCCTAGGGAAATCAGCTATCTGGCTATGGGATAGATCGATAGCCGACCGTGCCCCGACGGCCTTCCACGGATGTGGTGCGCCACCGGATAGAATGAGGGTACGCCGTAGGACGGAGGGGTGGATCATGCCGCAGGCGGCACTCTTTGACATGGACGGCCTTATGCTGGACACGGAGCCCTTGTGGACATGCAGCTGGGAGCCTGCCCTTTGTGCCCTTGGCAGGGCCAACATGCCCCCAGGGCTGCCCGATGAGATGCGTGGTGCTGGCCCTGCCGCCCGCCAGGAGGTGCTCGACCGTCACTTTGGCGCGAGGACGATTGACCAGGCCGCGCTCTGGGAGCGCGTCTGCGCCCACATGCTCGAGGTGTGCAGGGACGGCGCCCCCAAGAAGGCGGGCCTCATCGAGCTCCTTGACCATCTGCGCGAGCGGGGCGTGCCTCGCGCCGTCGCCTCGTCGAGCGCGAGGCCCATGATCGAGCGGCAGCTTGCCGCGGCTGGCATGGATGCCTGTTTTGACGTGGTGCTCTCGGGCGAGGAGGTCGTGCGCGGCAAGTCTGCGCCCGACGTGTTCCTCGAGGCGGCCCGTAGGTTGGGTGTGGCTCCCGCTTCGTCCCTCGTGCTTGAGGACAGCAAGAACGGCGTGCTCGCAGGGGCTGCCGGTGGCTTTGTGACCGTGCTCGTGCCCGACCTGGTCGCCCCTGACGACGAGATGCTCTCGGCCGCCTCCTTCGTGTGTCGCGACCTCCTCGAGGTGCGCAGGCTGCTGACGTCGGGGATCATTCGCTAGGCCTGTGCGCCAGCGGTCGAAACGACCGCGTTACGCTCTCGTAGCGTTCCCAATACCACCCGGAAGCCCTTGGGTAACGCCTGTGCCACGTTGGCGCAACCGAACGGTCACTCCCAGGCAATGCCCGCGTCCCATGCTGATACTCGTCCATTGACGGCTGGCATGGCCTCCGCGTGGCAACGAGCATCGACGCTCTCTGGCGCAACCCGCATGTCACGTGAGGGCATGCCCAGGCGAAAGGAGCGATCATGGTTGCAAGCGACACGGGATTCGTGCTGGTCTGTGCAGCGCTCGTGCTCCTCATGACCCCAGGGCTCGCCCTCTTCTACGGTGGCCTCGGTCGACGCAAGAACGTATCGAACAATATCATGGCCTCGTTCTGCATCATCGGCGTGGAGGTGGTGATGTGGGCGTTGTTTGGCTTCTCGCTTGCCTTTGGGGCAGACCATAGCGGCGTCATCGGAGGCCTTGACTTTCTGGGCCTCTCGGGGGTGGGGGTGGACGCCTCGAGCTACGCGCCGACGATTCCCTTCTTGGCGTACGCCCTCTTCCAGATGATGTTCGCCATCATCACGCCCGCCCTCATCACGGGCGCCATTGCGGGGCGCATGCGGCTCAAGGCGCTGCTCGCCTTCATCGTCCTGTGGACCATCGTGGTCTACTACCCCATAGCCCACATGGTGTGGGGCGCCGGTGGCATCCTTGCCGCGCTGGGCTCGATCGACTTTGCCGGTGGCAACGTGGTGCACATCAGTTCGGGCGTGAGCGCCCTCGTCCTCTGCGTCATCTTGGGCAGGCGCCAGGGGTACGAGCAGGTCAACTACCGCGTGCATAATATCCCACTCGTTGCCGTCGGTGCGGCGCTCCTGCTCTTTGGCTGGTTTGGCTTCAATGCGGGCAGCGCGCTCTCCGCGAGCGGCCTGGCGGTGCATGCCTTTGCGACCATGGCCATCAGCGCGGCGTCCGCAGAGCTCACCTGGATGCTCATGGATGTGGCAACGGACGGCAGGCCCACGCTCGTGGGTGCCTGCACGGGCCTCGTGATCGGTCTGGTGGCCATCACGCCGGGGTGCGGCTTCGTTCCGGTGTGGGCGGCGTTTCTCATCGGTGGCCTAGCGAGCCCCATCTGCTACCTTGCCGTCTCGGCCATCAAGCCCACGCTTGGCTATGATGATGCTCTCGACGCCTTTGGGTGCCATGGCGTCGGTGGTATGTGGGGTGGCATCGCCACCGGCCTCTTCGCCAGCCGGGACGTCAATCCTGCGCTGCATGTTGATGGCTCGGTCTTTGGTGACGCGCACCTGCTTGGCGCACAGCTCGTGGCCATGCTGGTCACCATCGCCCTTGCCATCATGGGCACGCTCGTCTGCGTTGGACTCACGAGGCTCGTCTGCGGTGGCTTGCGCGTGAGCGCCCGCGAGGAGCGCGTTGGCCTGGACCTTTCGCAGCAGGGAGAGCGTGCGTATCCTTCCTTCAACGGGCTTGACGACTAGGGGTGATCTTGATGGTCAAGGTAGAGGCGATCGTTCGCGAGGAATGCCTGGAAGATGCCAAGGATGCCCTCATGGGAATCGGGGTGCGTGGCCTCACGGTGAGCCAGGTGATGGGCTGTGGCACCCAGATGGGCTACAAGCGCAGGGTGCGTGGCACGAGCGTGAGCATGAACATGCTGCCCAAGGTCAAGCTCGAGATCGTGGTGAGCGACGAGGAGTGGGCAGACAGGGCCGTCCGGGCCATTTGCGAGGCGGCGCGTACCGGAGAGGTCGGCGATGGCAAGATCTTCGCCTATCGAGTGGATCGTGCCGTGCGCATCCGTACGGGCGAGGAGGGCATTGCTGCCATCCAGCCTGGTCCGGCCGTGGAGGAGCGCGACTAGCCGTCCTGCCCCCTCTCCGTCCTTGCTCCCGTCCCTTCCTTGTCCCTCGGCTGTGCTGAGTTTTCTCGCCCAAAATGTCTCCCGTGATGACTAGAGTCAGCACAGGAGACAAAAACGGCTGAAAAACCTAGCACAGCCAGGAAGAAACCCAGCACAACCAGGGGAGAAGCGGAGAAAACCCAGCATAAACGAGATGCGCGAGACGCGAGGTGAGGCATGTGCGGCACACTGCCAGAGGGGTTGAAGCTTGTGGAGCGGCCGGAGGGGCTGACGCTGTCGGGCAAAGCCATGGAGCTGCGGGCGGACTTCTCGCGGATGCTCCCACGCCTGCAGCCCCACCGGCTCTCGCGCGAGCTGTTGGTGCGTGCCGCCCGCGTGCGCGGGGGCGCAGCCACACCGCGCGCCGTGGATGCCACCGCTGGGTTGGGGGAGGACGCGCTGCTCCTTGCCGCCGCGGGCTTTGAGGTCACGCTCTTCGAGCACGATGCCGTGATCGCCGCGCTGCTGGCGGACGGGCTCGCCCGCGCCCGGAGACGGCCGGGGCTTGCCGAGGTGGTGGGGCGCATGCGGTTGGTCGTTGGCGACGGCGCCCGCGGCCTGCGCGAGATGGCCGCTGGGCCGTCGCTCGACGTGGTCTTTCTCGACCCCATGTTCCCTGCCCGCCGCAAGGATGCCTCAACCAGGAAGAAGCTGCAGATGCTCCGGCTGCTGGAGCGCCCTGCCGTGGACGAGGGAGCGTTGCTCGACGCCGCGCTTGCCGCCCACCCACGCAAGGTGGTCGTCAAGCGACCGCTCAAGGGCCCTCCGCTTGCGGGAAGGACGCCGAGCCACTCGCTCTCGGGCAAGGTCGTGCGCTACGACTGCATCGTGCTGCCCCGCTAGGCGCAGCGCCGTGGCCGGTCCTGCCCGTGCGACCGTCCTATCATGGGAGGGAAGCAGCCGCGTGAAAGGGAAGCGCCATGGATGACCTGTCCCCGCAGTTCCACTTTGTCCTTGCCTCCGACTCCTTCAAGGGGACGCTGTCCTCCGCTGAGGCGGAAGGACTCCTCGAAGCGGCGGCGCATGCCCACTTCCCCAACGCCACGTGCGCGTGCGTGCCCATGGCCGATGGCGGCGAGGGGACGGTGGACGCCGTCGTGGCGGCCATGGGCGGCGAGATGCGCTCGGTGCGCGTGCATGACCCTCTGGGGCGTCCCGTGGAGGCGCGCTACGGCCTTCTGGGATCCGGTCGTGCCATCATCGAGATGGCCGCGGCATCGGGCCTGACGCTGCTTGGCCCGGACGAGCGCAATCCCCTGCGCGCGTCGACCTACGGGACGGGCGAGCTCATCTCGGACGCCCTGATGCAGGGATGCACGGACGTCTCCCTTGCGGTGGGCGGCTCGGCCACCAACGACGGCGGCATGGGCTGCATGCGCGCGCTGGGCGCACGCTTTTTGGACGAGCACGGCAGCGAGCTCATGGGCAGCGGCGCCGACCTTGCCCATGTGCGGGCCATCGATGTCGGCCTGTTGCGCCGCTACGTCGCGGGCGCCCACTTCACCGTGATGTGCGATGTCGATAACCCCCTGGTAGGCGAGCTTGGTGCCACACGCGTCTTCGCCCCGCAGAAGGGGGCGACGCCGCAGCAGGTCGAGGAGCTCGAACGGGGGATGGCGCGCTATGCCGAGGTGCTCCGCTCCACGTTCCGCATGGGCGTGGATGCCGGTGCCCCGGGGTCCGGGGCCGCCGGCGGCCTGGGTCTCGCCTGTGTGACGTTTCTGGGCGCCCGCGCACAGGGCGGCATAGACCGCGTGCTCGATCTGGTGGCGTTTGGTCGCCGCCTGCGGGGGGCGAGCCTCTGCATAACGGGCGAGGGCAGGCTGGATGCGCAGACGAGCCATGGCAAGGTGGTCTCGGGCGTGGCTGCGGCGTGCCAGCGCCGAGGGGTCCCCTGCGTGGCGCTCGTGGGCGTGGCCGAGCCGAACGTGTCGATTGCGGGGGTCTCGGCGGTGATTGCCGTCACGGAGGCGCCGGAGCTGCTTGATGCGGCCAGCATGCAGGCGCGCCTCGCCCATGCGCGCAGGCTCTACGCCCATCGTGCCAATCAGCTGTTTGCCGCGCTGAGCCTGGGGAGGTCGCTCGAGGCGCGCAGCCGGTAGCGGTGGGATATGGGCAGCTCCAGATCGGTTGCCACCAGGGCGTTGACGCCGGGGCGCCGCGGCCCCTCGGGCTTCTCGGGAAGGAGGTAGACGTGCGAGAAGGCCCGCGTGTAGGCGTCCACCGTCTCGCGAAGCGCCCGCGCCTTCCCGCCCTCGAGTGCACCCATCACGTTTGCCAGGTAGATGCCCTGGTCTGAGAGGTGGTCGCGCACGACGCGCGCGCCCTGTGCCCCGGTGAGCGCCCCCAGCGGCCGCTTGGCCCCGAACGCGTCGTTCACGATGAGGTCCCAGCGGCTCGCGCCGCGGCGCAGCACCTCCCAGCCGTCGTCGCAGATGACGCGTAGGCGCCCGTCGCGCTCGGCATGCGTGCGCGCCTCCAGCTCGTCGAGATAGAAGTACTGGCGTGCCAGCCTGATGACCCTGGGATCTATCTCCACGACATCGACGGTGGCCTGGGGCTGGTGTGCCACGAGCCACGTGGGAAACGAGAACCCGCCGCCGCCCAGCACGAGCGCGTCCGCCGGGTAGCAGGCGCCCAGCGTCTCCCGTGCGATGGCGATGACCTCGGCAAAGTACTGGTGGTAGAGGCACACGAGGTCGAAGTGGCGGCCCTCCTGGGTGTAGCAGATGCTCTGGTAGGTGCCGTTCACGTTGAGCATGCGCAGCTCGTCGCCGTCGGCATCCTCGCCGTCAAAGACGAGCGCCAGGCCAAACCTGCTGCGCCGCAGCTTGACCCCGCGCCTGTGGAGGATGAGCGCGCCGGCGAGGTAGGCGGCCGCGTCAAGGGCCATCAGGATGCAGATGACGATGATGATGCGCGAAGTCTGGGCCATGCGTTCCTCGTGTGGGGCCGTTGGGTGTGGCACCCATTGTCTAGATACTGTCGAAATTCCTATTATAGATTGTGGGGGCTAACGGCCCTCGGCTATACTCCCGTCTTTGACACTTAACCCTACATAACTCGCACATAAGGGCTGGTAGAGATAGCTATCTGCTGTCTCTGCCGGCCCTCTTCCTTGTGGTAATGGACGCCTTCTGGTGGGTCTTCTTCAAGATCCTCCTCATCTGGCTCTGCGGCACGATCTCGAAGTCGGTGCGGAATCCGAAGGCCTCATGCAGGGCATCGGTTATCTCTGTGCGCACGTAGAGGGGGCGGTATCCCTCGCCCTTGACCTCTTCCATGCGCATGTTCCTCAGGGTGTCTGCGATCTCAGGACAGGTCCAGAGGCACCCGAGCCTCTTCTCGAGGATCCGGTAGATGAGAAGCGCCAGGAAGCAGGTGAGGAAGTGGGCCTCGATGCGGTCCCTGCGCGAGAGGAAGACGGGACGGGCCCTGAACTCGCCCTTCATGATGCGAAAGCACTCCTCGACCTGCCAGCGTCCGGCGGCAACCTTTACGATGCCCAGGACATCCTCGTCGTCGAGCGAGGTAGCCAGGCCGTAGAGGCCGTCCCAGGAGGCTTCCTCCTCGACCTTCCCGTCGTCGACGGAGAGGATGCGCTCCTCGGCGACCTCGCCCTCCTCGGTCACGGGGGTGGAGGAGACGAAGCGCATGGGGTCCTTGGGCCCCTTGCGGTGCCTCTTGGCCGTCCCGTCCTCGCAGGCCCTGCGCGCCCGCTCCACCTGCGCCTTCCTGATGGAGCTCTGGTAGGCGCGGTACCTGAGGGAGAAGGTGACGATCAGGTTCTGCCCCAGCTCCTCGCCGGTCGCAGGGTCCTTCAGGGACGTCCACATCGTCTTGTAGAAGGTCCTGGCGAAGAGGGCCCGGCGCGTCTTCTCGGGCGTGAGGGGGTCGTCTGCCGCCTTCCGGACCTGGTCGAGGTCGAACGTGCCCGCCTCGCCTGCGCACGACCAGCCCTTGGGGCCGCGCACCCAGTCCCTGACCTCCTTCCTCTGGCCCCTGAGGGAGACCGTGGTGACGAACTGGAGGCTGCCCCTGCTGTTGTGGGCGCGGTTGGCGGCGCTCGAGAGACCGGCGTCCGTGCAGACGACGAGCTTCGAGAGGCCGAACTCGCCTTCGAGCCTCTCTTCCAGAGGGATGAGGGTGGGCTGCTCGGACTCGTTGCCTGGGTAGAGGTCGAAGGCCACGGGAAGCCCGTCTTTGTCCATCATGAGCCCCATGCCCACGATCGGGTTGGGCCGGTGCTCCTTGGAGGGGCCGTACCTTCTGAAGCCGTCTTCCTCTGTGATCTCGAAGTAGTAGTTCGTGCAGTCGTAGAAGAGCGTCTGGCAGCGCCTTCTCGCCAGGGCCTTGCTCCGCTCGAAGGCTCTCCTCTGTATGAGCCCAGAGTTCTCGGCGAGTACGGAGAGCGCCCGGTAGATGTGGTGGCTATCGAAGGCGGGCCCCTCCATCAGCTCCTGGGAGAACTCATGGGTCGCCCGCTTGGACGAGGGCTCGAGGATGCGTCCGTACACGAGCCTGGACAGGACCGAGTCGAGGTCGTAGTCCGCCTTGCTGCGTGAGGCGATGTCTCGGCAGATCTCGGGCAGGCCGAGTGCGGAGTAGATGTCCTGCAGGAAGAGGTAGCCGCAGTTGAACGTATGCCGCGCGCCTGCCCCTATCTGCCTTGTGGGGTCATACGACACCGTGACCTTGCGGGTGAGCTCGCGCTCCTCGAGGGTCATCCTCTTGGCCTCTTCTTTGGCCCAGCTCATCACATCTGTGCCTGGAGGAAGCATCTCCTCGAGCTCGGACCTGGTCCCCAGCCTTCTCGCGATCTTGGAGGTGGGCTTGCCCGTCTCCCTGTCACGGTAGGTCTTGGCTATGTAGAAGGTCTCGGCTGTCTTGGTCCTCGTCACCTGGACTTTCATGACCATCACCTATCTACATGCAACTGCTACCAGATACCACAATATATAGTACCACAACCTGAGCATAGGAAAGCCGGGAATCCCCAGGCAGAACTGGAAATTCCCGGCATATGTGAGCTCTGAATCTAGTGGCTAAGTGTTAAAGTCCCGGACGATGATGATGCGCGAAGTCTGGGCCATGCGTTCCTCGTGTGGGGCCGTTGGGTGTGGCACCCATTGTCTAGATACTGTCGAAATTCCTATTATAGATTGTGGAGGCTAACGGCCCTCGGCTATACTGGCTGCTGCGAAACTGCACAAACGGGTGGGGTATGCCCCACATGCCATGCATGGAGGATGTCAATGATTCTGGGAATGGGGCCCGCCGAGCTCATCATCATCGTGGTCATAATCTTGATCATCTTTGGTCCCAAGAACCTGCCCAAGCTGGGCAAGTCGCTGGGTAAGACCGTCAAGAACATCCGCGAGGGCATGGACGGCGTGAACGAGGGCGGCGAGCCCACGTCCAAGGACGTGACGGACACCGTCGAGGAGGAGGCGGCCACCGAGACGGATGCCACCCCCACTGAGGCCCCCGCGGATGCGGTCGTCTTCTGCGCCAAGTGCGGTGCCAAGAACGCAGCCGACGCCGAGTTCTGCAGCAAGTGCGGCGCCCGGCTCGCCCACGAGAGCTAGAGGCCAGCGCCTCCGCGCGCACGGTTCGTAGGTAACGTCACCATAGAGAAAGCACAGCATGGATACACAGGAAGTCACGCTTACCCCGGAAGACCGCAAGCAGCTCGAGGACGAGCTCGCCCTGCTTGAGGGCGACAAGCGCAGCGAGATCATTGCCCAGCTCCAGGAGGCACGTGGCTTCGGCGACCTCTCCGAGAACGCGGAGTACGATGCGGCCAAGGAGGCCCAGTCCCAGAACGAGGCCCGCATCAACGAGATTCGTCACCTTCTCGCCACGGCAAAGGTGGTCGAGAACCGTCGTGGTGCCAAGTCCATTGCCATCGGCTCCACCGTGGAGCTCGTGGACGAGAAGGGCACAGCGCAGACCTATACGCTGGCGGGCACCACCCACACCGACTCGCTGCAGAACAAGATCTCCAACGAGTCGCCCCTTGGCGCAGCGCTCATCGGTCATGTGGCAGGCGATACGGTCTCCTTCGAGACCCCCTCGGGCAAGACCCGCAGCCTTACCGTCAAGAGGATCAACCGCTAGGTTCGCTGCCCGATCGCAGGATCGTACGTATGCGCCCCGTGTCCTCGTGGATGTGGGGCGCTCTTTTGCCGGGAGATCCGGCTGGAGGAGAGTCCAATGACCCAGAGCAAGATCGTAGGTGCCCCCGAGGTGAACATCAACGACGAGCGCGCCGTACGCCGTGCCAAGCGTCAGGCGCTCATCGACGCGGGCGTGAATCCCTACCCCATCAGGAGCACGGTCACCGCTCATGCCACCGAGCTCGAGGAGCGGTATGCCGGACTCGAGGATGGGGTGAGCACTGAGGACTCCTACAGCGTGGCCGGCCGGGTGAGGGCCCTGCGCAAGCAGGGCAAGGTGACCTTCGTCGTGCTGGAGGACGTCTCGGGGCAGATCCAGCTCTTCTGTCGCGTGAATGACCTGCCACAGGCGGATTGGGAGCTCCTGTCCCAGGTGGACCTGGGCGATATCATCGAAGCGACGGGCACCATCCTGCGCACCAGGCGTGGCCAGCTGTCCGTCTCGCCGGGGCGGGTGCGCCTGCTCTCAAAGAGCGTGCGGCCCCTGCCCGAGAAGTTCCATGGCCTGGCCGACCGCGAGCTGCGCTACCGGCAGCGCTACATCGACCTCATCATGAACCCCGAGGTGCGGGACACCTTCCGCAGGCGCAGCCAGATCGTCTCGACCATCCGTCGCCACATGGAGGCTGACGGCTACATGGAGGTCGAGACCCCCATGATGCATGCCATCCTGGGCGGCGCCAACGCCAAGCCCTTCGTGACGCACTTCAATGCGCTCGACCGTGACTTCTACCTGCGCATCGCCACCGAGCTACCGCTCAAGCGCCTCATCGTGGGCGGCATGGAGCGCGTGTTCGAGATCGGCCGCCAGTTTCGCAACGAGGGCATGGACCTCATGCACAACCCCGAGTTCACGAGCATGGAGGCCTACTGCGCCTACTCCGACCTCGAGGGCATGAAGAAGCTCAGCGAGGGGCTGTTCAAGGCCATCGCGCGCGAGGTCTGCGGGTGCGCGGAGGATCACGAGGTCATCGAGTACCAGGGCCAGCGGGTGGACATGAGCGGCACCTGGGCGTCGCGCTCGCTCTCGGAGGTCGCCTCTGCGGCCGTGGACGAGCGCGTGGACATGGACACGCCCGTCGAACACCTGCGCGAGCTCTGCGTGGCGCACGACATCGAGTGGCAGGAGGGTTGGGGCGCCGGCAAGCTCCTCTTCGAGCTCTATGACGGGCTGGGGGAGCCCACGCTCGTGAACCCCACCTTTGTGTGCGACTACCCCGAGGAGGTGAGCCCGCTTGCCAAGCGCAAGGAGGAGGACCCACGCCTCACCGACCGCTTCGAACTCGTGATCTGCGGCCATGAGTACGCGAACGCCTTCTCCGAGCTGAACGACCCCGTCGACCAGGCCGCACGCTTTGCCGCGCAGGTTGCCGCCAAGGGCCTGGGCGACGACGAGGCCATGGGCTACGACTACGACTACGTGCGGGCGCTGGAGTACGGCATGCCTCCCGTCGGCGGCATCGGCTATGGCATCGATCGCATGGTCATGCTCTTCTGCGACCAGCCCTCCATCCGCGACGTCCTGCTCTTCCCGCAGATGAAGCCCGAGGCCGTCACCAGGGCCGACATCGAGGCGCAGGTGGGGGGCGCCTTGGGTGCCGGCTTTGCCAGCGTGGACGAACTGGCGGCCAGCTGCGCCACGGGGGCCTCCGCGGACGCTGCGGCGCCCGCGACCACCAGGCTCGAGAGCGGCCTCACGCGTGACGCGGCACTCGAGCTGCTCGAGCGGTACAACGGGGACGAGTTCCACATCCAGCACGGGCTCACGCTCGAGGGCCTCATGCGCCACTACGCCGAGCAGTATGACCCCCAGAACGTGGAGTTCTGGAGCCAGGTGGGCCTGCTCCACGACCTCGACTGGGAGCGGTGGCCAGACGGGGCGCAGCACACCGTGAAAGCGGCCGAGCTGCTCGAGGAGGCTGGTGCCAGCCCCGCGCTGGCCCATGCCATCCAGACGCACAACTCTGACAACAACCCCGACCTGCCTGCGCCCGAGGCCAAGATGGAGAGGGTCCTCTTTGCCGTGGACGAGCTCTCGGGCCTCATCCAGGCGGCGGCGCGCATGAGGCCGTCTGGCTCCGTGCGTGACATGCCGCTCAGGTCGCTCAAAAAGAAGTTCAAGGACAGGCGCTTTGCCGCAGGGTGCGACCGCGACGTCATCCGCCGTGGCGCCGAGCTCAACGACCTGGACCTCAACGACCTGCTTGAGAGCGTGCTCGAGGCCATGAAGGCCATCGCACCCGTGGGCGACTACAACGCGAGGGAGGACGTGGCAGAGTAGGGGGACGGCGGGGCGACCCTAGGCCGTCGTGAGGCGCACCCGTATGGCGAGTGCCTTCCTGCCGTCCGCTGCGTCATCGAGGTGCGCATCGATCTTGCCGCCCATGGCCTGGACGAGTGCCGCGGCAATCGAGAGGCCGAGTCCCGACCCCCTGCCACCCCGTGCGCCATCAGCGCGATAGAAGCGTCCGAAGAGCCTGGCGGGATCGATGTCTGCGTCATCGGGGATGGGGTTCGAGAAGGTGATGGTCGGTCCGTCCTGCGTGATGGTGGGGGCACCACTTCCGTGTCGCAGCGCGTTGGCCGTCAGGTTGTCAAAGACGCGCCTCAGCGAGGTGGCATCCGCGAGCACGCGCGTGACGCCCGCGCCATCCTCCTCGAGCAGCACGATCGGCTCCCAGCCGCGCCGTTCGAACTCGGGGTAATGCGCCATGAGCACCTCGGCCGCCATCGGGGCCAACCCGATGGGTTCCAGCTCCAGCCTTAGGTCGGGGTCGCTCGCCTTGGTGTACGAGAACAGCTGGTCGAGCAGGGCGCGCGTGCCATCGATGCTCCTCATGGCCGCATCGACGTCACGTCCCCGTGACACCTCGTTCGCCTCGTCGCCCGCAAGCTGCAGGTATCCCTTTGCGCCGGCAAGCGGCGTGCGAATGTCATGAGAGAGGCTGGCCAGGTCACGTCTGAAGGCATGCTCGCGCCGCTGCGCCTCGACGCGCTCATGCTGCAGGACGTCGAGCTTGTCGTTCATGTCCTCGGCGAGCCGTCGTGCCGTAGGGCTGGGGCCGTGCACCGTCAGCCGGTTGTTGCTCCGTTCGTCGCGCGAACGCAGGAGTCGGGCCATGTGGCCCAACTCCCGCTCGTATGCCAGGGCGGCGAGCGTCGCCCCCAGCGCGACGCCTATGACGACTGCAAGGATCACGATCCCCCTATCCCTGCCGGGACCATCACGGCTAGTGTATGTCGCGATGGGGCACCACGAGAAGCGTCACTGCCAGCAGCATCGCGATGCCTACCGCGACCGTCACGCTCACGTGGGCCAATGGAGCGAGCGTGACGCCCTCGAGGGAGCTCTGGAACAGCCGGGTGACACCGCCCGAGCCGAGCAGCATGGCGGACTGGTGCGGAAGCCACTGTACGATGGCATCGAAGGCCTCCGAGCGAAGCAGGCCACCCAGGGTGGAGACCAGGCTGCTGGCAATGCCGCCCGCCACAACGCAGGCAGTGATGACCCCTGCGAGCCTTGACTGGAAGAACCAGGTCGCCACGCAGCAGAGCAGCACGTAGAGGAACGTCAGCAGCCAGGAGAGGACGATCCAGGCCATGAGCCTGCCCGGATCCTCGGCCTGGAACCCAAAGCCCGCTAGACGCATGGATGCCCAGAAGAGCGCCAGGAAGAGGAGCGTCCATACGAGCGTGAGCACCAGCATCGTCATCACCTTGCCGACATAGTAGCGCCGACGGCTTATGCCGGCGGGCAGGAGCCCCCGTATGAATCCCGTCGAGAAGTCCTCCGAAACGAAGACCGAGAGGAAGAGCGAGAGGACAAGCAATACGCTGAAGGGGTTTGCGATGGCCGACAGTTCCAACGACTGACCGGGTCCGCCATCTGCCTCCATGAACGTGGTGGCAAACGCGGATTGGGCTTCCTGACTCGCCGCCTCGGCGCTCTCGCCCTCACCATTCTGGCTCGCGCTGATCTTGATGCCCGTGTCTGTGTCGGTCGTGCCTGCGGTGTCGGTGCCGTGTCCCGCGGCGTTACCAACCAGATAGAGCACGCTTGCGGCAATGATGGCAACGAGGGCCACGTAGGTTACGAGCATCCAGCACCACATCCGGCGACCCCGACGCACGTCCGATGCGATGAGGCTAAACATGAGTCTCTCCCTTCTCCATGAGCTCGACGAAGTAGTCCTCTATGTCGCGGCTGTGCATGCCTATCTCAAGGGGGATGAGACCGTTGGCGTGCAGGATGCGCGCCACCTCCTCGGTGGTAGGCAGCCCACCGGATGACGTGGCCGTGAGCGAGATCGCATCGGTGCCCCCAAGCGAGAGGTGCACGTTGGGGAGCTCCCGTTCGAGTACGGCCACGGTCCTCGGGGGGTTGGTCGTGCGGAGGTGAATGGAATCTCCGCAGGCTGCGCGCATCTCCGCATCGGTGAACTCGCTCACGATGCGGCCCCGGCTGATGACGCCGAAGCGGTCGACAACGCGATTGAGCTGGTCGATGACGTGCGAGCTGATGACGATCGTCATGCTGTGGTTGGCCGCGAGCCCTCGCAGCATCTCGCGCGTCGAGCGTGCCGCCTCGGGGTCGAGGCCATTGAGGGGCTCATCGAGAAGCAGGAGGTCGGGCGCGCCGATGAGGGCCAGGGCGATGCCGAGTCGCTGCTTCATGCCCAGCGAGAACCCCTTCACGTGTCGCTTGGCCACCTCGGTAAGCCCCACGAGGGCGAGCAGGCCCTGGCACTGCGCCTTGGCGCGCACGATGCCGAGTGCCGTGGCCTTCGTCATGAGGTTGTCCAGGGCCGAGAGGCCACCGATGATCCCCGGCATCTCGATGAGCGTGCCGATGGGTATGTCGGGCGTCCGGCGCCTGCCAAAGAGCAGCACCTCTCCCGACGTGGGCGTCACGAGTCCCGATGCCAGCTTCATGGTCGTCGACTTGCCGGAGCCGTTCTTGCCCACAAAGCCGTAGATGCTGCCTCGCGGTACGTGCATGTCGAGCGCATCCACGGCCCTCGTGGAGCCATACAGCTTGGTGAGCGCGCGCGTCTCGAGTGCGTCCATGCCTTCCTCCCCTGTCGTCGTGTCCAGCCTACGCCGCCTACGATATGCCCCAAGGCTTGGCAAACCACAAAGCAGGTCTAAGGAAAGCCTAAAGAGTGGGTGCGTCGAGCTTGAAGCCGATGCCCCATACGGTCTTGATGTAGCCGTCGGTCCCGGTGGGACGCAGCTTCTTGCGGAGGTTGGAGACGTGCACCGTCACCGCGTTGTCGTCGGGGGCGAAGTCCTCGTGCCACACGCGCTCGAAGATCTCGCGCTTGGAGTAGGCGCGTCGCGGATGGCGTGCGAGCAGCTCGCAGATGCCGAACTCGGTCCTGGTGAGCTCGATGTGCTGGTCTGCCGCCGTCAGCACGCGCGAGGCGACGTCAAGCGCCCATGCGCCAACGCGGAGGACATCGCCGTCGCCCTCCTGAGGCCGGCCCCCCGCGGATCCCTGCCTCCGGCTGCGTCTGAGCAGCGCCCGCACCCTCAGCTCGAGCTCCTCGAGGTCGAAGGGCTTCACCAGGTAGTCATCGGCGCCCAGGCGCAGGAGCCCCACGCGGTCCTCCACGGTCGCGCGTGCGGAGACCACGATGACGGGAATGTCGGGGATGTGCTCGCGCGCGTTGGCGATGACCTGCTCGCCCGTCATGCCGGGCAGCATGAGGTCACAGATGAGGAGGTCGAACGCGCTGCGGTCGAGGTCCATGACGGCCTCGGTACCCGAGAACGCCTGCATGCAGGAGAGGCCATGGTTGTCCAGGTAGCGGGTCATGATGGTGCTGATGTCGGCATCGTCCTCTGCGATGAGGATGAGGGGCGTGTCAGCTTGTGGGGGCATGTGGCACCTTTCCGGCGCGGTTCCGTGGGTCGTTGCGCTCTGTCCATCGTAGCCTGAACGACACAGCGCTGCAGGCGTCCGCGTCCCGCAGGGCATTGGTGCCGTTGGCGGGAGCCCGCCTTGAGTCAGCCACATTGGCGGCGCATAATGATGGGCATTCGAGACGAGACCTGAGTGGAAGGGCACCGGATGGGGATCTGGTGGCTGACCGGAGGGGACGGCTATGGAAGAGAGGCTGCGTCCATCGCGCCTGGCGCGTGACGGGTCATGCTAAAGGTCGCCATCTACGGCAAGGGCGGCATCGGCAAGTCCACGATAACGAGCAACCTGGCGGCCGCGCTTTCGACCCTGGGCAGGCGTGTCGTGCAGATCGGCTGCGACCCCAAGGCCGACTCCACCATCAACCTCCTGGGCGGCCAACCCCTGCGCCCGGTGATGGACCATCTGCGCGACGAGGACGAGGAGCCCACGTCCATCGAGGACGTCTCGAGCCGGGGCTTTGGGGACGTCCTCTGCATCGAGACGGGTGGCCCCACGCCGGGGCTGGGGTGTGCCGGCCGTGGCATCATCGCCACGTTCAACCTGCTCGAGGAGCTGCGCCTCCTTGAGACCTGTGAGCCTGACGTCGTACTCTACGACGTGCTGGGCGACGTGGTGTGCGGCGGCTTTGCCGCGCCCATCCGCGAGGGCTATGCCGAGAAGGTCCTCATCGTCACCAGTGGCGAGAGGATGGCGCTGTACGCGGCGGGCAACATCAACGCGGCCGTGCGCAACTTCGAGGACCGCGGCTATGCGCGGGTGGCGGGCCTCATCCTCAACCGCCGCAACGTGCCGGACGAGTACGGGAAGGTCAAGGCCTTCGCGGATGCCCATGGCCTGGCGATCGTGGGCGACATCCCACGATCGGACGACATCAACCGCTGTGAGGACGAGGGCAGGACGGTCATCGAAGGCAACCCCGCGCTGCCCATCTCCCGCACCTTCCTCGACCTTGCCCAACGCCTCCTCGCAGGGGAGGGCACGCCATGAGCGTCACCCCCGTCTCCTACACCGTCTCCGAGCTCTGGGCGCGCGGGCGCGACGACATCCCCGACGACTTCGTCTCCGGCAGGCACCTCATCTACAGCTCGCCGGCCGCCCTGGCCTTCAACTCTCCGGGGGCGGAGGGCTTTGGCGTCAAGCGCGCGGGCCTCGCCATTCCCGGCTCGGTCATGCTCGTCGTGTCGCCGGGGTGCTGCGGCCGCAACACCAGTTCCGTCTCCGAGCTACCGGGCTATGAGAACCGCTTCTTCTATCTCGAGATGAGTGAGACCGACCTCATCACGTCCCGTCACCTCAGGCGCATCCCCCAGGCGGTACGGGCGCTGTGCGAGAGCCTGCCCACGGTGCCCTCGGTCGTGATGGTCTGCGTCACCTGCGTGGACGCCCTGCTCGGCACCGACATGGAGCGCGTGTGCCATGCGGCGCAGGACGAGGCGGGCGTTCCCGTGCGTCCCTGCTATATGTACGCCCTCACGCGCGAGGGCACAAGGCCGCCCATGGTCAGCGTGCGCCAGTCGCTCTACTCCCTGCTGGAGCCCGCCGAGAGGGACGCGCGCGCCTGCAACCTGCTGGGACACTTCGCGCCCATCGAGGAGGGGTCCGACCTCAAGGCGCTGCTCGCCCAGGCTGGCCTGCGCCACGTGCGCGAGGTCTCGACGGCAGCGGACTTCGCCGGCTTCCAGGGCATGGCCGAGGCCAACTTCAACCTCGTGCTCGATCCAGAGGCCGCCCCTGCCGCGCAGGACCTCGAGCGCCGCCTGGGGATCCCCTGGATCGAGCTCACACGCCTCTACGAGGAGGATCGCATCCATGCCCAGTACGACGCGCTGGCCACGGCGCTGGGCGTGAGCTTTGACCAGGGGCCTTGGCAGGCGCGGGCGCGCGGTGCCCTGCGCTCCTTCCGCGAGCGTCATCCGCGCGAGGTCTTCGCGGTGGGCGAGGGCTCCAACGCCAACCCGTTCGAGCTGGCGCTGGCCCTGGTGCGCCAGGGCTGCTCCGTGCGCGAGGTCTTTGGCACCGTCACGCCAGGGCAGTACGTCTACCTGCGCCATCTTGCGGACCTCTCGCCCCAGACGCGCGTGTACTCCAACCTCGAACCCACGATGATCGGCTATGACCCTGCAGGCACCGGCGTCACGCTCACCATCGGCCGCGATGCTGGCTACTACCACCCCGCCTGCCCAAACCTCGCATGGGACGGCGACGAGCAGCCCTTTGGCTACACGGCGGTGAGCGGCCTCTTTGGCGCGCTGGATCACCTACTCTCCCATGGGGACGAGGGCCGTGGCGTGCATGGGGCCATCTCGCTTGCCGGGGAGCGGCGCGGACGGGCCGCCTGTCGTCGCGTTCCCGCCCCCGATGCCGCCCCTGCGCTGCGGCCCCTCGACGCGCGGCACTGCGTGCGCGGCCTGCGCCGGATGCTCACCCCCTTCGCACCGGACCAGTCTGGGGCGGCCTCCGTGCTCTATGGCATGGGCGGCATCACGGTGGTGGTGGATGCGGGCGGCTGTGTGGGCAACATCTGCGGCTTTGACGAGCCGCGTTGGTTTGCCCAGAGGGACGCCATCTTCAGCGCGGGCCTGCGGGACATGGATGCCATCCTTGGTCGCGATGACCTGTTGGTGCAGAAGCTCGAGCTGGCGCACCGGCAGCTGGGTGGCCGCTTCGTTGCGCTCGTGGGCACGCCGGTACCGGCGGTGATAGGAACGGACCTCACCGCGCTCTGTCACCTGGCCGAACGGCGCTGCGGCCTTCCGGCCATCGCCCTCAAGACCAATGGCATGGACCTCTATGACCGAGGTGCAGAGGCTGCCTACCTGGTGCTCCTCACCAGGTTTGTCGAAGGAGCCCCCGAGCGACCCGTGACGGAGGAGGGTCGCATCGGCGTCTGGGGCGCCACGCCGCTCGACGTCTCTGATCACGATGGCGCCGCGGCCCTCGAGCGGCGGCTGCGTCTTGATGGCTGGCGGCGCGTCACCGTCTTTGGCATGGGCGCCACCCTCGACGAGCTGCGCACGGCCGGTGCGGCCGAGCGCAACCTCGTCGTGTCACCCGCGGGGCTCAAGGCGGCCCAGTGGCTCCAGCGCCGCTTCGGCACGCCCTATGACGTCGACTATCCGCTGGCGGATGCCCTCATCCCCCGCATCGCGTGGGCGGGCCATCGCGTGCTGGTGGTCCACCAGCAGGTGGCGGCCCATGCCATCCGAACGCGGCTGCTCGCTCGCGGCGCCTCGGACGTCATCGTGGCGAGCTTCTTCATGCAGCCGGACGAGGCCCGCCGCGATGGCGACCTGCATCTGCGCGAGGAGGGTGACGTCGCGGCGGCGGTCCGTGCGGCCCGCCCCACCGCCATCCTCGCCGACGTCACGCTGCGCAAGCTGGTGGGCGACTTCGCGGGTGACTTCTTTGACGAGACGCACTATGCGCTCTCGGGGCATCTCGTGCGGACGTAGAGGACGACATGGCTGCGATGACGACACATGCCGCGACGCCCCATGAGACGGGCACCTCAGCGCACGAGGCGCTCGTGACGCGCCTCGTGCGCTGCTTCGGCATCGTGCAGGGCGTGGGGTTTCGTCCCACGGTCGCACGGCACGCGGTCGGGGCGGGGGTGTGTGGCACGGTCTGCAACAAGGGCCCCTACGTCGAGATCATCGCACAGGGCAGCCCCGAGCGGGTCGCGCGCTTCACGGACCTCGTCCGGCGCCATCCACCTCGGCGGGCCTATGTCATCAAGGTTGACGAGTGGGACGTCCCTGCCGGTACGGCCCGACGCTACGACACCTTCTCGATCGTCGGGAGCGAGCGGGCGCGCGGCGCCATCTTCGTCTCGCCCGACATCGCCATCTGCGACGACTGTGCGCGCGAGCTCTTTGACCCCACCAACCGCCGCTATCTGCATCCCTTCATCAACTGCACGTGCTGTGGGCCGCGTCTCACGATTCTGGACGCGCTGCCCTATGATCGTGAGCGGACGAGCATGGCGGCGTTCCCTCTGTGCCCCGACTGCGCGCGCGAGTACCTGGACCCCTCGTCGCGTCGCTACGACGCGCAGCCGGTCTGCTGCAACGACTGTGGTCCCGAGGAGTACCTGCTGGGGCGCGACGAGCGCGGGCACGCGGCCATCAGCGCGGCGCGGCGCGCGCTCGCCGCCGGCGGCATCGTGGCCGTCAAGGGCGTCGGGGGCTTCCACCTGTGCTGTGACGCCACCAATGAGAGGGCTGTGAGCCTGCTGCGCCGGCGCAAGCGCCGTCCGCGGAAGCCCCTTGCCGTCATGATGGGCAGCGAGGAGGTCGTCCACCGCGAATGCACTCTCTCGGCGGCGCAGGAGGAGGTGCTGCGCGGCCACCAGCGGCCCATCGTCCTGCTGCGACGTCGGGCGGGCGGGCTGCTCGCGCCGAGCGTCGCCCCGGGCAACCCCAGCGTGGGCGTCATGCTGCCCTATGCGCCGATACAGCTCCTGCTCTTTCGCTACGATGACGACGTCCAGGTGCCCGACTGCCTGGTCATGACCAGCGGTAACGTCTCGGGGGCACCCATCTGCCGGGACGAGGGGGATGCGCGGGACGAGCTCGCGGGCCTTGCCGACCTCATCCTGTCGCACGACCGCCCGATCCGCACGCGTGCGGACGACTCGGTCATGGACCTCTTCGAGGGCGCGCCCTACATGATCCGTCGCTCGCGCGGCTATGCGCCGCTGCCCGTGGTGCTCTCGCAGCGCCTCGCGCGGGGTGTGGAGGACGTTTGCGTGCTGGCCGTGGGAGGCGAGCTCAAGAACACCTTCTGCATCGGCAGGGGAGACCTCTTCTACCCCTCCGCCCATGTGGGTGACCTGAGCGACCTGCGCACCGTGCGGGCGCTCGAGGAGTCCGTGCGCCGCATGGAGACGCTCCTGGAGGCACATCCCCAGGCCATCGCCTGTGACCTGCATCCCAGCTACAACGCCACGGCGATCGCCGAACGTCTCGCCGCCGCCGCGGGCGTCCCCGTGGTGCGCGTGCAGCATCACTTCGCGCACATCGCCTCCTGCCTGGCCGAGAACGACTGGACGGGCCCCGCAGTGGGCGTCGCGTTCGATGGCACGGGCCTGGGCACCGACGGCACCATCTGGGGCGGCGAGATCATGCTCGCCGACTACCATGGCTTTGAGCGCAGGGCGAGCATCCGTCCCTTCGTGCAGGTGGGTGGCGACCGCTCCTCGCTGGAGGGATGGCGCGTGGCCGTCTCGATGCTGCAGGGGCTCACGCACGACGTGGGGCGCACGCTCGAGCTCGCGGCACGCCTCGGCCTGTGTGACGAGAGGAGCGCCCGCGCACAGGTCATGATGGTCGAGCGGCGCATCAATGCCGTCACGTCCACGAGCGCGGGGCGGCTCTTCGATGCCGCCAGCGCCATCCTGGGCATCCGTCGCTCCTCCACCTACGAGGGCGAGGCGTCCTGCATGCTTGAGTACGCGGCACGCCGGTGGGCGGAGGGCCGGGGCGCGACCTTCCTGGCGGCAGGGGAGGCTGCGGGGGACGGGGTCCCGCTGCCGCTGCCCGACGTCCCCGGCCTTGCGGAGACCGGTCTGGTCGAGGCCATGCCACCACACGCGGGAGCGGCCCCCTCCCTCGTGCTCGGGACCGAGGGGCTCGTGCGGTGGCTTGTCGGGGGACGCCTTGCCGGGAGGCCCGTGGAGGGCCTTGCCTACGGCTTCCATGCCGCGCTCGCGCACATGGTGGCCACCGCCTGCCGGGCGATCGCACGGGAGGCGGGCGTCACCGCAGTGGCGCTGACGGGCGGCTGCTACCAGAACCGTCTCCTGCTGGGCCTCACGAAGCGCGCACTCATGGGGGCGGGCCTCTCCGTGCTCACGCACGGCCTCATTCCGCCCAATGACGGAGGCCTCGCCCTGGGCCAGGCGGTCGTTGCCGCCCAGGCCGTGGCGGACGGTGACGTGGACGGCGTCGCCCTGACGGGCATCGACCCCGGGGGCGCAGCGCCCCCGAGCAGGAAGGGAGAGACGACATGTGCGTAGGGGTAGCCGCGCGGGTGATCGCGGTGAGCGACGAGGGGGCGGCGCTCGTGGAGGCCACGGGGGCGCGGCGCGAGGTCTCGGCCCAGCTGCTGGACGACCTCGAGCCGGGTGAGTACGTGATGGTGCATGCGGGCGCCGCGATCGCCCGCATCTCGGATGATGACGCGTCCGAGGCGGACGGCCTCGTCGAGGAGTACCTGTGATGGGCGGACATGCCACGGCATGCGGCGCGCGCCGGTCGGCGCGCGAGGCGCTCGAGGGCTACGATGGGCCCCACGTACGCATCATGGAGGTCTGCGGCACCCACACGCACGAGCTGTTCCGCCAGGGCATCCGCCACATCCTGCCACCGCAGGTCGAGCTCGTCAGTGGGCCGGGCTGTCCGGTCTGCGTGACGCCGGTCGGCTTTGTCGACGAGGCCCTCATGCTTGCGCTCGACCGCGGCTGTACCATCTGTACCTTCGGCGACCTGGTGCGCGTGCCGGGGACCGAGCTGTCCCTGGCGGGGGCGCGTGCGCAGGGCGCCACGGTGCGGGTGGTCTACTCGCCCCAGGACGCCGAGGCCTATGCGGCCGCCCATCCGGACGAGCAGGTCGTGTTCCTCTCGGTGGGCTTCGAGACCACCGCGCCATCGAGCTGCCTTGCGGTGCGCGCGGCGACGGACGACGGGCTCACCAACTTCTCGCTGCTCACGGCCAACAGGACCATGCCCGGGGCCTACGAGGCCATGAGGGGCTCGACCGACCTGTTCCTCTATCCCGGTCACGTGCATGCCATCACGGGCACCAAGGTCTGCGAGGACCTCGTGGCGGAGGGCGTGAGCGGCGTGCTCGCCGGCTTCACGGCCACGGAGCTCGTGACGGCCCTGGCGGTGGGCGTGACCAAGTTCGCCCAGGGCGCGCCCTTCTTCGTCAACTGCTACCCCCGCGTCGTGCGGCCCGAGGGGGCCCCGGCGGCACGGCGCCTCGTGGCGCGCATGATGGAGCCGTGCGACGCCACGTGGCGCGGCATCGGTACGATCGCGGGCTCGGGCCTGCGCCTGCGCGAGCCCTATGCGGGCTATGACGCACGCGCGAGGTACGACCTGCCCCGCATCGATGGTCGGGAGAACCCCGCCTGTCGTTGCGGCGCGGTGCTGCAGGGCGCATGCACGCCACGAGCATGCCCGGCCTTCGGCACGGCCTGCACGCCCGAACATCCCGTGGGCGCCTGCATGGTCTCGAGCGAGGGCGCCTGCTCGGCCTTCTACCTGTACGGGGCCGACCTTGACGTGGGCCTGGCACCCGCGGCTTCAAGACGGCCCGTGACCTTAGGGCCAACAGAGGGGGGACGTCACTCGTGAACGACATCGTGACCTTGGCGCAGGGCGCCGGTGGCAGGCAGACCTCCGAGCTCATCGATGGCATCTTCAGGCGGCACCTGGCCAACCCGGACCTTACGGAGGATGACGCGGCGGTGCTTGCGGTGCCGGCGGGTCGCCTGGCCCTGTCGACGGACGGCTTCATCGTCTCCCCGGCGTTCTTCCCGGGTGGCGACGTGGGGGAGCTCAGCGTGTGCGGCACGGCCAACGACGTGGCGTGCATGGGCGCCAAGCCCCTGTACCTCACCTGCGCCTTCCAGATCGAGGAGGGCTTCCCCATGGCCGACCTCGAGCGCATCGTGGCCTCCATGGGGAGGGTGGCCCGCGAGGCGGGCGTCGCCGTGGTGGCGGGGGACACCAAGGTCGCCGGCAAGGGCCAGGTGGACGGCGTGTTCATCACCACGACGGGCGTGGGCCTCGTGCGCGCGGGAGCGCGTCCCTCAGGCTCCCATGCCGAGCCAGGCGATGCCGTGGTCGTGACGGGCGACGTGGGCCGTCATGGCTGTGCGATCCTGTTGGCCCGCGACACGTACGGGATCGAGGCGGATGTCACGAGCGACTGCGCGCCGCTTGCGGCCGCGGTGGAGGCCGCGCTCGACGCCGTGCCCGACATCCACACGATCCGCGATGCCACCCGCGGCGGCGTGGGCACGGTGCTCTACGAGATCGCCCACCAGAGCAGGGTGGGCGTGCGCCTGGACGATGCGGCGGTTCCCGTCGCCCCCGGGGTGGCGGGCGTCTGCGGCATGCTGGGACTCGATCCGCTCTATCTGGCCTGTGAGGGTCGGCTCGTGATGATCTGCCCCGCCGCCAAGGCCGAGCGCCTGGTTCGGGCCCTCCGGGGGTGCCCGCACGCGGAGGGTGCGACCATCATCGGCCACATCACCAACGAGCTTCCCGGTCGCGTGGTCATGGACACCGAGCTTGGCACCCAGACCATCCTGCCCGAGCCGGGCAACGAGCTTCTGCCGCGCATCTGCTAGGCGAGGGGGTCGACATGGTACGGCTGGGACTCTTTGGCAGAGGCGACGTCGTCCACCGCAGGCTTGCCGCCGAGAGTGGCATGGACGTCGCCGATGGCATGTGCACCGGTGCGGCGGGGGAGGCGGTGCGCCCATGCTGACGCGCGTCATGCCCCAGGGGGACGAGGGGGCCGCGCAGGTGGCCCGTGCTGATGGGTACGCGGCCTTCGTGCGCGCGGCGGATGCGGCGTACCCGCGCCCCATTCCCAACGTCCTGGAGTTCAACGCGCCCGTGCACGAGAACTGGAACATCGTGCACACGGGCATGCTCGTGCCCGAGTGCCATCAGATATACGTCTGCGCCGACAACTGCCTGCGCGGGGTCGTGCTCACGGCCGCGGAGATGGGGATGTCTGACCGCTTCTCTGGCGTCGTCCTGGAGGAGAGGGACCTCTTGTGCGACAACCTGGAGTCCGTGACCATCGAGGGTGTCTCGGACGTCATCAGGCGTCTGCCCTACCGCCCGCGCGCGGTCATGATCTTCCTGGTGTGCCTGCACCACTCCATGGGCTGCGACGTCCGTTATGTGTACCGCGAGCTGGAGAGACGCTTCCCCGACATCTTCTTCATGCGCTGCTGGATGGATCCGATCATGCAGAAGACGGGCATCACGCCCGAGCAGAAGGAGCGCAAGGCCATGCTTGACGCGCTCCAGGAGCTTCCCATGGACAAGCGGCTCCTTGGCATCGTCTCGGACGACCTGCGCCTTCCGGATGACTCGGACATCGTGCGCCTGGTCCGGCGGGCCGGGTGGCGCGTGCTCCAGCTCCACGATGTTGGCAGCTTCGACGAGTACCTGTCGCTGGGTGCAAGTGCGCTCTTGCTCACACGCTCGTTCTTTGGGGCATGGGGGCTCGAGAAGACGGCCGATCGCTTGGGAAGGCGGTGGCTCTATCTTCCGCCCGCGCTTCTCTATGACAGCATCGACGAGGGGCTTGTCATCCTGGCGGACGCGCTTGGCTGCCCGGCACCCGGCACGGCGGACCTGCGCACCTCCTGCGACGTGGCCCTGGGCGCGCTCGCGGAGGAGCTCTCGGGGACGCCGGTCGCCATAGACTATGTTGCCATCAACCATCCCTTGGAACTCGCCCGCCTCCTGCTCGGTCGTGGCATAAACGTGCGCCGCGTGTACGTTGATACCGTGAGCGGGGAGGAGCGTGACACCCTGGAATGGCTGCGGGCGTGCGCCCCGGACCTCGAGCTGTGGAGCACCATCCACCCCACCCTGCGCCAGGAGTCGCGCGATGGCGGTGACAGCTGGCTGGCCGTTGGACCCAAGGCGGCGTGGTTCTGTGGGACCACGCACTTCGTGAATGTCATAGAGACGGATGGCATGTGGGGCTACTCGGCCATCCTCGGTCTCGTGCGCCTTATGCGCGAGGCATGGGCGGAGCGGAAGGACACGAGGGGGCTCGTCCCGCGCAAGGGACTTGGCATGCCCTGCTGCTGCCAGGTGCCAAGCGTGTCTCGTGCGGCGGGAGGTGCGTGTGCATGAGGCAGGCGTACCAGGCACTTCCCGTATACACCGGTGACATTTCGGGCGTGTGCTCGGCCCTCTTCGAGCTGGGCGGCATGGTCGTGATTCACGACCCCTCGGGCTGCAACTCAACCTACAACACGCATGACGAGATTCGCTGGTACGACCAGGACAGTCTCATCTTCATCAGCGGCCTCACCGAGCGCGACGCGGCCCTGGGAAACGACGAGAGGCTGGTTCGCGATGTGGTGGAGGCCGCGGATCAGACTCACCCGCGCTTCATCGTGCTGGTGAGTTCCCCCATACCCTTCCAGATCGGGACGGACCTCGCTGCCATCGCACGCCTCGTCGAGGCCAGGAGCGGCGTTCCCACCCGTTGCGTGCCAACCAACGGTATGCACGACTACGTGCGCGGAGCCGGGCTTGCCCTCCAGCTTGTCGCGGGGCAGGTGATGGCGCCCCTCGGTGCCGATGCCGATGTCCGTCCCAGCGTGAACGTGCTGGGCATGACGCCGCTCGACTTTGCCGCCGAGGGAACGAGGGAGTCGCTGGTGGGTTGGCTCGAGGGGGCCGGCTTTCGGCTGCAGTCGTGCTGGGCCATGGGAGACACGCTTGACACCATCCTGGCGGCGGCACGTGCGGACGCGAACCTCGTGGTCTCCGCAACCGGCATGCGTGCCGCTCGTGTGCTCGAGAGGCGCCTTGGCATTCCCTACGTGGTGGGCTTTCCCGTGGGGACCTTTGCCGGCCGCCTTGAGCGCGCACTTCGCGACGCGCTGCGGGATGGGAGAAGCAGGCTCGCCTACCAGGACGTGCGGCGCGCAACCGTCGGGGAGCGCAGGGTGGAGGATTGCGTCCCCCTCATCGGCGAGCCGGTGTCCATGGGATCCATCGCCGCGGGCCTCGAGCTCGTGCGGGTTCCCACGCGCCTGGTCACCCCGCTCGAGGACACGCATGACCTCCTGGAGCCAAGTCTGTGGGACGTCTGTGCCCCTGGAGAGGAGCGCCTGCGGCAGGTCCTGGCGCAGGCGACGCTGATGGTGGGGGACCCGTTCCTCTCGGCGGTGTGCCCCCAAGGCGCCAGGTTCTGCGACCTTCCGCACCTCGCGCTCTCAGGTCGGCAGTGGTTGCACGAGATTCCGGACGTCGCAAGGCTCGACCCGTTGGAGCTGCTGGGAGGATCGCGTCTGGTAGGAAGTGCGACGCTTGTCGATCTCGAGATGGCTTCGAGGAGGGGGAGATCTCATGGGCATGAGCGACACGCCCTCGGCTGAGCGGGTGCACATCGGGTTCTTCGGCCGCAGGAACGCAGGCAAGTCCTGCGTCGTCAATGCCATCACGGGACAGGGCCTCTCGGTCGTGTCGGATACGCTGGGCACCACGACCGACCCGGTGCGCAAGTCCATGGAGCTCCTGCCGCTGGGTCCCGTCGTGGTCATCGACACGCCCGGCTTCGACGACGTGGGGACGCTCGGACAGAGGCGGGTGCACGCAACGCGTCGTGTGCTCGACCAGACCGACCTCGCCGTGCTCGTGGTGGATGCCACGCAGGGCCTTGGCGCATGCGACGAGCAGCTCATCGGTCTCTTCCGCTCGCACGACGTGCCCTATGTCGTGGCCTACAACAAGCGTGACCTGCTCGGTGCCCTCCCCGAGGCGGGAGCGCACGACGTGTACGTGAGCGGCCTCACGGGGGAGGGCATCGGCGCCCTCAAGGAGCGCATCGCCGCCATCGGGACGGCGGGCCACGACGTGCTGCCGATGCTTCTCGACCTCGTCGGCCCGGATGATCTCGTGGTGCTGGTCGTTCCCATCGACAAGGCGGCCCCCAGGGGCCGGCTCATCCTTCCCGAGCAGATGGCGGTGCGCGACGTGCTGGACGCCGGTGCCGAGTGCCTCGTGGTGCAGGAGGTGCGCCTGGGCAGGACGCTCGAGCGGATGGCCCCACGCAAGCCCACGCTCGTCGTCACGGACAGCCAGGTCTTTGGTCCCGTCTCGCGCGTCGTGCCCCAGGACGTGCGGCTGACGTCGTTCTCCATACTCATGGCCCGTCACAAGGGCCTGCTGGCCGGTGCGGTGGAGGGTGTGCGTGCGCTCGACGGCCTGGCGGATGGCGATCGCGTGCTCGTCTCGGAGGGGTGCACGCACCACAGGCAGTGCGACGACATCGGCACGGTCAAGCTCCCGCACTGGCTGGCCGAGCACACGGGATGCGACCTTGCGCTCGAGACCACGTCGGGGAGGGGCTTTCCCGATGATGTGACGCCCTATCGGCTGGTCATCCACTGCGGGGGCTGCATGCTCAACGCCCGCGAGATGGCGCATCGCGCGACCCAATGCGCCGGGCAGGGCGTTCCCATGACCAACTACGGCATCGCCATCGCCCACATGAAGGGCATCCTGCGGCGCAGCCTGAGCCTCTTTCCCGACTTGGTCGCGACCCTGGACGCAGAGCCGCGCGACCACGACCGCGGCGTCTCCGATGACTTCGGCGACGGCCGTGCTCCAGCCAACGTGACCGCGCTCGTGACGGGTGCCGCGGCACGAGAGGTGTCGGCTCAGGGGGATGCGAGCGTCCGATGACGGGGAACGAGCGTCGCATACACGAGCTGCGCGAGACGCGTACGCTGGCGGCGGCCGAGCTGGCGGCGCTTCTTGCGACCATCACGCCGGCAGAGGAGCGGCAGCTCTATGCCGCCGCGCGCGCGGTGCGCGAGGAGCACTATGGCAAGGAGGTGTACCTGCGCGGCCTCATCGAGTTCACGAGCCACTGCAGGAACGACTGCCTCTACTGCGGGCTGCGCCGCAGCAATGCCCATGCAGAGCGCTACCGCCTTACCGAGGAACAGATCCTGGCATGCTGCGACGAGGGACACTGCCTGGGCTTTCGGACGTTCGTGCTGCAGGGTGGCGAGGATCCCGCCTACGCCGACGAAACCCTGTGCGACCTGATCTCCAGGATGCGCGCCGCCCATCCCGACTGTGCGGTCACGCTCTCGATAGGCGAGAGACCGCGCGCGAGCTACGAGCGCTACTTCGCGGCGGGAGCCGAACGCTATCTGCTCCGCCAGGAGACGTCCAACCCCTGGCACTACGGCAAGCTCCATCCCGTGGAGCTCTCCCTGGCCAATCGCAAGCGCTGCCTGTATGACCTCAAGGACATCGGCTATCAGGTGGGCTGCGGCATCATGGTCGGCTCGCCCTATCAGACCTGGGGTCATGTCGTCGAGGACCTGCTCTGGATGCAGGAGTTCCGGGCGGACATGGTGGGTATCGGCCCCTTCATCCCGCATAGGGACACGCCCTTTGGGAACCACGCCGCTGGGCCGATCGAGGACACGCTGCACCTGTTGGGCGTCATCCGCCTGATGCTGCCCGAGGTGCTGCTGCCTGCGACGACGGCGCTGGGCACCATCGACCCCCTGGGGCGCGAGCGGGGGCTGCTCGCCGGGGCCAACGTGGTGATGCCCAACCTCTCACCGCGGGACGTGCGCAGCAAGTACCTGCTGTACGACGGGAAGATCTGTACGGGTGACGAGGCGGCCGAGTGTCGCCGCTGCATGGAGCGGCGCGTCGCGCGCGTGGGCTACCGCGTGGTGGAGAAGCGGGGCGACCATCCCTCGTGGCGCGATGCCGCCACCGAGCGCGACCTCGTGCGCAGCCTCGATGGCGGCGATGGTGGCCCGGGGGACGGCCAGGCGCGATGCAGGGGGTGCGCAACGGCACCGGATGCGCTCGGGCAGCACGTTGAGGAGCTGCTGCGCACGACCTGACCGATGGCCTACTCCGCATCGAAGAACAGGTTGGAGAAGGCGGTCCTGCAGCTGACGCCGTCAAGCGCGCCGATGCGACCCGTGAGTGCGGAGGTCCTGTCCTGCGGGGCATCGACGGCGATGCTGATGACGCTGATGTCGCGCCTGTGGTAGGGGATGCCCATGCGACCGATGATGATGTCGGCAAACTCGTGGAGCAGCTCGTTGAGCGCCTCCACGGAAGCGGGATCCTCGACGATGATGCCAATGACGGCGACGCGTGACTGCATGGACACTCCCCCTGACCCGCGATGAGCCGGTGTTGCGTATGACTGCAGTATACGATGCGGGGAGCAGGTGGTCATCGGGTGGGGTCGCTGAGGGCCTGATTTTCAGACGTCTACCCAAGAGATCGCCCCAAATGTGCGTTCCTGTCGTCTCGCACGGCGTTTGACCCGTTGGGCCTTTTCGGAATGCGTTGAAACGTACACTTTGGGGCGGCACCCCGAGCAGCGGACCCATGAATGGTGCGCGCATCCCCCATGCTCCGTGGTTTTGTGCCGTACGAAGAGGGGTATAACGACCACCGATACATAGCGGTTGGCGTTTGCCCGACCTACGACCCAAAAAGGGGGCGCACACCACATGTTCGAGAAGTTCACAGACAAGGCGCGCAAGGTCATGAGCCTCGCGCAGGACGAGGCGCGCAGTCTCGGCAAGATGTACGTGGGCACGGAGCACCTGCTCCTCGCCCTCATCAAGGAGGGGGAGGGCATCGCCGCGCAGGCGCTCAGCAGCCTGGACGTCACCTACACGGAGACCCTCGCCACCGTCAGGGAGATCAGCTCCGAGGACAACCAGCCCGTTCCCGGGGGGCACATCCCCTTCACGCCGCGCGCCAAGCGCGTGCTGGAGGATGCCTATCGCGAGACCATGACGCGCAACCAGACCTACATAGCCACGGAGCACCTGCTTTTGGGCATCATCTCCGAGTCTGATGACCGCGCCATGACGGCGCTCTCGCGCATGGGCGTCTCGGCGGACGCCGTGCGTAACGCCGTCAACGAGCTCATCGACAAGAACGCCGACAAGCCCAAGGAAAGCCACCAGCAGCCTACCGGCGTGGGCTTTGGCCAGCAGTTCTTTAGCGGCATGGGCCAGGGGCCGCAGGGACAGCAGTCGGATGACTCCTCCACGCTCGAGCAGTATGGCCGTAACCTCACGCAGCTGGCGTCTGACGGCAAGCTCGACCCCGTCATCGGGCGCGACCGCGAGGTGGAGCGCGTCATGCAGGTGCTGGCGCGCCGCCAGAAGAACAACCCGCTCATCCTGGGTGACCCCGGCGTGGGCAAGACGGCCATCGTCGAGGGGCTCGCCCAGCTCATTGCCACGGGCAACGTTCCCGACATCCTGCGTGGGCGCCAGATCTGGACGCTCGACCTGGCGAGCCTCGTGGCGGGTGCCAAGTACCGCGGCGAGTTCGAGGAGCGCCTCAAGAAGGTCATCGCGGAGGTCATGGACAATAAGTCCATCATCCTCTTCATCGACGAGATCCACACCATCATCGGCGCGGGCTCCGCGGAGGGTTCCGTGGACGCGGCGTCCATCCTCAAGCCGCCCCTGTCGCGCGGCGAGATCCAGGTGATCGGCGCCACGACGGCGGAGGAGTATCGCAAGCACATCGAGAAGGACTCCGCCCTCGAGCGCCGCTTCCAGCCCGTCTTCGTGGGCGAGCCCTCGCCCGAGGACACGTTGGAGATCCTGCACGGCCTGCAGGGTGCCTATGAGAGGCACCACCATGTCAAGTATACCGAGGATGCCCTCGCGGCGGCCGTCACGCTGTCCAATCGCTACGTGCAGGATCGCTTCCTGCCCGACAAGGCCATTGATACCCTCGACGAGGCCGGCGCCCGCACCCGTGTGCACAAGATGACCCTGCCGCCCGAGCTGGCCCAGGTGGACGAGCAGCTCGCCCACATCAAGGAAGAGAAGGCCAAGGCCGCCCAGGCTCAGGAGTTCGAGGAGGCGGCTCGCCTGCGCGATCGCGAGAAGGAGCTCGCTGCCCAGCGCGACGAGCTCGAGACCGCGTGGCGCGAGAGCACCGATGCCGCCGTCACCGTCGTGGATGCCGACGCCATCGCCGACGTCATCTCCGACATCACGGGCGTGCCCGTCTCCAATCTCACCGAGGCGGAGGCGGTCAAGCTCCTGCGTTGCGAAGACGCCCTGCACCAGCGCGTCATCGGGCAGGACGAGGCCGTCACCAAGGTGGCCCGCGCCATCCGTCGTAGCCGCTCGCCCCTCAAGGACCCGCGTCGTCCCGGCGGCTCCTTCATCTTCCTCGGTCCCTCGGGCGTGGGCAAGACGGAACTCGCCAAGTCCCTCGCTGCGTTCCTCTTCGGCAGCGAGGATGCCCTCATCAGCTTCGACATGTCGGAGTTCATGGAGCGCCACACCGTCTCCAAGCTCGTCGGTGCCCCTCCGGGGTACGTGGGCTACGACGAGGGCGGCGAGCTCACCAAGGCCGTCCGCCGGCGTCCCTACTCCGTGGTGCTCTTCGACGAGATCGAGAAGGCCCACCCTGACGTCTTCAACGTGCTGCTGCAGATCCTTGACGAGGGCCGCCTCACGGACGGCCAGGGCCGCACCGTGGACTTCTCCAACACCGTCATCATCATGACGTCCAACATCGGTGCGCGTGACATCGCCCAGACCACCACCATGGGCTTCTCGGCCCAGGGCGCGTCCGGCCTCTCCGACAAGGAGATCAACTCCCGCGTGATGAGCGAGCTCAAGCGGCTCTTCCGTCCCGAGTTCCTCAACCGCGTGGACGAGATAGTGGTCTTCAAGTCGCTCACGGGTGAGCAGCTGCGCGGCATCGTGGACCTCATGGTGGCCGACCTGTGCAACCGCATGATCGCCCAGGGCATGTCCATCGAGCTCACGGATGGGGCCCGTGACCTCATCGCCAAGGAGGGCACCGACCCCATCTACGGTGCCCGCCCGCTTCGCCGCGCCATCCAGACGCTCATCGAGGACCCGCTTTCCGAGGAGCTGCTCCAGGGCACATGGAAGGCCGGAGACATCATCAAGGTGGATGCCGAGGGTGAGGGAGACGAGCGCAGGCTCACCTTCACCAAGGGCGAGGGCGAGATTCCCAAGATGACCGAGCACACCCATATGGATCTGCCCAAGGCGCGTGAGCATTGGGGGTCGTCTCCCGCCTCCCCCCATCGGGGCGACGCTGCCAGTGACACCGAAGGCGGTGTGCTCTCTGCGGAGTGACCTGAGCGGGAGGCGCTTTTCTGTGGATGAGGGCGACAGGTGCGAGCCGGCGCGCCGAGTGGCTCCATCGCCGCTCGGCGCGTGTCATATACTGGTCATGTGACAGACATGCCGACGCCCCATCGCGCCGGCTCCGGCAAGGGGGTTTGCATGGGAGACACCGTGGACATCGAGTGCGGCCCCAAGGACCGCGTGCACGATGCCATCAAGAAGACGGCGCCCGGAACCGCCCTGCGCCACGCGCTTGACATGATCATAGGCGGGAACCTGGGCGCCCTCATCTGCATAGGTGACACCGACCGCGTCATCAGCGCCGGTGGCGATGGTTTCAAGCTGGACATCTCGTTCACGGCGAACCGCCTCTTCGAGCTGGCCAAGATGGATGGCGCCATCGTGATCGACCGCGACCTCACGCAGATCCTGCGTGCCAACTACCACCTCAACCCCGACCCATCACTGCCCACCTCGGAGACGGGCATGCGCCACCGCACCGCCGCGCGCATGAGCCTGCTCACCGACGCGCTGGTCGTCTCGGTCTCGGAGCGCCGTCAGGTGGTCACGCTCTACATTGGGGGCAAGGGTTACCAGCTCAAGGGTGTCCCCGAACTCATGAGCACCGTCAACCAGCTGCTCGTCTCCATGCAGAGCACGCGTGCGCAGCTCGACCGCTCGCTGCTGCGCCTGACGACGCTCGAGCTGGACAACTACGTCACGATGTCCGACATCACGGAGACCATCTATCTCTTCGAGATGCTGACCACGATCTCCGATGAGCTGGACGAGTACATCCTGCGCCTGGGTACCGCGGGCAAGTCCATCAAGATGCAGCGCGACGAGTTCGTGGGTACCACCTCCGACGACTACACGCTCCTGCTGCGCGACTATGCGAAGGATGACCATTCCACCGAGCATGCGGCGGGTCTGCGGCGCGAACTGCACAAGACGGCCAACGAGAGCCTGCGCTCTCCCAAGCGCGTGGCGGAGTTTTTGGGTTACGAGGACCTCGAGGATGCCATTCTCAAGCCGTTGGGCCTGCGCACGCTCTCCAACGTCTCTGTGGTCCGCAAGGGCATGGCCGACAAGATCGTGGACGAGTTCGGCTCGCTCCAGCAGCTCATGGATGACATCGAGCGCAACCCCTCGCGTCTGGATGATGCCGGGGTCGAGAACCCCGGCATCCTGGCCAACAGCCTCTATCGCATGTGGGGCAAGCGCGCATGAGTGTCCCTGGCCTCACGCCCACGCCCTGCGTCCTGCCCCAGCGCCTCGCCGCGCCCGAGCGGTCGGCGGACACGTGCGCGCTCATCGTGGCCGGGGGTGTAGGGGAACGCTTTGGCGATGCGTGCGGCAAGCAGTACGTCGAGCTCTGCGGCCTGCCCATCGTGTGCTGGTCGCTCATCGCGTTCGACCGGGCTCCGTCCGTGGCGCAGATCGTGCTGGTGGTTGCCGAGGGGCGCCTGCAGGACGTGCGCAGCGAGGTGCTCCCGCGTGTGAGCCTGGACGCGCCCGTGGTGCTCGCCCGGGGTGGGGCCACGCGCCAGGACTCCGTGTCCGCGGGCCTTGCGGCCATGGACGAGACGCTCGCGCTCGTCGCCGTGCACGATGCCGCACGCCCGCTCATCGAGACCCCTGCCATCGAGACGTGCGTCGCTCGGCTTCGTGCGGACGAGGGGCTTGATGGCGCCATCTGCGCCGCGCGCTCCACGGACACCCTCAAGCTCGTGGAGGGCGAGACGGTGGTGGCCACGCCCGATCGCAGCTTCTACTGGGCGGCGCAGACCCCGCAGGCGTTTCGCACGCGCACGCTGAAGGCGGCGCATCGCGCGGCACGCTTTGACGACTACCGGGGGACCGATGATGCGTCGCTCGTGGAGCGACGCGGTGGCCGGATCGCCTGCGTCGAGACGTCCACCACCAACCTCAAGGTGACTCATCCCAACGACTTCCTCATCGCCCAGGCCTTCATGGAGGCGCGCCTCATGAGCGAGGGCTGTGGCATCAGCCCCATGGAAGGGGGCCTGTGATGCGGCTGCGCATCGGCCATGGCTTTGACGTGCACGCCTTCGCGGCGCCGGAGGATGGTCGCCCGCTCATGCTGGGGGGCGTCTCCGTGCCCGACGACCGCGGCCTCGCCGGTCACTCCGATGCGGACGTGGTCATCCACGCCCTGATGGACGCCCTGCTCGGTGCCCTGCGCCAGGGTGACATCGGCCAGCTCTTCCCCGATACGGATCCTGTCTATGCGGGTGCGGACTCTCGCAGGCTGCTGCGGCGCGTTGCCTACCTGGTGCGCGAGGAGGGCTGGCAGGTCGTGGATGCGGACTGCACCATTGCGGCGCAGGTTCCCAGGCTCGCCCCCTACCGCGCTGCCATGCGCATGGCCATGGCAGAGGCCCTGGGCATTCCCGTGGAGCACATGGGCGTGAAGGCGACCACCACCGAGCGCCTGGGCTTCGTGGGACGCGAGGAGGGCATCGCCGCCTGGGCCGTGTGCCTGCTGGGACGGGAATAGGGCCCATGACCATGGCAGTCGAGGCACGGGACCGCCCTGCTGCCGGCCGCATGGGGTGCGATGGCCTCCTCGTGGGACGCATGAGCCTGCGGCACCGTCTGCACGCGGAGGGGCGTGTGAGGAGGGCACCCGGCACGAGCGCTTTTTGTCTGGGCGCGAGGATGTGCCCGTGAGCCTGCCGGCAGGCATATGATATGGTATCGCGTGCCTGATGGGCAGGGGCAAAGGGGCCTCCGGCGGCGTGGATGCCGCACCCTTCCGGGAACGTGCCGGTGTGGTGTGGGAGGCCCGCGCCCAGCCGTCCAACGATCCCATGGCCTTTCGGCTCGGTGCCCGTGTCCGCGCACCTGCGCCATCCGCCCACAGGGGCGGAGGGCGCATGGGCCCTCATGCCTCGTCAGAAAGGAGGATCGGCTGATGAGGATACTGCTGGTGAACAAGTTCCACTACCGCAGGGGTGGCTCCGAGGCCTACTACTTCGCACTTGCGGAGGGCCTGAGGAGCAAGGGCCATGAGGTGGCGTGCTTCTCCATGCAGGACGACCGCAACCTTCCCTGTGAGCAGGCCAGGTACTTCGTCTCCCCAAGGGAGTACGACAAGCCCGCCTCCCTGACCCAGAGGCTGGGGTCCGCGACGTCTCTCATCTACTCGCGTGAGGCCAAGAGGAAGTTCGATGCCCTGTGCAGGGAGTTCAGACCCGATGTCATTCACCTCAACCTCGTGCACCGGCAGATCTCCTTCTCGATACTCGATGCACCGGCGGCCCAGGGCATCCCCGTGGTCTATACGGCTCATGACTACGTGCTCGTGTGCCCCGCCTACACCATGCTCGATGGTGGGGGAGCCGTCTGTGACGACTGCCTTGACGGGCACTTCATGCACTGTGCGCGAAAGCGCTGCGTGAAGTCCTCCCTTGCCAAGAGCGCGCTTGCCGTCGCGGAGGCGGAGTTCCTGCGTAGGCATGGGAGCTATGGGAAGGTGGGCCTCTTCATCGCCCCCTCCGTGTTCATGCGGGACAAGCTGGTCGAGGGCGGCATCCCTGCCCACAAGGTCGTCGCCATGCAGAACTTTGCGCCCGACGACCTCATGGAACGTGCCGGGGGTGCCGGGGATGCAACGGATCGCACACATCCGTACCTGCTCTTCTTTGGCAGGCTCTCACATGAGAAGGGTGTCGAGCTGCTCGTCAGGGCCTTCCTGGCCGTGCTGCCGTCACTGCCGGGGGACTGGTCGTTGGTCATCGCCGGCGATGGTCCCCGTCGCGATGCGCTCCTCGAGCTGCTCGGCGAGGCCCAGGGCGCCGATCACGTGCGGCTTGTGGGCTCCAAGAGCGGGGATGAGCTGAGGCGGCTCGTACGGCAGGCATCCTTCGCGGTGGTCCCCTCCGTGTGGCGTGAGAACATGCCCTATTCGATCATCGAGGCGTTCGCCCAGGGCACGCCCGTCATCGGGACGCGCATAGGAGGCATTCCCGAGCTGGTGATGGGGGGGAGGACAGGCTGCTCCTGCGAGGCGGGGGATGTGGGGTCGCTTGCGCAGGCGATCGGGAGGGCGACGAGCATGGACGTGACGGACTACCGTCACATGCAGGCAGCGTGCAGGGAGTACGTCCTCACCAGGTGCGACCAGGCCACGTACATAAGCGATCTCGTGGGCCGCTACGGGCGGCTGCGGGCCGGGGGATAGAGGAAGGCTGATGGCAGGAAGAAGAGTGGCCAGGGGCAACGAGAAGCTCAACGGCACGGTCATCGTGACCTACCGTTGCAACGCCCGCTGCACGATGTGCAGCCGCTACAAGGCGCCCTCGAGGCCAGAGGAGGAGATCTCCCTGGGGACGATAGCCAAGCTTCCCAGGATGTACTTTACCAACATCACCGGGGGTGAGCCCTTCATCAGGGAGGATCTCAAGGACGTCGTCCGGGAGCTCTACAAGAGGTCGGACCGCATCGTCATCTCGACGAACGGCTTCTTCACCGATCGCATCGTGGACCTCTGCAAGGAGTTTCCCGACATCGGCATCCGCATATCCATCGAGGGCCTCGAGCAGACGAACAACGAGATTCGCGGCCTGCAGGACGGGTATCAGCGGGGCTACTCGACGCTCAAGAAGCTCCGCGACATGGGGATGACCGACGTCGGCTTCGGCATGACGGTCCAGGATGCGAACGCCCCCGACCTCGTGCCGCTGTATCGCATCTCCAACGAGATGGGCATGGAGTTCGCCACGGCGTCGCTGCACAACAGCTTCTACTTCGTCGAGGCCAGGAACATCATCCACAACCGCCCAATGGTCGCGAAGAACTTCGAGGACCTGATCAACGAGCTCCTTGCCTCCAACGAGCCCAAGAAGTGGTTTCGGGCCTACTTCAACCACGGCCTGATCAACTACATCTACGGACAGCCCAGGCTGCTTCCCTGTGACATGAGCTACGACACCTTCTTCATCGACCCCTATGGCGACGTGATGCCCTGCAACGGCACCAAGAGCAAGGAGGTCATGGGCAACCTCAACGAGCAGACGTGGGATGAGGTCTGGAACAGCGTGCAGGCCGACGTGGTGAGGGGGAAGGTCAGGCACTGCGACCGCAACTGCTGGATGATCGGCTCCGTGTCGCCTGCCATGCGCAAGCACATCCTGACGCCCCTCAGGTGGGTCCTCGTGCACAAGTTCCTGAGGGCGGGCAGGAAGAAGAAGTACAGCATGTACGAGAACAAGGTGTGCCGGGACTATCGCGACGGGAAGCTCACCAAGGAGCGGCTGGATCGGTGCAGCACCTGTGACCATGGGGCCGTGGCCGACAACGGCCTGAGCGCGGCCTCCCTGGAGCAGCTGAGACACCGAACGGGCGAGGAGATCGTGGGCGACGACCTCAAGGGGCAGCTGGGGAACACGCGGTGAACATCCTCTACGTGGCATACTCCTGCGATCCCTACGCAGGCAGCGAGGACAAGATCGGATGGAGCGTCCCGTTCGAGAGCGCACGCTCGAACCGTGTCCATGTGCTGACCAAGGAGGAGCAGCGCGAGCCGATAGAGAGGTACCTGGCGGCGCACCCGGCGTGCGACATCCGCTTCCATTACGTGGACATCCCGTCCGTGTGCAAGAGGCTCCTTGGGGAGTCCCTCTATTCCGGGCGCCTGGGTATCTGGAACAGGCGTGCCTACGCCACGGCCGCGCGCATCTGCGCCTCTGAGGCGATAGACCTCATCCACCAGGTCACCCCCGTCGAGTTCAGAGCCATCGGCGACTATGGCAGGATTGGGAACGTGCCCTTCGTGTGCGGGCCCGTGGGAGGTGCCGAGTACATACCGCCGGGGCTCAGGGGCTATGCCCAGGGGCACGAGGCGCAGGAGCTCGTGCGTCGGGCCGCCAATGCGCTCAGCCGGTGGCACCTGGCCACGTCGGGCGTGTTGGGCAGGGTTGACCATGTGCTGTTTGCCAACAGGGAGACGCAGGACTATCTAGGGGACCTCTGTGGGGGCCAGGATGCCAGGCCGTATCCAGAGATTGGCGTGGGGGAGCAGGAGCTTGCGCGGCGACGACGTCGGCGGCACGATGGCTGCACGATTCTCGTTGCTGGGAGGCTCGTCTATCGCAAGGGTCACGACCTCCTGCTGGACGCCCTTGCCGGGCTACCGGCTGACGTGCGCTGCGAATGTCGCATCGTGGGCGACGGATCCTGTCGGGAGGCCCTCGGGCGCCGCTGCCAAGGGGACGCACGGCTGCGGGATCGTGTCGTGCTGACCGGCGCAGCATCCTTCGAGGGGATGACGGAGGAGTACCAGAACGCTGACGTGCTGGTCATGCCAAGCCTGCGCGAGACCTCGGGGAGCGTCGTGCTGGAGGCCATGGCCCGTGGCCTGCCGGTCATCACGATAGGTCGCTTCGGCGGTGCCGAGATGGTGGATGCCGGCGTGGGCTGGCTCTATGCGGGGACGGACCAGGGCTCCTACGTGCGCTCGCTGCAGGAGGCCCTGATCGAGTGCATCGCCTCGCCCGAGGAGCGCGAGCGTCGGGGCGGCAGGGCGCGCGGAAGGGCCGAGCACTACACCTGGGGGACGAAGGTCACTCATTACCAGGACATCTACGACAGGCTGGTGCCGGGCGAGCGTACCTAGACCCAGCGTGCGCCGCACTCACTTGAATGCGGCGCATATGACGTACAGCAGGTCGACAGCCCTATGCTCCATAAGGAAGGCAAGCAGGCGCAGCTTGGGGGGGTATCGCCGCATGGGGTAGCGACGCACTCGCTCCGTCAGGAACCCATCTGAGCAGATCCGCCTCATGTTGGCCCGAGCGACGCGCCATGGTTGGCACCTGACCTCGGCATAGAGGCACTGGCGGGCCCGTCCCAGAAAGCTCCTGTCCAGCCTGTCCTGCGCGTCCAGCCCCAAGGCGGTGCAGCGTCTCTCGAGCTCCTGGTACAGCCTTCGATCCATCTCAAAGCGATCGCCTCGGTACGCCGTGGTGAGGGACGACCCGTTCTCGCAATAGTAATAGTAGTCACAGTCACTGATGGCCACCCGCTGCGCGTGCGGGTAGTAGTCGAGGTCAAAGATGAGGTCCTCGGAGATGAGCTGCCTCTCGGAGCAGAATCGGATGTCGTTGTCACAGATGATCTTTCGGGAATAGATCCCCAGCCACACCGACATCATCTGGTACATGTCATCAGGATAGCCGACCGGACTCCCCAGCATTCCCCTCAGTACGGTAGTGAGTATCTCGGTGCTGCCCGTGAACACGCTGCCCCCCAGGGGGTTCTGCCCCTGGCGGGACGAGCCGTCACCTCTGACCCTGGCATAGGCGCCCAGCACGGTATCGGCACCATGTCTGCAGGCGATGTCATAGAGACTCTCCAGGCCCGTCCGTGCGATGTAGTCATCCGAGTCGACGAATGCGACATAGTCGCCTCGCGCGCGGAGGAGGCCAGTGTTCCTGGCCATCCCCAACCCCTCGTTCCTCTTGTGGATCACCGTGACGTTCGCATGCTCCCGTGCGTACCTATCGCAGATCTGCGGGCACGCATCCGGCGACCCATCGTCGACGAGTATGATCTCGAGCTGTCTGAGGGTCTGCCCCAACAAGCTCTCGATGCACCGTCCCAGGTACCGCTCCACTCCGTACACGGGGACGATCACGCTGACCTTAACCGTGCCGGCCATCTGTCCCACGCCGTCTCATGGGAATCTCCTATCGTTGTCGCTGGCTGCACGATACCATGACGGCGCACGTCACGACCGTGGCACCCGACGATGACACGCTACTTGATTCTTCTCGCGGGCACGCCACCAATGGTGACGCCCCGCTCCACAAAGGAGTCGACGACGACCGCGCCTGCCGCGATGGTCACGTCATCGGCAATCGTGACGTCACCGATGACCTTTGCGCCCACCCCCAAGCGAACGTTGTCGCCGATCGTGGGACTTCCCTCGGAATACCCGTCGTTGCCTATGCAGTTGCTGCCATGAAGCCTGCAGTTCTTCCCTATTCTGGAGTTTCCATTGACCACGATGTTTCCCGCATGATAGATGCGAAGGCCCGCGTCGAAGGTATTGTCCCAGATCTCTATGCCCAACCGCTCGCCCAGCATGTTCTTCCTTCGCCGATACCACGCGTAGCACAGCTTGCTGAGGAGGCCGGATCGGTTGTGGTGAAACTCGGTCTTCCTGAGCAGGGAGACGAACCTATAGACCCTCAGGCTGATGTCATGCGTGATGATGCGCTCAAGGTGATCCCGTGCGGTGGCACCCTCATACAGTGCCCTCTCATGGTCGAGCACGCCCCTGAGCTGTTCCCTCGTCGAAATCATGTGTCCAACCAACTTCTTTGCCCGACCCGATGTGCCCCGTCGCGTCTAAGGATACGCGATGGGTGCGCCCCGCGACAGCCCATCCTCAGGGGGTCCGGAGCCGAGGGACACCACGGGGATGGATGCCCTGTGGTGCGCACCCCTGCACTGATAGCATGGCTCTTGCTGGTTCCACCTGTTGCTTCGTCCTCACGTACCCACGTGTGCCGACGTCGCCGGGTTTGGCTGGGGGCGCCACTGCGATAGACTGCAAGTCACAGAGGAGGAGGGAGGGGCCCTGATTGCCGCCAACGGCCTTCCCGATGGACGGGCACTATGATGGAGCCGGTGGCAGAAGGGCCCGCGCGCTCGATGCCTGTGGGGAGAGCGACCGGGGGTTTGGCGTGGTGGTGGCGTGCGGCGCATGCGCGCTCTGCGGCCGAGCGCCACCACGAACGCGCCGCGGGAGAGGGCCTGGCGTTTGCTTATGAAATGCAGAGTCATCACAGAGTGGGGCTAGCCTTATGGACAAGGGGTACATAGACGTCTCATACGACGAGGAGCGGGGGCTCAGGCTCGCTGACGCGTTCAGGGCCGTCGGGAGGCACATGCTGGCGTGTCTTGTGGGAGGGGCGCTCGTGGGCGCACTCTTCTTCGAGTACACGGTGACGAGCATACCTCCACGGTATCAGTCGTCGTTTACCATATATGTCAGCAACAGGCCGAACAACCAGACCGAAGGCGCGGAGGGCACAGCTACGGACTATGCGGTCATCGATGACGCCAACACCTCGAATTCCCTGGCCAGTACCTATGCCTTCGTCTTCGGGAGTGGTGAGATGGTTGCAAGGGCCGCCCATGACGCCCATCTCGAGGAGTACGCCGATCCAGCCCTGGCCAGCAAGGTCGTCTCGACACAGGTCGAGCAGAAGGCCCCGTTGGTGACGGTGACCGTCACGGCTTCCTCGCCACAGGATGCCTATCAACTTGCACAGTCGCTCGTCAGGATTGCCCCGGACTACATGTCCACGATCATGAACGGGGGCTCCCTGTCGGTCGTGGAGCCCCCACAGGAGGCCACGAGCCAGAGTTCGCCATCGAACAGGCTCAATGCCGCCATTGGGTTTGTCATCGGCTTCATGACCATGGCGATAGTCGTGGTGGTCAGGGACGGGCGAAACCGGGGCGTTGGGAGTCGGGAGGAGCTTGAGGAGCGTTTCGGCATGCCTGCCATCATCGATGCCGGGGACGTTCTGCCCCTCCTGCCGCGTCATGCCGCGCGGACCATCGCTGTGATGGACGTTGATGGCAAAAGGTCCGCTGCGAGAAACGCGGTGTCCATCGCGACGTCATGTGCCCAGGGGGGAGAGCGCACGCTCCTGCTCGACTGTGACACGCAGCACGCGTCCTGTGGCAAGCTGCTGGGCCTTAGCCCGTCCATGGGCCTCGCGGGGCTCTTGGCCGGCGAGGCGTCCCTTGCCGATGTCACGCAGCGCGTGGAGGATGGGGGCCTCTGCTTCATTGCCCCGGGGAAGCCTCGTGGCGACCTCGGACAGGAGCTGCGGGACGATCGGATGGCGTCGGTGCTCGAGGAGCTCAGGGCGGACTATGACTGCGTCGTGGCGGCCCTGCCCTCCCCGCTCTCGAGCGATGGTGCCCTGATGCTGGCGGACATGCTGGGCATGGTCTTCCTTTCGATCTCCTCGGAGCGGACAAAGCAGTCGGCCGTCGCCGAGATACAGAGAAGGCTGAGGCTGGCCAACATCCAGATGACGGGATTCCTCTACGGGAGCCCGCGGGGGCGTATCGGACGCAGACGCCCATGGCGGCGTTAGCCCATGCGGCAGGATATGCCCATGAGGGGCGCATCGGTCGTGGGGGCGCACGCCTCCCCTCGCCAAGGTGTCACGAGGCGAGGCATGGCCCAAGGTCTCTGGGGAGGCGTCCTCATCGAGAGGACGGCAGGGTCCCTGATCTGGATCGAGCTGTGCCTCCTGGCCACCTTCGGCTTCCTGCGGGACATGTTCGGTGTCCCCGGTACCATCACCTACCTGCTCGACGCCATAAACCTGGTTCTCTTTGGCGCCATCCTCATTCGGGGAAGGTACGACAACCGGGGCGTCTACTACCGATACGTCTACGGGCTGCTGCTGGCGTTTTTCGTCCTGACGGTGATAGGGGGCCTCCGTGCAGGGGGATCCCCTCTCCTGTACCTCTGGGGCCTCAGGAACATCTTCAGGTTCTATGCCTTCTTCGTCTGCTGCGTGGCGCTCCTGGGCGTGCGTGACGTCCTGAGGATGGCCACCTTCTTCAAGGCGCTCTTCCTTGTCAACGTGGGGCTCTGCTCGCTCGAGCTGGCCATGGGATATTCCGGGGATTACATCGGTGGCTCCTTTGGGGTCCTGCAGGGGGGCAACGGCTACCTCAACATCCTGATCGCCGTCACCACGGTCATCTCCGTCTTGGAGTACCTTGCGCGAAGGACGTCGCTTCCCAAGCTTGTCGTGACGCTGCTCCTGTGCTTCTACCTGGTGTCGATTGCCGAGCTCAAGGTGTACTTCTTCGAGCTTCCCATCATCGTGCTACTGGCCCTGCTGAGCGAGCGCATGACCTCCCGCTCGGTGGTACTTGTCCTTGTGATGGTGGCCGGCATCGCCGCGGGTCTGTTCGCCATGCAGTTCTTCTTCGCCGGTTCGGGGATCAGCTTCTTTACCGATGGCACGATCATCGAGTACATGGGCGACGCGGGCTATACGGGTACGGGCGACCTGAGCCGTCTGGATGCCCTGAGCCGCATCACGTCCATGTTCTTCTCGGACGACCCCCTCACGCGCCTGTTCGGCTTTGGTCTCGGCAACTGCAGCACCTCAAGCTTCGAGGTGCTGATGAGCTCGTTCTATGACCACTTCAGTTGGCTGCACTACACGTGGTTCTCCGATGCACACGTCTACATCGAGACGGGCCTGAGTGGGCTCGTGTGCTTCGAGGCCTTCTTCCTGGGCGTGTTCGTGGTGAGCAAGCTGAAGCGCTATAGGGACGTTGACCTCAGGGTCATGACCAACTGCTGCGGCATCGTCGCCCTGCTGTCGGTGTGGCTCTCCGTCTACAACAGCTCGCTGACGGTGGAGTCGGGCTACCTGGTGTATCTGCTGCTTGCGGCACCCTTCATCCTGGACAAGTACAGGGAGCGAGGGGGCATGCGCCGCGGGCGACGGCTTGGGTGACATTGAGTACACTCTGGGGTGGCACTCCCAACTCTCGAGGCGAGGAATCAGCGACATGCTCATCTACAACAGCCAGACACACCGCAAAGAGGAGTTCAGACCCATGGAGGAGGGCAAGGTCCGCATGTACGTGTGCGGGCCCACGGTGTACGACCAGATCCACATCGGCAACGCCCGCACGTTCCTGGCGTTCGACGTCATCCGTCGCTATCTCGTCTACAGGGGCTATCAGGTGACCTTTGCGCAGAACCTCACGGACGTGGACGACAAGATCATCAACCGTGCCAACGAGGAGGGGCGTGCCGCTGCGGACGTCTCCGAACAGTACGCGAAGGCCTTCATCGAGCAGATGCGCCGCTTTGGCATCCTCGATCCCGATGTGCGCCCGCGCGCCACGCATGAGGTCGAGGCCATGCAGGACATGATCTCCACGCTCATCGCCAACGGCAACGCCTACGTCGCCGCAAACGGCGACGTGTACTTCTCCGTGCGTTCCGATGCCAGCTATGGCATGCTGTCCGGACGCGACCTTAACCAGCTGCGCGCGGGCGAGCGCGTGGAAGTCAACGACGAGAAGCGCGACCCGTTCGACTTCGCGCTCTGGAAGGCGGCCAAGCCCGGGGAGCCCAGCTGGCCCAGCCCCTGGGGTGAGGGCCGCCCTGGCTGGCATACGGAGTGCTGCGCCATGATCCATCGCTACCTGGGAGCCCCCATCGACATCCACGGCGGTGGGCAGGACCTCGTGTTCCCGCACCATGAGAACGAGTGTGCCCAGGCCCGGTGTGCCTGGCACGCGCCCCTCGCCAACCTATGGATGCATACGGGCATGCTGCGCGTCAACGGCGAGAAGATGTCCAAGAGCCTGGGCAACTTCCTCACGCTCAAGGACGTTCTGGACAGATGTCCCGCCCATGCCGTGCGCCTGCTCATGCTGCAGACCCACTACCGTTCGGCGCTCGACTTCCAGACCGACCAGCTCGATGGTGCGGTGGGCACCGTGGAGCGTCTGACCAGCTGCATCAAGAACCTGCGCTGGGCCGCAAGGAACGCCCCGCAGGACGGTGCGTTTGACGACACCGACCGCGCCCTCACGGCCGTCTGCAAGGAGGCACAGGCAGAGTTCACGCGACAGATGGATGACGACTTCAACACCTCCGGTGCCCTCGCGGCCATCTTTTCGCTGATGGGCGCCGCCAACACGTACCTTGCGGATGCGGGCGGCGCCCTGACGACCGCTCCCGTCCTGCGTGCCGCCGACCTGCTGGTGGAGCTGTTGGGCGTGCTGGGCATCGACCTCGGCGAGGTGGGTGGCCAGGACGAGCTGCCTTTCGAGCTGGTGGGCCTTGCCCGCGAGCATGCGGGCTATGCCGGAGACGATGCGCAGGGGGCGGCCGATGCCCTCCTGGCCGCCCGTCAGGAGGCGCGTGCGGCAAGGGACTGGACGCGTGCGGATGCCATCCGTGATGGCATCGCGAGCCTGGGACTCGTTGTCGAGGATACGGCGGCTGGCGCACGCCTGCGCCCCTCCAAGAGGAGGGCATAGGGTCACGATGGCACGAGGCAGGGGTAGGCCCACCAGCAGGAAGCGTGCCGCTCGGCCAGCGCGGGACGTGCGGGGCGCCGGTGCGCATCCTCGGCGAGGGCACCAAGGCCAGGTGGGAAAGCAGGCGGCCGGCGACCTCATCGAGGGGCGTCGTGCCGTCGCCGAGGCGCTCGAGGCGCGCGTGCCCCTCGAGCGCGCCCTCGTGCAGGGCGGCGCCGAGGGCTCGGATGCCACGCTGGCGCATCTGGTGTCGCGCCTTTTGGCTGCGGACGTGCCGATGGCGTACGTGCCTAAGGCACGTCTCGATGTCCTGAGCTCCCATGGCGCCCATCAGGGCATCATGGTGCAGGTCCGTCCATACTCCTATGCCTCGCTGGCGGATGTCATCGTCGCCGCAGGCACGGGGGATGCCCTCGTGATCCTGCTCGATCACGTGACGGACGAGGGAAACTTCGGTGCCATCGTGCGCTCCGCCGAAGTCGTCGGTGCGGCAGGCGTCATCATCGCCGGGGCGCGTGCGGCGGGCGTGGGCGTCGGCTCCTACAAGACCTCTGCCGGTGCGGTGCTCCATGTGCCCATCGCCCAGGTCCCCAACCTCTCCCGTGCCATCGATGAGCTCAAGGCGGCGGGCTTTTGGGTCTGCGGCTCCACCGAGCACGCGGAGGATGACGTGTGGCAGGCCCCCGTCGAGGGCCGCCTCTGTCTGGTGATGGGGTCCGAGGGCACGGGCATCTCGCGTCTGATACGGGAGAGCTGCGACTTCACGTGCAGGCTTCCGCAACGCGGGCGCGTGGAGTCGCTCAATGTGGCCCAGGCGGCCACGGTCATGTGCTATGAGTGGCTGCGTCGCACCACGGCCGCAGGGGGGCGCGCAGATGCCTAGGCAACCGCACGAGCTCTTGGTCGTCGATGGCTATAACGTCATCCACAAGAGTCCCCGCTACACCGTCCTCATGGACGAGACCGACCCGGGCGACCCCTTCGAGCGCTCGCGCGAGCGGCTTGTGGCGGACGTCGCCACCTACGCCCAGGGGCGCTATGAGGCGACCATCGTGTTTGATGCCGCGGGTAACGTCTCCCCCGATCGCCCCAACCTGTCCAGGGCTGGCGTGCGCATCATCTTCTCCCAGGCGGGTGAGAGTGCCGATACGGTCATCGAACGTCTGGTGACGTCGGCGCGCCTCGTCCCGCGAGCCGTGACGGTGGTGACGTCGGACAACACCATCCGGGCGACGGTGGGTGGCGTCCCCGTCACGCGCGTGTCGAGCGACGTCTTGGTGACGGATGTCAAGCAGCTGTCCCATGAGATGGAGCGGGAGCGCGTGGAGCGCACGCACCAGCACCTCACACTCGAGGACCGCCTCGACCCGGCGACGCGCGCCCGGCTCGACAGGATGCTCGGACGCTCCTAGCCCCCTCCGTCGCCTTACCATAAAGAAAACTTAAATTGCGTGAGATTACTCTCATTTTCTTATCCATGAGTGTGACGTTCTGCATAAAATGCTGTAAATAGCCTGAATCTTTTATATCTGAATGTAATCTGTATAGATATATACATTTCTGGATCTGGATTAAAAAAACAGCATATATTGGAACGCTTCTGTTGCCATATCGGCACATGTGGAACGTGATGGGTCGCTATCTGGAATCACGCTTACCGATAATGCTGTATTGGAGGTTTCATGTCTTTCTGAGCTCGCTCGTCACAAGGACACGGTGCCCTGCGGTGGGTATCGCCCTTGGGCGACAGGAGCTCTCCGGCACATGAGGAGGCGGTCGATGTGGCACGGGTTGGTTTGTGCTTGCTGGCGCGTCTGAGTGCACGGGGCGGCCTCCGCCCATCCCGAGGCCTCATGTCATGGCATGAGGAGGAGGGTGGTTCTCTCTAGCACTTCTGGTGTGTCGGCCCCGCAGACGCTATGATGCTGTGGCATGCTGGTGTAGCTCAGTTGGTAGAGCCCTAGTCTTGTAAACTAGTCGTCGCCGGTTCGAGTCCGGCCGCCAGCTCCATAGCGTATGCAGATGGGTCGGCACCCACGGGGGTGTTGGCCCATCGTCGTCCTGCGACCCATCGTGCGACGTCAGCCTCCCACCCGTGTCGCAATGGTCCGCACTTGGATGAGGGGTACGCATGGAGCAGGCACTGGGTATCATACCGCCCTCTGGCGAGAGGTCCGGTCGCGCGAGCCGCGGGGCACTCTATCGGTTCGCAAAGCGCGTCTTTGACATAGTCTTCTCGGCGGTGGCCATCGTCCTCGGCAGCTGGCTGTACGTGCTCATCGTGCTCGCCATCAAGATCGATGACCCCTCTGGTCCCGTGCTCTTCAAGCAGCTGCGCGTGGGCAAGGATGGCAGGACCTTCCGCATGTGGAAGTTCCGCTCCATGCGCGTGGGCGCCGAGGCGGAGGCTGCCACACTCATGCAGTACAACGAGAAGGATGGCCCCGTCTTCAAGATGCACGATGACCCGCGGGTCACCCGCGTGGGTAGGTTCCTGCGGGCGCACTCCCTCGACGAGCTGCCCCAGTTCTTCAATGTGCTCATGGGTCAGATGTCTGTGGTGGGGCCGCGTCCCGGCCTGCCCAGTGAGTGTAGCAGCTACAACTACTATCAGGCCTATCGCCTGAGCTGCAAGCCGGGCATCACCAGCTACTGGCAGGTGCAGCCCGATCGCGACACCATCAGCTTCGACGAGTGGATGCGTCTCGACGTGCTCTACCTGCGCACCCGCTCCTTCCTCACGGACCTGAGAATCATCTTCCAGACCGTCTTTGCCGTGCTTCGGGCACAGGGCTGCTAGGGGAGCCTCTTGAGAATAGCCATGGTTGGACAGAAGCGTGTGCCGTCGCGTGAGGGTGGCGTCGAGGTGGTGGTGAGCGAGCTTTCCCGACGTCTTGTCGAGCGTGGCAACGAGGTGGTCGCCTACTGTCGCCGTGGCCACAACGTGGCTGGCACACAGTTCGACCAGCACTCCGTCATGGAGTACGAGGGCGTGCGCGTGCGCCACGTCCGCACGATCGAGGCCAAGGGCCTCGCCGCCGCCAGCTCCTCGTACTTTGCGACACGGGCGGCCCTTGCGGACGGCGTCGATGTCATCCACTTCCATGCCGAGGGCCCCGCCGCCATGGTGGGCCTTGCCAAGCGCGCGGGCGTGCGCAGTGTGGTCACCATCCATGGGCTCGATTGGCAGCGCGCCAAGTGGGGTCGTGCGGCCTCCGCATACCTCAGGCACGGGGAGCGTAGGGCGGCGCATGAGGCCGATGAGGTCATCGTGCTCAGCCGTGGTGCCCAGGAGTACTTCAGGTGCGCCTATGGGCGTAAGACCATCCTCATCCCCAATGCCGTCTCCGTGAAGTCGCCCGTGACGGCGAGGCTCATCGGTTCCGCCTGGGGGCTGGAACCCGGTTCCTACGTGCTCTTTCTGGGACGCATCGTGCCCGAGAAGGGGCTCGACCACCTGATCGGTGCCTGGGGTCGCGTGCATACGGACAAGCGTCTCGTGATAGCGGGGGGTGCCTCCGACTCGCAGGGCTATCTCGACCACGTGCGACAGCGCGCCGCAGGCGATGACTCCATCCTGTTCACGGACTTCGTGCAGGGGCGCGTCCTGGAGGAGCTCTACAGCAACGCCTACCTCTACGTGCTGCCCTCGGATCTCGAAGGCATGCCCATGAGCCTGCTCGAGGCCATGTCCTATGGACGTTGCTGCCTCACGAGCGACATCCCCGAGTGCGCGGACGTCTTGGCGGGCACGGGGACGACCTTTGCCCGCGGGAGCGCCTCGTCCCTTGCGGAGCAGCTTTCGAGTCTGCTGGGGGCGCAGCAGGAGGTTGCGCGCCAGGGGAGGGCCGCCTTGGCGCACGTTCGATCCACCTACTCGTGGGACGCCCTTGTCGATCGTACGCTGGCGGTGTACGAGGGCGCTGCGTTGCCGGGACCCACGCGATGAGGGCGCTCCTGGTAGACGGGTTCCACTGCCGCACGGGCGGGGCAGAGACATATGACCCGGGTCGGGGAGGGAGGCCCGCACGTGGCGATGGGGCTTCCCATCGCCACCGACAGGAGGGCCTGAGCGCCCCTGCACACGCACGTTGCCCGTCCGATGCTCGCCTCGGCTGGCCTGGGGGGCTGTATGGGGGGCTGACCCATGCCGATCCTTAGCGTGGTCGTGTCCGTCCACGATGCCGTGGGGTACCTTGCCACATGCATGGACAGCCTGTTTGCCCAGACCATCGATGACCTGGAGATCATCCTCGTGGACGACGGCTCGTCCGATGGCAGTGGCCGCCTGGTCGATCGGCTCGGCCAGGATCATGCCAACGTGCGTGTGGTGCATCGGCAGCGGCACTGTCCCGGCGAGGCGCGCAACGCCGGCATGCGCGTCTGCACGGGAGACTACCTTTTCCTTCGTCAATGCGTATGACTGGGTGGGACCCTCCCTGTACGGGCAGCTCCTCAGGTCTGCCGTCAAGGAGGGGGCGGACATCGTCTCGAGCGGGCACTGTGACGTGCGCGACAATGTGACCTGTAGCGTGCGGCCCCACCCGCTCGCCGGTATCGTGCTGAGGGAGCGGCGAGGCATCCTCGGCGTGCGCAGACAGCTCTTTGGCATGCTTCCGGAGGACTCGTTGGCGCACCCGCTTGCCCTCTTCGTGGGTGCGTCCATCTATCGCCGCGCCTTCGTCGAGGAGCATGCCCTCGCCTTTGAGGATGTTGTCACCGAGGACACGCTCTTCAGCATCGCGGCGTATGCCCACGCGCGATGCGTATCGTTCATCTGCTCCACCGACTACTTCTATCGCACGGATGACCCCGTGTGGCGTGCGCGCCTCGGTGCCTGGGGCACCATCAGCCACTATGAGAAGTTCGTCAACGAGCTTGCCGCCCTGGCGAGGGACGAGTCCGATGCTGCTGAGTCTCTGAAACGCACGAGGCATACGGCTGTGACGTATGCCATCCTGTATGTGAGAGCGATAGAATCGAGCAGCCTGAGCAACAGCCGGCGGACGTCTGACATCCGCCGGCTCGTCGAGTCTCGTGTGTTTCAGGAATACTGCATAGGCTTGTCACGGCGAGGCATGCCGTTGGGCGAAAGGCTGTTCGAGCACGAACTCGAGCGCGACAATGTCTGCGCGGTGCTGAGCCTGGCACGCCTGTACCGCATGTTCCGCAAGGGGAGGGGTCGTCAGCCATGACGGGCCACATGAGCGTCAGGCACATGTTCCATCGCATCGGCGAAGAGCTACACGCCACGCGGGTCATTGCGGGGGCGACATCATGGTCTGACGCGCTCGCCACCCTTCGCGCGAAGGTCGACATCCAGGTGATGAGTCACAATGGCTACCGAGAGCCACCGGCGGTACGTGCCCGACTCCTGCGCAAGCATGCGGTGGTTCTTCGGTACCTCGAGGGGCTGCTGGGAGACTATGCCGCATCCTATGACTATGCCGCCCCGCCCCCGCCAGCCGCTCCCACCCTCACGGATCACGTGTGGCTCTGCTGGTGGCAGGGGCTCGATCGGGCGCCGGTGATCGTGCGTGCCTGCGTGGCATCCATCAGCCGTAACGTGGGCAATCACCCCGTTACGCTTGTCACGGATGCGAACTATCGTGATTACGTGGACCTTCCTGGTTGGGTGATGGACAAGGTGCATGCGGGCATCATCACGCGCACCAACCTCTCTGACCTTCTCAGGCTCAGCTTGCTGGCCGAACACGGTGGGCTCTGGCTGGACGCGACGCTCTTCTGCATCGCCCCCATTGACGAGCTGGTCTTCGGTCATCCGATGTTCACCATCAAGCGTCCTGACTACCTGCACGCCTCCATTGCCGGAGGCAACTTTGCGGGGTATTCGCTTGCCTGTGACGAGGACCATCGCCGCGTGTTCGTCACGGTGCGCGACCTCTTCCTCGAGCACTGGCGTCGGAGCGACTTCATGGTCGACTATCTGCTTGTGGACTATCTTATCGCGATGGCTCAGCGACACGACCCATACATCGCCGCGGCCTTCGAGGGGGTCACACCCAACAACCCCCTCTGCGACGAGCTCTCCAAGTGCCTGGGTGAGCCCTTTGACTCGGCGCGCTGGGACGAACTCTCCCGCGACACCAGCCTTTTCAAACTCACCTGGAAGCAGGGGTTCCCAGCCGAGCATAATGGGAAGCAGACGTTCTATGGGGCACTTTTGAAGGGAGACCTCTCGTGATCTTTGGGGCAAACCAGGCGTACTTCATGCCATACCTGGGCTACTGGCAGCTCATCAATGCGGTGGACGTCTATGGTGTCGCCGACAACTACAACTACATCAAGCGGGGGTGGGTCAATCGCAACCGTGTGCTGGGCAACATGGGGCCGCGCTACCTCACGCTGCCCATCGTCCATGCGTCACGCAACCGCTTCATCATGGAGCACGAGCTCGCACCCTTTGATGCGGACACGATGCTTCACCAGCTGAGCCATGAGTATCGTTCCGCACCCAACTTCGATGCGGGGCTCGACCTCATGGAGAGGGTGCTGCGCTGCAAAAAGACCAACCTTGCGGACTTCCTCTTCGACTCCATCGAACTCACCTGCCACTACCTTGGCATCGACACGCGGCTCATCCGTACGTCCGACCTTCCGCAGGACCCGTCCCTCCGTCGCGAGCAGCGTCTCTATGACTACTGCGACCAGCTGCAGGCGGACACCTACTACAACCCGATAGGGGGCACCGCGCTCTATTCCTTCGAGGACTTCCGGGCCCACGGCATCAAGCTGGCGTTCGTGCGGTGTCACCCCGTTCCCTACCCACAGGTGCGCGTCGAGGAGTTCGTCCCCAACCTCTCGATCGTCGACGTCATCATGAACACCTCACGGCAGGAGGCCCATGACATGCTTGCGAGCTTCGACCTCATCACGGAGGAACGTTCATGAGCAGTCAGTACATCGACCTCTCGTACGACGAGCATACGGCGATCAGGTTGTCCAGGCTGCTGGGATCGATAGGGCATCACATGGTATCCTGCATCCTGATGGCGCTGCTCGGTGCGGCCCTGGGCTTTGCCTACGTCACCTACTTCGTAAAGACGCAGTACCAGTCCACGTTTACCGTGTACGTGAGCAATCGTCCCACGACCCAGGCCGCCGCCTCTGCGGATCGGTCGGCGCTGGATCCGAACGACCAGCAGGCGCTCGGCTACCTCAACACCAGCGACATGAGTACGTCACAGTCGCTTGCCAATGTCTATCTGTTCGCCTTCTCGAGCGGGTCGTTGCAGGAGCAGGCTGCCGATGCCGCCGGCCTTTCGGCCTATGACATCGCCGCACGCCAGGGCAAGCTGGCGACCGCCACGGTGGAGGCCACCACCCCGCTCGTGACGGTGACTGTGACGGCGGATACGGCAGAGGACGCCTACCGTCTCGCCCAGCTGCTCGTGCAGGAGGCACCGGGCTACATGGATGACGTCATCAACTCGACCTACATGACGGTCGCCTCGCCCCCGCAGCTCGCGGATCATCCCAGCTCCCTCTCCCGCGATCTTGTCGCGGCCCTGGGCTTTGTGATCGGCTTTGTGCTCGGCTCCATCGTCGCCATGGCACGGGACCACCATGCCGCCTCCCGGCAGGATGAGGAGGATGGCGTCCCTCCGACCTATGGGGCGCACGCCAAGGGGAGGAAGGCGTCTCCCGTCCAGGCTGTGGCTGGGGGAGAATAGGTGGGGCGCATGACGGCCGTGTCCCTGCTCCGGTCAGCCCCCGTGCGGTCGAGCCATCAGGGCCTCGGGGTGCGCCTGGGGTCGTGCCCATCCCTCTGGACAAGGATGTCATTGGTGCGTTCCGGCCCTACCGCTGGCGCTGGGCACCTATACGTCTCGTGGGAGCGAGGGCCATGGGACTCATGATGAGGCTGATCGTTGCTCTGGCCACTGTTGTGGGGGACATCCTCGAGGCGTTCTTCGTGCCGCTCCCCCTTGCCCTTGCCGTCGCCGTGGTGGTGACCTTGGCACCCTTCGTCTGGTGCCAGCATGCCGCACATGTGAGGGGTGCCCTCTTTGCGGGGGCACGCGCATGGGCCACCGCCCTCAGGGGGGATGCCGCTCTCAGAGGCGAGGGCGCCCTCGTCACCTTTGTCGTGCTGGTGGCCAGTCGCACGCTGATGGGGCGCGGGTACTGGTCTGACCCGCTGTGCGTGCTCTGGGAGGGGTGGGGCCTGCACGACAGCAACGGCGACTTCACGGGGGAGGGGTTCGAGAACCTGCTGCTCCTCATGCCGGTTGCCGTGGCGTTGCTCGACGTGCTCCTGCGCCGTCACGCCTCCCGTCATCCGCTGGCGCGCGCCATCGTCTCCGTGGGCGTTCTCTCGCTGCTCATCGAGGCCTGTCAGCTCGTCCTTCACGTGGGTACGTTCCAAGTCGCGGATCTTACCTACAACACGCTCGGTGGGGCGCTTGCCGCAGCCGGATACTGGCACTGGTGGAAGCGTCATCACGACAAGGGGGAATCTCGTGGCTAGCCAACGTGTCACCTCACAGCCGCCGCAGGGGCATTCGTTTGCCGCAAACGCGGCGTTCAACGTGCTCTATAAGGTGCTGAACGTCATCTTCCCGCTCATCTCGTCCGTCTATCTCGCGCGCGTCCTTCTGCCGGCGGGCGTCGGAGCGGTCTCGTACGCGCAGAACGTCGCCTCGTACCTGGTGCTCGTCGCCTGTCTGGGCATACCCATGTATGGCGTGCGCGAGATCGCCAAGCGCCGCGACAGCCAACGGGACACCGACACCTGCTTCAGCGAGATCATCGCCATCAACTTCTGCTCCACGACGGTGGCACTGCTGGCCTATGCGATCGTGGTCGCCCTGTTCTTTACGAGCGACCTGCCGCTGTATCTCGTGTGTGGCCTGCCCATTCTCTTCAACTACATCAGCATCGACTGGTTCTATCAGGGGAGGGAGGACTACGTCTACATCGCCGTAAGGAGCATCATCGTCAAGGGGCTCTCGGTGCTTGCGATCCTCCTGTTCGTGCACGGCCCTCAGGACTATGTCCTGAGTGCCTTCCTCACGGTCATGGGGACCTGTGGCAACTACCTCTTCAACATCGTGCGCGCCAGGCGCCACGTGCATCTCACGCTCCACGGCCTCCACCTCAGGCAGCACCTGAGGCCCATCTTCGTCCTGGTCGCCTGTTCTGCCGGCGCCCAGCTCTACAACTACGTTGACGTGCTCATGCTGGGTGCCATGGACACCCCCGAGGTGGTGGGCTGGTACAGCAACGCCATGAAGGCGGTCATGGTGGTCTTCACCCTCTGCACGGCCATCTCGGAGGTATTCCTGCCACGCATCAGCTACCTCTTCGAGACGGATCGCGAGAAGGTGAGCGACCTGGTCACCCTGGGCATGCAGATCGTGTTCTACTTTGCCGCCCCCATCGTGATGGGAACGGTGGCCGTGGCGCACAATCTGGTTATCGTCATGTTTGGTGAGCCCTTCGCCCCCGCGGCGTTCACGATGCAGCTCCTGGCGCCGATCATGATCTTCAAGGGGCTGGGCGACATCGTCTCCTATCAGGTCATCATTGGCGCGCGACAGGAGGGCAAGCTGGTGGGGCCCTACTTTTGCGCCACGGCCCTCAATGTGGCACTCAATCTGTTCCTCATCCCCCTCTGGTCGCTCAACGGGGCGGCCGTCGCCTCCGTCCTGACAGAGTGTTTTGTCAATATACTGCTGCTGCGACACTCGCTCAGGCTCGTGCGCCCCAGGGTCGATGTGCGCTTCGTGGCCGGCACCGTGCTCTCCGCCCTCGTCATGTGGGCGGCCGTCATGGCGGTCGGCACCCTCGTCCACAACGTGTTCCTCGGACTCGTGCTCGACGTGGTGGTGGCCGTGGCCATCTATGCCATCTGTGGTGTCCTAGGCAGGAATCCGATTCTCCAGATGATTTTTGGCATACTGAAGCGGAGGCTTTCGCTATCTTAACGAAACCTCATGTGGTGTGAGCCATGCGTGGCCCACTGGTCACAATCGATGAGAGAGTTGGAACAGAATATGCCAGCGAATGAGATCGTGGTGTCGGTACTGGGAATCTGCTACAACCATGCCAAGACGCTTCGACGGGCCCTCGACAGCGTGGTGTGCCAGCAGACGAGCTTCGCCTTCGAGCTGCTCGTTCATGATGATGCCTCCACGGATGGCTCTGCGGACGTCATTCGGGAGTACGCGGAGCGCTACCCTGCGATCGTACGCCCCTTCCTCGAGAGCGAGAACCAGTACGGCAAGGGAAGGTCGGTCATCACCGAGATGGCCGCCCAGGCACGCGGACGCTACGTGGCGCTGCTGGAGACGGACGACTGCTGGTGCGACAGCTCCAAGCTCGAGCGCCAGGTGCATGCGCTCGACGAGCACCCCGAGTGCGCCTTCTCGGTTCACGACGTGCTGGCTCGTAGGCCCGGTGACAGCAATCCGCACGCCATGTTCCCGCCCGTGCCTGTCGACGAGGGCATCCTCGGCGCGGACGAATGGCTCCGTCGGGAGCTCTATGAGGGCAGATGGATGTTCCAGATCAGCTGCATGCTGACGCGCCGCGACTATGTGGACGAATACCTCAAGCTTGCGCCAACGGGCTTCCCCAGCAGGTTCTACCTCGTGGGGGATCAGCCCATGCAGCTGTTCTTCCTCAGCAAGGGACCCGCCTGGTACATTGCGCGCCCCATGTCCTGCTACACCGAGGACAGCGGTGGCTTCATGTCCCGACTCTCCCGTGACCCCGTCTTCAGCGTACGCGTGCACCAGGGGTATCGCGCGGGGCTCCAAGCGTTCGACGAGTATAGCGAGGGTCGCTACACCACCTATGTGCAGCGTGCCATCCTACGTCGCGAGTTCTTCGAGGACCTCGTCCTTCACCACTACGCGGCACTGTTCTCCCCACGCTACAAGCCCGTGCTTGAGGAGTACGGGGTCGCCCAGCGTCTCAAGTGGAACGTGCTCTCCGGCGCCAAGGTGATGCTTCGACACAGGGGCACCGGTTCCGACGACGTCGCGTCGCAGCATACCTCTCTGGTATAGCCCGAGCCCCTGAGAGGCGTCCCGCCCCATCCCAGCCCCAACAGACCCCGTGAGAGAGAACCCATGAGCGCACACAAGAACATCCTGGTCACCCGTCCGTCAATGCCCCCATTCGAGGAGTACGTGCGAGAGATCGGAGATGTCTGGGACAACAGGTGGCTGACGAACATGGGCCCCAAGCACGAGCAGCTGCAGGAGGGGCTCAGACGCTACCTCGACGTCCAGCGCGTGGAACTCCTGACCAACGGCCACATGGCATTGGAGCTCTCGCTCCAGGCGCTGAAGCTCCAGGGCGAGGTGATCACCACGCCCTTCACGTTCGCGTCAACGACGCACGCCATCGTCCGCAACGGCCTCACGCCGGTGTTCTGTGACGTCAGCGCCCGTGACTTCACGATGGACGTCTCCAAGGTCGAGAGCCTCGTCACCACGCGCACGAGCGCCATCATGCCCGTGCACGTGTACGGCAACATATGTGACGTGGACGCCATCGCCGAGATTGCCGAGCGCCATCACCTGAGGGTCATCTACGATGCCGCCCATGCCTTCGGCATGCGCTATCGCAATCAGGGAATCGCAAGCTTTGGTGATGTATCATGTCTTAGCTTCCATGCGACCAAGGTATTCAATACCATCGAGGGCGGAGCGGCCTGCTACCGCGACATGGACTTTGGCCTGGAGCTCTACCGACTCAAGAACTTTGGCATCCGAGGTCCCGAGTGGGTGGATGGCGTTGGCACCAACGCCAAGATGAACGAGTTCTGCGCTGCCATGGGCCTGTGCAACCTGCGCCATGTGGACGATGAGATCGCGAGGCGTGGGCGCGTGGTCAGCCGGTATCGGGAGCGGCTGGAGGGTGTGGGGGGCATTCGGCTCAGTCCGGTTGACCCCCAGGTGCGGCCCAACTATGCCTACTTCCCCATCATCGTGGACGAGCAGGAGTTTGGGGCCAGCAGGGACGGCGTCTGCCAGGTCCTGGAACAGGCGGGCGTCAAGGCACGAAAGTACTTCTATCCGCTCACGAGTGCGTTCGAGTGCTATCGGGATCGCTTCGACGCGACGCAGACGCCCGTGGCGCTGAGGCTCAGCGAATGCGTGCTCACCCTACCACTCTACGCCGACCTGCCGCTCGAGGACGTGGACTTCATCTGCGACCTCGTGCTGGACGCCAGGACGGCAGGAGGGACGTACCGATGATTCTCAAGGGGCTTGCCAGGTACCTTGTCTGGCGAGAGGGGGCAGGTTCGCGGGCATGCGGCCGGTCATGGGACGTGGAGCTGGCCGTCAGGGTGCCACCCCTGGCAGCTGCGTTGCCGCCAGACTCCCCGCAGGCCCATCCGGACGCCCGAGGAGCAGGCTCGTCGCCGGGACGAGAGAGGGACGGTAGAGAGGGGATCGCGTGCAGAAGCTGCTGATGCTGGGCACCTCACTGGGGAGTGTCGACATCGTGCGCAAGGCCCAGGGCATGGGCTGCCATGTGATTGTGACCGACGGGCTTGCCCCGGAGGCGTCCCGGGCAAAGCTCGTCGCCGACGAGAGCTGGCCGATCGACACGGGAAACGTGGGGGCGCTCGAGGAGCGCTGCCGTGCCGAGGGCGTGGGCGGCGTCTTTGCCGGCGTCAGCGAGTTCAACCTCGACCGCACCATCGAGCTGTGCGGGCGTCTGGGACTCCCCTGCTACATTGCGCCCGAAGGCTGGGAGACCGCGCGCAACAAGGGCAGGTTCCTCGACATCTGCCATCGGGAGGGGGTGCCCACGGCAGACCAGTACGCCCCCGATCCCGCCCTCATGGATCAGGCTGTGACTGAGCTCGCCACCGGTGGCGTCCGGGATGCCACGCGGGCGAGGCTCGACGAGGAGCTCGCCGCCGTGCGCTTCCCCGTGGTGGTGAAGCCCGTCGATTGCAGCGGCAACCAGGGGGTCAGCTTCTGTGACACGCCCGAGGAGCTTGTGCGTGCCTGGCAGCTGGTGCGCCAGGTGTCCGAGAACCCCCGCGTCGTGGTCGAGCAGCGCCTGGTGGGCGACGAGTTCAGCATCGTCTACGCGCTGGTGGGGGGGCAGGCGCGCATGCTGCGCCTGGGCGCCACCTACAACGAGCCCGGACATCCCCCCAACATCTATGACTTTGGAACCACCATCTCGACGGGCTATTGCACATACCTCAGGGACGTGGATCCCGGCGTGCGTCGTGTGCTCGCCGCATCCGGCTGCCGGGACGGCATCGCCTCCGTCCAGGCCATCCGCACGGCCGATGGCGTCTTCCACCTCTTCGAGCTGGGGTACCGCCTCACGGCGGACATGGGGTATGACAAGATGATCGCCATGACCGGCTTCGACGCCATCCAGTGGCTGCTCGACTTCCAGCTGGGCAGGGGGCATGAGGCGGACGAGCTGCCCCGACCGCCGGAGCGTCCGATGCGCGAGAGCTCGAACGTCTACTTCTTCTTTGCCGCACATGCGGGAACCATCGCCAGCATCAGGGGGCTCGAGGAGCTGGAGGGCACGCTCGTGGACGACCCCCAGGCGCGTCGGGACGTCGCTGACGACCACATAGCCGTCGACATGCTGGCCCAGGAGGGCATGGAGGTGACTGCTGGTAGGCTCATGGGCAAGCTCACCTTTCATGCATATGATGCCGCGGCCGTCGTTGCCACGCTCCGTCACATCAATGCGCGCGTGTCCATCAGGGATGAGCGAGGGAGGGACCTGGTCGTGCGGTTCTCCCGCTATGCCGACCTCCTGGCGGCGGAGGCGCAGGAGCAGGCGCCAGATCAGGGCTAGTGCCCCCTGCGACGGGCCGCTCGCGCAGGTCGCCCCACAGTTGTGCAGGAATCGTGGGAGAGAGACGCCCGGCCGCGTGGATTCCGTTGACAACGATGTGTACCCGTCGTATCATTCTCCCGCTTGCAAGGAGGAACCCATTCGGAGGGGCGTGCCTTTCGGGATGATTCCGCACTTGTAGGTGGCTTGAAAACGGCATGGGGATGTGGCACAGCGGCAACTGCGGCGGACTGTAAATCCGCTCCCTCTGGGTTCCATGGTTCGAGTCCATGCATCCCCACCATGCCCGTGTAGCTCAGTCGGTAGAGCACTTCGTTGGTAACGAAGAGGTCACCGGTTCAAATCCGGTCGCGGGCTCCATCTCAAGTCGTTCGGCACCATGCCGGTGTAGCTCAGCTGGTTAGAGCACGCGGCTCATACCCGCGATGTCACTGGTTCGAATCCAGTCACCGGTACCAGCAATCTTACGGCGCTTCGGTGCCGTTTGAGATATGCGCACGTGTAGGATGGCCTAAGGGTTGTTTCATAAGGAGGACGGCAATGGCCAAGGAGAAGTTCGATCGTAGTAAGCCGCACGTAAACATTGGTACGATTGGTCATGTCGACCATGGTAAGACGACCCTGACGGCCGCCATCACCAAGGTCCTCTCCGAGCAGGAGGGCTGCAAGGCCGACTACACCGCCTTCGAGAACATCGACAAGGCTCCCGAGGAGCGCCAGCGCGGCATCACCATCTCCGTCGCCCACGTCGAGTACGAGACCTGGGAGCGCCACTACGCCCACGTCGACTGCCCCGGCCACGCCGACTACGTCAAGAACATGATCTCCGGTGCGGCTCAGATGGATGGCGCCATCCTCGTCATCGCCGCCACCGACGGCCCCATGGCCCAGACCCGCGAGCACATCCTGCTCGCCCGCCAGGTCGGCGTGCCCTACATCATCGTCTTCCTGAACAAGTGCGACATGGTTGATGACGAGGAGCTCATCGATCTCGTCGAGATGGAGACGCGCGACCTCCTCTCCGAGTACGACTTCCCCGGAGACGACACCCCCATCATCCGTGGCTCCGCCCTCGGCGCCCTCAACGGCGAGCAGAAGTGGGTCGACTCCATCATCGAGCTCATGCACACCGTCGACTCCTACATCCCCACGCCCCAGCGCGACAACGAGAAGCCCTTCCTGATGGCCATCGAAGACGTCATGACCATCTCCGGCCGCGGCACCGTCGTCACCGGCCGTGTCGAGCGCGGCGAGCTCAAGCTCAATGAGCCCATCGAGATCGTGGGCCTCAAGGACACCCAGACCTCTACGGCCACGGGCATCGAGATGTTCCGCAAGACCATGGACTTCTGCGAGGCTGGCGACAACGTGGGCATCCTGCTGCGCGGCATCAAGCGCGAGGACGTCGAGCGTGGCCAGGTGCTCTGCAAGCCCGGCTCCGTCACCCCACATAAGAAGTTCACGGGCGAGATCTACGTCCTCACCAAGGAGGAGGGTGGCCGTCACACCCCGTTCTTCTCCGGCTATCGTCCCCAGTTCTTCTTCCGCACCACCGACGTCACGGGCGACATCCAGGCGCTCACCGACTCCAATGGTGGCAAGGTCGAGATGGCCATGCCGGGTGACCACGTGACCGTCAGCTGCGAGCTCATTCATCCTATCGCCATGGAGCAGGGTCTCCGCTTCGCCATCCGCGAGGGCGGCCACACCGTCGGTGACGGCCGTGTCTCCACGATAGAGGAGTAGCCCCCTCCTTTCGGAGCGCGACACTCCCCCAAGGCAGCAGGGCCCGGCATCCCGATGGATGCCGGGCCCCTTTCGTGAAGTGCGTGAGGGTGCCCAGGGTTTGGTGGTTTTGTTGAGGGGCAGTGGCATGACCTGCGGCAGTTGACATACCTGGCCGAGCAATGGTACCCTCGCTACTTGCGTCGCCCATGGGGTCATACGGCGGCGATAGTCTACAGGAGGATTCATGCGCACACTGGTTACTCTCGCATGCACCGAGTGCAAGCGTCGCAACTACACCACCAAGAAGAACAAAAGCAACACTCCCGACCGCATGGAACTGAAGAAGTATTGCCCGTGGTGCCATAAGCACACCATCCACAAGGAGACCCGCTAGAATGGGGTCTGTACACGCCAGTAGTTCAATTGGTAGAGCATCGGTCTCCAAAACCGAGTGTTGAGGGTTCGAGTCCTTCCTGGCGTGCCAGCTAACACCACCGGCAATCCCCCTTGGGGCTTGCCGGTTTCACTGAAGAGGGACATCCAAGAGGGGTGAGGGATGGCAAAGAAAGAGCGACAGAGGAGGAGTGCCCGTCAAGCGCGCCAACGGGAGCGTGTCGCACGCGAGGCACAGGAGGCTGCCGCTACTTCCGATGAGTCCAAGGGCTCCAAGAGGGTCGCCACGTCCGAGGGCAAGAGCCTCGCGGCTGGCTCCGCCAAAGGCGGCAAGGAGGCGCCTAGGAGGAAGGGTCGCATACGCACGTACCTTGGTGCGGTGGGGAGCGAGCTTCGTCGTGTGTCCTGGCCCTCAAGATCCGAGCTTACCAACTATTCCGTGGCCGTCATCGTGGCGCTTGTCGTCGTGGGTGCCGTCGTATGGCTTGTCGATACGGGCTTCCTCAATCTCATGTTCCAATTCACAAAGCTGAGGGGGTAAGGGCACGATGGCTAAGCGCTGGTATGTGGTTCACACCTACTCAGGCTATGAGAACAAGGTCAAGAACGACCTCGAGCATCGCATCGAGACCTACGGCATGGAGGACCAGATCGTAGACATCCAGGTTCCCACCGAGGAGGTCACCGAGATCAAGAATGGTGGCAAGCGCGAGACGAAGGACGTTAAGGTCTTCCCCGGCTACGTGCTCGTGCGCATGGAGCTGGATGACAACAGCTGGGTGGTCGTGCGTAACACCCCCGGCGTCACGGGCTTCGTGGGCGTGGACGGCAAGCCCGTCCCCCTGCGCCGCTCCGAGTTCAACAAGATCATGCGCCGCACCAACCCATCGGGCGTGCGGGAGCCTAAGCGCGCCACCACGACCGACCTTGAGGCTGGTATGTCCGTCAAGGTCGTGAGTGGCCCCTTGGCCGACTTTGATGGCCAGGTGTCCGAGGTCATGCCCGAGGCGGGCAAGGTCAGGGTCATGCTCATGATCTTCGGTCGCGAGACCCCAGTGGAGCTCACGCTCGACCAGGTGACACAGATCGCCTAGCCCACAACCCCCTGTTCCGTAATCGGTGAGGATTGCTTCTCGGAACAGACACGATAGATCGCAAACGTTCGCTTCAAGGAGACACACGATGCCAGCAAAGCAGGTCGTCCACTTCATCAAGCTCCAGATTCCCGCCGGCCAGGCCAACCCCGCGCCTCCCGTGGGCCCCGCCCTCAGTGCCGCTCAGGTCAACATCATGCAGTTCTGCCAGGCCTTCAATGCGGCCACGCAGGACAAGGCCGGCGACATCATCCCCGTGGAGATCACGGTCTACGAGGATCGCTCCTTCGACTTCGTCACCAAGACCCCTCCGGCGGCCCAGCTCATCAAGAAGGAGCTCAAGCTCAAGAGCGGTTCCGGCGTGCCCCAGCGCGACAAGGTGGGGCAGCTCTCCCAGGAGCAGCTCACCAAGATCGCCGAGATCAAGATGCCCGACCTCAATGCCAACGACATCGAGGCGGCCAAGAGGATCGTTGCCGGCACCGCCCGCTCCATGGGCGTCACCATCGCCGAGTAGCGCACGCACCCCTTCGGGGGTGCATCCCCTTGTCCTCGGCTCAAGCATTTCATGGATTTCGCCGAGGACAAGGGGATGCACCCATCGGTTTCTGCTGCCGCTACTTGGCGATGGTTCCCACGGCTCGGCAGTGGCAAACGTTGGAAACTGGTGGAGTGCCATTGAGATCGAGGGAGGGTGGCCAGCCCGTTCACCTCGCAACTACCTAGAGGAGGTACGTAGTATGGCAAGGCATGGAAAGAAGTACAATGCGGCTGCGGCCAAGGTCGAGAGGGACGCCCTTGCCCCCAAGGCGGCACTTGCGCTCGTCAAGGAGCTTGCGTCCGCCGCATTTGACGAGACCATCGAGGCCTCCATCCGCCTGGGCGTCGACACCCGCAAGGCCGACCAGAACGTCCGTGGCTCCATCAGCCTGCCCAACGGAACCGGCAAGAACGTGCGCGTGGCCGTCTTCGCCGAGGGCACCAAGGCCGACGAGGCCAAGGCCGCCGGCGCGGACATCGTGGGCTCTGACGACCTCGTTGCCGAGGTTCAGGCTGGCAACATTGACTTTGATGCCGTCATTGCCACGCCCAATCTCATGGGCAAGGTCGGTCGTCTTGGTCGCATCCTTGGCCCCCGTGGCCTCATGCCCAACCCCAAGCTCGGTACCGTCACCATGGATGTCGAGAAGATGGTCGGCGAGCTCAAGGCCGGCCGCGTGGAGTATCGCGCCGATCGTTATGGCATCTGCCACGTGCCCCTGGGCAAGGCCTCCTTCCCCGTCGAGCAGCTCGTGGAGAACTACGCGGCCCTCTACACCGAGATTCTCCGCGTGAAGCCCTCCAGCGCCAAGGGCCGCTACGTCAGGTCCATCTCCGTGTCCTCCACGATGGGTCCGGGCGTCAGGATTGACCCCTTCGTCACCCGCGACTTCCTCGCCGAGTAGCAGGGTGTCCCGGCCTGAAGGCCGGGACACCTTTTTGTACGTGTGCGTTGGATTGAGCGTGAGATTTCCCAACTGGGCAAACGTGGGGCAGCCTCAATCCAACGCGCGTCTTGGAGCCGCCACGGCCTACGGGCCTGTCGACGAGCGCGCTCAGAACCGATCCCCGTGCCCACCGCGAGGTCGGGTCATCAAGGGCATCGGTCAGTCGGCGCCTTCGCCGAGACCTTCCCCTTCGCATGACACGCGTCTCCATGGGCGAGGCGGATCCATTCATGATGCGGCGCGACTCATGCCATGCGGGCGTGAGCCCCCGGAGTCCGCGTGCCTCGGCGCTCCACCGCCGAAGCTCGTCAGCGGTGGCCAGGGGAGGGAGAGGGAGTGGCAGGCGTCCCGTGACGCGCCTGCGGACTGTGAGGAGCTGCCACAGAGCCTTCCAGGTATGGGGATGGCGAGCCTTGACGTATGCCCGCGACTCTGCAACAATGTCCCCCGTCCGAAAGGGCGATGTACAAACAGCACGTCCGCTGCCAAAGACAGCCGGTGCCGCAAGGCTCAAAGGGGGAACCCGCCTGCCGAGGTGGTCTCAGACTTGTCTCTTGGACCCCGCTTTGGCTGCGCGCCAGGCGGGGTCCTTCGTGCGAAGGTCCGCCCGCGTCGGCGGCTCGTGCCCGAGCGCAGACAGGGAGGTGTATTTCATGCCAAACAAGAGCAACGTCTCCATGCTGGAGAAGATCGGCGAGTCCCTCGAGAGTTCCAAGGGCATGTTCGTGATCGACTACCGTGGTCTCACCGTGAAGGAGACCCAGGAGCTCCGCCGCAGCCTCATGAAGGCCGGTGCGCACATGAAAGTGTACAAGAACAACATCGTCAAGATCGCGCTGAGGAGCGCAGAGCTTCCCGAGATCGAGAACATGGTGGGCACCTGCGCCTATGTCTTCTATGACAACGATCCCGTCGAGGCGGCCAAGGTCATCAAGAGGCAGTCCGAAGCCCTCCACAAGATCGAGTGGGTTGGCGCCATCGCCGATGGCAAGGCTCTCTCTGCCGAGGATGCCAAGGCCTACGCGGAGCTCAAGAGCCGCGACGAGCTTCTTGCCGAGCTGGTCTTCGTCATGGCAAGCCCGCTTTCCGGCATCGCACAGGTTGCCGCCGGCCCTGCGCGTGGCCTGGTCACTGCGCTGTCCGCCGTGGCCGACCAGAGGGAGGCCGCCTAGGTCAGGCCCCCGCACTACCGCACCGAATCGGAATGGGCGTCACAAGGGCGCCCCTGACAAAGGAGAATTGACATGGCCGTCACCAAGGATGAGATCATCGAGACCCTCAAGGAGATGCCCGCCCTCGAGCTTTCCGAGCTCGTTCACGAGCTGGAGGACGTCTTCGGCGTCTCCGCCGCCGCTCCCGTTGCCGTTGCCGCCGCCCCCGCAGCCGACGGCACCGCCCCCGCCGAGGAGGAGAAGACCAACTTCGACGTCGAGCTGACCTCCTTCGGCTCCAACAAGATCGCCGTCATCAAGGTCGTTCGCTCCCTCACCAGCCTTGGCCTCAAGGAGGCCAAGGAGGCCGTCGAGAGCGCTCCCAAGGTCCTCATCGAGGGTGCCAAGAAAGACGATGCCGAGGATGCCAAGAGGCAGCTCGAGGAGGCCGGCGCCGAGGTCACCCTCAAGTAGCTCGTTTTCTCAGAGCTCGGCGTGCCATCGTTGCGCGCTCGGGGGCCGAGCCCAGCTCGGCCCCTTCCCATGCCGCGGCGCAGGAACGAGGCGGGCCCGCATGGACGGTCCTACAGGGATGCCGGAACGGCGCGTCCGGGCGCCGCACACCCTCCCTGCGCCCTGCTCCCCCGCAGTCACATACCAGCACGAACCATGGCTCGCGAGCACACATCCCGCACACAAACGAGAAGGCGTTTCCGCAGGATTATCTGGCCGCTGGCCTCATAATGTATTTTCTGGACGATGTCAAGCCCCAATCGTTGACCAACCCCCTCCATTCCGATACTTTATTAGTTTGCGATGACTGACGCCATATGGGTGCGACGATCGTCGCGGTCACTCGTCTAAGGAGGAAGTGTCTGGTGCCTAACGCAAAGTCTTCCAAGGTTGCCCAGAATCAGCGCGAGCGCGTGAGCTTTAGCAAGATTCCTCGGGCAATGGAGCTGCCAAACCTCATCTCCGTCCAGAGGGAGTCGTTCGAGCACTTCATGGGTGAGGGGCTCGCCGAGTCGTTCGCCGAGTTCTCGCCCATTGAGAACGCCGCCAAGACCATGGAGGTCACCTTCGGCGACCACCAGTTTGGCGACGCCCCCGCAGACATCGCGGAGTGCCGCGCCAAGGACATCAACTACCAGGCCCCGCTCTTCGTCGACGTGCGCTTCGTCAACAGGGAGACCGGCGAGATGAAGGAGCAGCTCGTCTTCATGGGCGACTTCCCCCTCATGACCGACCGTGGCACCTTCATCATCAATGGCACCGAGCGCGTCGTCGTCTCCCAGCTCGTGCGCTCGCCGGGCGTCTACTTCTCCCACGAGGTGGACAACGGCGCGGACGTCCATCACGTGCAGTTCATTCCCGCGCGTGGCGCCTGGCTGGAGTTCGAGGTCGACAAGCATGGCCACCTGGTGGTCTCCATCGATCGCAAGCGCCGTCAGAACGCAACGCTCTTCCTGCGTGCCCTCGGCATCGCCGAGAGCGACGACGACATCATGAACCTCCTCGGCGACTCCGACGTCGTACGTTCCACGCTCGAGCGTGACGTCGCCACCACCCGTGAGGATGCCCTCGTCGAGATCTACCGTCGCCAGCGTCCGGGCGAGCCACCCACCGTGGACAACGCTCGCTCCCTGCTCGAGGGCCTCTACTTCAACAACCAGCGCTATGACCTTGCCCGCGTTGGCCGCTACAAGATCGACAAGAAGCTCGGCCTCGCCATCGATGCCAGGCAGCGCGTCCTCACCGAGGAGGACATCGTGGGCGCCCTGCGCTACCTGTTGGCGCTGCACGCTGGTGACACCACCAAGCGCCTCGATGACATCGACCACTTCGGCAACCGCCGCGTGCGCACGGTGGGCGAGCTCGTGCAGAACCAGTTCCGCATCGGCATGACCCGTATGGAGCGTGTCATCCGCGAGCGCATGGCCTCTCAGGATCCGGATGACATCACGCCCCAGTCGCTCATCAACATCCGTCCCATCGTGGCCGCCATCAAGGAGTTCTACGGCTCCTCGCAGCTCTCGCAGTTCATGGACCAGTCCAACCCGCTGGCTGGCCTCACGCACAAGCGTCGTCTCTCCGCCCTGGGGCCCGGCGGCCTCGCGGGTCACAAGAGCGGCTCCAACCGTCGCACCAATGTCCCCACGGCCGTTCGCGACGTCCACAACTCGCACTACTCCCGCATGTGCCCCATCGAGACGCCCGAAGGCCCCAACATCGGCCTCATCGGCTCTCTGGCACTGTACGCGCACGTCAATGAGTACGGCTTCATCGAGGCTCCCTATCGCAGGGTCGAGGGCGGCAAGGTCACCGACCAGGTCGACTGGATGACCGCCGACGAGGAGGAGAACCACGTCATCGCTCCGGCGGACGTCCCCATCGATCCCAAGACCGGCGAGTTCGTACGCATCAACTCCAAGGGCAAGGTCGTCAAGGCCGATATCGTCGTGGCCCGCACCAAGAACTTCGACGGCAGCTTTGGCGCTCCCTCGCAGGTAGACGTCATGAGCGTCGACTACATGGACGTCTCCCCGCGCCAGCTGCTCTCCGTGGCGGCCAACCTCATCCCGTTCCTCGAGCACGATGACGCCAAGCGCACCCTCATGGGTGCCAACATGCAGCGCCAGGCCGTACCCCTGATCCGTCCGCATGCCCCCATAGTGGGCACCGGCCTCGAGCGCGCCGCCGCGCACGATTCCGGAGAGCTCATCTGTGCCGTGCATGCCGGCACCGTCTCCGAGGCCGACGCCGCTCATGTGGTCGTGGACACCGAGGATGGCCCCGAGCGCTATGACCTCCCCAAGTACGAGCGCTCCAATCAGAGCACCTGCATCAACCACAGGCCCGTCGTCACCGTGGGACAGCGGGTGGAGCAGGGCCAGGCCCTCACCGACAGCACGTCCGTCGACCATGGCGAACTGGCGTTGGGCACCAACCTCACGGTGGCCTACATGCCGTGGGAGGGCTACAACTACGAGGACGGCATCATCGTCTCCGAGCGCGTCGTACGGGATGACCTGCTGACCTCCATCAACATCTCCCGTCACGAGATCGATGCCCGCGACACCAAGCTCGGCCCCGAGGAGATCACCCGCGAGGTTCCCAACCAGTCCGAGGAGATGCTCGCCAACCTCGACGACGACGGCATCATTCGCATTGGCGCCGAGGTGGGCCCTGGCGACATCCTGGTCGGCAAGGTCACTCCCAAGGGGGAGACGGCGCTCACCGCCGAGGAGCGCCTGCTGCGCGCCATCTTCGGCGCCAAGGCCCACGACGTCCGCGACACCTCGCTCAAGATGCCGCATGGCGCCTACGGTCGCGTCGTGGATGTGGTGCGTTTCAGCCGCGAGGCCGGGGACGACCTGCCTCCCGGTGTCAACGAGCTGGTCCGTGTCTTCGTGGCCCAGCGCCGCAAGATCCAGCAGGGCGACAAGATCTCCGGTCGCCATGGCAACAAGGGTGTCGTCTGCAACGTCCTTCCTGTCGAGGACATGCCCTACATGTCCGACGGCACATCCGTCGACGTGCTGCTCGATCCCTTGGGCGTCCCCTCTCGCATGAACGTGGGCCAGCTCATGGAGACCCACTTCGGCTGGGCCGCGGCCCATGGCTGGGATACCACGAGCGCTGACTCCCACGAGGTCGTCGAGGGCGACATGCTCGTCGCCACCCCTGTCTTTGACGGCGCGTCCGACGAGGTGGTCAGGGAGGCCCTGCGCCGCTCCAACATCAACGTCATGAACCGCGCCAAGGGCCTCTATGGTGACGCCCTCGACCCGCACTTCGTGACTCAGGTGAGTGACATGGGCAAGACCACGCTGTACGACGGCCGCACGGGAGAGGCGTTCCATAACCCCATCACGGTGGGCGTGAGCTACATCCTCAAGCTCGGCCACATGGTGGATGACAAGATCCACGCCCGCTCCACCGGCCCCTACAGCCTCGTCACGCAGCAGCCGCTGGGCGGCAAGGCCCAGTTCGGCGGCCAGCGCTTCGGTGAGATGGAGGTCTGGGCGCTCTATGCCTATGGTGCCTCCCATGTGCTGCAGGAGATCCTCACCGTCAAGTCCGACGACACCAACGGCCGCGTCAAGACCTACGAGTCCATCGTCAAGGGCGAGAACGTGCCTGCCGCCGGCATCCCCGAGTCCTTCAAGGTGCTCGTCAAGGAGATCCGCTCGCTGGCGCTCAACATCAAGCCCATCTCCTACAGGAAGGAGAGGGGCCAGGCAGAGGAGCGGCAGGCCCCCGATGCCGTCGAGGTCCTTTCCTCCGACGCCGCCCTCGACGACCTCATCGGCATGTCTGCCGCCGCACCGGCGGACGAGTTGGCCGCAGACGCACACGACGATAAGGAGTAGCGAACGTGGCAGATTTCGATACCACAGACTTCGACGCAATCAAGGTCTCGCTGGCGTCCGCTGACGAGATCCGTAGCTGGTCGCATGGCGAGGTCAAGAAGCCTGAGACCATCAACTACCGCACCCTCAAGCCCGAGAAGGACGGTCTCTTCTGCGAGAAGATCTTTGGCCCCACGAAGGACTGGGAGTGCGCCTGCGGCAAGTACAAGGGCATCCGTTTCAAGGGCATCGTCTGCGAGCGCTGCGGCGTCGAGGTGACGAGTGCCAAGGTGCGTCGCGAGCGCATGGGCCACATCGAGCTGGCTGCCCCGGTGAGCCACATCTGGTACTTCAAGAGCCCCAACAGCTTCCCGCTGGCCCGTCTGCTCGACGTCAAGAGCAAGGACCTCGAGAAGATCCTATACTTCGCGAGCTACGTCATCACGCACGTGGACGGCGAGGCGCGCGAGGCCGACGCGGAGGATCTCAAGGAGGAGCTTGCCGCCGACCTCGAGGAGCTCGACGCCGAGCGCGACGACGAGATCGAGCGCCTCAGGGCGCAGGGCGGGGGAGCGGACGACGAGTTCGACGACATCGAGCCGCTCTCCGCTGACGAGGTGCGCGCCGGCGTGGTCGACCTCGAGGAGGAGTACGCCGAGGAGAAGCAGCTGCGCACGGATGCCTACAACAGGTTCATGCAGCTTGAGGAGCGTGAGCTCATCTCCGACGAGAGCCTCTTCACCGAGATGAGGCGCTACTACTCCATCTACTTCAAGGGCGGCATGGGCGCCGAGGCCGTGCGCGACCTGCTTCGGGCCATCGACCTTCCCAAGGAGGCCGAGGAGCTGCGCGCCATCGTCGTCAACGACGACTCCCAGAAGCAGAGGCGCGAGCGTGCCGTCAAGCGCCTGGAGATCGTGGACGCCTTCCTCAAGGGCGGCAACGACCCCGCCAACATGATCCTCGACGTCATCCCGGTCATCCCACCCGACCTGCGCCCCATGGTGCAGCTCGATGGCGGTCGCTTTGCCGCGTCCGACCTCAACGACCTCTACCGGCGCGTCATCAACCGCAACAACCGCCTCAAGCGCCTGCTCGACCTCGACGCCCCGGCGATCATCATCAACAACGAGAAGCGCATGCTTCAGGAGTCCGTGGACGCGCTCTTCGACAACGGCCGCCGCGGCCGCCCCGTCACCGGCCGCGGCGGCAGGCCCCTGAAGTCGCTCGCCGAGTCGCTCAAGGGCAAGCAGGGCCGCTTCCGCCAGAACCTGCTGGGCAAGCGCGTCGACTACTCCGGTCGCTCCGTCATCGTGGTCGACCCCAAGCTCAAGCTGCACCAGTGCGGCCTGCCGTCCGCCATGGCGCTGGAGCTCTTCAAGCCCTTCGTCATGCGCAGGCTCGTCGAGCTGGGCAAGGTGGACAACTTCAAGGTCGACAACATCAAGGCCGCCAAGCGCGCCATCGATCGTCAGCTGCCCGCCGTGTGGGACGTGCTCGACGAGGTCATCAAGGGGCGCCTGGTGCTGCTCAACCGCGCACCGACCCTGCACCGCCTGTCCATCCAGGCCTTCGAGCCCGTGCTGGTGAACGGTGAGGCCATCCACCTGCACCCGCTCGTCTGTGCGCCCTTCAACGCGGACTTCGATGGCGACCAGATGTCCGTGCACGTGCCTCTGTCCACCCAGGCGCAGACCGAGGCCCGCGTGCTCATGCTCTCGAGCAACAACTTGCGCTCTCCCGCATCGGGCAAGGTGCTCACCGTGCCGTCGCAGGATATGGTCTTTGGCGTCTACTTCCTCACCATGGAGAAGGATGACGCCAAGGGGGAGGGCCGCGTGTTCGCCGACTTCGACGATGCGCTGCACGCCTACGACTGCCGCAACGACCTCGACATCCAGGCGAGGATCGAGGTGCGCGTCTCGGAGGCCGATGCCAACGTCCTCAAGGACGGCAGGGGCTACTTCCGCGTGATGGAGGGTCGTGGCGAGGCCACGGACTACGATGTCACCGACCATCCCGTGCGTATCGAGACCACGGTGGGCCGCGTGATCTTCAATCGACAGTGCCTGCCCGCCGACTATCCCTACATGAACTTCAAGATGGTCAAGAGCGACATCTCCGCCCTGGTCAATGACTGCTGCGACCGCTACAGCACCACCAGGATCGAGGAGATCCTGGACGCCATCAAGCACAGTGGCTTTCACTATGCCACCCGGGCGGGTCTCACCATCTCCGTCTGGGACGCCGTCATTCCCGATGACAAGCCCCAACTGCTCGAGTCGGCCCAGGACAAGGTCGACCAGATCAACGAGAACTACGAGAACGGCCTGCTCTCCGAGCGCGAGCGCCACGCCGAGGTCATCAACGTGTGGACCGACTGCACCGATACCCTGGGCACCGAGATGCTCGACGGCTTCACCGAGGACAACCCCATCTACATGATGGCCGACTCCGGCGCCCGTGGCTCCAAGACGCAGCTGCGCCAGCTCGCCGGCATGCGCGGCCTCATGGCCGACATGTCCGGTGACACCATCGACCTTCCCATCAAGGCGAACTTCCGCGAGGGTCTCGTGCCCCTGGAGTACTTCATCTCCACCTATGGCGCCCGCAAGGGCCTCGTGGACACGGCCTCGCACACCTCGGACTCCGGCTACCTCACACGTCGCCTGGTGGACGTCGCGCAGGACGTCATCGTGCGCGAGGAGGACTGCGGCACGGACGAGGGTGTGACCTATGACCTCGTCAAGTCGGGCGAGTCCGGCGTGGACGCGGACCTTGTCGGACGCTGCGTGCTGAACGACATCACCGATCCCCAGACCGGCGAGGTGCTCCTAGCGAGGGATGCCTACATCGAGTCGACCGACGACCTCGAGATGCTCCGCGCGCATGGCCTCAAGAGGGTCGAGCTGAGGGCACTGCTCACCTGCAGGTCCAAGTATGGCGTCTGCCAGAAGTGCTATGGCTGGGACCTCTCCACGAGACGCCCCGTCAACATCGGCACCTCCGTGGGCATCATCGCCGCGCAGTCCATCGGCGAGCCGGGCACGCAGCTCACGATGCGCACCATTCACTCCGGTGGCGTCGCGGGTGCGGATGACATCACGCAGGGCCTCCCCACGGTCGCCCGCATGTTCGATGTCGTGGGCAACGTCAACGAGAAGATCCTAGGCCGCGAGGCGGACCTTGCCCCCTACAGCGGCATCCTCAAGATCACCACGGAGCAGACCGAGTACCTGCTCCAGATCCTGGATGCGGACGACGAGAGCCGCATCATCGCGGAGTGGCGGGTGCCGGTCTCGGTGCGCTTCATGCCGGGCTTCGAGGAGGCCATGGGCGAGGGTGTCACCGTGCGTGCCGGCGACCAGATCACGCGTGGCTTCGTGAACTTCCGCAAGCTGCGCAAGCTCACGGACATAGAGTCCACGATGCACACGTTCGTGAAGTCGGTCAAGGACGTCTACACGTCCCAGGGTGTCGACCTCAACGACAAGCACATCGAAGTCATCGCCCGTCAGATGCTGCGCCGCGTGCAGATCATCAACCCCGGTGACTCCACCTACCTGCTCGGCCAGTACGTCGACCGTTACGTGTTTGGCGACACCGTGCGCAACATCGCCATGGCCGGCGGCACGCCTCCGCAGGCAGAGCCCGTCATCTTGGGTACGCTCAAGGTGGCCAGCTCCATTGACTCCTGGCTGTCCAGCGCCTCGTTCATCCGCACCGCCGGCGTGCTCACCGACAGCGCCATCAAGGGTGAGGTCGATCACCTCCTCGACCTCAAGTCCAACGTCATCGTGGGCAAGAAGATTCCCGCAGGCACCGGTCTGGAAGCGTACGACAACGTGGAGCTCACCTACCACGGCGAGAAGGTCGAGGGTCCCACGAGCCCCAATGCCAAGACGCTGCCCGAATGGGCACCCGACGAGCTCAAGGACGTCGAGGAGAGGCTTCCCAAGCAGCTCGACTGGATTGGCGACGACTACGGCTACGGTGGGGTGTACTCCAAGAACGGCCGGACGCTCTCCAGCGAGGACGCCAAGCTCTATCTCTTTGATGACCTGGGCGTCTCGCAGCGCTGGACGAACAAGTTCAGCGAGGTGGGCATTGAGACCGTGGGGGATCTCATCGGCAAGACCGAGGACGACTTGCTTCACATCGATGGCATCGGTGCAAAGGCGATCGAGGAGCTTCGTGAGGGCCTCGAGGCCCGCGACCTCCTCTATATCCTGGAGCCCGAGGAGGACGAGGCCGACAGCGAGGATCTCTCACAGCTGCTGAACATGGTGTTCTCGCCTGACGCAGGCGGTAACATCATGTTGGGCACTGCGGTGCCCACCACGCATGCGGATGACGACGACCTCATCGGTGGATCCACTGAGCGGAACGATGGCCAGGTCATCAACGAGGACCTGGGCTCGCTGCATGACCTGCTCTCCCAGGTCGAGCAGGGCGAGGGCGAGGAGTAAGTCCCCTACAGGTGGTATCGCCGCAAGGAGTCAGCAGGTCGGGCCCCCATCGCAGTGCGGTGGGGGCCCGACCTTCATACAGGGCCCCCAGCCCTGTGCCGCGCGCCCTTCGCGCGGCATGCAGGTCCACCCATTCGGCCGATGGACTCCCGTCATATGGCAGAAGGCTTCACCCTCTGGCACGGTGATCGTCCGGGTCGTCGGCCCCGAAGGGTCGTGCCCCAGCCAAGGGCAGACCATCCGCTATGCGGATGGTCATGATGCTCTCGAGGGAGCGAAATGGCCTCAAGTGCGTCCCGACGTCAGGGCGCAAGGCAAGCTCACAGGGAAACCGGGGGCCATCTGGCGCCTTCGCGAATCCCAATCCTGGGCCTTTGTCATCCGTGGACGTCGTCGACGTGCCATGGGCACGTGCCTGGGCACGCACTTGGGGCCATTTCGCTCCCATGCCGCCGCGCGGCATACGAAGGGGACTCGTGCATCCTCCGTATTCTATCCACCAACATGCGCCCTATGGGGTAGAGGGGATAGCTATGTACGAAGCGAGTGCCAACGCGAACGGTTGTGAGCAAAAAAACGCAAGGTTTCGCAAAGAAATAATTGGGGTATCCCATTTTCCGCAGCTAGATAGCAAAGACAGTACTGGTTAGCTGCGGTTCTGTTGATGGGTGGCTGACTATCCTCTGTGTTGGAGCGTTAGCCTATTTGCCTTAGCTAAGACCTGTTTGGCCTGCTTGGTTGTGAGGAACTTGAGCTTGAGCTCCTCGAGGCCACAGGAGGCGGCCAGGGCGTCAGACTCGTCCGTCCTGTGGTCGAACACCCACCAGTTGGAATCGAAGTTCGTGGCTGACATGGCCTTGATCTCACGTCTTATGTGGGCCGCGGGGACACCCGTCTGGCACTGCAGGATCCGAAGGATCGTGAGGGCCACGAAGCACGTGAGGAAGTGGGCCTCTATATGGGCGTCCGTCCAGACGTAGACGGGCCTGGTCCTGAGCTCTGACTTGGTGAGTTTGAAGGACTCCTCTATCCGCCAGAGCTCCCGGTAGGCATCGAGTATCTTCTCGTCCTGCCAGTCTGTCTCGCTTGTGACGACGAGGTAGTAGCCGTCCAAGTCCTCTGCCTCCCTGATGGCATCCTCATCCAGGGAGAGCTTGCGGGCATCGGCAATAGTGCCCGTGTCCCTGTCGAAGGTGAGGCCCCTCACGTACTTTGCCGCCCCATGGGCCTCATGGGCGCTGAAGGCGGCGGGGCTTTTAATGAGCGTGCGTGCCCTCTCGATCACCTTGGCCCTGTCGTGGCGGGCACGCTCCTGGTACTTCCTTGACCAGAAGCCGACGTACTTCACGGGAATCCTTATGTCCTTGGGCTTTCCGCCCTTCGTATCCCCTGCCTTGATGTGGCAGGCCTTGAAGCCCTGCTTGCTCTTGATCTTGAAGTCGTCTCCCATGTGGCGGTAGCCCTGGTCGTCCGTGAGCCACCTCTTCAGGGCGGCGTCCGACTTGGTGCCGCGTGCCGACTGGGAGAAGACGAAGCCGTCCCCCCTGGCCACGGCCGCCGCTATGTTGTCCGACGAGTTGAGGCCCTTGTCGGCGACGGCTATGAGCCTGTCCATCCCGTAGTCGCGCTTGAGGTCGGAGAGCACGGGGATCATGGTCTGGGCGTCTGGGGTGTTGCCCGAAAACTTCCTGTAGCAGATGGGGATGCCCCTCTCGTCCTGCAGGAGCCCCATCTGCACGATCGGGCTCCTCCTGTTCTCCTTGGAGACCCCGCGCTTCCTCAGCTCGTCCTGGGCGTCGCTTTCGAAGTAGTAGTTGGTGACGTCGTAGTAGACGCAGGACATGTCCCTCATGCCCGCGGCCGCTATCCGCCTGTTCATGGAGGAGACGACCTTGTCCTTGGCCCTCGCGAGCTCGTCTAAGGCCCTGTAGAGATCATCGTCCGTGAAGTCGCTCTTGAAGAAGTACCTCTCCCTGTTCTGCCAGGCTGCGCGCTTGGACCCTGGCCCTAGGATCCGCTCTGTCACGAGCAGCCTCGTTACGCTGTTGAGGTCGTATGCCACGCTCCTGCCGCGCAGGTAGTTGCGCAGCACTTGCTCGATCCCCAGGGCGCTGTAGACGGCAAGCGCGATCGCGCACCCCAGGTTCTTCCTGTTGGTCCCCCTCCTGTCGATCTTCTCCAGGGGGTGGATCTCGAGGGGAAGAGCCTGCTCGCCCTCTTTCTTCTCGCGAGTCATCTCAAGGGCCTGGGCCCGTCCCCACTCGATGGGGTCTTGATGCTCCTCCTCGAGCTCGTCGATATAGCCCAAAGACCTCACTTGGCGCTGCTTGGTCTTCTTGCCGACCCGGTAGCTCTCACATACAGAGAGCTTCACCCGTCCGTTCCTCTGTGGGGTCCTCTTCAGAAACATCTTCCGCCCCTCCGCTCTCGAAGGCCACCCCATATATTAGCACATACAACACAATACAACGCGCATAACATTCTATAAACTTGACAAAAAAGTAAAGCCCATCCGGGCTGCTTGGAGTAGGTGTCCTGCGCTCTATTCAGGATTTGTTGCTGCGGAAGAGTGGAGGGGATAGCTATGTACGAAGCGAGTGCCAACGCGAACGGTTGTGAGCAAAAAAACGCAAGGTTTCGCAAAGAAATAATTGAGGTATCTGTTATGGTAATTAGAGCTGGGTGATTGAGCGGCGGAATGCAATGGCCAACCGCATATGCTCGACATTGGTTCGTGGCACGCTCTTTAAGGTTTCTAAAGTCATCTCACACGGGCGTACGGGCTAGGACGTAGCCAAACGAGAGGTTGCAGTGATGAGAAAGAGGTTTGCCAAGGTCTGGATAACTCTGACCGCGATCGTTCTCGTGGCATGCTTCGCGATGGCACGTGGTGCCACCGTGAGGACGTATGCTGAGGATGCCACGTCGGGAACAGTGACCATCACGTTTACGGCTGGCGAGGGCGGCACGCTGGATCCACAGGACGCCCTGACTCAGACATTTGCCGTTGGAGATGCCAGCGATGTGGCTGCGGTTACCGCCAGGCCCTCCGATGGCTACGCATTCGTTGACTGGACGTGCGATGGCAAGGAGGTGAGCACCGACGCTACCTTCACACCTCCCAAGAAGACGGCCGCGTATGTCGCGAACTTCAAGGCCGTGGCCGCGGATGGGACCAATGCCGACGCCAAGGGGACTGACACCGCTGACGGACGGGGTACGGTCGATGATTCCGATCCCACGAAGGGGGAGAACCTCGACCACCTCACGGGTCCCGAATCGTCCACAGGGCTTCCGGACAACTACAGTGCACCCACCGCGCCTGGCTTTGGCACCGGCAATGGCTTGCGCAACCGCCTGAACGCCCAGCTTATGAGAGGCAACTCGCCAACAGGTCCCACCATAGGGACCGACCATCCCCAGAGCCCGGGCGAGGTCATGCTCTTCAAGACGGCCACGCCAGTTCCGGGTATGGTCAACACATGGGACGTGACCCTGCGCGTGGAGGGCAAGGACTCGAGGAAGACGAGTGACATCGTCCTCGTCATCGACACCTCGGGCAGCATGCGGGACAACTATCGTATCGAGGAGGCACGGGAGGCGGCCAACAGCTTCGTCGACACGCTGCTGTCCAACGGTGGTGGCAGCAACACGCACATTGCGGTGGTCTCCTACGACTCCGTTGTCAAGACCAACCAGGAGCTGACGAATGACGCCGCCGCCCTCAAGAGGGCCATCAATGGCCTCCGCGCCAACGGCGGCACCTTTACCCAGGCGGGTATCTACCGGGCGAGGCAGCTGCTTGCCAGCTCGACGGCTGATATCAAGAACATCGTGCTGCTGTCCGACGGCGAGCCGACGTACAGCTATGGGATCCTTAGCCCAAACGACTACCTGACTGCCGTCGGCGGGCACTACGAGACCTCTACGGCGGTGCCAGAAGGACAGTTCGACCACACGTCAAGAGTGGGCAACGGTGGTACCTTGACACAGCAGTATGGCTGGTACAGAGGACGTGAGGCACGCTACATATCAAGAACATCGTGCTGCTGTCCGACGGCGAGCCGACGTACAGCTATGGGATCCTTAGCCCAAACGACTACCTGACTGCCGTCGGCGGGCACTACGAGACCTCTACGGCGGTGCCAGAAGGACAGTTCGACCACACGTCAAGAGTGGGCAACGGTGGTACCTTGACACAGCAGTATGGCTGGTACAGAGGACGTGAGGCACGCTACAACAATGGCAACAGCGCGATAGCCGAGTCTGGCTTTGCCAAGGACGACGGGTCCACCATGTGGACGATCGCCCTGGAGGCCGGCCCCAGGGGGACGGGGATCCTCCAGGACATTGCCACCCCGAATCACAGCTACACCGCAAGCCCTTCCGACCTGAGTCAGATTTATCAGGATATCGCCGGTAGGATCAATGATGCGGTGCAGGATGCATCGGTGACGGATCCCCTGGGGACGGGCTTCAGCGTCCCGGGCGGCAGCATCGCGGACATCACCGCCACGCAGGGTACGGCAAGCTACGATGCGAACGAGAAGAGGCTGCACTGGGACGACCTCGGCACGCTCACGACACCCATCGACGCGAGTCATCCCGACGTCAAGTATGCCGAGCTGCACTATCGCGTCGAGGTCGATGACAGCATATTGGATGCCAGTCCCACCGATGGCATGTATGCCACCAATGGCGACGCCAGGCTTAGCTATATCGATACGACGGGGCACCGCCAAGATTCCCCGTTCCCCATCCCTCAGGTCAATCCCACGCTGCTCGTCGTGGAGAAGAGGCTCTATGACAAGCAGGGCAACGAGGTGACGAGTGATGATCCCAGCCAGACCTATGCCATTCACGTCACCAGCAGCAACGGATATGACCAGACGTATGACCTGAGGCCCGGAGAGCGCAAGGTCATGACCAACCTGCGTCTCGAGGACACCTATACGGTTGCGGAGACCGGGTATCCGTCGGGCACGAGCGCAGGCGACTACAGCACCACCGTCACCGTGTATGGGCAGGACACCAACACCTTCGCGATTCGGCACGATGATCCTGACACGCCGGTCATCGTCTCGAATCGCGAGATACCCTCCCTGACCGTCAAGAAGGGCGTGACGGGTGATCTGTCAGACAGGACCAAGAAGTTCGACTTTGACGTGACGGTCACACGTGGCGGTGAGACCATCCTCGAGAGGACGGCATCGCTTGCGGATGGCGAGCAGGAGGGCATTGCCCCCGATGACGGGAAGGTACTGCTGCCTGGCGACCACGTCACCATCAAGGAGACCAACGCCGATGGCTATTCCGCCAGCTATACCGTTGACAATGGCACCGCGACCGATGGCACGGGCGTTGAGTCGAGCTTCTCGCTCGCGGGCGACACGACGGTGAGCTTCACGAACAGCAAGCAGGACGTGCCAATCACCGGCCTCGTTGGCTCGGTGGGCGGCTCCCATGCACCCTTGCTCATTGGGGCTGGTGCCATTCTGGCAGCCCTGAGCGTTGCTGGTACAAGGTTCCGGTTCAAGTTCAGGCGAGGGGAGTGATGCCTCGGCATGTGATGGATGCGGCCTCGCCAGCGAGGGGCGCTACCGGTGAGGCTGACGCCCCTGCGCACGAACCCTCCCTTGTCGCGGAGCTCGTGCTCCTTGTTCTCAAGGTCGCGTTTGTGCTTGGGTTCGTCGCAATGGTCTTCGTGTTCCTCTTTGGCATGGTCCAGCAGCCTGATGGGAGCATGGATCCCGCGCTTCGAGAGGGGGACCTCATCGTCTACTACCGGCTGCAGAAGGAGTATGCGGCAGGTGATGTGATCGTGGTGGACGATGGGGGCACGAAGGAGCTGAGGAGGGTCATTGCGGTTGCGGGGGACACGGTCGACTTCACGAGTGACGGGCTGGTGGTGAACGGATACCACCAGAGCGAGGACCGCATCTATGCGGAGACGCTGCCCTTCACGGCAGGGATCTCGTATCCCATAACCGTAGGCGAGGGCCAGGTGTTCGTCATGGGCGATAACCGCACCGGGTCGAAGGACAGCAGGCTGTACGGTCCGGTGGACATTGAATCGGGAACCGAAGGCAAGGTAATGACGGTTGTGAGAAGAAGGAACTTCTGACATCCGCTTACATATGGTAGGTAGGGCGCGGGAACGCGCACAAGCGAAAGGACGTGTACGTATGAGAAAGAGCAGAAGGTGGACCGCGCTGGCGCTTGTCATGGCACTTGCGGCTGCGGCATTTGGGTTTGCGAGCCCGGCGTTTGCGGCGGATGCCGCCAAGGTGCCCCAGGTACGGAAGACCCTCCAGATGAACGAGGGGTCCACGGTTACCGCCACGTTCAGCTACACCATCACGCCCAAGGCCCTAAGCACGGGCAACGGCAGCGAGCAGACCTACACCGACGGTCCGGCCGCCACCGTTGAGGACATCACGCTCAGCGATGCGACGAGTACGGCCAACAACACGGGCACGGGTGCCATCAAGTTTGGTGGCGCCACCGACGCGAGCAACTTCACGCACGCCGGCGTGTACGCCTGGACCATCAAGGAGAACCAAAGCGTCACCAATGGCCCCTCCAATGGCGAGTTCCAGTTTGATGGCCAGACCTATACGCTGATCGCGACCGTCGTGCCCAAGGACGGTGGTGGCTTCCAGTTCGGTGCCGTCGTCGTTGCCAAGGGCGATGTGGCCACGACCACCAACGACGACAAGGTTTCCGGTGACACGATCCCGTTCGACCAGAACAAGTACACCGAGAACACGAACGACCAGCCGGACAACCCCAACCCCGACAACCCCGACAACCCCGACAACCCCAACCATCCCAACACGAACCTTGTGGTCACGAAGACGGTCACGGGTGCCCAGGGCGACAAGAGCAAGCAGTTTGCGTTCACCGTCACCTTCACGGCTCCCTCTGTCCTGCCTGCCGGCAAGACGGCCGCTGACGTCCTGAACGCCATCAACCCCGTCGTCAAGGGCGGTGCCACCATCACCGATGCGGGCACGGTCGCCGCTGGCGCCACGAGCCGCACCATCACGTTCACCGCTGCCGATGCCCAGGGCGTCACCTTCGCCAATCTCCTCGTTGGCACCAAGTACGAGATCTCCGAGGCCTCCGTCGACGGCTACACGCAGTCCTATGCCGCCGTCGCCAACGGCAACAACGTCACGACGCAGCAGGGCGTGCTCGTCGGCGAGAAGACCAACACCGGCACGATGACCAACAAGTACCAGGACATCACCCCCACCGGCCTCATCGTCAACAACCTTCCCTTCGTCCTGATGGGAGCGGTTGCCGTCGCGGGCATGGTCCTCTACGGCACCGCCAAGAGGAAGCTCGAGAGGTAAATGCAGCACGCGCTATTCCGTCGGCTGGCCAAGGGGGCCATCCGGCTCACAAACTGGCTGGTCGACGGAATAGTCCTTTCCGTGCTGTTGCTCGTGGTTCTCTTTACGGCCTATTCGGTACTTGACAACAATCGCGTGGAGGATCAGGCGGGGGAGGAGACCTTTGCCTCATATCGACCCTCATCCGATGACGATCCGAGCTTTGCGGAGCTTCAGGCCATGAACCCTGATGTGGTCGGATGGCTCACGCTCTATGGCACGGGGGTCGACTACCCGCTCGTCCAAGGCAAGGATAACGAGGGGTATCTCAACACCAACCCTAAGGGTGAGTTTGCCCTCTCCGGATCCCTGTTCCTGGACTGGCGCAACGCGCGGGACTTCTCGGATGCAAGTACGGTCATCTTCGGCCACCACATGGAGAACTCCCTCATGTTTGGCGATCTTGACAAATATGGGGACGCTGACTTCTTTCAGCAGCACCGGTACGGCAACATCTACTTCAGTGGCATGGGCCATGGCGTTGAGGTGTGCGCGTATCTGCTGGTGGATGCCCACGATGAGGTGGTGTACAGCACGACTGTGGGTTCATCCCCCTCCACGGGAGAATTCCTTGCCTATCTCAAGGAACATGCGACGCAGTGGGTGGACGATGGCCTGCAGGCAAGTGACCACATGCTCGTTCTTTCGACATGTGGCTCAGGGACGAACCAACGGCATGTCGTGGTCGGTCGCATTACCGATCAGACGTATGACAATCCCTATGCTCAGCAGGCAGTCGATCGTTCGCTGTCAGACACAGGGAGGAAGGGTCTGGCTCTGTGGGCACGGATTGGCATTGGGCTGCTGATATTCTTGCTGATCGCCTGGGTTGTCGGAGCACCCTCGCGCAGGCGAGCCAAGGCCACGGACAGTGATTCGAAGGAGTAAGGCGTCATGGGCACGACAACGAGACAGCTACGCGCGCGGGACGAGGTTCTTGCGATACTTGGGACCCTTGCGTTCACGTTCATGCTTGCGCTGCACTGCGCCCCCTCCCGTGCATGGGCGGCCACCGATGCATCCTCTGAACCACGCACCATTGAGGTGACACAGAGCCTATCGAAGACTGGTGCCATTCCTGCGGGATTGGACACCTCCTTTGACTATGAGCTCAGGCGCATGGACGCGACGGCTCCCCTGCCCAGCGGCGCGCAGGGGGACACCTATGCGTTCACCATGGATGGTGACGCATCATATGAGATCACGCTCTCCGCAGGCACCGCGACGCCCACCGGCGACCTCGCGTTTTCGCGCGTTGGCGTGTATACCTACCAGCTTCGCTGTGTGACCGACGCCTCCGCGACGCCCGGCATGACGGTCGACGGAACCGTGTGGGAGATCAAGGTCGCCATAGAGAACGATGACGCGGGTGGTCTCAAGCTGGGCTGGGTGACGGTCAAGAACCTGTCCTCGGGCGATAAGCTCGATGGCGTTGCCTTCGACCACTCGTTCGTGGGCGGGGAGACGCCGCAGAGCAATCCCCCGGCAGGCCCCACGATCCTAGGCCTCAGGCTTCCCCAGACGAATGATGCGATGTGGGGGTTGATTCAGCTGAGCCTGGGCATCTGCGTCGTCGGTGCCATCGCGCTCGTGCTGGGTATATCCCGGAGACGTCGGGAGCGCGCGGCGCGTCACCAGTAACGTCCCAGACGATCGCAACAGGGTCGGTCGATAGAGGGTCGAGCAGAGCTGCTCGACCCTTTTCTTGCTCCGACGGCCACACCTATGGCATCAGTGCGGTTCCCATGAACAACTGAGAAGCAGAAAGCTGATAGCCAATTGAGGTTGATGGTTGCTTAGTGATAATTATGTCTTCCCAGCAACATCCATTGACCTGGAGTTTGATGGAACACTATGTTCTATTTCAGTAAGAGGACAGTGTCATCGAAGCTGACACAAAGCTATGGATAGGGTCTTGACTGCTAGACGTCTGCGCTTGTCCTTATATGGAGATGTGAAGGGAAGTGCAGGTGGTTCGCGTGTGTGAGCTGGGCACGGCGGATTTCGCGTCTGTTCGTGGGGAGGACTGATCCTATGCTCCGTGTCGCCACGACGGGTCATTGCGGGAGCTGGTGGCTCGCTGTCATTGACTGTGCGTTGGGCCTGTTTCCGGGAAAGGAAGAGGAAGAATGGTAAGATGGGGACTGCGCCTCCTGACGGTGCTCGTGTTTGCGCTGGGCATGGGGGTGCTCATGCCTATCCCCGCCCATGCGGCGGGCAAGGTGGTTGACACCACGATCACGAGTCTCAAGATCCAGAACCTGGAACACCAGGACGTGGATTCGGTCTTTCACACGAGCACGTTCTACCTGGCAATGGACTGGGATGCCAGTAGCCACGGCACGGACGTCCATGCGGGCGACTACTTCGACGTCACCCTGCCCGACAACATGAGGTTCCCGTCCGACACGACGGCGCGCGAATTCGACCTCACGGACACGCAGGGCAACGTCGTGGCCCATGCCACGGTCGATCCAGGTGCGGGTGACACGGGCGGCACGGTGCACGTCGTCTTCTCCGATGCGGTGGAGAACAGGTACAACGTCAAGGGCACCATGCACCTGGCCTCCCGCTTTGATGAGACCAAGGTCAAGATGGACAGCCCCAACACCTTTACGGTGACGGTCAATGGGGAGGTCTCGGGTCACTCCACGACGGCCCAGACGGGCGTCGTCGTCACCGGGTCCCAGCCGATCACGGAGGAGCACCTGGCCAAGTGGGGCGTCGACTCCACGGACAACCCCAACCAGGCAACGTGGCAGGCGCGCATCAACCTGAGCAAGTCCCCTCTGGAGAATGGCACCATCACCGACTCACTTGACGACCAGAACCAGACGTACGTTGCCGACAGCTTCTCCCTCAGGAAGGTCAACTACTCACAGTACGGTGACGTCACGGACACCCTGCAGAGCTGGACCTCCGATGAGCTCGTCGCCGATGGCATGCTGCAGATGGCGCCCGACGGAAAGTCGTTCACGTTGAGCCTTGGGGACACCAGCGACGCCTACTTCCTGCAGTACAGCACGACCTATACGCCGGGGATGACGCTGCACAACAGGATGACTCTCACGGGCGGCACCAGGACCTACACGTCCACCGCATCCCACCATCTTGCGGCCTCAGGCGGTACGGGTGACGGGGAGCATACCGGCGTCATCAGGATCACCAAGGTGGATGAGGATGGCACGACGCCGCTGGCTGGCGCTGTGTTCACGGTGACGTCTCCCGATGGGTCGACCTTCGACCTCACGACGGGCGCGGATGGCACGGTGACCTCGGGCGCCCTCAGGCAGGGCACGTACACGGTCAGGGAGAAGATCGCTCCCGCGGGCTACGAGCTGAACGACCAGGAATATACGCTCACGGTGGACGGCACCGGCGCGGCCGTGCAGACCGTCGTTGACAGGCCCATCAGGACGTCCGTTACGGTCACGAAGGCCTGGGATGACGCGAACGACCAGGATGGCATCCGTCCGGATTCCGTCTTGGTCCAGCTGTACGCCAACGGACAGCCCGTGGGCGACCCCGTCACGTTGGGTGCCGACAACCAGTGGACCCATACCTGGACGGACCTGCTCCAGAAGGAGGACGGCAGCGACATCGCCTACACCGTCCAGGAAGTGGGCACGCCCGAGGGCTACACGGCCACCGTCTCGGGCGATGCGACGACGGGCTTCACGATCACCAACGCCCATACGCCCAACGCGCCCGTTTCCCCCGCGTCGGGACGGCCGAGCGACAACCTGCCCCAGACGAGTGATGACTCCGGCCGCATCATGACCATCGCGGCCATTGCCGCCCTGGCAGCCACCGGTTGCATCGCCCTTGCGGCTCTCCTGCGCAGGCGCGAGCAGTAACGGGCACAGACAGGCACGAGCGCGGGGCTGACGTGCCGCAGGGAGGGCCCACAGGGATGTGGGCCCTCCTGCCATACGGGGCCTTCGATCTTGTGCCGCAGTGGAGCGTTTTGGGCTGAAGTGCGTGATGGGTTACGCCGAGACCCCATCCAAATGCATCCATCATGTGCGGTTATGTACCTACATGGACGCCGCTACAGCCTCCGACGGGATCCCAAGACGATGGAATCGCCCATTTTGGCCCCTTGGCCCCAAGGCCATCACGCACTTCAGCCCAAAACGCTCCAACGGCACCTCGATACGTGCATCGCGCGCCTGACGAGGCCTGGCCGCCTCACGCAGTTCCCGTGCGCCTCCCCCGCGTGCGGCCAGGGAGACGCCCGACGCCGTGGATACTCAAGCTGCAGCTAGAACGCCAAAAAAGTTGTGCGCAGAGATTGTGAACGAGCGTGCGAGCATGTACACTAAACGAGCTGCACTCAGGGGGGTCGTTCTGTGTCGAGGACATCTACCTGCGGCGTAGCAACACAGGATGTGGTCCGCTGGGGAGGGCAGAGGAGCTGTCCCACAGGTCCCATGACCACCGAAGGTAAGGAATGAGCATGGTCAGCACCATCCTTGGCCGCAAGCTCGGAATGACGCAGGTGTGGGATGAGGACGACAACGTCGTTCCCGTCACCGTCATCCAGGCTGGCCCCTGTACCGTCTCGCAGGTGAAGACGAAGGCGACCGACGGCTACGACGCCGTCCAGATCGGCTTCGGAGACATCAAGCCCAAGCATGTCAACAAGCCCGCCCAAGGTCACTTTGACGCACACGGCGTCGAGCCCATGCGCTACCTCCGCGAGGTGCGCGTTGCCCCCGGTGAGGAGTACGAGTGCGGCGACAAGGTCACGGTCGAGGACTTTGTCGACATCAAGGCCGTCGATGTCATCGGCACCTCCAAGGGCAAGGGCTTCCAGGGCACCATCAAGCGTTGGAACTTCTCTCGCGGTCCCATGACCCACGGTAGCCGCAACCAGCGCAAGCCTGGCTCCATCGGCCAGTGCGCCTACCCCGCCCGCGTCCGCAAGGGCCTGCACATGGCCGGCCACATGGGCGACAAGCGCGTCACCGTCAAGAACCTCAAGCTCGTTCGCGTCGACGCCGAGCAGAACCTCATGCTCATCAAGGGTGCCGTTCCTGGTGGCAAGAACGCCCTCGTCCAGGTCCGCATGGCCTAAGGGCCCACGTCACGTAGACCCTAGGTTACCAAGGAGAACAGCATGTCCAAGATCGAAGTAAGGAACGCGCAGGGGAAGGCGACCGACACGGTCGAGCTCTCCGACAGCGTCTTCGGCATCGAGCCGAACGTCCCGGTGATGCACCAGGTCGTCGTCGCCTATGAGGCGTCGCTGCGCCAGGGCACCCACTCCACCAAGAACCGCTCTGCCGTCTCTGGTGGCGGCGCGAAGCCCTGGCGCCAGAAGGGCACCGGCCGCGCCCGCCAGGGCACCATCCGCGCCCCGCAGTGGGCGGGCGGCGGCGTCGCCTTCGGCCCCACCCCACACCTGCACACCAAGCGCGCCAACAACAAGATGAAGAAGCTGGCCATGAGGTCCGCCCTCTCCGGCAAGGTCGCCGACGCCGAGCTCGTGCTCGTCGACGACCTCTCCTTCGAGAGGCCGTCCACCAAGCAGGCTGCCGCCGTCATCGAGGCGCTCGGGCTCGAGGGCAAGCGCGTCACCCTCGTCGTGGACGATGACGACGTCATCACCTACCTGTCCTTCCGCAACCTCCCCAAGGTCGTCGTCTATGGCACCTCCGAGGCCAACACCCGTGTCCTCCTCGACAACGGTGCGCTCGTCATGACCACCGCCGTCGCCAAGCAGCTTGAGGAGGTGCTCGCTTAAATGAACTCCCCGTACGAGGTCATCATCCGCCCGATCGTCACCGAGCGTTCCTTCGACCAGATGTCCCTGAACAAGTACAGCTTCGAGGTCGCCCGCACCGCTCCCAAGGAGGAGATCGCGGATGCCGTCGAGAGGCTCTTCGACGTCCACGTGAAGAAGGTCAACACCATGTGGGTGAAGCCCAAGACCAAGCGCGTGCGCTACGTCGCCGGCAAGACCCGAACCTGGAAGAAGGCCATCGTCACCATCGCCGACGGTGAGCAGATCGAGGTCTTCGCCAACAACCAGTCCCAGAAGGACTAGCTGGCAATCCGCCCGCAGGCCCCGTGCCTGCGGGCTTGCATGCCGCGCATGATGGATACGCGCGGTACCGTGGTAATCCGGTGTCGTCACGCAACTCCCTGGACGTGACGGCCAACGGAAGAAAGGGAGCGAGTAATGGCAGTAAGGCACCTCAAGCCCACGAGCGCTGGTCGTCGTTGGCAGACGGTCTCCGACTTTGCGGAGGTCACCACCAGCACGCCCGAGAAGTCGCTTCTCGGGCCGCTGAACAAGAAGGCCGGCCGTAACAACAATGGCCACATCACCACCCGCCACCAGGGCGGTGGCACCAAGCGCAAGTACCGCAGGATCGACTTCAAGCGCAACAAGGACGGCGTGCCCGCCAAGGTGGCCACCATCGAGTACGATCCCAACAGGTCCGCCCTCATCGCGCTTCTGCACTACGTTGACGGCGCCAAGGCCTACATCCTGGCACCCGAGGGTCTCAGGGTGGGCGACACCGTGCTCTCGGGCACCAGCGACGTCGACATCAAGCCCGGCAACGCCATGCCCCTCTCCGAGATTCCCGTGGGCACGCTCATCCACGCCGTGGAGTTCCAGCCGGGCAAGGGTGCCGCCATGGCGCGCGCAGCCGGCACCTCCATCCAGCTCATGGGCAAGGACAACGGCTACGCCGTGCTCCGCATGCCCTCCTCCGAGCTGCGTCGCGTGCTGCTCACCTGCCGCGCGACCATCGGCGAGGTCGGCAATGCCGAGCACTCCAACATCGTGATCGGCAAGGCCGGGCGCAACCGCTGGAAGGGCGTCCGCCCCACCGTCCGTGGTACGGTCATGAACCCGGTCGATCACCCGCATGGCGGCGGCGAGGGCAAGAACCACACGTCCGGCCGTCCGTCCGTCACCCCATGGGGCGTCCCCACCAAGGGCAAGAAGACGCGCGACCCCAAGAAGGCCAGCAACCACCTCATCATCCGTCGTCGTCGTTCCAAGTAGCACACGAGCCTTAGGAGATCGAAAGCATGAGCAGAAGTCTCAAGAAGGGTCCGTTCGTGGAGACTCGCCTCCTTGCGCGCGTCACTGCCATGAACGAGTCCGGCAAGAAGGAGGTCATCAAGACCTGGTCGCGTGCCTCCACCATCTTCCCCGAGATGGTGGGTCACACGATTGCCGTCCACGATGGTCGCAAGCACGTACCCGTGTACATCACCGAGTCCATGGTCGGCCACAAGCTGGGTGAGTTCTCCCAGACCCGCACCTTCCGTGGCCACAAGCAGGATTAGGGGGCACTGAGACATGGCAGACAACACCTCCTCCAACGAGGTGAGGGCCGTCGCGAGGTACGTGCGCATGGCTCCCCGCAAGGTTCGCATGGTCGTGGACATGGTTCGTGGCAAGGGCGTCGAGCAGGCGCTCGAGGCGCTACAGTTCTCCACGCGTGCCGCCGCCGAGCCCGTGGCCAAGGCCATCAACTCCGCCGTCGCCAACGCCGAGAACAACAACGGCCTGCGCGGCAGGAACCTGGTCATCAAGCGCGCCTCTGTCGACGAGGGCCCCACGCTCAAGCGCATCCGTCCGCGTGCCAAGGGTTCCGCCTCGCGCATCAACAAGCGCACGAGCCACATCACCGTCGTCGTCGCACCTGGAAAGGAGGCGTAGGGAAAGCATGGGTCAGAAGGTACAGCCTACCGGCTTCCGCCTCGGTGTCACCGAGCAGTGGCGTTCCCGTTGGTACGCCGATAAGAAGAACTATGCCAAGACGCTCGGTTCCGACCTCGAGATTCGCACGTTCCTTGAGAGGCGCCTCGCTTCCGCCGCGCTCTCCCGCGTCGAGATCGACCGCGCCGGCGACAAGCTCAGGATCACCATCTACACCGCCCGTCCGGGCATCGTGATCGGCAAGAAGGGCGCCGAGATCGACGTCCTGCGCTCCCAACTCGAGAAGCTCACCGGCGTGGAGAAGGGCCATGTGAACGTGGACGTCATCGAGGTCAAGCGCCCCGAGATCGACGCCCAGCTCGTCGCCAGGTCGATCGCCGAGCAGCTCGAGGGCCGTGTGGCCTTCCGTCGCGCCATGCGCAAGGCCGTCCAGTCCGCGCGCAAGGCGGGCGCCCTCGGCATCCGCATCCAGTGCTCCGGCCGCCTCAACGGCGCCGAGATGGGCCGTCGCGAGTGGTACCGCGAGGGCCGCGTGCCCCTGCACACCCTGCGCGCCAAGATCGGCTTTGGCGAGGCAACTGCCCGCACGACCATGGGTGCCTGTGGCGTCAAGGTGTGGATCTATGTGGGCGAGCAGCTCAAGGGACAGCCTGCGCTGCATCCCGAGCTCGAGGGCTCCAGCCGTCCCCGTCGCTCCCGCAACGAGAGGAGGGGCCGCTAATGCTAGCTCCCAAGCGTGTCCTGCACCGTAAGGTGCAGCGTGGCTCCATGAAGGGCCAGGCCAAGGGCAACACCGAGCTGCACTTTGGCCAGTGGGGCATCCAGGCCCTCGAGGCCCATTGGATCAGCAACCGTCAGATCGAGGCCGCCCGTGTCGCCATGACCCGCCAGATGAAGCGTGGCGGCAAGGTATGGATCACCATCTTCCCGGACAAGCCCGTCTCCAAGAAGCCCGCCGAGACCCGCATGGGCAAGGGCAAGGGCAACCCCGAGGAGTGGGTGGCCGTCGTCAAGCCCGGTCGCGTCATGTTCGAGATTGGCGAGATCGACGAGGCGACTGCCAGGGAGGCCCTGCGCCTGGCGCAGCACAAGCTTCCCATCAAGACCAAGATCATTACCCGCGCCGATCAGGACGTGGAGGCAAAGTAGATGAAGTACAGGGACGTCCAGGAGCTCTCCGACGAGGAGCTCGCCCAGAAGCTCGAGGATGGTCGCGCGGAGCTCTTCAACCTCCGTTTCCAGATGGCAACCAGCCAACTGGACAACACCGCACGCGTGACCATCGTCAAGCGTGACATCGCCCGCGTCCAGACCGAGATGCGTGCTCGTCAGATTGCAGCGGAGCAGTCCGCTGCTGAGAAGTAGCAGGAGAGATGAGAAATGGCAGAAACCGAAGGCAGGAACGCACGTCATGTCCGCACCGGTGAGGTCATCTCACTTTCCGGCGACAAGACCGTCACGGTGCAGGTCACGTACCGCAAGCATCACCCCAAGTACGGTAAGATGATGACCGTACGCAAGAAGCTCCACTGCCATGACGAGAGGAACGAGTGTGGCCTCGGCGACACCGTGCGCGTCATGGAGACCCGTCCCCTCTCCAAGACCAAGCGTTGGCGCGTCGAGGAGATCGTGGAGCGCGCCAAGTAACGACCCATCCATGCCCTCCCATAACGTGCGGCGCTCGCGTGGCCGCACCTCTTTGGGGGAGAGAGTTCGAAGGAAACCGCAATGATTCAGATGGAGACCATGCTCAACGTCGCTGATAACAGCGGCGCCAAGCGTGTGAAGTGCATCAAGGTCCTTGGTGGCTCCAAGCGCCGCTACGCTGGCCTGGGCGACGTCGTCATGGCGGCCGTACAGGAGGCGACTCCCGGCGGTGGCGTCAAGAGGGGCGAGATCGTCCGTTGCGTGATCGTGCGCACCGTCAAGGAGCAGCGCCGCAAGGATGGCAGCTACATCCGCTTCGACCAGAACGCCTGCGTGCTGGTCAACAAGGACGGCGAGCCCAAGGGCACGCGCATCTTCGGGCCCGTGGCCCGCGAGCTGCGCGATCGCAAGTACATGAAGATCGTCTCGCTCGCACCCGAGACGCTGTAGGGGAGTGAGCAGCATGCCTAAGATGAAGATTAAGAAGGGCGACCAGGTGGAGGTCCTCTCCGGCAAGGACAAGGGCAAGCGCGGCGAGGTCGTGCGCGCCATCCCGACCGCGGGCAAGGTCGTCGTCCGTGGCGTCGCCATGGTCAAGAAGGCCCAGAAGCCCACGCAGATGGGCGAGCAGGGTGGCATCGTCGAGAGGGAGGCCGCCATCGACGTGTCCAACGTCGCGCTGATCGACCCTAAGACCGACATGCCCACCCGCGTTGGCTATCGCTTCGACGAGAACGGCACCAAGGTTCGCTATGCCAAGAGGTCCGGCGAGGAAGTCTAGCTCCTGATCCCATAGGCGAACGTTCTGGGTGCCCCGGCTGAGACCGGGGCACCCTTTTGTGTTCTTGAGGGAACGAACTGGCCCCAAGTGCGTGCCGACATCGAGACGTAAGGCGGCCCCATCGGGAAATCGGGAGCCATCTGCCGCCTTCACGAATCTCAGCGAATCCCAATCCTGGGCTTTTGCCATCCATGGACACCGCCGACGCGTCATGAACACACAGCCGAGCACGCACTTGGGGCCATTTCGCTCCTCTGCCGCCATCGTATGGCTAAACATCACATCATGAGCGCTCGAACCCGAGCCCCTTTCGGAGACGCATCTGATGCGCCAGAGACTCCGCCGTGTCCCGCTTGAGCCTTCTCCTTAGCTTTCGGGCGACGGCACGCGCGACGGCGTCAAGTGCCTCGCGATCATGCACCGTGGTGTCGACCAGGGGATACACCTGCCAACCCGATGCACTGAGGGCCGAGAGCCTCGTCTCGTCGCGCTTGCGACGTCGCTCGACCTCACGCATGGTTCGCTTGACGTCGTCGTGCGTCATCCATGTGCCGCGCATGCTGATGCCATGCGCGGCCGTGCTGTCGTACTCAATGGACACATGAGACTGGGGCCAGCTGAGGTCACCCGCAATGGCGGGGAGCCCCATCAGCACCTCGCCTTGAGGCGAGAGCCTTATGGACGCGTTCAGGCTGGCGAGCGGCAGACCGTACCCTCCCCACCTTCGGGGGAGGCAGAGGAGCAGGGTAATCTTGGCCTCCATGGGGGAGGCGGCATAGGGTGCGACAAATGGGAGCACGCAACGCAGCAGTGGACTTCCCGGGGCACCCGGATGACGATCGAGCATGTGCGCGATGAGACGCGGCTGTGTGAGGGGTGCCTTTCTGCCCTTGAACCCCGCGCCAGTATCCCGTGTCGTCTCATCCAGGCTGTAAAGGCCGCAGAGTTCTGTTGCCAGAAGCGCAACCTTGGCTTGGGTGGCTCCGCGCGCTAGATGAAGGGGGGTGAGTTCGGGGCTGCAGACGAGCACGCCATCCGTGAGGACGTAGAGGTCCCTGCCGGAAAGCTTCCTCGTGCACAGGTGCGCCTTGATGTCAGGCACGTCGGTGCGTCCAGACCGAGAGGGGCAGAGCACATGTGTGATGCCATCGACCTCGATCGCGTGGCGCAGGTGGTGTAGCTCTCCCAGGGCACAACGGCACGCGCCTGCGGTGAGGGACGCTTGCTTCCCGGGCCATGCACGGGGGCTTAACTGGTACTGAGGATCAGGCTCTCGCTGATGTCGCTGCCAAAAGCCACAGGTGGCCCGTGCCCCGCCTGCGCGTCGGTCGATCCTCTGCCCAGCACCCAACACGGGGCTGAAGATCCCATCACATGCGTGTACGTCAATGCCCCGCGGCTCTTCGGCGGTCGAGCGCCACAGGGCAAGCGCACTCTCATGTGAGACGACAATCATGGGCACCCCCCGGCTCATCTGGCAGAGTACAAAGACCATAGGGGATGCATGGAGGGGAAAGCCCTACTCGCTCAGTGGTTCCTTGAGCGGCACCTTAAAGAAAGGTGGATTGCTGCACGTGTCTGACAGGAGGTGTATGGTTCTTTCCCGGATTGATTGACGCGCAGTTATAGCCTAGAGTGAGCGATTGGGAGCGAAATGGCCCCAAGTGCGTGCTGCATAGCGGGTGTTGGGTCCCTAGAAGGTGCAGATCGGTGCGCTCAGCTGGACCAAAGCGTTGTTTTTGCGACGAAAGAAGATTTCCTTTCCCTATGTGGGCTCGCTGGATGCTCTCCTGGCGGGGATGGGACGCGAGGCCAGCACGCACTTGGGGCCATTTCGCTCCCCGCACCGCCAGAGTACGGATCCCTGCCTGTCGCCAGGGGCTGCAGGCATGGGAAGGGCGGGGCGCGATGGGGGCTCATCAGGGCCGACAGGGCTGGCAATTGTGGATTTGCCACGGGGAGGGTGGATGCAGGCCATGCCCGCTGGCAATCGCTTTCCCAAACGCGTACCATTACAATCCGTATGACTGGGTGGGGACGATTCTGTCTCGACCAGGTCAGGCACATATGGCTCCTGGCATGCCAGGCCAGGAGGTGCGAGGGTAACCGAACAGTGGCCAACCCCGTGCTTAAGACCCCAAGAGTCAAGGAGTGTCACATGGCAGAAGAGAAGTACGTCCCGCGCCTCAAGGAGCGCTATGTCGCCACCGTGCGTGACGAGCTCCAGAAGAAGTTCGCGTACACGAACGTCAACCAGGTTCCCAAGTTCGAGAAGATCGTCGTGAACATGGGCGTCGGCGAGGCGGCCACCGATTCCAAGGCCATCGACGGCGCCATTGCCGACCTGCGCGCCATCACCGGCCAGCAGCCCCTGGTCACCCGCGCCCGCAAGTCCATCGCTACCTTCCATCTGCGTGCGGGCATGCCCATCGGCGCCAAGGTCACGCTCCGTGGCGACCGCATGTGGGAGTTCCTCGACCGTCTCATCGCCATCGCCATCCCGCGCATCCGCGACTTTCGTGGCATCAGCCCCAAGTCGTTCGATGGCCGCGGCAACCTCTCCATGGGCGTCACCGAGCAGCTGATCTTCCCGGAGGTCGACTACGACAAGGTCGACCACACCCGTGGCATGGACATCACCATCGTCACCACCGCCAACACCAACGAGGAGGGCAAGGCGCTGCTTGAGGCCTTCCACTTCCCGTTCAAGCAGGACTAACCAAACGTGCAAGTTGCCCCGGGGAGCCGGGGCCTCTTCCTGAAGGAGGATTTGTGGCTAAGACATCGATGATCGTCAAGGCGTCGCGTGAGCCGAAGCACTCTACGCGCAAGCAGAGCCGTTGCCAGCGCTGTGGGCGTCCCCACTCCGTGTATCGCAAGTTCGGCCTGTGCCGCGTGTGCTTCCGCGAACTCGCGAGCAAGGGCGAGCTTCCCGGCGTCCGCAAGGCAAGCTGGTAGGTCGGGGCTCTCGCGTGCAGGCACACCCGCCAGGGGCCCGTGTGAACCGCACGCGCTGGTTCATCACTAACGAAGGAGACAGAATCAATGAAGGTCACTGATCCCATCGCAGACATGCTGACGCGCATCCGCAACGCAAACTCCGCCGGCAAGCCCGAGGTCTCCATGCCCTCGAGCAAGGTGCTGGTCGAGGTCGCCCGCGTCATCTGCGAGGAGGGCTATGTCGAGTCCTATGAGGTGGAGGACACCAAGCCCCAGAAGACGCTGCATGTCACCCTCAAGTACGGTAGGAAGCACGCCCGCATCATCCGCGGCATCAAGCGCATCTCCAAGTGCGGCCTGCGCATCTACTCCTCCGCCGAGGGCCTTCCTCGCGTGCTGGGTGGTCTGGGCACTGCCGTCATCTCCACCTCCAAGGGCATGATGTGCGACCGCGATGCTCGCAAGCTGGGCATCGGCGGCGAGGTCGTCTGCTACATCTGGTAAGGATTGACAGGAAGTAAGGAGGAGACAATGTCTCGTATTGGTAAGAAGCCTGTCACGGTCCCTGCCGGTGTGACCGTGACCATCGACGGCGGCCACGTGAGCGTCAAGGGCTCCAAGGGCGAGCTCGAGCGCACGTTCTCCGACCTCGTGACCATCAGGCAGGAGGGCGAGGAGATCTGCGTGGTCCGCAACGACGAGACCACCGAGTCCAACGCCCAGCAGGGCCTCACGCGCACGCTCATCAACAACATGGTGCTCGGCGTCTCCGAGGGCTTCGAGAAGAAGCTCGAGCTCGCGGGCGTCGGCTACCGTGTCGCGCTCAAGGGCAGGGACCTCGACCTCTCGCTGGGCTACTCGCACCCCGTCGCGTACGCCTGCCCCGACAACATCACCTTCGAGGTGCCCGACAACACCCACATCACGGTGAAGGGCATCTCCAAGGAGCAGGTGGGTCAGGTGGCCGCCGAGGTGCGCGCCAAGAGGCCGCCCGAGCCGTACAAGGGCAAGGGCATCCACTACGAGGGCGAGCACATCCGCAGGAAGCTCGGCAAGGCTGCCAAGTAAGCCTCACCAGCCCAGAGGAAAGACCATCACCCCGTCAGGTGATGGCGTAGCTAAGGAGAACGAATGAACAAGTACCAGGCAAAGAAGGCGGGTCTCGAGCGTCGCAAGCGTCGCGTCCGCGCCAAGGTCTTTGGCACCGCCAAGCGCCCCCGCCTCACCGTGCATCGCACCAACGCGCATATCTATGCTCAGGTCGTCAATGACGTGACCAGCGAGACCATCTGCTCCGCCTCCACGCTGAGCCCCGAGTTCCGTGCCACGGGCAAGATCGGCTCCAACAAGGAGGCCGCCGAGTTCGTCGGCAAGCTCATCGGCGAGCGCGCCCTGAAGTCTGGCGTGAGCAAGGTCACCTTCGACCGCGGTGGCCGCATCTACCACGGCCGTGTGAAGGCTCTCGCAGACGGTGCCCGTGCAGCGGGCCTGAAGTTCTAGGAGGATTTGAATGCCACGTGATCGCAAGCGCCAGAATGACTCCGATCTTCAGGAGCGCGTAGTCTACATCCACCGTGTGTCCAAGACCGTCAAGGGTGGCCGCCGCATGAGCCTGCTCGCCCTCGTGGTCGTGGGCGACGGCAAGGGTAACGTTGGCATCGGCATGGGCAAGTCCGCCGAGGTGCCCCTGGCCATCCAGAAGGCCGCCGACGACGCCAAGAAGAGCATGTTCAAGGTGCCCCTCACCGAGGGTGGGTCCATCCCCCACGCCGTCGAGGGCCACTACGGTGCGGGCCGCGTCCTGATCAAGCCCGCCATCGAGGGTACCGGCGTCATTGCCGGCGGTCCGGTCCGTCCCCTGTTCGAGCTTGCGGGCATCACCAACGTGCTGTCCAAGTCCCTCGGCACGGACAACGCCCTCAACAGCATCAAGGCTGCCGCCGAGGGCCTCAAGTCCCTCACCAGTCCCGAGGAGGCCGCCGACCGTCGTGGCCTCACCGTCTCCGAGATGTTCAACGGGAAGGAGGCGTAAGGCATGGCAGACGAGAAGAAGCTTACCGTCAGGCTCGTGCGCAGCGCCGTTGCCTCCGTCAAGGAGGACCAGACTCGCACCTGCCGCGCCATGGGACTTCGCAGGATCGGCGACGTCTCCGTGCTGCCCGACAACCCGAGCGTTCGTGGAATGATCTTCAAGGTCAAGCACCTTGTTGAGGTAGAAGAGAACTAGGAGTCACCCACATGCAGCTCAATGATCTTCGTCCCGCAGAGGGCGCGCGGAAGGCCCGCAAGCGCATTGGCCGTGGCACCTCCTCCGGCTACGGCACCACGGCCGGGCGGGGCACCAAGGGTCAGCTCTCCCGCACCGGTGGCGGCAAGGGCGCCGGCTTCGAGGGTGGCCAGCAGCCGCTCGCCATGCGTCTGCCCAAGCTCCCCGGCTTCAAGAACCGCAACCGCGTGGCGTTCGCGCCCGTCAACGTCGCCCGTCTCGAGGGCCTCTACGAGGATGGCGAGATCGTCGATGCCGAGTCTCTCAGGGCCAAGGGCGTCATCAAGCATGACTACATCCCCGTAAAGGTCCTGGGCGACGGCGATCTCTCCAAGAGGCTCACCGTCAAGGTCGACAAGGTCTCCGCCTCTGCCAAGGCCAAGATAGAAGCCGCCGGCGGAAAGGTCGAAGAGGCGTGCTAAGGGGAATCGCTAACGCCTTCAAGGTTCCTGAGCTCAGGAAGAAGCTCCTCATCACGGTGGGGATCCTCCTCCTGTACCGACTGGGCGCCTACATTCCCGCACCGGGCATCCCCTTTAGGCAGTGGATCGAGGCGGGCCAGGCCATCACGTCACAGGGCGGCGCGCTCGCGGTGCTCAACCTGTACTCGGGTGGCAGCCTCGCCCGCGTCTCCGTGTTCAGCCTGGGCATCATGCCCTACATCACGGCGCAGATCATCCTCCAGATGATGCAGGCGGTCGTGCCGTCCCTCGGCGAGCTTGCCAAGGAGGGCGAGGCCGGCCAGAACCGGATCACGCAGTACACGCGCTATCTCACGATCGCGCTGGCATTCGTCAGTGCCATCGGCTACCTGTTCCTGTTCAAGAGCCAGGGCATCAACTTCTCCGCCATGCCGGGCGTCCCCGAGATGCTCGAGAACGTCATCGTGGTGGTGGTGCTGCTCACGGGTGGCATCATCATCATGTGGCTGGGCGAGGTGCTCACCCAGTACGGCATCGGAAACGGCATGTCGCTCATCATCTTCGTGAACATCATGGCCGGCCTTGGCCCCACGCTCGCGCAGACGTGGAACACCTCCGACATGGGCTCGCTCATCACCATCGTGACGCTGGTCGTCATCATGCTGATCATCCCGTTCATCGTGCGCATCGAGCGTGGCCAGCGCCGCATCCCGGTACAGTACGCCAAGCGCGTCGTCGGTCGCCGCATGATGGGCGGGCAGTCCACCTACCTGCCCGTCAAGGTAAACACGGCCGGCGTCGTGCCCATCATCTTCGCCTCCGCTCTGCTGTACCTGCCCGCCCAGCTCGCCGTCTTCTTCCCCAACGTGGGATGGGTGCAGACGGTCGCCAACGCGCTGGCCTCCGGCTGGCTCAACTGGGTGCTCTCGGTGCTGTTCATCGTCTTCTTCGCGTACTTCTACACCTCCATGGTGTTCAATCCCGACGAGACGTCCGACCAGCTCCGCAAGGCCGGCGGCTTCATCCCCGGCGTTCGTCCCGGCAGCGCCACCGCGTCCTACATCAAGGGTGTGCTCGACCACATCACGCTCCCCGGGGCCCTCTTCATGGCAGCCCTTGCCGTGATTCCGTCGATCCTGTTCTCCCTCACAGGCAACCAGCTCCTGCAGGCCTTCGGTGGCACCTCGGTGCTCATCATGGTCGGTGTGGCGATGGATACCATCTCCCAGCTGGAGTCTCAGCTCAAGATGCACAATTACGAGGGATTCTTCAAGTAGGTTCCGCATCGTGCGGCGGAAGTCTCAGGGGTCGGGCCTTCGGGCCGGGCCCCTTCCCATACAGGGACCCCACCCGCTGTGCGGGTAATGTGCCCATAGGGGAGCGAAAGGGCCCCAAGTGCGTGCTCGGTTGCGTGCCCACGGCGCGTTGGCGACACCCGCGAGCGACGAAAGCCCAGGATCGAGGTCCGCGAGGGCGCTGGGTTGCCCCCGACTCCCCGACGAATCCACCCTGCGCCTCGATGTCGGCACGCACTTGGGGCCCTTTCGCTCCCATGCCGCCATCGCGTGGCTCTAACGTGGCTCTGATATACCGTCACGGATGCCCGAGCCGGGTCCCTGGAGGCCCACCCGGCGCACAGGGGTGGGAACTGTGTGCGCCGAGGACCCCTCTCTGCCGGAAACCCGTGCCAGAACGAGGACGAGGCGTGTAGACTTGACTCATGCACACGTTGGTCAGAGGGACGAAGACACCACTCGAGAGAGAGGAAAGCATGAACATCGTTCTCCTAGGCGCCCCGGGCGCTGGTAAGGGTACGCAGGCACAGCGGCTCGTCGCCGAGTACGGTCTTGCGCACATCTCAACGGGCGACCTGCTCCGTGCCGCCGTCAAGGCGCAGAGCAAGCTGGGCAAGGAGGCCAAGGGCTACATGGACGCGGGTAGGCTCGTGCCCGATAAGCTCGTGATCAACCTCGTGAAGGAGCGCCTGCAGGAGGACGATGCCAAGAGGGGCTTCATCCTTGATGGCTTCCCGCGCAACAGCCAGCAGGCCGTCGTGCTCGACTCCGAGCTCAAGGACATGGGCATCGACCTCGACGTCGCGCTGCTCGTGGATGTCAGGCCCGAGGTCATCATCAATCGTCTGAGCTCACGTCGTACCTGCCGCGAGTGTGGCTACACCGCCCAAGCGGGCGTGGATGCGTGTCCCCGCTGCGGCGGCGAAATGTACCAGCGTGACGATGACAAACCCGAGACGATCGCCCAGCGCCTGGAGACCTACGGGAATAAGACGGCACCCCTCGTGGAGTACTACGCCGGTCACGGCATCCTGAAGCAGGTCGACGGCGATCGCGACGTGAACGAGGTCTACGCGGACGTCAAGTCCCTGCTGGGCCTATGATTCACATCAGGACAGAGGCCGAGATCGAGCAGATGGGGGCTGCGGGGTCGCTCGCCAAGCAGGCTCTGCGCCGGGCGGGCAGCCTCGTGCGTCCGGGTGTCTCCACCAAGGAGATAGATCGGGCGGTCGAGCTCTTCATCCGCGAGTGTGGGGCAAGGCCCACGTTCAAGGGCTACGATGGCTTTCCGGGAAGCATCTGCACCTCCACCAACGAGCAGATCGTGCATGGCATCCCCTCGCCCACCGTCACGCTTTCGGAGGGCGACATCATCTCCATCGACGCGGGTGCCACGTATGGTGGCTGGGTGGGTGACAATGCCTGGACGTTCTATGTGGGCGCCGTCTCCACCACCGTGCAAGGGCTGTGCGATGTCGCGCGTGATTGCCTCAAGGCGGGCATCGAGCAGGCGCTTCCTGGCAACCATCTCGGCGACATCGGCCATGCGGTGCAGTCGCTTGCCGAGGAGAACGGCTATGGCGTGGTGCGCGAGTACGTGGGCCACGGCGTCGGCCATGCCATGCACGAGGATCCCAACGTCCCCAACTATGGCAAGCGGGGCCGCGGAGTCAAGCTGCAGGTGGGGATGGTCATTGCCATCGAGCCCATGATCACGCTTGGCGCCTATGACAATCACACGCTGCCCAATGGGTGGACGGTGGTCACGGATGACGACATGCCGGCGGCTCACTTCGAGAACACCGTTGCCATCACCGAGGACGGCCCCCTCATCCTTACGGCGGACGAGCTTGGCCCGTGGTGTGCGATGCAGGGTGGCTCCGATGCGGAGGGGGCGGACGATGCCCAGGCGGAGGGCGCGTCGGAAGGGGAGGCGCCCGAGGGCCAGGACGCTCCCCCAGAGTCCGCGGACGCCCCTGAGAGCTGATGACACACCCTCCCTCTTCGCAGGAAATGTGTAGTTCCGTGCGGGGGAGGGATGAATATGTGTGGTTTTCTGTATGATACGGAATTGCTGTGGCTCGCGACAGAAAGTAGGTAAGGTGGCAAAGCAAGACGGCATCGAGCTCGAGGGTAAGGTTATCGAACCCCTTCCCAATGCAATGTTCAACGTCGAGCTCGAAAACGGCAAGACCATCCTGTGCACCATCTCTGGCAAGATTCGCATGAACTACATTCGAATCCTTCCCGGCGACAGGGTCGTCGTCGAGATTTCCCCCTACGACCTCACGAGGGGTCGCATCACCTATCGCTACAAGTAGCGATGGCAGCATCGACGTTCACGCCTGCGGCTGGGCGACAAGATAAGGTAGGCCAGCTCCACCTGGCTCTACCGGTAGCACGACGGTTCGTATGAGAACTACCGGAAGGAAGCATGATGAAGGTACGTCCTTCGGTTAAGAAGATGTGCGACAAGTGCAAGATCATTCGTCGCCATGGCAAGGTGTACGTGATCTGCGAAAACCCCCGCCACAAGCAGCGTCAGGGCTAAGAGAGGAGCTCGAAGTTGGCACGTATCAACGGTGTCGACCTCCCGCGCGACAAGCGCACCGAGGTCGGTCTTACCTATCTGTATGGCATCGGCGCAACCAGCGCCAAGCGAATCTGCGCCGAGTGCGGCGTGAACCCCGACACCCGCGTCAAGGACCTGACCGAGGATGAGGTCACCAAGATCCGTGACTGCATCGGCACTCACTTCACCACGGAGGGCGACCTCCGCCGCGAGGTGCGTCAGAACACCGCCCGCCTGATGGAGATCGGCTGCTACCGCGGCCTCCGTCACCGCAAGGGCCTCCCCGTCCATGGCCAGCGCACCCACACCAACGCTCGCACTCGCAAGGGCAAGAAGCGTCAGATCGGTGCCAGGAAGAGGGGCTAGGGAGCAGAGCATGCCTAAGAAGAACCAGCAGCACACGCGCGTCCGCCGCGCCGAGCGCAAGAACATCGCCGTGGGCCAGGCCCACATCAAGAGCACGTTCAACAACACCATCATCTCCATCACCGACCCCGCGGGCAACGTCATCGCATGGCAGTCGGGCGGCACCGTGGGCTTCAAGGGCTCCCGCAAGTCCACCCCATTCGCGGCCCAGGTCGCAGCCGAGGCGTGCGCCAAGGCGGCCATGGAGCACGGCCTGCACAAGGTCGCCGTGTTCGTGAAGGGCCCCGGTTCCGGCCGCGAGACCGCCATCCGCTCGCTCCAGGCCGCCGGCCTCGAGGTCTCGGGCATTCAGGACAAGACCCCCATTCCGCACAACGGTTGCCGTCCGTGCAAGCGTCGTCGCGTGTAGCAAGGAAGGACAGAACACATGGCAGTTGATAGGACCCCTGTCCTCAAGAGGTGCCGCCAGCTCGGGATCGATCCGATCGCGATGGGCATCAACAAGAAGTCCAACCGTCAGCCCCGCCGTCGCCGCCGTCAGGAGAGTGAGTACGGCGCCCAGCTGCGCGAGAAGCAGAAGGCCAAGTTCATCTATGGCGTCCTCGAGAAGCAGTTCCGTGGCTACTACGACAAGGCCATGAAGACCGAGGGCATCACCGGTGACAACCTGATGAGCCTGCTCGAGAGCCGTCTCGACAACGTGGTCTTCCGCCTCGGCTTTGCCCGCACCCGCAAGGAGGCCCGTCAGACCGTGCGCCATGGTCACATCAACGTGAACGGCAAGCGCGTCGACATCCCCTCCTACCAGGTGAAGGCCGCAGACGTCGTATCTGTGGCCCCCAAGGCCAAGGATCTGCTCCCCATCAAGGAGGCCATCGTCTCCTCCGAGCACATGGCCGTTCCCGCATGGCTCGAGGTTGACATCGAAAGGCTCCAGGGCACCGTGCTTCAGACTCCTGTCCGCGACCAGATCGATCTCGAGATCGATGCCCAGCTCATCGTCGAGCTTTACTCCAAGTAACGCGAACAGGTAGGAGGATTTCATGTCAGAATTCATCCGCCCACAGGTTTCCGTTGAGGAGGTCAGCGAGAACGTGGCGCGCATCTCCGCCGAGCCGCTCGAGCGCGGCTATGGCGATACGTTGGGTAATTCCCTGCGTCGCGTGCTGTTGTCCTCCCTCGAGGGCGCTGCGGTCGAGGCCATCCAGATCGATGGCGTTCAGCACGAGTTCACGACCGTCGAGGGCGTCTACGAGGATGTCACCGACATCGTGCTCAACGTGAAGGGCCTCGTGTTCCGCAGCGTGGGCACGGGTAGCGAGGCGACCGCCTCCATCTCGATCGATGGTCCCTGCACCGTCACGGGTGGGGACTTCAAGGTTCCTGCCGAGTTCGAGCTCGTCAATGCCGACCATGTGATCTGCACGCTGGGCGAGGGTGCCCACCTCTCCATGCAGATGCGCATCGGGTGCGGCCGCGGCTACGTCTCCGGTGCCGACAACGAGCGCGACAGCGACCCCATCGGCATCATCCATGTGGACTCGCTCTACTCTCCCGTGCATCGGTGCGCCAAGAGCGTCGAGCCCTGTCGCGTCGGCCAGCACACCGATTACGACCGTCTCGTGCTTGAGGTGGAGACGAACGGCTCCCTGAGCCCGCGCGATGCCGTCGTCGAGGCCGCGAACATCATCAATCAGCACATGAGTGCCTTCATGAGCGTCTCCGTGGAGGAGGAGCCCCAGGAGGACGTCTCGATCTTCGCCGAGGGCGGGGAGGAGGACAACACCGAGCTTGACAAGCAGATCGAGGATCTGGATCTCTCCGTCCGCTCCTACAACTGCCTCAAGCGCGCCGGCATCCACTCCGTGCGCCAGCTGGTCGATTTCTCCGAGAACGACCTGCTCAACATCCGCAACTTTGGCGTCAAGTCCATCGAGGAAGTCAAGGACAAGCTCGAGGAGATGGGCCTTGGTCTCAAGGCCTAGGGTTCGTCGCTCGTTTGAATGAGGAGTAACCAGACCATGAGACACAACAAGAAGAGGGGTATGAAGCTCGGCACCGATGCCAGCCATACCAGGGCGATGAAGAGGGGCCTCGTTGCGGCCCTCTTTGCCAACGATCGCATCAAGACCCTCGAGCCGCGCGCCAAGGCCATTCGTTCCGACGTGGACCGCGTGGTCATGTGGGCCAAGAGGGGCGACCTGCACGCTCGTCGCCTCGCCATCAGGCTGGTGGGCGACAAGGAGCTCGTGCGCGAGGTCTTCGACCGTGCCGCACAGGGCCAGTGGGCCGACCGCAATGGCGGCTATACGCGTATCATGAGGCTCGGCCCCCGCAAAGGTGACGCCGCCGAGGTCGTCATCATCGAGCTCGTGACCGAGTCCGTCAGGAAGGCCGGCAAGGCTGGCTCGTCCAGCGTCAAGAAGGTCGAGAAGGTCAAAGAAGTAGAGAAGGTCGAGGAGTCCGCAGAGGACGCCGAGTAGCCATCTTAACCACTGTTGGTATGCGAGGGGTTCGCTCTGCGGGCCCCTCTCTGCATATCGTCACGCTTTCATCGCAACGGAAGGTGGTGTCGCATGGGTAACGTGAGAGTGCGTATGGCGCAGCCGGAGGATGCAGGGCAACTGGTGGACATCTATGCGTTCTACGTGCGCAAGACTGCCGTCTGCTACGACACGGTCGTTCCGTCCGTGGACGAGTGTGCCGAGTGCATGGCACGCATCCTGAGGCACTATCCCTACCTGGTCGCACAGGACGGCGCGACGGGCACCCTGCTGGGATATGCGCACACGGGGCGCCTCAACTGGCGCGCGGGCTACGACTGGTCTGCGGAGACGACCATCTACCTGCGTCCGGACACGCGCGGCAGGGGCGTGGGACGCAGGCTGTACGACACGCTCGAGGGCGTGTCGCAGGCACAGGGCATCCTCAGCCTCAACGCCTGCGTCGCCTGCACGCAGCGGGAGGACGAGTACCTCACCAACGCCAGCCTACGCTTCCATGAGCGCATGGGCTTCCGTCGCGTGGGCGTCTTCCACCAGTGCGCCTGCAAGTTTGGCCGTTGGTACGACATGGTGTGGATGGAGAAGATGATCGGCGAGCATCATGCAGACCCTGCCGCGGTGCGTCCTGCGGCGGCGCTCGCCCCCTCGGAGCTCGCCGCAGCGGGGCTCTGGATGGGGGAGGGCGCCTGATGGGCAGGGGAGAGGTCCGGGGTGCCACGATGGTGATGCATCTGGGCTATCGTGGCGCGGGCTTCTCGGGCTGGGCCGAGCAGCCGGGACGGCGCACGGTGGCCGGCGAGCTGCGCGAGGCGCTGACGACCGTGCTCAGGCGCCCCATCGAGATGGAGGTGGCCGGACGTACCGATGCGGGGGTGCATGCCCTCGGTCAGCATGCGAGCGTTCCCATCACGGTTGAGGAGGCCACGTTGCCCGGTCGGCGCCTGCGCTCGTCAATCGTGGCGTTGACGCCGGATGACCTCGCCCTACGGGGGCTGTACCAGGCTCCTCGGGGGTTCTCGGCGCGCCTTGACGCCCAGGGGCGCCACTATCGCTATCGTCTGGTGTGTGGGATGGCGCGGCCCGTGATGGCATGGGGCCATGCCTGGTGGATCCGCGGCATCGAGCGTCTGGACGTTGGTGCCATGGCGTGCGCCGCGCAGGCCCTCGTGGGCGAGCACGACTTCACGTCGTTCTGCAAGGCGACGTCCGCGGAGCTCTTGATCCGCGGTGGCCGCTCGCTCTGCCGCAACCTGACGTCCATCGAGGTGGCACAGGTATGCGAGGCGGGCGAGGAGCTGGTCGTCGTGGACGTGCGTGGCAACGCCTTCCTGCACAACATGGTGCGCATCATCGTGGGCAGCCTCGTGGAGGTGGGTCGCGGGCAGCGGGACGCCCGGTGGCTGGCGGATGCCCTGGCCGCGCGCGACCGCAGGGCCGCCGGCCCCACGGCACCGGCAGAGGGCCTCACGCTTGTGGGCGTGGACTATCCGTCCGGCCCGCTCACGCCCTGGAGGTGAGCCACCTGGCCCGCCGCGGGCCCTACACGACCAGGCACCATGGTGATGCCTGCCACCATTCTGTGATTTTATCGGGGGTTCCCGCATGACCATAGGGCGTACACACCGCACGCATGGTTTCATGTGATAATTCAAGCATATGGGCGTTTGATATGGAACATATGGGTTTGGAGACGTGAGATGGGCCCCAAACATCCCGAGATCACAATCATCATGCCTGCCTACAACGTGGATGGGTACGTGCGTCGCGCCATCGAGAGCATCCAGCATCAGACGTTCGAGGACTTCGAGCTGTTGGTCGTGGACGATGGCTCCACCGACCGCACGGGCAAGGTGCTTGACGCCATCGCCGAGCGCGACATCCGTGTGACCGTGTTCCATCAGGAGAATGCCGGTGCCCCCGCGGCGCGCAACCGTGCGCTCGACCGTGCCCGTGGCACGTATGTGATGTTCTTTGACGCGGATGACTGGGCTGAGCCCACCATGCTCGACGACCTGCATGCCCTGGCCATCGCCAATCGCCTTGAGCTCGTGGTGGCAGGCTTCTTCATCGATACGTACTATGGCGATGCCGACCAACATACCAGCGAGCTCAAGAGCTGTGACGATGCCGTCTACGGCACGCAGGCGGAGTTCCGTGCGGCCGCCTGGCGGCTCTTTGACGCCAACCAGCTCTATCCGCCTTGGAGCAAGCTCTTCCTGCGCGAGCGCATCGAGCGGCTGGGCATCCGCTTCAGGCCGACGTTCTGGGATGACTTCCCCTTCGTGCTCGACTACATACGCGACGTGGAGCGGGTCGGCGTCATCTCGCGTGGCCACTACCACTTCGTCCGCCAGCGCAGCGAGAGCGAGACGGCGCGCTGGCGACCGAACATGTACCAGAAGCGCGAGGAGGAACACAGCTGGATGCTTGACCTCTATCGGCACTGGGGCCTGGACGGTGACGTGGCGAGCATGGAGATGGTGCAGCGTCGCTACATCGAGCGTCTGGTGGGATGCATCGAGAACGTATGCAACCCCAAGTGCGAGCTCACGCGCGAGCAGAAGCTGCACGAGATCAAACGCATGATCTCCAGCGAGCGCGCCTGCCTCGCCGTGCAGGTGGCACGTCCGCACTCGCGGATGATGAACCTCATGCTGGCGCCCATCAGGGCGCAGAACCCCCTGCTCTGCTACCACGAGGGGACGCTCATCTCGTTCGTGAGGCGTCACAGCACCAGGGTCTTTGCCACGCTCAAGGCCAACCGATAGGCGTCGCTGGGCCTTGCGGTGACGCTCCTGCGACGTGCGGGTGGCCTTGGGCGGCAGGCGTGCTAGGCCCTGACGCCATAGCGCGCGTAGTAGGCATCGATGGCGTCCTTGAGCGCGTCATCGATCACCACCCGCCCCTTGACCTCATGGTTGTGGAGCGCCTCCACGACCTCGTCCATGCTCACGATGGAGGCGACGGGGAAGCCGTAGCGCTCCTGGATCTCCTGCTGCGCGGTGACCTTTCCGCCCTTGCCCACCTCCCTGCGGTCGAGCGAGACCATGAGGCCCACGACCTCGACGTCTGCCGCGCCCTTGAGCTTGGGGTAGGTCTCGTCGATGGACTTGCCGGAGGTGGTCACGTCCTCCACGATGACCACGCGGTCGCCGTCGTGGGGCTCGGTGCCCAGGAGCTGGCCCCTGTCGGCCCCGTGGTCCTTGGCCTCCTTGCGATCCGCGCAGTAGCGGACGTCCCTGCCGTAGAGCTCATGGTAGGCGATGGCCGTGACAACGGCCAGGGGGATGCCCTTGTAGGCGGGACCAAAGACCACGTCAAAGTCATCGCCGAAGCTCTCATGGATGGCCTGGGCATAGAAGCGGCCCAGACGGCCGAGCTGGCTGCCCGTCACGTAGGCGCCGGCGTTCATGAAGAAGGGGGACTGGCGGCCGCTCTTGAGCGTGAAGCTGCCAAACCTGAGCACATCGCTTGTGACCATGAACTCGATGAACGCGCGCCTGTAGTCCTGCATGGGGTTCCTCCGTGTGTATGGGCGGGTGGGTGCCTCGTCCATTGTACCGTGGCGTCTCGGACGGGCGGGACAGATGGTCCCGTACCACCCCTCCCGTGCCGTCCCGTAGCCAGATGTGCGTCGTTGCGACAAAAAAGGGGCAAAGGCGCCTAGAGGTGTCACCATCGTACGCATCTGGCTACGGGACGGCATGCAGGCATGCCCCACGCAAGCAACGCAGCCCGGAACCTGCCTGATTCCGGGCCGCACCTGTGCGGATGGTGTGTCGCGTGCCGACTACTGCCCAAGCAGCACCTTGGTCATGTCCGCTGCCGCCTTCTTGCCGGCGCCCATGGCCAGGATGACGGTCGCGGCACCGGTGACGATGTCGCCGCCCGCCCAGATCCTGGGGTTGCTCGTGCGGCCCGTCTCCTCGTTGGCGACGATATAGCCCCACTTGTTGAGCTCCATGCCACCGATCTTTCGGGCAAAGGGGTTGGCGTTGGTGCCGATGGCCGAGATGGCCACGTCGCAGGAGATCTCCTCGATGGCACCCTCGATGGGGACGGGGCGGCGGCGACCGGAGTCGTCCGGCTCGCCCAGCTCCATCCGCTGCACGCGCACGCCGCAGACGTTGCCATCCTCGCCCTTGAGGAACTCGAGGGGAGAGACCAGCGGCATGACCTCCACGCCCTCGGCCTTGGCGTGGTGGAGCTCCGCCTTACGGGCGGGCATCTCCGCCTCGGTGCGGCGATAGGCGATGATGGCGCGGTCGGCTCCCAGGCGCTTGGCCGTGCGTACGGCATCCATGGCAACGTTGCCGCCACCAAAGACGATGACCTGCCTGCCATGTTTGGTGGGTGTGTCGAACTTTGGGAACTCGTTGGCCCTCATGAGGTTGACGCGCGTGAGGTACTCGTTGGCAAAGTACACGTTGGGCAGGTTCTCGCCGGGGATGTTGAGGAACTTGGGGAGGCCGGCCCCGGTGGCCACATAGAGCGCATCGAAGCCCTTCTCGCCCAGGAGCTCCTCGGCGTCCGCCAGGTTGCCCATGACGCTGTTGTACTCGAATGTGACGCCCAGCTCCCTGAGGCCGTCGATCTCGTGCTTGACGACCGCCTTGGGCAGACGGAACTCGGGAATGCCGTAGACCAGCACGCCGCCGCCGGTGAAGAACGACTCGTACACGGTGACGTCAAAGCCGTTGCGGGCCAGCTCGCCGGCGCAGGTGATGCCGGACGGGCCGGAGCCGATGACGGCGACCCTCTTGCCGTTCCTAGGCGCCATCTCGGGTGTGGAGGCGAGCTCGGGTTGGTCGCCCAGGAAGCGCTCAAGCTGGCCGATGGCCACGGGCTCGCCCCGGCGGCCACGGATGCAGACGCCCTCGCACTGGTTCTCCTGCGGGCAGACGCGGCCGCAGATGGCGGGCAGCATGGACTGCTCGTGGATGACGTCGAGGCCCTCGCCGAACTTGCGCTCGTAGATCTTCTCGATGAAGGAGGGGATGTCGATGTTCACGGGGCAGCCCTCGACGCACAGGGGCTTCTTGCATCTCATGCAGCGCGCGGCCTCCGCGATGGCCATCTCCTCGGTGAAGCCCTTGTCCACCGGACGGAAGTCGTGGGCACGTTCCTCGGCGGGCTCCTCGTTGTCTGCGGTGCGCGGCGCCTTCATGTCCGCGACCCAGCGACCGTTTACCTCCGGCATGCGCACATCGCCTCCTCGTAGGCCTCGAGGGCCTGGCCCTCCTCGGTAAGGTATGCAGCCTGACGTGCGCGCAGGTCGTCCCAGTCGACCTTCGTGGCGTCAAAGTCGGGACCATCGACGCAGGCGAACTTGGTCTTGCCGCCCACCTCCACGCGACAGCAGCCGCACATGCCCGTGCCATCGACCATGATGGGGTTGAGCGAGGCGGTGATGGGGGTCTCGTACTTCTCGGCGGTGAGGGTCGAGAACTTCATCATGGGAACGGGCCCCACGCAGAAGATGTGGTCGACCTTGCCCTCCTGGAGCAGGCGCTCCAGCGGTGCGGTGACCACGCCCTTCTCGCCGTAGGAGCCGTCGTCCGTGGTGATGTGCACGTGGTCGTCATCGAACACGGAGCGGAACTGGTCCTCCAACAGCAGTAGGTCCTTGGTGCGGGCGCCCATGATGGCGTGCACCTCGTTGCCCGAGGCCGCAAACTGGCGGGCGACGGGGTAGGCGATGGCCAGCCCGACGCCGCCGCCGATGACGGCCCACGTGCCGGGCGCCATCTCGGTGGGCTGGCCCAGAGGCCCCGTGACGTCCTGCAGGGAGTCTCCCACCTCGTAGCTCGCAAGCATCGTGGTGGTCTTGCCGATCACCATGAAGATGAACTCGACCCAGCCCTCCTCGGCGTTCCAGTCCGCGAACGTGAAGGGCACGCGCTCGCCCGTCTCGTTGGCGCGCACCATGAGGAACTGGCCGGCATGGGCATGCCTGGCCAACTCCGGTGCCTCGATGCGAAACTTGAACACCTTCTCGGAGAACTGCGTCTTCTCGAGGATTTTGTACATCTATGTGCTCCTCTCCGAACACACTGCGTGTCCTGCGACAGCAGGACACCCTCTCCAAACACTGCTCACTAGTGTAGTTCATGAGCACTGGCATGCCAGCGTGCAAACGGGCCAAAAGTGTGTCCGGCGTCCGGAGTGTCTCGCTAGGCCTGTCGGGGGAGGCCCCGCTCGAGGATGGAGATGCAGACGTCCGCCGCGGACTCGCAGGTGAGTTCGAAGTCCGTGAGGAAGTTGCCCTTGAGCTGCCGCAGAGCGAAGTCCGCCACGCTCATCCTGCCGGGCGGACGCCCCGTGCCCACGCGCACGCGGGCGAAGTCGCGTGTGCCCAGCTTGTTGGCGATGGACCTGAGTCCGTTGTGGGCGTTGAGGCCACCGCCCAGCTTGACGGAGACCGTGCCCGCCGAGAGGTCGACCTCGTCGTGGACGACGAGGATCTGGGTGGGGGCGAGGCCCAGCTCGCGCATGAGCTTGGAGAGGGGACCACCGCTCGTGTTCATGTAGCCCTGCGGCTTGGCGAGCACCACCTCGCGCAGCGTCCCGTCCGGTCCCTTGTGGCGCAGGCGGCAGGTGAGACAGCCCACCTCGCGCCTCCAGTAGGAGACGCGCTCGCGCCGGGCGATGGCATCGATGGTGAGGAACCCGGCGTTGTGCCGCGTGCGCTCGTAGTCGGCCCCAGGGTTGCCCAGGCCACAGATGAGGCGGATGTCCGTTGGTGTGGTGTCCGTGCGCTGGGGCATCGCTTGCTCCCTCAATGTGGCTTGCTGCGGCTTGGCGAGCACCACCTCGCGCAGCGTCCGCCTTGTGACCTCGCGCGCCATTGTACCAAGGTGATGGGCGCCTTGGGCCATGCGTGTTGGGCCCTTGGGTCGTCACATCGTCGTGTGTGGGCATCATCGTGTGAGCGTCATCATGTGGGCTCCGTCGTGTGTGGGCATCATCGTGCGCACGTCATCATACGGGCTCCGTTGTGCTAGGTTTTTTGGCCGATATTGTCTCGCATGCGGACTCAAGTCAGCACGCGAGGCAGTTTTGGCGAGAAAACCTCGCACGACGGGAGGGGAACCTCGCACGAAGGGAGGGGAACCTCGCACGACCGGATCGGGTGGCGTCCGCCGTCACGCCTTCGGCCCCCTGTGCCTGCACGACCGACTCTGGGGCTTGGGTTGCCCCAGGATGGCCGCAGGCCCCGCCCAAAACGGGACGGGACCTGCGGCAGGGCATGAGGATGACCCTAGTGGATGGGTTCCACCACCGTCCGGGCGAGCAGGTCGTCTGCGGTGTCGGCATCGAAGCGTCCCGTCTCGGGGGAGAGGCAGTTGGCCGTTGCCCTGCTCATGGCATAGCGCAGGCGCTCCGGGGCAGGGAGCCCACGCTCCATGGCCACGGCATAGGCGCCGACGAGCGTGTCGCCCGAGCCAACGGGGTTCAGCACCTTGATGGAGGGCGACGACCCACGGAACGCCCCCTCGTCGGTGACGAGGACGGCCCCATCCCCGCCAAGGGAGACGATGACATCACGGATGCCCTCGCCGTGCAGGCGCCGTGCCGCATCGACGACCTCGGGGGTCGACGCAACGCGATGGCCGACCAGCTGGGAGATCTCATCGACGTTGGGCTTGATGACGGTGGGCTTGGTGGCTGCGCGCACGGCGTGCTCCAGGGACGCGCCCGAGCTGTCCAGAACCACGGGCACGCCCTCGGCGCGCACGGTGGACACGAGCTTGGCCCAGGCGGTCTTGGGAAGGCCCGCCGGGACGCTACCGCTCATGGTGACCACGCCGGCACGTCCTGCCTCCTCGCCAACGAGCGCGGAGAGCCGTTCGAACTCCCCGTCGGTGACGGAGGCCCCCGGTTCGAGGAACTCCGTCGAGCGCCCCTGGCTCTCGAGCACGTTGATGCACGAGCGGGTCTCGCTTCCCACGCGCACGAAGCGCTGGGGGATGCTGTCCCGCTCCAGGAGGTCCAGGAGCAGGTTTCCGTTGTGGCCGCCGACGAATCCCGTCGCCAGTACGGTCGCCCCGCACGAGGCGACGGCGCGCGAGGCGTTGAGCCCCTTGCCACCAGCGCTGTTCGAACAGCGGGCGACGCGCATCACGGTGCCCGCCTCCAGGGCACCGTCGAGCTGGTAGGCCTTGTCGATGGAGGTGTTGAGGGTAACGGTGAGTATCATGGTCGTGCCCTAGTCGTGGTACTCGCCGCGGTCCCACTTCTCGAGGAACTCGTCAAAGAAGTGGGGGTCGGACTGGTTGGGGTCGGCGTGCTCGACGGCATCGATCTTGGCGACGAGCGCATCGGACTGTGGCGTGGGTTCGTACTCTGCCTCGAGGAAGGCGTTGGCGATGTCGTTGATGAGAAACTCCCCGGTGATGCGTCCGCCAAAGCCGCAGACGTTGGCGCCCAGGTGCCTGCGAGCGAAGAGCGCGGAGGTCATGTCGCGCACGAGGGCGCAGCGCGCGCCGGGCACCTTGTTGACGGCCTCGCTGATGCCGATGCCCGTTCCGCACAGCACGATGCCCGCGTCCGCCTTCCCGGAGGCGACGAGCTCGCCCACCCTCTTGCCATAGATGGGGTAGTGCGTGCGCGTGGTGTCGTACGTGCCACAGTCGATGACCTGATAGCCGTGCGCCTTGAGTGAGTCGGACAGGTGCATCTTGGTGTCCGTGACGATGTGGTCACAACCGATGGCGACGATCTTTGTAGCCATGGTGCTCCCTTCTCTGGGGGATGCCCCCAGCTGCTGGTGATGGGATGGTTTCGAGCGTGGCGCTATGCCATCTTGTCGAGCATGTCCACGCGGATCTGGTGACGGCCGCCGTCATAGTCGGCCGCGAGGAACTCGCGGGCGATGCTCTTGGCAAGCCCCGGTCCCACGATCTGGGCGCCAAGGCAGATGACCTTGGCATTGTTGTGCTGGCGGGTCATGTAGGCGGAGCGCTCGTCGGAGATCTCGGCGCATATCATGCCCTTGACCTTGCTGGCGGCCATGTAGCTTCCCGCACCATAGCCATCGACCACGATGCCCCTGCTCGCGGGGTCGTCGAGGACGGCGTGGGCAACCTTCAGTGCGGCGTCCACGCAATCCGCCTGCTCGCCTTCGTCGGCCACCTCGTGGCCCTGTTCCCTCAGGTATGCCGCAATGTCGTCCTTGAGGGCGGTGCCCTCGGGGTCTGAGGCCAGTACGACTCTCATCGTGCCTTCCCTTCTCTGTCTTTGCTGTCAGATGCTCGTTCGCGCACGTCCGGGATGCGCGGTGGGGAGTTGTGCGAGGGCGGCTATCCCGTCACGACCTTGGTGTACTGGGAGAGGTCGGCCTCCTGCTCGGGGGTGATGAGTCGGTCGGTCATGAGGGCGTCCACGTTGACGAGGTCGTAGAACCCATAGAAGTCCCGTCGGTCCAGCTTGCTGGAGTCGGCCAGGAGATAGCGGAGGTTGGCGCGGTCGAGTGCGATGCGCTGCAGCCTGCCCTCCTGGGTGTTGGAGGTGGAGGCGGTGTGGTCGAAGATGCCGTTGAGCCCGATGAAGGCGGCGTCGATTCCCAGATGAGAGAGCACGTCCTCGGCGATGGCGCCAACGAAGGCGCCGGTGCTGGGCCGGTAGGTGCCGCCGATGCAGCAGAGGTCGATGCCCTCACGGTTGCAGAGCGCATCGACGACGGGCAGGCTGTTGGTGATCACCCTGAGGCGGATGAGGGGCAGCAGCCGGGCGAGCAGCTCCACGGTCGTGCCCGTACCAAGGAAGATGGTGCCGCCCTCATCTATGTAGGCGAGCGCCGCACTCGCCACCTGCGCCTTCTCATGCTCGTGTGCGCTCATCTTCTCATGGTGGGTGAACTCGCGCGGGATCGCCGTCCCCCGTGCGCCCAGGACGCTGCGTGCCCCTCCATGGACGCGCACGATCCGTCCCATGTGGGCAAGGTCGGCGAGGTCGCGTCGGACCGTCATCTCCGAGACCGCAAGCGCGCTGGCGAGCTCCACCGTGGTGATGGTGTTGCGCTTGTCCACCAGCTTGCAGATCGCCTCGCGCCTCTCGGTCTTGAGCATGGCATCCTCCTCTGTCTGCGCGAACGATACCGATGGTTGCGTGTGCGCGCAAGGCCTGGGAGGGAGCGTGTGGCCCGAACGTGGGGCGGCTGTCAGTCGGGCGAACAGTTGGCTGCTCCCGACAGCGCGGGTCCTGTTCGAATCGCGCACACAAACGAACAGGCCAGATCGTTGTCTTGGGCGGCCTCGAAGGCGGTGCGGGAGCGGCGTGCGCACGGGCAGGCCCCCGTGCCCGTGACGCTCGGGAGCGCACGGGGCCACCGGGTCCCATGCACGTCTCAAGCAGGCACGGGACGGTGCGCACGGGCCTCCGTCGGCCCGGTCGGCCCTGCATGCGGAGCGCCCCGCATGCTCGTGGAGTGATGGTGGCGGACGTGTTGCTCCTGCGAACGAGATGGCTTCCTTCGTGCTCGTTTTTGGGCGCGACGCTGTGCGTTTGGGCCTTTCGTTCGATCAGCGCAACACCTGGCTCCAGCTTGTGCTCCCGCGCGCGAGGATGTTTGCAACAAACAGAACGTCGCATACCACCGCACGTCACCTGTGCCTTACCGCCACACCAGCGACCTGAGCCGGGATCAGCGGACAGCCCCTACCGGGAGGGGATGACCGTCTCACATAGCAGGAGTCGAACACAGGAGAGAGGAGTTCGTATGGACAAGGAGCAAGTTGCCAACATCGGGTTCGAGATCGTCGCGTACTCGGGTGACGCACGGACCAAGCTGCTCTTGGCGCTCAAGGATGCCAAGGCGGGAAAGTTTGACGAGGTGGATGCCCTCGTCGAGGAGGCGAAGGGCCTGCTCAACGATGCGCACAAGTCGCAGTTTGACCTGCTGAGCCGCGAGGCCAAGGGGGAGAGCGCGGAGCTGGGCTTCATCATGATCCACGCCCAGGACCACCTCATGACCACGATGCTCCTGGCCGACATCATCACCACGCTTTTGGACATCTACCGCGACCGCTAGCACGGCCTGGGGCGGACCATGCGCCGCATGTCCGCCCCATGCATCCATCGTCACAGGAAAGGATTGTCATGGAACGCCTGATCGCGCTCATTGAGAGGGGAAAGCCCTTCTTTGACGCCGTCGCACGTAACAAGTACCTCAAGGCCATTCGCGACGGCTTCATCTCGGTCATGCCAATCATCATCTTCTCGTCGCTCTTCCTGCTGATAGCCAACATTCCCATCATCTTTGGCTACCAGTGGCCCCAGGAGGTCAACGACTTCCTCATGAAGCCGTACAACTACTCCATGGGCATCGTGGGCCTGCTCGTGGCGGCGACCACGGCCAAGCACTTCACTGACGGCCTCAACCGCGAGATGCCCAAGACCAACCAGATCAACTCGGTCTCCACGATGCTCGCGTCCGTCGTGGGCTTTGCCATCCTGGCGTCGGGCGACATCGTGCAGCAGCTGGCGGACGGCACGTCCCTCACGGGTCTCGACACCTCCTATCTGGGTTCGAAGGGACTGCTCACGGCCTTTTTGACCGCGTTTGTGGTGGGTGGCATCTACAAGGTGCTCATCAAGAACAACGTGACGCTCAAGATGCCCGAGCAGGTGCCGCCCAACATCGCCCAGACGTTCAAGGACATCATCCCGTTCGCTGCCACCACGATCGTGTTCTGGCTGTTCGACCACCTCTTCCGTGGGGTATTCGGCTTCTGCTTCGCCGAGGGCGTCATTCGTGCCTTCCAGCCGCTCTTCTCGGCCGCCGACACCTATGCCGGCCTGGCGGTCATCTACGGCGCCATCGGCCTCTTCTGGTTCGTGGGCGTGCACGGCCCCTCCATCGTGGAGCCGGCCATCGGCGCCATCGCGTTCTACAACGTGGCCAACAATCTCACGCTCGTCCAGGCGGGGCAGCATGCCTCCAGCGTCATCACGCCTGGCACGCAGTACTTCGTGGTCACCATGGGCGGCACGGGCGCCACGCTCATGATCACGCTCATGATCGCCTTCATGGCACGTTCCCAGCAGCTCAAGGCCATCGGCCGCGCCTCCGCGGTGCCCGTGCTCTTTGGTGTCAACGAGCCCATACTCTTTGGCGCGCCGTTCGTGCTCAACCCCGTGTTCTTCCTTCCGTTCGTGCTGGCGCCCGTCTTCAACGTGTGGGTCTTCAAGGTCTTCGTGGACGTCCTGGGCATGAACAGCTTCACCTACGTGCTTCCCTGGGTGACCCCTGCGCCTCTGGGCATCTTCCTGGGATGCGCCATGCAGCCACTCTCGCTGCTCTACGTCGCGGTGGCCCTTGGCGTCGACTTCGTGGTGTACTACCCGTTCTTCCGCGTGTATGACCGCCAGCTGCTCGACCAGGAGGACGCCGACGAGGCGGCGCTCGAGGCGGCACGTGGGGAGGCGCCGGCAGCCGAGGGCGCCACGCCCGCTCCCGCACGCGAGGAGGCGGCTCCCGCCCCCGCGCCTTCCCCCGCGCCCACCGCTTCTCCCGCACCTGCCGCTCCCGCGGCTGCGGGCGCATCCCTCGACGGCAAGCGCGTGCTGGTGCTCTGCGCCGGTGGCGGCACGTCGGGCCTGCTGGCCAACGCGCTTGCCAAGGCGGCCGAGGAGCATGGCGTGGACCTTGAGGCGGCCGCCGGTGCCTATGGCGCGCACCTGGACATCATGGGTGACTACGACCTCGTGATCCTGGCGCCGCAGGTTGCCTCCTACCTGCCTGACCTCGAGAAGGACGCCGCGCGCATGGGCGTCGCCACGGCGGCCTGTGGGGGCAAGGAGTACATCGACCTCACGCGCGATGGCGAGAAGTCACTGCGCTTCGTCGCCGACGCCCTCAAGGGAGGCGAGTGACATGACGCAGGAGGACGCACGCTTTCCCAAGGACTTCGTGTTTGGCGCGGCGACGGCGGCCTACCAGTGCGAGGGCGAGACGCGCACGCACGGCAAGGGCAAGGTTGCCTGGGACGACTACCTGGACGAGAAGGGCCTGTTCTTCGCCGACCCGGCGAGTGACTTCTACCATCGCTATCCGGAGGACCTGCGGCTCTGCCAGGAGTATGGCATCAACGGCATCCGCGTCTCCATCGCATGGTCGCGCATCTTCCCCAACGGGGACGATTCCGTGCCCAACTCCGAGGGCGTGGCGTTCTACCATCGGCTCTTCGCGGAATGTCGCTCCCGGGGCGTGGAGCCGTACGTGACGCTCCACCACTTTGACTCGCCGGATGCGCTCTACCGTGAGGGGGACTTCCTCAACCGGCATGCCATCGATGCCTTCGAGCGCTACGCGCGCTTCTGCTTCGCGGAGTATCCCGAGGTGACGCACTGGTTCACGTTCAACGAGATCTGGGCCGTCGTGTCCAACATGTACATCGAGGGCACCTGGCCGCGTGGCCAGCGCTATCGGCTCGACCTGGCCTTCCAGGCCATGCACAACATGATGGTCGCCCACGCCCGCGCCGTGTGCGCCTTCGAGGAGCTGGGCCATCCCGGGTCCATCGGCGTCGTCCATGCCCTCTCGACCAAGTACCCGGATGACCCCGCCGCGGCGGGCGATGTCGAGGCGGCCCGCATCGACGACGTGCTCAACAACCAGTTCCTGCTGGAGGCCACGTTTGACGGAAGGTACTCCGAGGAGACGCTGGACTGTGCCAACAGGCTCGCCGCCCTTGCGGGCGGGCGGCTGGAGCTTCTGCCCGAGGACCTCGAGCAGCTCGCTGCCGCGGCGCCGCACAACGACTGCCTGGGCATCAACTACTACCAGAGCAACTTCCTCAAGGCATACGACGGTCCCAACGACTGCCACCACAACTCCACCGGCGAGAAGGGCACGGAGCGCCATGCGCTCCAGGGCATCGGCGAGTATGTGGCACGCCCCGAGATCCCGCGCACCGACTGGGACTGGATGATCTATCCCCAGGGGCTCTACGACCTGGTGATGCGCATCTGTCGCCAGTGGCCCCACTACAAGGAGCTCTATGTCACCGAGAACGGCATGGCCTCCAAGGACCGGCTGGAGGAGGGGGCGGTGCACGACGAGGAGCGCATCCACTACATCCGCGAGCACCTGCGCTGGGCGCTCAAGGCCATCGCCGAGGGCGCACACCTGCGGGGCTACTTCGTGTGGTCGCTCATGGACGTCTTCAGCTGGAACAATGGCTACAACAAGCGCTATGGCCTCTTCTACGTGGACTTTGACACGCAGGAGCGCATTCCCAAGGACTCCGCGCGCTGGTACGCCGAGGTGGCCCAGGAGCGCTTCCTGGACACGTAGGCACGTAGACGCATCGCAGGGGGACGGCGCCGCCGGGCCTTGGGGCCGGTGGCGCCGCCCTGTGAGACAAGACGCCTTCGGGTACCGACGTCCCCTGTGACCGTCGGACATGCGGCGACGGGGTCCGCCCGTCCGTGCGCTTTGTATGCACGCCCTGTTTGCTGTGCGAACCGCGCGTGCCGTCACTGGCTGGTACCAGCGCGTGCGTCGCTCCCGAGCCACGGCACGCTGGTCTCACGTGTTCAGCCCACAAACAGCTTCGGTGCAGGTCTGTGGGTGCGCCGTGTCGTACGAGCATGGGTCGTGTGGACACAGGCGGCTCGTCTGTGGAGGGGCCTGCACGTCCGTTCGAGGTGTGAGGACGCCATCCGGCAGCGCTCACGGCGCAGGGGGTAGGGGTGATGGGCATGGGAAGTGTATTTGGCGAGCTCTTCCTGCGTGACGCGGTCTACGTGATCGACGCGCAGAGCCAGGAAGAGGTGTTCGACCAGCTGGGTGAACGGCTGATGGCCGCCGGGCTCGTGAGGGAGGGGTACCTCTCCCATGTCAAGAGGCGCGAGGCGACCTATCCCACCGGGCTGAGCATGGCCCCTGTCGATCCGCGCTTTCCCAACATCGCCGTGCCGCACACCGAGACGGAGTACTCGACGTGCACCTGCCTCGTACCCGTGAAGCTGGTCAACCCCATTACCTGGCACGACATGATCGTGCTGGACAGGACCAACACGATCGATGTGGACGTGTTCGACATCTGGCATCTGGCCTTCGTGGGCCTGGCGTGCATGTACTTCGGTGCGCCGCTGTGGGTGGCCACGCTGCTCGTGGTGTTCATCGGCGTCCTCAAGATCATGAACTCCGACGTCATGCGCCCCACGTTCAACGACCTCATCGACGCGCCGGGCAACCCCATGACCACCACACACATGAACTACATGATGAACCCCATCATCATGGTCTTCAACAAGTTCTTCGATCGCTTCCTGCCGGGCCTCGACAGGTATGACTTTGACGCCGCCAAGCTCAACGAGAAGGTGGGCTTCTGGGGATCCAAGTTCTCCATCGGCATCTACCTGGGCATCTTTGTGGGTCTGCTCGCGCACGAGGACATCAAGAGCATCTGTACGCTGGCGTTCACCGCCGCCGTCTACCTGGAGCTGTTCTCGCTCATCGGCGCATGGTTCATCGAGGCCATCGAGCCGCTCTCCCAGGGCATCTCAAACTTCGCCAACGAACGGCTCAAGGGCCGCACGCTCAACGTGGGCCTCGACTGGCCGTTCCTCGCGGGCCGAGCGGAGATCTGGGCCGCGGCCAACGTCCTCGCGCCCATCATGCTCCTCGAGTCGCTGGTGCTGCCGGGCAACGGCCTGCTGCCCCTGGGCGGCATCATCGCCATGGGTCTCACGCCTGCCCTGCTCGTGGTCACGCGCGGCAAGATGCTGCGCATGATCATCATCGGCACCATCGTGCTTCCCGTGTTCCTGTGGGCGGGCACGCTCGTCGCGCCCTTCGTGACGCAGACGGCCATGCAGGTGGGCGCGTTCCCCAGTGGCCTTGCCGCGGGGCAGCTCATCTCTGACACCACCATGGAGGGGCTGGTGGAGAAGTTCCTGGCGTTCCTGCTGGGCAATGGCTGCACCAACCTGCAGTTCCTGCTGTTCTTCGCGCTTGCCCTCGCAGCGTACCTCCTGCTCTTCATGTGGTACCGCCGCGAGATGCAGAGGCGCAACGCCGAGGACTACGTGCAGGCGGGCATCTGCACGCCCGACCGCCTGGTGACCGGCTCGTTTGCCGCGCCTGCCGCGGATGACTCCGGAGCTGGCACCGAGGCCGCGCCCGAGTAGCCAGCGAGGCAGGGAGAGGCACGGTATGCGAGGGGGTGCGTCCCTGTCCGGGCGCGCCTCCTCCGTCGAGGGGAGATTGCCATGAACATCGTTCCAGTCACCGATCCCAGCTTCGCGCGCTATGGCAGGGTGTGGGATGACGTGCCCCAGGGAGTGTGCGATCAGATGGTCGCGGCGCTCAGGGAGAGCGTGCCGCTTGCCGAGGAGGGCACCTCGTATGTGGCGGACGTTCCCGCGCTGCATGAGGTGCCCGCAGCGCACGACCTGGAGCTCCTCTTCTTTGCGGGGCTGCCCACGGAGCTGGGATGCGTCTGCGGGCGCAACACCAAGATGAACAGCCTGGAATACCATCGCTCGAGCGAGTTCAACCTGCCGACGGACGATGTGGTGCTGCTCCTTGCCAAGAGGGAGGAGCTGGACGGCGGCTTCTGCCTGGACACGTCCCGCGTACGGGCCTTCCTGGTCCCTGCCGGGACGCTCATCGAGGTGTATGCGGACACCCTGCACTACACGCCCTGTCATGCCCATGCCGACCGGGGCTTCAGGATGCTGGTGGCCCTGCCCGCGGGGACCAACGGGCCACGTCCCGCGGATGTGCCGCGCTATGGCGACGGTGCGATACTCTGGGGCGCCAACAAGTGGGTGATCACACACGAGAGCACAAAGAAGGCGCGGCAGGGCGCCCATGTGGGGCTCATGGGCGAGAACATCGACGTGAGCGAGGCGCTGGCGGACGTTCGGTAGGCTTCGCTGGGTCAGGTCCGCCAGCCGTGATGGGGGGGCGGCTGAGCGGACGGGGCCGCCGATAGCCGCGTGTGGGTGCGATCTCCACCCATGTGGGTGCCTTTTGCTGCGTGTGGGTGCGATTCTCCCGGAAGGGGTCGATAAAATCGCAGGTCACGAGAAGCCAAGCCGGGAGATTAGCACCCACACGAACCGATTAGCACCCACATGGATGGGAAAGGCACTCACAGAGAAGCACCCACACGGCGCGGCGGGCACCGTGGTGCCCGCCGCTGGTCCGTGCGTGTCGTTCGTGGCCTACGCCTTGCCCGTGGACCCCAGGTTGTCCATGTGGCTCTCGACGACGGCCTGGATCTCGTCCATGCCGGGGATCGACGGCTTCTTGGGGTCGAAGCACGACGGGTTCTCCGCCATGTGTCCCATGAAGCCGCGCATGAAGGCCTGGCGCAGCTCGGTGGCATAGTTCACCTTGCAGATGCCGTTCTGGATGGCCTCGGCCACCTGGTCGTCCGGGACGCCCGAGGTGCCGTGCAGCACGAGCGGCACGTCAACCCTCCTGCGGATCTCCTTGAGGACGCCCTGCTCGATGTGAGGGGTGCCCGTGTAGACGCCGTGGGCGGTGCCCACGCCCACGGCCAGCGACGTGCACCGCGTGCGCGCCACGAACTCGACGGCCTCGTCCGGATCGGTGTAGGGGCTCTCGCCCTCCACGGCCGGGCCGTCATCCTCCTTGCCGCCCACCTTGCCCAGCTCCGCCTCGACGGGCAGGCCGATGGGGGCTGCGACCTTGGTGACGGAGGCGGTGAGGTCGATGTTGTCCTCGAAGGGGACGTGGCTGCCGTCGATCATGACGGAGGTGTAGCCGGCGCGCATGGCCTGGACGCAGCGGTCGAAGCCGTCGCCATGGTCGAGGTGCAGCGCCACGGGCACGGAGGCGTCCTCGGCCGCAACGCGGGCCATGGCCACAAAGTAGTCGAGGCTCGCGTACCTCACCGTGCCCGGCGTGGTCTGCATGATGACCGGCGACCTCCTCTCCTCGGCGGCCCTGATGACGGCCATCACGAACTCGAGATTCTCCACGTTGAACGCGCCGACGGCGTAGTGGCCCTCCTGTGCCCGCTCGAGCATGTCCTTGGTGGTGACAAACATGTGGTGCTCCCTTCTGCTGGGGTCGTAACGTGGCCCCAGCGTAAGCAGGGGGCGAGAGACTTGTCTTTTAGAAAAGGCATAAAACAGGCAGGTATAAGGTATGAAGAGACAGAATTCCCCTTACACGTGCTTTTCTCACCTCCAATTGGGGAGGACAGGATCATCTCGAAACGCAAAAGGAAAGGAACTGCATTGCCGTATACTTGCGAGAAAGAAAGACAAAAGCAACACAATTCCAATGGCACGGGGCATCGGGCACAGGTCGGCGGACGTCGGAAGGACGGATATGGCAGTCACGCACCTTGGGGCGCTGGAGCGGCAGAGGGCGATCCTGGAGCTCCTGGAACGTGAGTCCGCCGTGCGCGTCGACCAGCTTGCGCAGGCGTTTGGCGTGTCGCGCGTGACGGCGCGGGCGGATCTCGACGCCCTGGCGCGCGACGGCAAGCTGCGGCGCACGCATGGCGGCGCCGCGTCGCTCTCGCGCAGGCTCACGGTCTCGGTGCAGGACCGTCGCGTGAACGTGAACGCCAAGGCAAAGCAGGTCATAGCGGCGCGCGCCGCCCGGCTCGTGGGGGACGGGGACACGCTCCTGGTGGACTCGGGCACCACGACCCTCGAGCTGGTACGCGCACTCTCGCTGCGCGAGGGGCTCACGGTGGTGACGGCGGACCTCACCATCGCCGAGCACATCGATCGCGCCATGCCCAGCTGCGACGTGGTGATGCTGGGCGGGATGCTGCGCAAGGCGCACCGCTACACCACCGGCCCCCTCGCCATGGCGGCGCTGGCCGAGCTGCACGCGGACAAGGTCTTCGTGTGCCCGAGCAGCTTCGTGCCGGGGCGTGGTCTCATGACCGACTACCAGGCGATGGCGGAGCTGAAGCATGCGATGCTCGGGGCGGCCGACAGGCGGTACTGCCTCATGGATGCCAGCAAGGTGGGCGCGAGCGGCCTCATCCGCTTCGCGGGGCTTGTGGACTTCGATGCCGTCGTCATGGACGTGGATCCCGAGGGCGTGGTTGCGGCAGCGTTGAAAGGGTCGGGTACGCGCCTGATGTTGGAGTAGGAATCAGACATGTGGATTCGCCTCTAGGCCCCATTGACCACCCTGAGACGCTGGGTCTCCTCGATCTCGGAGATCGTCTCGATGCGCGCCTGGTGGCACCCGCCCTCGTATGTGGCGCCCAGCCAGGCGTCGACGATGTCCCTTGCGATCTCCATGCCGGTCGCGCGCGCCGAGGGCTACGACGTCAGTGTCGCTGTGCTGGCGGCTGAGGCGGGCGGGGTAGGGCCCCGAGCGCACCACGGCACGGATGCCCTCACCTTGTTGGCCGCGAGGCTGATACCCACGTCGGTGCCGCAGATGAGCGCGCCGCCGTCCGCCCCGCCCGGGGCGACCATCCGTGCCACCCTGTAGCCGCCTATGGGGTAGTTGAAGCGCTCCGCAGAGGCGTGCTGTGATGAGTTGCGCCCCTGCGCCATGCCGGCGGAGGATCGCTTGGAGGCGCCTGCGGGAAATGCGGCGGCCTGCGGGGACGCCTGTGGCCCCGAAGGGGAAGGAGCGCGTCGGCGTGTCCGCGTGCAGGCCGGCCGTGTCAGCTAGAATGGGTGGCCCAACGCAAGGTCGCAAAGCCGGCCGGACGGAGGGCGCCCTCAGTCGGCCGTGCGACAGCGGCCACACCACAGACGAGAGGCGCCGGCATCTTGCAGCGTCGACAACATGTGAGGAGAAAGCCATGCTCAGGAACAGCAACATCACCCGTCGTCAGGCGCTTGCCACGTTTGGCTCCATCACCGCTGGCCTCGCGCTCGCCGCCTGTGGAACCAGCCAGACGCAGTCCACCGACGCCACCGCCACGAGCTCCGCCGCCAGCGAGGACGTGACCGTCCGCGTGGCGTCGCTCAAGGGTCCCACCACCATCGGCCTGGTCTCGATGATGGACGCCACCTCCGGCGTCCCCACCGAGGACACCCCCACCGAGCCCGCCGAGGACTCGACCGGCATCACGTACTCCTACACCATCTCCGGCGCCGCTGACCAGGTTCTGCCGCTGGTAATCCAGGGTGAGACGGACATTGCCCTCGTGCCCTCCAACGTGGCCTCCATCCTCTACAACAAGACCCAGAGCGGCGTGCGCGTGATCGACGTCAACACGCTGGGTGTGCTTTCCGTTGTCACCGGCGATGCCACGGTCGAGCAGTTCGAGGACGTCGCCGGCCACACCGTCTACCTCTCCGGCCAGGGCGCAAGCCCCGAGTACACCCTTAACTACCTGCTCGGCCAGGCCGGCATCAAGGATCAGGTGACCATCGAGTTCAAGAGCGAGCACAGCGAGTGCGCCGCGGCCATCCAGGCCGATCCCACCGCCGTCGCCATCCTGCCCGAGCCCTTCACCACGGCCACGTTGGCCAAGGACTCCTCGCTCTCCGCGCCCGTGAGCCTCACCGACGTCTGGGACCGCTACGCTGGCAGCTCAGGCAGCCAGTTCGTGATGGGCGTGACCATCGCCCGCTCCGAGTTTGTGGACGCGCACCCCGCGGCCGTTGCCGATTTCCTCTCGCGTCACGCAGAGTCCGTCGCTGCCGTGAACGGCGACCCTGCCGCCGCGGCGCCGCTCGTGGTGAAGGCCGGCATCGTGGCCAGCGAGGCCATCGCCGAGAAGGCCATCCCCAAGTGCAACATCGTGTGCGCCACGGGGGAGGAGATGCGCTCCGCACTCTCCGGCTACCTGCAGGTTCTCTACGATGCCGACGCCTCCTCGGTGGGTGGTGCCCTCCCCGGCGACGACTTCTACTACGTGAGCTAGCCCAACGTAGGCGTGGCAGGCGAGAGCAGCAATGCACCCATGACCCCGCACGGCGTGCTGCGCCGCGCGGGTGCCGTGGCGTTCTGGCTCGTGGTGTGGCAGCTGGCGAGCATGGCCGTGGGTTCCGAGCTGCTGCTTGCCGGCCCCATGGCAGTTCTCGTGCGGCTGGTGGAGCTCATGCCCACGGCCGGTTTCTGGTCCACCGTGGGCTTCTCGCTGGCGAGGATAGCCGCAGGCTTTGCCGTGGCGTTTGTGCTGGGCCTGGTGCTCGGCCTTCTCGCACACCGTTGGCGCACCCTAGCCGAACTTCTCGCCCCGGCGGTGGGCTTTCTCAAGAGCGTGCCCATAGTCTGCGTGATTGTGCTGCTGCTCATGTGGGTGGGTTCGGTGAGGGTATCGGCCATTGCCGTCTTTCTCGCCGTGTTCCCTGCAATCTATTTCAGCGTGCTTGAGGGGCGCAGCGCGGCCGACCCCGGCCTGGGCGAGCTTCTGCGCGTGATGGGCGTGCCTGGCTGGCGATGCTTCCTAGCAGACACGTGGCAGCAGCTCCTCCCATACCTTGTGGCAACGTGCAGGAACGCTTGTGGCATGGCCTGGAAGGCTGGCGTTGCCGCCGAGCTCATCGGCAGCCCGCGCGGCTCCATGGGTGAGCGCATCTACCAGGCAAAGCTCCTGCTTGAGACAGGCGACCTCTTTGCGTGGACCATCGTGGTGGTGGCGCTCTCGTGGGCGTGCGAGAGGGCCTTCCTCGCGTGGCTTCGCTCTACGGGTTGTTGGGCGCTTGGCACCAGCGTGCCGCGAGCTGCGGGTGAGCGGCGTAGGGTCGCGGCGCCAGCGCCATCAGGGATTGCTCTCGAGGGTGTGACCTTGGGCTACGGCGATGTCGCTGTTGCTACCTGCGATTTGGTGCTGGCCCCTGGGTCGCGTGCGGTGCTCGACGACCCGTCCGGGGCAGGGAAGACCACGCTGATACGGACCGCGTGTGGGCTTCTCGCCCCGCTCTCTGGATGGGTTCTGGCGCCGGGCTGGGGCGAGCTCTCCGTGCAGTTCCAGGATTCCCGGCTGGTAGAGGCTATGACCGCCGAGCAAAACGTGCTGCTCTGCTCGGCGGGGGCGCTCTCTGGGGGCGAGGCGCATGCGCTTCTGGCGGAGCTTCTCTCCGAGGATGCGCTGGGCAGGCCTGTTGCGGAGCTTTCCGGTGGGCAGCGCAGGCGGGTAGAGCTGGTACGGGCGCTCGCGCATCCCGGCGCGGCCGTCGTGCTGGACGAGCCCTTCTCCTCACTCGATGCTGTCTCGCATGAGGCCGCGGCTGCCTTCGTCACGCGCCACCTCGGCGGGCGCACGCTGCTCGTGGCCTCGCATGTGTCCGGTGACGTGGAGCTACTCCATGCGGCTCCAGTGCGGCTTGGCCCTGCGCGGCGCGAGGAATGGCCGAGACCGTCCTCGGCAGAATGACCCTTTGGGAGGGCCTCGTGCCGGGTGGGGCCTCCTTCGAGTCCGCAGCGCGCCGCTCGCCACGGAGATGACGTTCATGTGCCGCTTGTGGTAGGAGAACGCTCGGCATGCTTGGGGCCGTGCCCAACTCCGCGGCCGTGTCCACTGTCGATAAGGTCGTGGTGCAGGTCGCCCGCTGGCACATCGGTGCCACTGCCGACGATGCCGTCGCAGCCGCGATGAAGGACATCGCCGTCGCCAGTGCGGCGGGGAAGCTGTCTGCCTGGATGTGGTGACATCCCCGGCAATCGGCCCTCGGTCGGTGACCCGTACGCCCATGTCCCGTGGTGCATCTGTGGTGGTGCGGTCTCAAAAGCTTCCTTCCCCACATGGCCGACGACGCGACGGGTAGGAATGACGTGACCGAAAATTGCTATAGCAGGAGCGACATATGAAGCAGATAGCATTCGTCTTGGGCTCCAACAGGCAGGGCTCGTTCAACGCCCAGCTCATGACGGCAATCAAGGACGAGCTCGCGGGGAGGGCAGACATCGTTGACCTCGATGCCCAGAAGCTGCCGCGCATGAGCCAGGACCTCGAGTGGCCGACCCCCGAGGCGGTTGCCGACGCACGCAAGGTGATCGAGGGCGCCGATGGCCTCTGGATCGTCTCGCCCCAGTACAACTGCAGCTATCCCGGCTATGTGAAGGACTTCGTCGACTGGATGAGCCGTCCCGTGAGGCAGGGGAGTGCCGCCACGGTCATCAAGGACAAGAAGGTCACCCTGAGCGGCATCGGTGGTCGCACCGCGACGGCCGAGATGCGCGCCCAGCTGAGCTCGCTGCTGTCGTTTGTGGGTGCGGACGTCATGGGCGGCGCCGAGGCAACGGGCGAGGGGTTCTCGCTTGCCCCGGCGGCATGGGGCTCCGGCGTCGTGGAGCTGGACGACGGGCAGCGCGCCCGCGTTCGGCGACAGGTGAGTGACTTCCTGGCGTTTATCGCATAGCATCAGGGGGCAGACCACACATCCATTCAGCGTGCAACACGAAGGAGCATCCCATGGACTTCAAGAACATCACCGTCGCCGGGGGTGGCGTGCTGGGAAGCCAGATCGCCTTCCAGGCCGCCTACTGTGGCCTCAACGTCGCCATCTGGCTGCGCACCGAGGCCTCCATCGGCCGCGCCCAGCCAAAGGTCGACCGCCTGCACCAGATCTATCTCGATACGCTTGAGGCCATGAAGACCGATCCTGCGGCCTATGCCTACGGTCTCATCGCCAGGGAGGACGTCACGCCCGAGGCGCTCGACGCCTGCAAGGAGCGCGTCGAGGCTGCCTACCGGAGCCTCAGGCTCACCACCGACTGGGACGAGGCATTTGGCGATGCCGACCTCGTGATCGAGGCTGTCGCCGAGGCCCCCGACGCCAAGACCGCCTTCTACACGGAGCTGGCCAAGCACATTCCCGAGAGGACCGTCATCGTCACCAACTCCTCCACGCTGCTGCCCAGCAGCTTCGCCGCCTCCACCGGTCGTCCCGAGAAGTTTCTGGCCCTGCACTTTGCCAACGAGATCTGGAAGAACCCCACCGGCGAGGTCATGGGTCATGCCGGCACCGACAAGCGCTACTTCGAACAGGTCGTCGAGTTCGCCGCGGCCATCCGCATGATCCCTCTGCGCGTCCTGAAGGAGCAGCCGGGCTACCTCCTCAACTCCATGCTCGTCCCCTTCCTCAACGCCGCGGAGGGCCTGTGGGCCAACGGCGTGGGCACGCCCGAGGACATCGACCTCGCGTGGACCTTGGGCACCGGCGCACCCGCCGGCCCCTTCCGCATCCTGGACATCGTGGGGCTCACGACCGCCTATAACATTGCCGCCATGAGCCCGGCCTCCAAGGATCCCGACAGCGTCGAGCATAGGATCGCTGCCCTGCTCAAGGAGAAGATCGACGCCGGCGAGACGGGCGTCAATGCGGGCAAGGGCTTCTATGACTACCGCAAGTAGGCACGTAGGAGGATTGCTCGCGCGACCGTGTGCCGGTTGTGCACCTGGTCGTGTGAGGGCCCATGCGATTATGCGAGGTCTCACCTATATCGTGCTAGGTTTTATCGCCCCAAATGTCTCGCGTGCTGACTAAAGTCCGCATGCGAGACAACATCAGCCGAAAAAGGTCGCACGGTCTACAGGAGACCTCGCACAATCAACAAGGCACCCCACACGATGGGGGTGAGGGCAACGGCGAACAGGACGCCGTCCGAACGTGGCATGTCGACCCCTGAAAGCACCGTGCCGGACCCTACGCGCTTCGAATCTCCGAGAGGAACTCGTCGCCATAGCGCCTGAGCTTGGTCTTTCCCACGCCCGATACCTGCAGGAGCTCGTCGCGGGTGCGAGGGCGCGCGGTGGCCATGCCGCGCAGCGTGGCGTCCGAGAAGACCACGTAGGGAGGCACGCCGGCCTCGTCCGCAAGCTCCTTGCGCAGGCGGCGCAGCCTTTGGAACAGGGCCTCGTCCTCGTCGGAGGCAAGCGCGCCGGGGTTGGCGCGCTTGGTCGGCCGCTCGATGGCGCCGCGCAGGGCGTGCCCTCCCACGTAGTCCGCCGCCCGCTGTCCCAGGCAGACGCTGCAGGCATCGCATGCGCCCACATCGCCCTGTCCCGCTTGCCCAAAGTACGTGAGCACGCGCTGGTGCAGGCAGCCGTCGCTCGTCGCGTAGCCGATCATGGCTCCCAGGAGGCTCTCGCGATGCCTCGTGAGCGTGTGGCATTCCTCCTCCGAAAGTTCCGGCGCAAACTCGGCGTTGTCGATGAAGTAATGGCAGGTGCGGATGTCGTTTCTGCACCACAGCAGCATGCAGGTGGCGGGCTCGCCATCGCGTCCGGCACGGCCGGCCTCCTGGTAGTACTCCTCAAGCGTCTGCGGCATGCCACAGTTGAGCACGAAGCGCACGTCAGACTTGTCGATGCCCATGCCAAAGGCATTCGTGGCCACCATCACGCGCGCGTCGTCGCTCACGAAGGCGCGCTGGGCGGCCGTGCGGTCGGTGGCGTCATATCCCGCGTGGTACGAGACAACCGAGACGCCCTCGCTGCGCAGTGCCTCCGCGAGGCGGTCCACCGCCTTGCGCGTGAGCGCATAGACGATGCCCGACTGGTCGGGGTGCGAGAGGCAGAAGTCCACGACGAAGGCCTCGCGTCGCCTGGGCGTGAGCTCGAAGGAGGCCAGCGTGAGGTTGGGCCGGTCGAAGCCCGTGACCACCGTCTGTGGGTCGCGCAGTCCCAGGAGCCTCACCACGTCGTCGCGCACGCGCTGGGTCGCCGTCGCCGTCAGTGCCACCACGGGTGGGTGCTTGGGCAGGTGATCGACAAAGGATGCGATGCGACGGTACGCCGGACGGAAGTCCTGTCCCCATTGGGAGATGCAGTGCGCCTCGTCCACGGCGACGAGCGGCACGTGCGCCTGGGCGGCAAACTCCGCGAAGTGCGGCTCGGCAAGCCGCTCGGGTGCCACGTACATGAGATCGTACCAGCCGGCGAGGGCGCGCGCCATCACAACCCCCTGCTGACGCTGTGTGAGCGTGCTGTTGAGGTACGAGCCACGTATGCCCGCCTCCTTGAGGCCGCGCACCTGGTCCCCCATGAGCGAGATGAGCGGACTCACTACGATCGTGAGGCCTTGCCTTCCCAGCAGCGCCGCCGGTACCTGGTAGCATGCGGACTTCCCGGCACCCGTGGGCATGACGGCGAGGGCGTCTCGCCCGGCAAGCACGACAGAGATGACCTCCTCCTGGCCGGGACGGAAGCTCTGGTAGCCAAAGCATTCGGCAAGCACCTCACGGGCACCGTCGGGCGTCGGTGACGCGGTGGTGGGACGAGAAGGCGCATTCATGTGTTGGCCTCCATCATCCATCGGTCCGTCCTCCTGGTCCTCCTGTACACAAACGCGCGTCATTCAGTGCAGCTTATGGCAAAACGTGCGCGCTCCCCAACATAACGTCACTCCATGAACATATTTCATGTACTCAGAGTACACGAAATAATTAATTTCATGTACTCTGAGTACATGAAATATGAAAAGGAGCGACACATGCAGAGGCAGATCGAGTCTACGATAGAGAAATGGATACAGGAGCACAACGCACGCCCCCTGCTCATCAGAGGCGCCCGTCGTGTGGGCAAGACGTATGCTGCCGAGTCGGTGGGCCGCCGTATCGCCGGCAACGAGTTCATTAAGCTTGACTTCCAGACCGACCTCGACATCATCGCACCGCTTTTCAATGGTCCAACCGATGACGTGGACGGCATCATGCAGCGTGTTGCCGATTATAAGCGGGTTCCCATTCACAAGGAGTCCGCCATCGTCCTCTTTGACGAGGTGCAGCTATGCGAACGCGCGCTCAATTCCCTGAGGTTCTTCTCGGGGTCTGGGTGGCGCATCCTGGCGACGGGCAGCCAGTTGGGCGTCGCGACGCGTCACAGGAAGCTGCCCTTTCCCAGTGGGGTCGAGCAGCTTACCCTACACCCTATGACCTTCGAGGAGTTTCTTTGGGCACTGGACGAGCGGCAGATGGCCGATGCCATACGGTCCCACGCACAGAGCCTCGAGAGCTACGCTGCCCATCGGGAGGCGCTGAGATACTTTAGGCTGTACCAGGTGATTGGTGGGATGCCCGCTGCCGTTGCCGCATACGTTGACACCCGCTCGCTCGATGAGGTGCGCGTGCAGCAACGAGAGATCGATGAGACATACACGGCCGACATGAGCGATCCCGAGAGTGGCATCAGCGGTATCGCGGCCCGCAGGATATGGGGGAGCATCTCCACTCAGCTGCTGAGGTCTTCCACAAAGAAGTTCAAGTATGCGGAGGTGGAGCGAGGCGGTCGCAGGGCCAAGCTCATAGAGCCTCTCGAATGGCTGGAGGGTGCGGGTGTCATCTCCATCCATGGCCTCACCACGTGCACGCATCCCCCGCTCGTGCCCTATGACGAAGGGGAGGGCAGCTTCTTCAAGGTGTATCTGGCGGATACGGGAATCATGTTCTACAAGCTTTCCGTCGATCCCAGGTTGTGGCTCGATGCCGAGGAGCGTCGCTCCATCATGGCCTCATCCGACTTCCGGGGTGCCTTGGCCGAGAATTCCGTGATGCAGGCGCTTGCGTCACACGATGCGCGCACCTACTACTGGGTGCCTCCCACCTCATGGCACACGCATGGCGAGCTGGACTTCCTTCTGCAGACCAACCGTGCGGAAGTCATTCCCATCGAGGTCAAGTCATCGCGCAACATCAGGGCACGGACGCTAGCACGATTCATGGACAAGGCCCACGCGCCCCATGCCTATGTGCTCTCTGAGAACGATTTTGGCAGCGACACGAGTTCCGATGGAAGGCAGGTGAGGCGGCTCCCCCTCTATGCCGCCCAGCACATTGGCACGGGCGGCATGCCAGAACCCCTCTGATCGTGCGAGGACTCCTGCCAGTCGGGTTAGGCGCTCCTGCCGAGGTCGTCCTGTGTGCCGGTCCCAGTCCGCACGTGCGACGCAAGCCGTCGGAACACCTGGCACGACCCAGAGATGCCCTCCACGCCGCAGAGTTCGGCCGTCTGTTCCAGCAGTTCGACCTCCGTGTGTGTGAGTCCCACACGCGCAGCGTCCGCAGCCTCGCGCACGTGTGCGGGCCTGCGACACCCCACCATCGGCACGACTCCCCGCGTGCGGCAGTAGGCGATGGCCACCTGCGCCAGGTTGATGCCGTGGTCGTTGCCCACCGTCTCCATGACGCTGTAGAGCCGTGCGAGCCGCTGCTCGCGGTCCCTCAGGGAGGCCAGGCGAAGGCTGGCCTTGGCGAGCAGGCCCTCCTCGAGCGTCGCCCAGCCCCAGTACCGGACGTCCTGCTCCTGGCACCAGGCGAGCGTCCGAAGCTCCTCGGGCCCATGCGAGACGAGCGAGAAGTGGTTCTGCACGCCATAGAGGGGAGCGTCGAAGCGGGCAAGGAACTCCTGTGCCAGCTGACACTCCGCGAGGCTGAAGTTCGAGACGCCGATGTGGCCGATCAGGCCCACCTGCCTGAGCGCCACGGCCTCGAGCAGGTTGCCCTCGATGTCGCTGGGTAGGTGCAGCCAATAGACGTCGAGGTAGTCGCGGCCGAGGTCACGCGCGTCGCGCTCGAAGGAGTCGATGAGCCTGCCCGCGCGATGGCGACCGATGGGCGTGAACTTCGCCGAGACATGCGCCTCGTCGGGCAGCACCCTGCCCATGATCTTGGCACATGCGCCTAGGCCGTAGGCACGTGCCGTGTCGAAGAGCGCGACATCTTGGTCGAGCGCCTCCTGGACGGCTGCGGCGAGGGTGCCCTCGTCCACGGCAGAGCCGCGCACGACCTGCTCGTACAGGGGCGATCCCCAGGAGTTGGTGCCAATGACGATCTTGGGATGCATGATGTCCATGACCGTATACCACCCTCCTCATGAGTTTTGAGACAAGTATACGTAACGGCTATGAGTGGTCCAACCCAGCGTCCCGGGGGCCATTCGTTCGCTATAATCTCCAAAACCTGGGCTCAACTGCACATTTGCTGGCGCCAAGGCATGAATGGGAGGGTGAGATGGGACACGACATGAATCGTAGGAAGTTCATCAAGGTCTCGGGGGTCACGGTTGGCTCGCTTGCTGCGGCTGCGCTTGCGGGATGCGACGTGTCCCCTGGCCTCCCGTGGCAGAGGAGGGGATACCCCCACTACAACGGCCCCCTCAACCAGGCCAAGAAGATCGACAACCCACCAGACGACTCCGAGGCGCTGGCAAAGTTCGTGGTCATCAGCGACACGCACGTCGACCTCGACAGACAGGGCTATGTCGACCGTCTGCAAAACACGTTCGAGGACATCTCCCAGTTCTGTCCCGAGAACGCCTCCATCATCGTCAATGGAGACATCACCAACAACGGCGAGCTCACGGAGTATCAGAAGTTCGCCGAGCTGGCCGAGGCCGCGGGCTTCTCGTATCCCGACCACTTCGTGCTGGTGATTGGCAACCATGACCAATACGACTCCAACGAGAGCGAGGAGGCGGTCTCCAACCTCACGGATCGTTTCAGGGAGCAGGTAGGCATCGCGGATCAGCCCGATCCCTACTACGACCGCACGGTCAGCGGCGTCCACCTCATCATGATGGGTCCCGACCGCTACCCAAAGGGAAGTTGGAACAACTTCTCCGTGTCGGGCGGTCAGATTCGCTGGCTGGAGAGCCTGGTGCATGTCGACAGGGACGCGGGGAAGGTCTCGCTCGTGCTTCTGCATGAGCCCCTGCACGATACGGTACGCAACACGGAGCCCGGTGACTTCGGTCACACGGACTCGCTTTCCGACGAGGACAACGATAACCTGCACAAGTACATCGCTGCCTACGACAACGTGGTCTTCCTCTCGGGCCATACGCATGCGTTGCCCGACACACTGCAGCTTGAGGGAGAGGGACCGCTCTATGTGGGCACCGGCTCGACCGCCTACTGCATCGACAACGTCGACGACGACACCACGGGGGCGGCCGACATCAGCACGTACGGTTCCCTGGGCTGGGAGATGACGGTGTGGGAGTCCTGCATCCGCTTCCGCCTGCGCAACTTCCTGACGCGTTCCTTCGAGGACGACTTGGGTGGCGCGACCTACCAGTTTGCGTAATGTCAGACGCTTCGGGCGATGAGACAGGGGATGACGCATGGCCATCACGATGAGCCTGTACTACAGGGGTGCAGATGGCACGGCCAGGAGGCCATTGACCGCCACCAAGCCTCGCCGGCGATGGAGGCGATTGCCAGGCTGCGTGACAAGCACGATCTGCACATGCGTGCCAAGCGCCACGTCTCGGACGAGGTGGGCGTCCCCGCCGAGGACCAGGGCTTCCTGAGGCAGTAGGGCACGTGACGCGAAGGGCCCCCTGCCCGCTCTGGCCGGGGCCTTCGCATGCGGTCCTGTCCTACAGGTTGTGCTTGGCCATGCGCTGCTCGAAGATGTCGTTCACGATGAGGCTCATCTGGGACGTGGCTTCCGCGCTGGGCTCTGTCTCCTGGCTGAAGGCATCATAGATCTCGGGGAACTGCTTGGAGATGAGCCCGCAGGTGGCCTTCATGGCGTGACCCTTGACGAAGCTCGGGATCCTCTCCAGGCACTCGGGCTTTACGAGGGAGGTGATCCCGTCATTGGCAAGCTTGGCATCCTTCATGGGTGGCATCTCTCTACCAGACAATAGATGTGTGCAGTTAGTTGCACACTTCCAAACTGTAGGTGGAGACTTGGGATGGGAAATCATGTCCCTCCATTTTCATGGCTACCTCAGAGGAGGATGGCTCGTTAGGGCATATAAGCTCATCAATGCTGTAAGGCAGAGCGTCTCAGGGCAGCGATGTGGGGCATGTCCCTATGGCACACGGTGCTATCCTGAAGCGTGATTGTGCTACCGAGACTGTGTTCCCGATGGTAGAAGGGCTGCCACTCCATGAGTCTGCTTGACGTGTCGTTTGCCATAATCGTTGAGCCACTGCGAATGGCGTTTGTGCTCTGTGTAACGCTCCTCAATCGACTGATCCATAGCCCCATCGCCCTTTGCCTCGTACTTGGTATGGCCATCGCGGTAATGGTGGTCATGGGAACCTTCCATAGGATGGGGGTACTGCATTCGGGTGACTCCATCAGGAAGGTGCAAGCAAAGAAGAGAGATGCTACGCCTCCAGCTCACGATCGCGGAAGTCGTCCTATATCCCGAGCCATCTTCTTGGCGAGCTGTCTTGTGCTCGTGGTGTTGACTGGCGTGGTCATACCCGTGGGCCTTATCGAGGTCATGCCTCGAGCAGTCAAGTTTGTTGGCAGTGCCACAGACTCATCACAGATACTCGCGCTTGTCGAACGCCCCCTGTGTCTTGCGCTTGGCACGTTCCTGCTGTGGCCCATCATCCTTTATGCACTTCCTGGCAGGCGGCATAGATGTCTCTTGGAAGTCATGCTGGTGGCGCTTGCCTGCGCCGCCATCATTGACTATCGATTCTTTGGTACCAATGGTGAAGTCGTTTCGATGCTATATGCCTCAGACTTCACGCCAGCCATGGATCTCACGCTCATTGTCGCCAACATTGCTGCGGTGTTGGCCACTTGTGTAGTGTCAGGGTTCCTGAGTCGCCGGTTCCCGCGGATTACGCTCGGTATCCTTACTGTGGCTGCCACTGCTATGGCAGGATCAACAATCCTGCATGCAACTGCCCTTCCCGACAAGTTGGCAGCCGCGGAAGACGAAGTCGCTGCGCAGAAAACCGAGCAGCCTCAGTTCACGTTGAGCAAGACGGGTCAAAACGTAGTGGTCCTCATGCTCGACCGCGGAATGAGCGAGTACATTCCCTATATCATGAACGAGAAGCCCGAGCTCAAAGAACAGTTTGCTGGCTTTACGTACTATCCCAACACGATGTCATTCGGCGGCTTCACCAATTTTGGCGTACCAGCGCTCTTTGGCGGCTATGAGTACACGCCTGTGGAGATGAACAAGCGTAGCACCGAGAGGCTTCAGGACAAGCACGACGAGGCACTTACGGTGATGCCGGCCATCTTTGACCAGGGTGGCTATGACGTGACGGTATGCGACCCTCCGTATGCGGGCTACCAGTGGGAACCTGACCTCTCCATCTATGACCCCTACCCCAATGTCCACACCTATAACACCATGGGGTACTTTACGGGCATGGCGTCAGACAGCCAACAGATAACGGGCATCAGCTGTGACCTGTTCTATCTGGCCGTCGCGCGCGTCTGTCCGCTGCCGTGTCGTCAGCCCTTGTACGCGTCTGGCGTTACGTACACGTATGGTGACGGTGACGCTTCGGGGACGGGCATACCTCTTAACGTGTCGACAGCATCTGGCCAGACGGTGTCCGATGACGCATTGACCGCAGACGGCGGGACGGATGCGTTCCTACAGTCGTACTATGCGCTCAACCACCTGACATCGATGACACGCATAGACGATTCCATTACCGGCTCGTTCCTGATGATGGCGAACGATGCCACGCACGACCCCATGATTCTGCAGGAACCCTCCTACATGCCGACACAGCATGTGGACAACACTGCATATGAGGCACAACACCATGGTCGCTTTACCGTGAATGGGGAGCAGCTCATCTGTGAGAACAGCGATCAGTACATGCACTATCAGGCAAACATGGCTGCGCTCATGCAAGTTGGCCGTTGGCTGGACTACCTGCGCGAACAGGGCGTGTATGACAATACGCGCATTATCATCTGCTCCGATCATGGTCGTCCGCTGCATCAGCTCGCCAGTCGCATTCTGCCGGGAAACAATAGCCTCTACGATACGGAATTCTATGCTCCCCTGCTTATGGAGAAGGACTTCGATGCCACGGAGTTCACGACAGACGAAGGCTTCATGACGCAGTCAGACGTTCCGACGATGGCTACGCGGGGTGTGATTTCCAACCCCACCAACCCCTTTACCGGTAAGCCCATCTCTAATGCAGAGAAATATGCACACGACCAGTACATCCTGGCTTCATGGGACTGGGACATCAGCGCCAACAACGGGACGACCTTCCTGCCAGGCGTATGGTTTGCAGTGCATACTGACATGCGCGTCATGGGCAACTGGCGTGAGGTGCCGGATCCTGGCGGGCAGGCCACCTAACAACCGACCGCGCGCCGCCCAGAGACGGCTCCATGGATGAGCCTAGGCATATCAGTCATCTATCCGATAGAGACGACAGGGTCCATCCATGAGCATAAGGGTGAATCCTGGCGTCTTGTCGGTGATGCGCCTGATGCCGTCCCATCCACCTGGAATGCGTGCGGAACGCGTGAATGAGCCATATGCGCCGTTCTCGTCGAGTGCCATGACATATCTTGCACCAACGGCATCTACCGCCGCGCGCACATCAGGGTCATAGGCAATCTGGTCAAGACGAGTGCGGATAAGGATGCTCTCAGGCGTCTCCTTCTCAGTGCCGTAGCCAGCGAAATAGCGGTAGTACACCCTCATGCCATACAGGCCATAAGTGTCAATGCTGCCATCATAGGGATCGTTGATGATGAGGTCGTTTCCCGTGGCTGCCGAGACCTTGGCCAAGAAGCCCTCATAGGGATTGGGGAGATACGACTCCTGCACAGGTGGGGCGAATGCTGCCAGGGGGGATTGTACGAGACGATTGCCCGGCAGCGATATGCCAGGATACAAGCTGAGGGCAAGATACGCCACGCCGCACACGGCAGGTACCAGATACGACCTCTCATCGAGGCGCCTCCGCGAGAGGCGCCTTTCAGCGAATGCCAGCGTGCTGGCTGCGCCAAGGCACAGGAGAGGAATGGCGGCGATTGCGGCCATGGCGGAGACGCGGAAGGCGTCCGTATACCAAAAGCCCGTCAGCAGGCTACGTAAGGTACCCGTGGCCGTAGCGGTGACCGTTACGAGTAGCGCGGCAAGCAGGTATGCCACTAGGAGCCAGCGATGCTCTCTGGTGTGGGCGCAATGGACCGCTCCAATGGCTACGAGCGCTGCTGGAACGATATGAGCAGGCAGGACATAGTAATGGCCCTTGGTGTAGGAGAGTTTGAGAATGTTGATGAGCTCTTGTCTAGGCGTGGCATAGGGTGGCCAGACGTAGGTGACGGTACTTTGCAAGGGGGGAAGCCTCCATGCCAAGAACCATGCCGCACAGCACAACAACAAGAAGGCCAGGGTACAGATGGGGCTTGGAATGGTACCTGCGAAGCTACGATAGCTCCTCTGCTCCAACATGCGATGCGCTAGCCAGGGGACTGCCATGAGACCGAGAGAGAATACTATGTTGGGATGCAAGGTGGCAATGCCCACACAGGACATCAGGAAGAGCGTACTATGGCCCAGGCGTTGCCGCAACTGTTGATTGGCTCTTGTGGCCGTGACAAGGAGGGCAACACCAGTGGGCAGCAGACAGAAGCCTGCCATATTGGGGAATAGGGGGCCCCAGACGAACAGAATCCATGGGAACGAGAAGATGCTCAGGCAACCGATGGACCCAAAGACGATGGCCCTGGTGTTATCGGGAGCGATGGTTTTGAGGAGCAGGAGCATGCCCATGGGAAAGACCATGAAGGCAAAGGTAAAGTTGACGGCATTGATGGCACACCCAACCGTGGCATCGGTCGTCATGACCACGAGGGCACACGCGAGATGCCATACGCTGGGATAAAAGCCGCCTGACGATGGCATGACGTCGAATGCTTGGTCTTGCAGTACATAGAGGGTGCTGTGGAAGGGGTCGAGCACATGCGATTCGACCATCGAGCGTACGGAGCCATAATGTGCCGTGACGTCGTACGCCTGGGCCGCGACATCGGGGGAGGGCAGCAGCCTCAGGAAGAAGAATGCTCCCATTGCGATGCCCACGATGAGGTACAGGGCAAGAACGCCCAGGAAGCCCAGCCAGCCTTTCCCTGCATCGCCGTTCCTTGCTGACGTGGCTTTGTGGCTTCTCGATTTGATAAGGAGCCCAAGCGCGAGTATGCCGCTGGGCAAGATGGCCATGTTCCAGGGGGTGGCGTCTACGTGTAGATGCGTACAGACAAGGCCCATGACCACATAGATGGCAAGTGAGATAGGTGGTGCGGCAAGAAGGGCGGTCTTGCTGTCCACAGGGAGTATGCGAGCCGCAAGGAACCCCGGAACAACAAGGAGCGCAAGAGTGACAAGCAGTGCAAGCATGAAGAGTGACCACATAGGTAGGACATGCCTTTCTAACGGCCATGCTGCAGGAGGACATCGTGCATTCCTGTACAGAGCATGCCCATCATACAAGACCTCCTCGTACTAGAGAGAATAAGATATTTTGGGTGCTAAATTGAGTCTGAAAAATACTTCAGACTGTTAAAAAAGAAGGGGCACTGCAGGAAGCTCAGGAGTTCTCAGATTGCTTTCGACAACGACAGAGATGTAAAAGAGCTCAGAGGAATCTGATACCGAGGGGTCTGATACCGCCTCGACGATATTTGCTGAGAAGCTCTCAGTACCTCAAATCTTATGCTTCTGGTGGCTCTACCAATAGTGAATCCGTGAATACTCGTTTCTGATGTGCTTTCTATCGTGGCTCTGTATCATTTGTGAAGCTGCTTTCAGGATGCCGGGCATCTAATCTCAACTATGGATCTAAAATAGCAAAGGCGGCTAATGGCCTTGAATTACTACTGTCTTTGCCTCAAAGAGAGGTGTGTATATGTCAGATAAAATTGAAGTTTCGGTTGTAGTACCAGTCTATGGCTGCCCTGGTGCCATTTCAGAACTTCATAGAAGGCTAGTCAATACTCTTGAATCTATGGAAAAGGATTTCGAGATCATTTTGGTTAACGATTGTGATCCATATGGATCTTGGGAGAAGATACGGGAGGTCTGCGTAGCGGATCATCGTGTCATCGGTCTTAATCTCTCTCGTAATTTTGGTCAGATTAAAGCAATTACCGCGGGTCTAGATCGAGCATGCGGCGAGTGGATTGTTGTAATGGACTGTGATTTACAGGATAGGCCAGAGGGAATTATTGACCTATATAAGAAGGCCCAGGAGGGATACGACGTAGTTTTTGCGCGACGTTTGAACCGAAAAGATACAAAGCTAGTTAAGTTCTTCTCAAAAGTGTTTTATAAGGTATATGATTATTTCACTGACGGTACGTTTGATAACAGTATCTGTAACTTCAGTATCTCACGACGTATTGTGATAGATAACTATTGCAAAATGAGGGAACACAACAGAGCTTACACGCTTTTTATTCGCTGGCTAGGTTTTAAGCAGGCGGAGATTGACATTGAGGCAGATGCTCGTTTTGAGGGTGAGTCATCCTATAACTTTCATCGAAAGGTTCGTACAGCTTTTGAGCTCATCACTGCTCAATCAAATAAACCACTCAGGCTTGCAACCAGCTTGGGCTTTACGATTTCCATCGTTTCTTTCCTGTATCTCCTATACCTTTTGATTTCTGCTCTCATTGCACCTTCTTCGGCTCCGATGGGGTGGCGTAGTACCATTGGGGCCATATTTCTGATGGGTGGCTTAATTCTTGCCGCCATCGGTGTTGTAGGGCTATATATTGGAAATATCTTTGATGAAGTCAAGAATAGACCTCTATATGTTGTTCGTGACGTACTGAATGGGGGACGAGAAGAATGATTCTCGTAATTGGTGCGACTGGTTATATCGGACGCTACTTCTGTACAATAATGCAGAAGCAGGGAGTGGACGTACTTGCTCTTGGACGCTCAAAAAGGGTAATTGATTTTCTTGGGCAGCATGATGTGCCAACACAATACTTTGACTTAAATGATGAGTTGTGTTTTGATGCGCTCCCCAAGAGTGGAGTGGACGGAATTATTGATTTGTCCGCCTGTTTGGCAGAGATCGAAACTCCAGTCGAACACTTTTTTACAGTTAATACGATCGGTGCATATCGAGTACTAGAATACGCACGTATGCACGAAATAGGGAAGGTCGTTATCACCTCATCTCATAAAGTCTACAATGATCTACGCAAGGATGTTATCTCAGAAGATGATCCGATTTGCTTTACGGGTGATCACTCTCCGTACATTATCTCAAAAATTGCGGCAGAGAACTTTGTAACATATTATAATAAGGATTTTGGCCTTGAAGCTATCGTGCTTCGGCTCACTGGCGTTCATGGCTATGGAGAGGTGCTCGGGCATCTCAAGGATGATGGGAGTTATGAGAAAAGCACATTTGAGCTTTTTGTTGAAAAGGCCCTAGCTGGAGATCCTATCGAGGTTTGGGGTGACCAGTCAATTCGCCGAGACCATGTATACATCAAGGATGTAGTCGATGCGCTGCTGGCTGCAGTGCAAAGTGAGGGCGCGCAAGGCATCTATAACATTGCGAGTGGTGTTGCCTATTCACAGTACGAGGAGGCATGTGCCATAGCCGATGTTTTTCAAGGGGAGATGCGAAGCGAGGTATCTCTAGATGAGTCTAAGCGGGGGCTGTCCCACGGCTATCTCTACTCCATCGATAAGGCACGCGAGGAGCTCGGCTGGAGTCCCCGTTATGTTGATCTGCATGAGATGCTCCAGGACTATAAGAAGGAGTGGGAGCGTAAGACATACCACAACTATCACTATTTCAAGCCCGGACAAGGACCGGTAACGCTTTGATTTCTGAAGAACAGCCGACTAGATTCAATGGTCGCTTGCCACTCGTCGTTGGTAGGGCGGCTACTGCCATATATGCGATTCTCAAGTCTATTGATGCAGAGGGTGGAGAGGTTCTTCTGCCGGCAAATATTTGCCCTGCGGCCATCTTTCCGGTGCTTTATGCGGGGGCACAGCCTGTCTTTTGTGATGTTGATAAAATAACGGGAAATGTTACTTTTGAGACCGTTTCATCCCGTATGGAAAACTGCACCCGACTATGCTGTGCGATCCTTCCACATATGTATGGCAATCCTATCTCGTGTATGCCAGATATTGTGAGTATGTTACATACTCATGGAGTATATGCTATCGAGGATTGTGCTTCTGCAATGGGGGCATGCTATCCGAATGGTTCGCAGGTTGGTTCCGTTGGTGATTACTCCGTGTACAGCTTTGGGTATTCCAAGACCATATCTTTGGGATTTGGAGGCCTGCTTGTAAGTAATGTAGGACGAGAGTTTGAGATTCAAGAATGGCTCAGTGAATTGCCCTTCCGTGATGATTCCGTAGACCGATATGAGGAATTTCTGTCGAGGTGTTATCGCCAGCTAAGGAATCTAGGCACGATCAGCTCAATTGAATCTCAGTCTATCCGTGCTGCAGGGGAGATTTTCAAGGGATGCTTTCTCTATATGCTCGATGCATCGGGTGAAAAGGAGGTCCTACACGCTCTTGATGGGCTCGATCGGGTAATCAGTCAGCGTAGGGACGAATGGGCTGCCTGTGAGAAAGAACTCAACAGATGGAATTTTTCGAGTGTAAGCTTGGCCCCTTTTTCATCGGGGGCTGTTCCGTGGCGTTTTAACTTTCAGGTTCCTGCCAATCGAAGAAGTGAATTAATCTCCCTTTTCTTGAAACAAAACCTACCAATAAGTGATTGGTATCCTTGTGTGGCAGGCTACTTTAGTGATGAGTGCTTATATGTTGGTGCATTGGAGCACGGGACGAGAATTTGCAACTTCCCCCTTCTTGTTGGTAAGCAGGTGGCCGTGTCAAACGTAAAGACTGCATGTGAAATTATGTATGGCCTAGGGCTATGACCACTTCCTAGTCTCTGTTTCTGGAAATGGTCTACATGGCTCCCAAGCTCGCGCATAAGGGCAGCTAATTTGTGTCGCGCCCCCGTCGCACAATCGGTGCCGCAGGGCGAGGGCGTCGAGAGGGGCTGGGCGGCATGACGAGCATGAGCGCGCGGATGGTGGCGGCGGCGGACGGCGGCGACGGGGACCTCCTGTCCTGGGTCGCGAGGCACGGGGACGAGGCGTCGTGCGAGGAGGGGCTGATGCGGCTGCGCTTCCCGGGCGGCTGGGTCTGCCCGAGGTGCGGCAACCGCAGGTGCAGCCCCGTAGCGGGCAGGCCGAGGAAGCGGCAGTGCACCCGCTGCAGGCTTCCAGTTCTCGGTGACCTCCGGGACCCCGATGCAGGGCTCGAGGCTGCCGCTGCCGAAGTGGTTCCTGGCGTTCCGGCTCGTCGCCGGCTCGAAGAGGGGCGTCTCGGCCGCCGAGCTGGCCCGCGCCCTGGGCACGAGCGAGACCACCGCGCGATACGTGGTCCTGAGGCTGCGCGGCGCGATGTCCGCCGGATTGGGGCGCCTTCGGCCGGGTCTCGGGTGAGGCCGAGGTGGACGACTTCTTCGTGGGGGCCGCGGCCGCAGGGACCGTGGGCAGGGGGACCACCAGGCAGCCGATGATCTGCGCGGTGTCGCGCGGCGGCCGGGGCGGCCCCGGGACGTGCGCCCTCAGGGTCGTCCCCGACGCGGCGGGCGGGGCGTACTCGCGCTTCGCCGAGGAGCACGTGGGGGTGCTCTCGCACGTCCGCGCCGACATGTGGCAGGGCGTCACCGCCGGCCTGCGCGGCTGGCCGGGGCTCGTGTGTTTAGTCAAGCCTGACTTTTGGTTTTGAGCGCGGATTTCTTTCGGGTCCGTGCATGAAACTTTTTCGGGTTTCGTCACGGGCGCGCCGCTGTCCCTACCTCCCAGACTTCCCCAGCATGAGGCTCTCCCCGGGCCTGTGGCTGGGCCCGCCGAACTCGACGAGCCTGCCGTGGCGCGCGACGCGGTCCACGATCGCGGCCGCGGGCTTGTCGTCGGCGAGGACCGTGCCCCACCGGCCGGACCCGGCGTCGGCGGCGGATGTGACGCCCCTCCCCTCGTGGCTCTCGGATATGACCTGGCAGGGCAGCCTTGCCCCGTCCACGTCGAAGGGGACGTAGCCGAACTCGCCCAGGATCACCAGCCGGGCCTTCGCGACGTCCGCGAGCGGCCCGTCGGGCGTGCCCTCCCTCTTGGCCTTCCCCAGCCGGGGCACCGGCCGCGCGGTCTGCCAGAACCCCGCCGGGTAGCCCGCCGAGGTCGCCGCGATGCCGAGGGCCGTGGCCATGTGGGTCTTGCCGCGCCCCGTCTGGCCGCAGGAGACGAGGTCCTCGGCGTCGCGCACGAATGCCAGCGAGCACGTCCCGTCGCGCCCCCAGCCGTCGGGGAGGGCCACGCTCGGCCGGTCGAAGACGTCGGGCGCCTTGGGCACGGGGAACCTCGCCTGCCGGAGCAGCCTCGCCCCCTTCGTCCTGTCGCGGCGGGCGATCTCCGACTCGGGCATCGCCGTGCATGCCGCCGCCCGCCCCGGCGTCGCGGAGGCGAGGAGGGCATCCATCGTGTCGCCCGATACGGAGGGCGCCCTGGCCGCCCCACGGAAGGCGGCCTGCGAGGCCCCGCGCCCCGGGCTCGTCTGCGGCATGCCTGCCACCCCCCTCGAGCAGCCTCGGCGCCCCGTCGCAGGCGCCCAGGTCGACCTCCTCGCCGTACCCGGCGCGCTCGTCTCCGGCTGCCGCCCTGGCGGCGGAGGGGGAGACGGTCGCGCGGTCGAGGCCGCCTGTCGCCGCCAGCGAGCGCGCCATGCCCTCGACGGCCGCGCCCCAGCCCCTCTCGGCGCTCTCGTCGCGCAGCACCCCGGGGTCGGCCTTCAGGCTGTCTGCCGGCTCGCCGTCGAGGAAGGCGACGAGCTCTTCGGGGAGCGACGCCCTGACGCTCGAGTCCCTCCATCCGGCAGGCCTCATGCACGGCAGCCCCGGCCGCGGCGTCGGGTCGGAGCTGTCGGTCGGCGCCCCGCCCCACTGGCGCCCGTGGGTGGCGATCGCCTCGCCGGTGGAGACGTCGCAGACCGTGACGTCGAAGGCTCCCAGGGCGACGGCGACCTCGCAGCGTGCGTAGGCGGGTCCGGCGGAGTGGCGGTGCACGCCCCCGAGCGCGAGGGTGCCCTGCTTGCTGCACTTCCTCGTCTCCCACCTGACGCACGAGAACGCGGCCGGCGGCAGCGGCGAGAGCGCCTCCCTGTCCTCCCCGAACAGCCCGGGCTCGGGCGTGCCGGGCCCGTGGTGGCGCTTGCCCCCGCTCAGGTCGAGGCAGTCCTGGAGCAGCCTCTCATCGGACGAGGCGACGTCGTGGAAGGACGGGACGGGCACGGAGGGGTCCCTCCTGTGGCAGCCGACCTTGTTCTCCACGTTGCCCCTCTCGTTGCCCGAATAGGGGTTGGCGAGGGCGTGGTCGAGCCCGTAGTGCGCCGCGAAGCGGCGGAAGGGCCCCGAGACCCTGGCCGTCTCCCCGACGCGCCGGCCGACCTCGGTGGCGTTGTCGAAGACGGCCCTGCGGGGCACGCCGCCCATGGACTCGAGGACGCTGCGCAGCCCCTGGCAGACGCACTCGGCCGTCTCGCCCCAGAAGACCTGGGTCAGTCCCACGTTCGAATGCGGGAAGGTGATGGTCAGGTACTTGCCCCTCGTGGTCACCCCGCGGACCCCGAGATCGGCCTCGCCGAAGTCGACCTGGATCTCTCCGGGCAGCCAGCCCGGCCGCAGGAAGCCCTCGGCGTCCCTGCGGTCGCGCTCGCGGGCCATCTCCTCCCGGCGCCGCCTCGCGTGGCGCTGCACGGTGGAGTACGAGCCCTCGTAGCCCCGCTCGTCCCTGAGCCTCACATGCACCCTCACGGCCGTATGGCGCTGCTTGCGCCAGTTCCCGCGGTCGTCGTCGAGCCAGGAGTCGATCGCCTCCCTGTGCGGCGCGAGCAGCTCGCTCTCCGGCTCCTTCCTCTTCGGCGGCTCGGGCGACAGGTCCTCCGCCCTGGCGTACTTCCTGGCCGTCGGCTCCGAGACGCCGACTGCCCTCGCAATCGAGGCTATCGATTCCCCGACTCTCGCCCTTCTGCGCATGTCCTCTATCTTGTCCACGCCGATCATTCCCCTCTGGCCCTCCTAACGTCGCAGACCGAAGCAACGACATTGTCGGGCCGGCCGCGGGTGGTCGACGTGCCCATGCTCATACCCGAAGGTCTTTCGTGCCCGGACCCGAAACCTTTCGATGCTCAAACCCGCAACTCCGAGGCTATCAAACACAGGCTCGACCAGCGCCCGTTCGACGCGTCGGACCCGGCCTCCTCGCTCGCGCTCGTGCACCACGTGATATCGGACTTCAAGGCGTACGCCCTCGGCACCTTCCACGGGCTGTCGCGGGCGAGGCTGCAGGGCGTGTGCGACGAGTTCAGCTGGAGGTACTGCCACAGGGGCCCCGCGCCGGCGTCCGCGCTCGCCGCCGACGTCGCGGCCGCCCCGCACGTCCCCCGCGCCGAGCTCGAGGCCTCGTTCGGCCCGCAGCCCCGCGTCGCGAGCCCGAGGGCGCGCACGGGGGCGAGGGTCAGGCAGCGCGAGCGCGTCGAGGAGCTGCTGCGCGAGGCCGGGCCGGGCGACGGCCTGCTGGGGCTGCTCGACGACGGCTTCCGGGAGCGGAGGGAGTGAGGGGGTTATGCGCGAGCTTGGGGGCCATGATGGTCTATCCGGTGGGTTTCTGAGACATTATGCAACGTCATTAGCTACCGATTCAGTGGTAATTTGTACATGTCCAATAGTTTACAGCAAGCTCATATAAAGTCATATTATCTATGTTGTAGAGGATGGTGTCTGGACCAAGAAGGGAAGACGCACATGATTGATTTCAATGTCCCACCACTGGTCGGCACCGAGATGACATATGTCCGCGAAGCCGTTGAGGACAACCATAAGATCTGTGGGGATGGTCCCTTCACCCAGCGCTGCGATGCATGGATTGAAGAGCATTTCAACGCTAGGAAGTCTCTTCTCACGACGAGTGGTACCACGGCACTCGAGATGGCGGCCATCCTGTGTGGCATCAACCCGGGCGATGAGGTCATTCTCCCGAGCTTTACCTTCTCCTCTACAGCGACTGCCTTTGTGCTTGTAGGGGCCAAGCTCGTGTTTGTGGACATCCGTCCAGATACCATGAACATCGACGAGTCCAAGATCGAGGCAGCCATCACCGCTCGCACGCGCGCCATCGTTGTCGTGCACTATGCGGGTGTGGCTTGCGAGATGGATACGATCATGGACATCGCTCATCATTACGACCTCAAGGTGGTCGAGGATGCCGCTCAGGGGGTCATGAGCACCTACAAGGGCAAGGCCCTAGGGACCATTGGCGATTTTGGTTGCTACTCGTTCCATGAGACCAAGAATTACTCCATGGGCGAGGGTGGTGCCATCCTGGTGAATGACACGTCATGTGTTGAGCGAGCTGAGATCATCCGTGAGAAGGGTACCAACCGTTCGCGCTTTCTGCGCGGTCAGGTAGACAAGTACACATGGGTGGATTACGGCTCCTCCTATCTTCCAAGCGACATCAATGCCGCGTATCTGTGGGGCCAGCTTGAGGTGGCGGAGGCAATCAATCGGGATCGGCTGGCCACGTGGCGGAGCTATTGGGACGGTCTCAAGCCATTGGCTGAAGGGGGCAAGCTGGAGTTACCCCTCATCCCTGAGGGATGTGAGCACAACGCCCATATGTTCTATGTCAAGCTCGAAGACCTCCAACAGCGTACGGAGTTCATCTCCTACCTTCGGGACCATGGCGTGCAATCCACGTTTCACTACATCCCGCTCCATAGCTCTCCAGCAGGCAAGCACTATGGGCGCTTTGCGGGTATGGATGAGTTCACCACCAGGGAGAGCAACCGTTTGACACGTCTCCCCATGTACTATGGCCTTTCCAAGGAGGATCGCGCTACGGTTGTCGATGCCATCAGGAGTTATTTTGCCTAGTAGGGAGCACGGTATGGGAAAGGGTGCCCCGGGCGGGCGCAAGGCCGTACCGAAGGTGCTTCTCCTGCTGCATGGTGTGCTGCTGGTGCTCTCGCTTTCGGGTGTGGCTAGCAAGCTTGCCTCGCGGCAGGAGTTCCTCTCTCTGCCGTTTTGTATGTTCTACGGTGTAGTGCTTCTCATTCTGGCATTCTATGCGCTTGCCTGGCAGCAGGTAATCAAGCGCCTCCCCTTGACCTTCGCATATGCCAACCGTGCCATCACCGTGGTGTGGGGCATCGTTTGGGGGGCACTGTTCTTTGGTGAGCGCGTGACAGCGCTCATGTTGACTGGTGCCATCATCATCATCGTGGGCATCGTGCTCTATGCGCTTGATGGAACAGAGGGGGATGAGATTCATGAGTGAGCTCATCCCCTATGCTCTCCTGTATCTTTTTGGCACCTTTATCAGTGCCGTTGCGCAGGTACTTCTTAAGAAGTCTGCACTCAAGACGTATGAGAGCACCATCAAGGAATACCTCAACCCGCTCGTTGTCACGGGCTATGTCATCTTTTTTGCGGCGACATTCTGCACACTTTTTGCCTACAAAGTGGTGCCACTGTCGTTGGGGCCCGTGCTCGAGGCAACGAGCTACGTGTACGTGACCATCTTTGGCGTCATGTTCTTCAAGGAGCATGTCTCAAGGCACAAGATGCTCGCTTTGGCGCTCATCATTGGTGGCATCTGCGTGTATGCGCTTGGGGTATAGAATCGTCATCGTGTTTCTTCTTGCCCGATGCTGTCTGTTCTTTGCGTTGACGTCGTGGACACGGTCTGGGACTGACTGAGCTGGATGATAGACAATGGTATCAATGGTGCAGATAGGGCGTGCCGGGAGGGACTACAAACAGGAACTTGAGAGCGGCCGCTGGTCCGACCTCGAAGATTCTGCCGGTTCCCGAATCGAGTAAGGTACGTCTAGGAGTGGTATATGCAGAAGCTGGCCATCATTGGCGCAAATGACTTTCAGAACCCCCTCATTCTCAAGGCGCAGGAAAAGGGCATCGAGACACATGTGTTTGCCTGGCAGTGCGGTGACGTTGGTGAGCGCACGGCCGATGTCTTCTATCCCATCTCCACGGCAGAGAAGGATTCGATCTGCGAGAAGTGCCGCGAGATTGGCGTCGATGGTGTGGTGACCATCGGCTCGGACTTCAATAACATCACGGCTACGTATGTGGCAAACAGGTTAGGACTGACGGCCAACTCCGATGAGGCAGTGCTGCGCTCAACCAACAAGCACCTCATGCGCGAGACGTTTGCTATCAATGGTGACCCCTCTCCCAAGAGCATTCTTGCTGTAGCAGGAGAGGAGGCGCCTGATATCTCCGACATGAGCTTCCCGCTCATCGTGAAACCGACCGATCGCTCGGGCTCACGCGGCATTCGGAAGATCACCGATGAAGGTCAGCTGCACGCAGCCCTTGGGGCAGCATGGGAATGCTCATGGGAGCATAAGGCCGTGGTGGAGGAGTTTCTGGAGGGCGAGGAGTTCTCCGTTGAGTTCATCTCCTGGAGGGGAGAACATCACTTCCTGCAGTTGACCAAGAAGTTCACGACGGGTGCCCCGCACTTCGTTGAGACGGGACACATCGAACCTGGTCAGGTTGCTCCTGATGTGCTTGAGCGCATCAAGGCGGTCGTGTCCCATGCGCTTGATGGCCTTGGTGTGCGCTACGGTGCGTCGCACTCCGAAATCATGGTGGATGTCCAAGGTAATCCCCGCATCGTGGAGATTGGTTCGCGCATGGGCGGGGACTGCATCGGCTCTGATCTCGTGCAGCTTTCTTGTGGCATCGACTTCGTTGGCGCCGTCGTTGATGTGGCCATGGGCAGGGAGCCTGATTTGACACCTACGCACCCAGGGCGTTTCGTGGCCATACGCTTTGTCGTTGGGCAGGACGATCTTGACGCTCTCGTGCGCCTTCGCGCGAACGATTCAGGCCTTTTGGTACGTGAGTCTGGTGTCGAGGCGTTCGATCACGAGATTACCGACAGCTCGTCGCGGTGCGGCTTCTTTATTATGCAGGCGCTATCACTCGGGCAGCTCAGTCCCTACCTGCCCATAAAATAGGAGACTATACAAGATGTCAATATACTTCTCAGGAAGGAGTCTGTCGTCTTGGTACCATCGATGACTGGGGAAAACTCCTAGAGGGAGAGGGCTCATTTATGACAAAAGGTGCAAGGGCATGACGACTTTGACACGAGCAAGGAACCTACGGGGAAGATTCAGTTGTCTTCTCTTATGGCGGCCACAGCGGTCACATGTAATGATATATGGCATCATGTTCATTCTCATGATGCTTTGCTTTATGGGGCCCGCCGTTATTCTGCATCGAAGTTTCCTGAATAGTATCGACGGTGTAGATCAGCAGTATCCTTTCTTTCTGCTTGAAGGCATCTGGTTACGTGATTTACTTTCGAATATTTTTATTACTCATACTTTTCAGATTCCCCAATGGACGCCACTTCTAGGCTATGGAACTGATTACATTACCGCTCTTGCCTCAAACCTTGGCAATCCAGTCTACCTTATTTCAGTTTTCTCGACCCCGCAAAATGGCGAGGCTCTTCTCTCACTTGCCATTATCTTGCAAATTGCATTTGCGAGTGTGGTGATGAGCCGCTTCTGTCTCCTGTGTGGCATGAACAACTTTGCTGCAATGATTGGCGGGTTGACGTATGCGTTTTCAGGCTTTACGGCTTTCGCATATACGCAGATATTCTTCATGACGTGGCTGGCGCTTGCGCCTCTCGTGTTGTTAGGTATCGAAAAAATTATCAGAGGAAAGCATTCCGATACTTTTATCATTGCAGTTGCGTTTTGTTTTCTATCCTCAGTGAGTCTCTCCTACCAGATTTGCTTGCTATTGGTCGTCTACTGCCTCGTACGGTTTTTCCTCTCGTATGAGGAGAAGACGATCAGAGGATTTTTGCTGCTCTTCGTGCGGGTATTTATTCCTCTTGTATTTGGGGCACTTGCTGGCATGGCTATCTTCTTGCCTACGACAGCGAGCATTGTTGGACAAACACGACTGGGCATCGAGAGGAGTCCTTCGTTTGTCTATGACATGAGTTTTTATCGCAACCTCATCAAGGGGATGGTATCTGTTCAGTACCCTGGAGTTGAAGGGTCTCTTGTTGGGTGTCTTGCAGTTAGCTCGATTGCGCTTATGGTTTTGGTGTCCATCAAGAAGCGCAATCACCCTGATATTGCGAAAAAAATTACCAGTGCACGTGTTATGGCCATCGTCCTAGGCGTTCTGCTCGTTCTACCGGCAGCCGGCTCCTTGCTGAATGGTTTGGCGTATCCTTCTCTGCGTTGGACATGGGCTCTTTCACTCTTTTTGGGGTATATAACAGCACTTTTTGTGCCTCTATTGCCGAGCTTAACTCGGGATGAGCGGCTGCGTATAGGTGTCGTTTGGCTCCTTTATGCCGTGGCTTGTGCCTATTGCCTTGTGCGTAGTCCATCTACTGCGGCTGTATTTACCATCTTTCTCATAGCAGGTCTATTCGTCCTCTTGTTTGCTATGCCTATCCGCGCGCGTGGCATGCAGCCTATAGCCTTGTTCGCACTCGCTCTTTCATGTCTTGTCTCCTTTGGTGGATGGATGATTACAGGGGAGTACCAAGCCCAAATTAAACTCAATGGAGCATATGGGGTCCTTTACGAGGATACGCCACTATCCATTTTGAAAGAGGTAGATCAAGCCACCGTTGAACGGTATGGCTCACGAGGCTTTGGAAGATATCGCAACTCAAGTATTGCGGCAGGCTTGCCAGGGGATACGTTCTATAACAGCCTGTACAATAACTATATTGATGAGCAGCAGACGTCACTTGGTCTGGCATCACATTTTTGCAACTTCACATTCGACACCTTTGACTCGCGTCTGGGGCTCGAGACCCTTTCCGGTGTTAACTATCTCGTTGCTTCTTCTGCCCATGTTCCAACAGGCTATTGTCCTATGGATGTACCTGAGAAGAACGGTTTCATGTTGTATAGGTCAAATTCTCCAGTACCCTTGGGGAGCTTGCATTCAGTAACATTCACACGCGAACTGTATGACTCTTTAAACATGGTTCAGAGACAAAACCTGCTGCTCTTTGGTGTTGTGCTTGAGTCTGGAGTGAAAAATGGTTCTGTCGATTTTGATACCTCTGGTCTGGGAGTATCCAATGAGTATACCTTGGATGTATCAAATGCCATACCAGACCCGAATATCTCGCTCATAAGTGCCCATAACCTTGTCACCTTAGCTGCTAGTGCTCAGCTGAACTTTATGGCAGAGATTCCTTCAGGAAAGCATGCGTACCTGGTTCTTCATGGACTCCATTATAATGGTAGCGAAAATGACTTCATTTCTAATGTGTCGGCGCGGTGTGGTGATAATGTCGATACTGTCGTACAGGCAAATCAGCTGGCCCCTTGGTATGGTGACAAGCATGATTGGGTGCTCAACCTGGGTACTTCAGAATATGAGCGCGAGGGGGTAGCGCTGATTCTTGGGAGTCCTGGTCAATATGAAATTGGGTCTGCGGCACTTGTAATAGAAGATGAGGACACATCTGCTCAATTGGCGGAGGATTTTGTTCAAGAGGGTCCAACGAACCTATCTTTTGAGAGTGCTAACGTGATTACTGGTAGTGTCGATATCATGCACAATCGTAGCCAAACACTTCTGGTGCGTGTGCCATATGGAGAAGGTTGGCATGCTACTGTCGATGGCGATTCCGTGCCTATCGAACGGGCAGATATCGGTTTCATGGCACTACCACTTAATGAGGGCAGCCATACAGTTCGCTTGGAGTACAAGACGCCACATCTTGCAAGTGGTATCACGCTTTCAGCTATAGGCATCTTGTCCTCGGTGGTTTACGTTGTCTTTATCGATCCCCGTCTTAGGGAGAGCGTGCGGGGAAGGAAATAGGGCGTCACATGGAACCTACAAATTCTAAAATTGTCCGGGGCACACGAAGGCTCTCGCTTGATGTCATTCGGTCGCTTGCCATACTCTCTGTCCTTGATTGCCATCTTTCTGGCTTTGTATTTGAGGGCAGCGGGCATCCACTGACAGCATCCCTGGTTTATTCTCTGGGTCGAATTGGAGTTCCTCTCTTCGTTATGCTGACCGGCTATCTTATGCTCCCGCGAGATTATGATGGATCATATCTCTCAAAATATCTCAAGAGCAATGTTTTGGGGCTTTTCGTAGCCTATGAGATTTGGAACGTTCTCTGGTATCTGCTTGGTTGCATTCCGGGGCTCCCCACTTTGAACAATGGACTTCCTATCTCTATTCAAACGTTGCTCCAAAGCATGGTGTTTATGGGCGAGACGAATACAGCTATGTGGTACCTGCAGATGATTCTTGGAATCTACCTGGGCATACCCATTGTTGCTTATCTCGTTCGTATGGTTCAGAAGAAGGACAGCAGGCCATATGGACGCATACTGCTGACACTCCTCATCTATTTTGGGGTTGTTGTCCCGGGCATTAGCGAGACCTTTAGTTTTCTAGGCTTACCAATACAAGCGAGTCCAGTGATGAGTCTCAACGTTTTCGGTACATCTGTCTGGGGTGGGAGTGTTTGGATGGTGTATCTCTTAGGGGGGTACATGATTTCTCGAGAGAGGTTGCGCCGTATGCCGCGCTGGGTTCTTGCTGGCGTTGCATTGCTTAGCATAGGGGTACTTACTTCTATGAGCTATATGCATTCTGTACGCGGTGCAGGGGAAGCCTTTCAGTATGACTCACCGCTCTATGTATGTCTCTCGCTCTCTCTCTTCGAACTTATAGATGGATCCCATGTCCTCAATATGATGGAGGGCATGCCCGCAAGACTCATTGGCATGCTGTCTAGATGGTCTTTCCCAACATATATGTTGCATTTTTGGATGTTCGCGGTAGTCCTTGCTATCATGAATACCTGGAATATCACCTTCCTTACATTTGCACAGGTTAACAGCGCTGTTGCTTTGGCTACCCTCGCGGGTGCCATAGCGGTTGTTCAGGCGCTTTGCATTATCACCGCGTGGATTACGTCTCGTGTGCCTCTTGTCGCGCATTGGTGCTACCTAATGCGCGGTTCCGTACGTCATTGATTCGTAAGAGTTCTAGCTTGTTCGGATATCCGCTTCCTGTGTTCATATCAGAGGTCTTAGGGTGAATTTTTGCAGCGATATGTACTCGCTAGAAGATGTCACTCTTTTTTGGATTGACTTTGCGATACACATTGCGGAGCCTCTCAAATCCCTTGGTCTTCTCAGGGAACGCCTTCTGTACTACGGGAGTAATCATGCGCTGGTAGATAAACTCCTTGGGCGTAAGCGAGCGCTCCTTCTGGGCGTTTTCGTGTGCCATGCGCGCCAGCGCTTCTTCGTAATACACGGTTTTACGCGAGAAATGCCAGAAGTAAGGGGCCATATCTGCAGAGGGAATATCCCAGGGTTTATCTGGCCCAGCAAAATGGGCGATGGCAGGATGCTTGTGTGCCTCCACATAGGCAAAGTACATATCGCGCGGTGCACGCGAGATGATGCGCGAGAGTCTGACCCCACGCCAGTTCATCAGGACATTCCAGTCCATGGGAACAAACTTTACGTAGCCTTGACATAGGTAATTAAGAACATCCTGGTCAAGAAGCTCCCACTTATAAGACGAGGCAAAGGCAAAGATTTCGTCTGGCGTATAAGTTGAGCGCCATGCATCTAGATTGAACAGGATCGTACCTGCCTGGAAGTAAGAGTAGGGATCCTTGATGCCAAGGATATTGTCCATATACTCCTTCTTGTGAGAAGCCGCGCCATTATACAGGCCTGCTGTATCTGGATCCTTACAGGCTGCAACTAGGTAGCCCTCAATATGCTCGTCAAAGAGCGTCGCTACGTCACGCAAGACAACCATGTCAGAGTCTAAATAGAGCACTTTGTGATAGGCAGGCAGTAATTGTGGCAGGAGCAGACGGAAGTATGTCTCTACCTTGAAGTGGCCGCGTGTAAACAGCTTGTCCTGGTAATCATGCATGGCTCGAAAAACGCCTAAGAAACGTAAGCTGATATTGTCTGTTTCTACTTGGCGTTTGAGCTGGGCCTGGTTCTCAAGAAAAATATCCTGGGTGAGTACAATGAGGTCGTAGCAGCGCTCCCTCGAAGAGGTGTCCTTGATGGATTGGAGCAATGCTGCGAGGTAAGGTACATAATAGTCATTTGCTGAGAAGACTACGGTTACAGGATTCTTCCCTTCAAAGATGGGGGAGAGATGCTCGATAGCCTCTACGTGTCTGAAGAGCACGCGCTGTAGCGTGTTGTAGGCATAACCTTGCTCCTTGAGCCAGGTAACATAGATGCCACAGAGACGTTCCGACAGATACCCACTTACACGGTAGGACGTGATGTCGTAGTCAGAAATGTCACGGCGCTTCTCATGTTCCTCTAGAATGTCAAACAGCCATTCGCTGTACTTGCGGAATATCTCACGCTTCATAATGAACATGTTGCAGAAGTAGCCCTCAGTCTGATTGAGATAGCGCTCTGCAACATCGACGAATTCGGGATAACGCTCACGAATAATATTAAGCACACAATCGAGGTCTTCAGACTTCTGCTCCCAAGAGCTATCGTACTGTTGACGCATGGTCTGTCCGTCCACAAACGAACCGGGTTCAGAAATCACGAAATCATAAGGTTCAATCTTTGCACGCATGTGCTCCTCATCGAAGTGCATTTTCTTGAGCGTCTTTTCGTCATTGATGTCTTCAAACACGTCGCCGAAGTAATTAGTCTTAAAATGCTCATCAGAAAACGAGAAATAACGACGATAGTGCATAAAGCCGAAGTAGTCTGCATCCTCGTGCTTCCAGACCCAATACTGGGCGGTCAGCTCACAATAGGAGGCGTTCTTAGAGGAGATATTGTCTCCCTCGTCATCGTGGAGCATTCCGGGGAAATGGGTGTTATGAAGGGCACAGCCCACTTGGATTGGCTTGATAAGCTCATTATCTGGAAAATAGACACGGTCCTTATGAGTGGAAATGAAGATTTTGATGTTCGGCCTACTGTTCGACATGAATCCCCTCCGGAAACACACCTGATGTATTTCTTAGCCATTGTAAGGTACTTTGCCTCGTGCAGACGAGAGAGAATAATGCTCATTGGGCAGGAGATTTTGGGGCTGCGGTGGAGGTCTTGGACCACATATGTCCTATGCTGCCAGGCCCAAGTCCCTCTGGTGCTGCACGGGGCTCCGGTAGTCCGGATCGCTCTTGATTCTGATGTCACGATGCCGTCTCAGATATGCGCCGGACATGCCGACGAGCTCCCCGGCTGTATTTAGTCAACCTTTACTTTCAGTACCAGGCCCAAGCCGAAAGTTAGGCTTGACTAAACACACCTGCACGCGGAGTGCCCGATGCCCGCGGCGAAGATCCTCAGGGCGATGCCCACCGACGAGGAGATCGCCAGGGAGATGAGGATGGTCGGATACGGGGACAGGGCGAGGATCGGCCCGCAAAGGTGGGGCGACGGCCTCGTCTGGGAGGAGCTCCACAGGTCGAGTCCGTGGAGGTGAGACTGGGACTAGCCAGCAACACGTTTTGTCCTATAACCCCAAATGCACCCCTTGCTGCCGTCACATCGCTATAACCGTACCCAAGCACCCTCTACTCAACGGGAGTTTGGGTATGGTTATGCACTCGGGCACGCACCACGCACGTCATTTTGGTACCGCTTTGGGCGGCTCGCATTCTCAGATACACTCAACAAAAGAGTGCCTGTAGCCAGTTCCTGTTGTGACAAGGAGTGCGTGTGAGGGGAGTACAGGACGTTGTCCAATAGGTGTACTTAACAAGTCACTAGAGCTTAATGCCAGAATGGAAGGTAGCGATCACAAAACTTTGCGGCAGTGATGATTTCCACGTCGTCGAATTGTTCTAGGTCAAGCAGATCCTTATCGCCGCTAACGATGTAGAGCGCACGAGATGAAACTGCGCATTCCAGGAACTTGTTGTCATCGGGATCCCTGCAGATGTTAACTGTGCATTCAGGCTGCACCAAATGCAGGACTGCTTCGAAGGGTGCCAGAACGTCTCTTCGCAGCTTGCCCTGCTTTCGAGCGATCATCTCGTCGACGATTCCTTGGTACTCATCCACAATGTCAGGAGTTGCAAACGCGGCGATTTTTCCCTCAACCACCGCTTCAAGGACTTTCCTCGGGTTACCGCCAAAGAAGGTTCCTGAGATGACCACGTTGGTGTCAATCACTATTCTCACGCGTGCCTCTTTGCTCTGACGGACTTGATGACGTCGTCTACGTCAGACTCCTGGTAGCCGACCGACTTGGCCCATGCCTGCGCCTCGTCCAGCCTGGCGTGGAATTCCTCGGCGGTTGGCATCTGAATCCTCTTGAGCATAATGACATCACCAGAGGTGTATACGGCAAGTTTGTCGCCACTCTGAATCGAGAGCTCCTTGCGCAGCTTTGCGGGTAGCACAACCTGTCCTTTGGAAGAAACAGTAAGAACATTCGAGCTCATGATGACTCCTTAAATAAGAAATTCTTACGTGTAGTATACCCAGCGCAGGACTGTCCAGTTATGAACGTGGAATTGTGAGTAGAAATGGGCCGAGTACGTCCTGTTCTACGCCGCTGACGAGAGGTTGGACCAGGCACGCCGATCGGCCGCTGACTTTAGGCCCCTGCCATCGCGGCGGTCGAGGCGGCGCTCAAGCAGGCGGCTGCTTGTTGATACCGCTACCATAATTTTCGACAGCCGAGCTACCGTGTCACGCCAATCGCGCCACTGCAGTTTCGACACCGGCGCCACCACCCTCTCGCCAATCAGACCACCGGCAACATGCCTGCTCCCGACCGGGCAGCCGTCGGGAGGGGCTCGATCGGGGAGGAGCGTGATGGGGGAGCCGAGCACGTGCCGGCAGCCCGGCGTGAGGCCCCACCTCGCGCAGATAGGAAGGAAGTGTGGGCCGCACGGGCGGACGGTGGCAGGGCGCCGGAGCCGGGGAGAGGGGACCGAGGACCGCAGGCGAGGCGAGGAGAGTGCGTTCGACGGGTTCAGGGGCGTGATGGAGCAGGAGGCGGCGCTCCCGGGGATCACGGAGAGGGCGATCCACGAGTTCCTGCCCGACCGTCACCCGGAGGCGAGCCTGCCGGAGTGCGGGCCGTTCACGAAGTGCTGCCGCTCGCACGGCATAGGGCGCGCTGGCGCGCCCGAGCCGGAAGCGCGCCCGAGGTTCGGGACGCCGCCGGAGCGCCAGATGCAGTTCGACTGGAAGGAGAGCCTGCGGATGGTCGACGTCAACGGCGAGGTCTTCGAGTTCAGCGTGTTCTCCGCCGCGCTCGGCCACTCGCGCGACCACCGCCTCATCTGCTCGCGCACGCGTACGGAAGATGACCTGCTGGCATGCCTCCTGGCGACGCTCGTGCGCTTCGGCGGCATGCCCGGGGAGGCCATCACCGACGACATGGGGGCGCTCGTCACCTTCGTCGGCGGCAGGCACGTCAAGTCCGAGCGCGCGTGGCGGCTCGCCAGGGAGGCGGGGTTCGGGCTGGGGCCCTGCGAGGTGTCGACACCCCGGACGAAGGGCAAGGGCGAGAGCGCCAACCGCCTCGCGAGCAGGCCCGGGGCCTGCGATCACGGCCTCGAGGGCGAGCGGGGGCCACCCGACGCCACCGCGCGCATCGAGGCGCGCCCGAACGCCGGGCCCAGCGAGACGACGGCGCGGGCGGCCGCCGTGTAGCCCATGCCCGCGAGCACGAGCTCGGCGTAGTGACGCCTCCTGGCGGCCAGCATCTCGCCCTGCCTCCCATGGGCGACTCCCGCGTATCCGTACCCCACCAAGGACTCCTTCCGAAATCCATGGTGTTGCGACGACCGTTAGAATCCGCCCGATGGGCTTTCCCGGTCTCGAATCCGTCCCTCTCATGTCGCCCAGAAGCCTCACGGTGCGAGCGAGCCGGGTGGCAAGCGAGCACCTGACCTCGTGGATCTGCAAGTCATAGTCACCCATGCGGAGGTCGATAGGCTTCTGGCAAAGAAGACGTGCGAGAGACTGTTTGCCTACAGGCAGCTGCAGCCGTGGTCACCGACGACCAAGAAGGGGATCGATTGGTGAGCATTCATGGCTTTTCCATAAATCTGTTCCCTCCGTATATCAGTGACGTAACATAGCAACTTGAGTGCTTGCCTAGGGGCCACAACGACAGGGGCGCCCTCCGGACAAAAAGGGACATCTCGCATATGCTTCAACCGCTTACCGACCTCTTCCTGGTCATCGTGGACTGGGCCCATGGCCTCACGGGGAGCTACTGGGTGGCCATCTTCGTGTTCACCCTGGTGTCCAAGGTCGTCCTCATGCCACTCTCACTGTGGTGCCAGAAGAACTCCATCGTCATGGTGCAGGTGATGCCCGACCTGTTCCGCCTCAAGGAGCGCTACTTTGGCGACCGCGAGGCCATCGACGAGAACCAGAACCGCCTCTACAAGGAGCACCACTACCACCCGCTGCTCTCCCTGGTGCCCCTGGCCATCCAGGTCATCATCCTGTTCGCGCTCGTGGACGTCATCCACGCCATCACCGACAGCGGCGCTCCCGGCACGGAGTTTTTGGGCCTGGTGCCCAGCCAGGACGGTGGCGCCTCCCTCGTGATGGTGCTTCTGGCCACGCTGTCCGCCGTGGCCATGGGCGTCGCCTCCAACCACATCAACCCGCTGCAGCGCGAGCAGTCGCGCGCGGAGAAGAACACTACCAACGGCCTCTCCATCGCGCTCTCCATGTTCCTCGCGTTCTTCGTGGCATGTGGCATGGCCTTCTACTGGGTGTGCTCCAACCTGCTCTCCATTCTGGTGCAGGTGGTGTGCAACCTCATCATCAGGCCATCCAGGTACATCGACTACGACGAGCTCAACGAGACGCGCGACTCCTACGATGCCATGGTCGAGGCCACCAGGAGCGAGCACAGGTGGTGGCAGCGCGACCCACACGCCCGCCGCGAGAAGGCCGACTACAAGCGCTTCTTCAAGGTGGATGGCAAGCACCTGGTGTTCTACTCGGAGGGGTCGGGCTTCTACAAGTACTTCCAGGGTGCCATCGAGTGGCTGCTCGCAAACTCCGACGTGCGCATCCACTACGTCACGAGTGACCCTAACGACCAGGTGTTCGAGCTGGCCCTCTCCGAGCCGCGCATCCAACCCTACTATCTGGGGCAGCGCCGGCTCATCACCCTCATGATGAAGATGGACGCCGACGTGGTGGTGACCTCCCTCGGCGACCTGGACAACTTCTACATCAAGCGCTCCTACGTGGACAAGGACACCGAGTATGTGTACGCGCCCCACCACATGACCTCGATGACCGTCACCTCCACGCGCGGCGAGTACGCCAACTACGACGCCGTGATGTGCGTGGGCCAGCACCAGGTGGATGACGCCCGCGCGGTTGAGGAGTTCTACGGCACGCGCCACAAGAAGCTGCCACTGGTGGGCTACGATCTCCTGGACCGCGAGATTGCGGACTACGCGGCCATGGAGAAGGTGCGCCACGAGCGCCCCGAGGTGCTCATCGCCCCCACGTGGAACTATGACAACATCCTGGACTCCTGCATCGACGGCATGCTGGCGCAGCTCCTGGACCATGGCTACCACATCACGGTACGCCCGCATCCCGAGTACATCAAGCGCTACCGTGCCAAGCTCGATGCCCTCATGGCGCGCTACAGCGAGGTGGGTGAGGACGAGCTCACCTTCGAGTGCGACTTCTCGGGCCATTCCTCCATCTTGGAGGCCGACGTGCTGGCCACCGACTGGTCGTCCATCGCCGAGGAGTTCTCCCTCACCACGCTCAAGCCCTGCCTCTTCGTGGACACCACCATGAAGGAGCTCAACCCCGACTGGCCCAAGATCACGGGCTGGACGCCCCTGGACATCTCCATCCGCAGCGAGATCGGCGTCTCCGTGGACCCCAAGGACCTCTCCGGCCTGCGCGCTGCCGTGGACGACATGGTGGCCGATTCCGGGCGCTGGGCGGAGCGGATTCGCACCGTGCGCGAGCGCATGATCGCCAACCTGGGCCACGGCGGTGCGGCGGCGGGCGAGTTCCTGCTGGGCGAGGTCCTGGCCAAGCAGGTTGCCAAGGGTTCCCAGGACGAGGAGGAGGCCACCGATGAGGACTAGGATGCCGAGACGTGCCCTCGTGGCGTGCGACGTCGCCTTTGCCTGTGCGCTGGCCTGCGTGTGGGCCAACGCCCTGGCCACCCCAGCCCTCGCGTACGTGGACCCCTCGGTGATGACCTACACCATCCAGGCCCTCGCCGGCGTGGCCGTGGCCCTCTCGGCCGTGCTGGGCGTGGCATGGCGCCGTCTGCGTCGCGTGCTCCTGAGACTCCTGGGCGCGCACGAGGCACGTGTGCGGGAGGGTGAGGTGCATCGGGTCGACCCCTCGGACGCCGCCGCGCATGAGCGCGCCCGCGAGCAGGCGCATCACGCATCGCTTGTCGTGGACGCCCCGGCTCAGGAACGCCTGCCCTGGCATGTGCGCCTCGTCCTCGCGCTCGTCGTGTGCTTGGTGGCGGTGTTCACGATCTTCGTGGAGCCGGCGCTCGAGATGGTGGCGGCCAGCACGGACAGCCTCTTCTTCACCATCGTCACCATCTGGAAGCCGGTGGTCGTGGTGGGACTTGCGGTCGCCGTCGCACTGGCGCTCGTCATCTCCCTTGCCAGGGGCAAGGCGTTCAACGTCCTGCTGGCGCTGGTGAGCGCTCTGGCGCTTGCGGCCTTCCTGCAGGTGCTCCTGCTCAACGTCGGGCTGCCCGCGGCAGATGGCTCCCCGGTTCCGTGGGACTCGTTCCAGGGGATCACGGTGATCTCGGCGCTCGTGTGGGTTGTCGTCATCGCGGGTGCCGTGGCGTTCGCCCTCAGGCGGCCCCTGCCCTTCAAGGGCGTGGCCGTGCTCCTCGCCGTGCTCCTCGCCGTGTCGCAGGGCATCGGGCTGGGCCTCACCACGCGGCGCCCCACGGCCGACGGTACCCCCGTGAGTGCCGAGAAGCCGCAGGTGACCATGGAGGGCCTCATGGACGTCTCGGACAGGGGCAACGTGATCGTGTTCGTGCTGGACACCTTTGACGTGAGCTTCCTCGACCAGACGCTGGCGCAGTATCCCGACGCGCTGGACGAGATGACGGGCTTCACCAACTACCACAACACCGTGGGCAACATGATCCCCACGCGCTACGCGTTGGCCACGCTCACCACGGGGCGCACGCTCAGGCAGGACGACCCGGCCTTCTCCAACACGCTGGTGCGCGGCTGGTACGGCGGCGACAACCTGGTGGATGCCGTCAACCGCTCCGGCTACTCCACCAGCATCTACTCGGGGGACATCTACAACGGACTGTCGCAGCTCAACGGCAGGGTCACCAACCTGCACCCCATCCCACCCCAGCCGAACAGCTTCCTGTCCACGATCTCCATCCTGGCAAGGGCGGCCTTCTACCGCGACCTGCCATGGGCGCTCAAGCCGGGGATGTGGTTCAACACCGATGACCTCAACAACGCGGTGCTGCGGACCAACGACCCATCCGATCCCAGCGTCGACCTCGACAACGAGCCCTACGTCTACGACGACGTGTCCTACCACCACATGCTCCAGAGACGTGGCCTCTCGGTGGAGCCGGACTCCGGCAAGGGGTCGTATCGTCTCATCCACCTGCTGGGCTCGCACCCACCGTTCACCATGGACGAGCATGGCGAGTACGCCCAGGGCGAGGTGACGCAGGTCCAGCAGTCGCGCGGCTCGCTGGAGATCGTGAGCGAGTACCTGAGGCAGCTCAAGAGGCTGGGCAAGTACGATGATGCGACCATCATCATCACGGCCGACCATGGGCACTGGTACCTCACGGACGAGATCAGCGAACCCTCGTCGCCCATCTTCCTGGTGAAACCCTCCGTGGAGCTCGGCGGCGACTCCAGCCAACCGTGCAGGACCTCCAACGTGCCCACAGGCCACATGGACCTGCCGGCAACCATCCTCGCCGCCACGGGTGGGGAGCCATGGCCCACGGGCATGCCCGCGTGGGAGGTGCCCGACGTCCCCCGGCCACGCTACTATGGCGCGACGGCCGCCGTCAACGAGAATGGCACCTGGAGGCGCACCTACATCCGCCAGTGGCGCATCGACGGCGACTCATGCGACTTTGGAAACTGGACGGAGACGGGCACCATCTGGCCCATCGTCGAGTCCGACTAGGACAGTCCTCCCATCCATGGACATGGGCACGGGAAATGAGCACAGGAGCGTTCAATCTATGGATTATTGCTCCATAGATTGAACGCTCATTTCTTTGCAAGTACACTAAAGCGGTTGAACATTACATCCCTCCACCGTGGGCAGGGGAGAAACACGAGACCTTCATGGCGATAGCGCAGGACGAATTCGAACGGCTCCAGCAGCGTGCGCTCGCAGGGGACGCCGCGGCCCAGGCGACGCTCGCACCCTACCAGGTGGACAATGCCATCATCATGGCGGCGGGCCTCTCGTCGCGCTTCGTGCCCATCTCGTACAAGACGCCCAAGGGCCTCATCACGGTGAGGGGGGAGGTACTCATCGAGCGCCAGATCCGCCAGCTCAGGGAGGCTGGCATCACCGACATCACCGTGGTGGTGGGCTACCGGAAGGAGCGCTTTGCCTACCTGGCGGATGCCTTCGGCGTGGACCTCGTGGTCAACGACCGCTATGCGGAGCGCAACAACAACTACACGCTCTGGCTCGTGCGCGACCGCCTGGCCAACACCTTCGTGTGCTCGTCGGACGACTACTTCGAGCGGAACCCCTTCGAGCGCTACGTGCGTGGTGCCTACTACGCGGCGGAGTACGTGGCTGGTCCCACCGACGAGTGGTGCCTGCGGACGGACGGCAACGGGCGCATCGTCTACGTCGAGGTGGGCGGCGCGGACGCCTGGGTCATGCTGGGCCACGCCTACTTCGACCGCCCCTTCTCCCGGCGGTTCGTGCGGCTCCTGGGCGCGGAGGTCGAGGATCCCACCACGGCGGACCGCCTGTGGGAGGCCATCTACGCCGACCACCTGGACGAGCTCGCCCTGATCATGCGTCGCTACGACGAGGGGGTCATCCGCGAGTTCGACAGCCTCGACGAGCTTGTCGCCTATGATCCTGCCTTCATCGAGTCCGTGGACTGTGCGGTGCTTGACAACATCACGACCACGTTGCGCTGCTCCCGCAGGGACCTCGGCGACTTCCGTCCCGTGGGGCAGGGCCTCACCAACCTCTCCTTCCACTTTTCCGTGGGGGAGGGCGAGCGCAGGTGGGAGTACGTATACCGCCATCCTGGCGTGGGGACCGACAAGTTCATCAACCGCCAAGCAGAGACGGACGCCGAGGCGGTCGCCGTACGCATGGGCATCGACGGGACCTTCGTCCACGAGGACCCCACGAGCGGGTGGAAGATCTCCCACTTCGTGCGCAACGCCCGCACCATCGACCCCACGGATCCCGCTGACGTGCGTCGTGCCATGGAGTGCGCGCGACGCCTCCACGAGTCGGGGGCGCACATCCCCGCCACGTTCGACTTCTTTGCCGATGGCGTAGGCTACGAGACCTTGCTCGAGGAGCATGGCGACATCACCGCGCCTGGCTACCATGAGCTGCGCGACAAGGTGGTGCGCGTCAACGGGCATGCCCAGGCGGACGGCTACGAGGCGGTCTTCAGCCACAACGACTACCTGCCACTCAACCTTCTCGTGGGCGAGGACGACGAGCTCTTTGTCATTGACTGGGAGTTTGCCGGCATGGGCGACCCCGGCAACGACACGGCCACCTTCATCATCTGCAGCGACGCCGACCGCGCACGAGGCGATGCCGCCATCGACGCCTACTTTGGTCGCCCGGCGACCTTCGAGGAGCGCAGGCACTTCTGGGCCCGTGTGGTCCTGGGCGGATGGTGCTGGTACGTCTGGGCGCTCGAGAAGGAGGCGGAGGGTGCCGGCGTGGGCTCGTGGCTGGACATCTACCGCAGCTACTGCGCCGACTACATCGACATGGTCCTCGCCTGGTATGAGGACGGGACGAAAGGGGCTCACTCATGATCTGGGGCTTTGGGGCGGCGCTCACCTGGGCGCTCGATACGGTCATCCTCTCGGTGGCGCTCGCGAAGGGCGTCTTCGTCTCCACGCCGCAGGCCATCGCGCTCGCGGCGTTCGTGAGCACGTTCCTGCATGACGCGGGCTCGGCCGTGACGGCGTTCGTCTACATGGCGCTGCGTCGCAAGCTCAAGGACACGCTGGCCATCCTCAAGACGCGGGCCGGCCTCGTGATCATGGGGGCAGCGCTCATCGGTGGCCCCCTCGGCATGACGGGCTACGTCATCTCGGTCAATAACATCGGGGCGTCCTATGCCGCCGCCATCTCCGCCTTCTTCCCGGCATGGGGGGCCTTCCTGGCGGCCATCGCGCTCAAGGAGCGCATGCACTGGTTTCAGTGGCTGGGTCTCATCGCGTGCCTTGCCGCGGTGGCCGTGCTGGGCTACACGCCTGCCGAGGGCATTCCCGGCAACTGGACCGTGGGTATCATCGGTGCGCTCGCCTGCGTGTTGGGCTGGGGCACCGAGGCGGTCGTCGTCGACTGGGGCCTCAGGAACACCGCTGTGGACAACGAGGTGGCCATGCAGATCAGGCAGACCACCTCGGCGCTTGCCTATGCCGCCATCATCCTGCCGGTGTTGGGCGGCTGGGGCTTTGCGACGGACGTGCTTGGCAGCGATGCCATGCCCTTCGTCGCGCTCGCGGGCGCCTCGGGCACGGTGTCCTACCTCTGCTACTACCGTGCCATCGACCTCATCGGCGCGTCACGCGCCATGGCGGTCAACATCACCTACTCGGCGTGGGCCATACCCATCTCACTCATCATTCTGGGGTCCATCCCCGACGTCAAGGGCGTCGTCTGCGCCATCGTGATCATCCTGGGTGCCATCTGCGCGGCGACGGACGTTCGTTCGATGCTTGGCGCCACGTCACAGGAGGCCTAGCATGACCCTCTCCAAGAGCGAGTTCAATCTGCTCAAGACCATCGCGGCCCAGGAGGGCCCCGTGAGCCAGCGCGAGCTTGCCGCCGAGAGCGGCCTCTCGCTGGGCACCGTCAACTCGTCGCTGCGCGTGTGCGAGGATGCGGAGTACGTGCAGGATGGGCGCATCACGCAGGCGGGCATGGAGGCGCTCGAGCCCTATGCGGTGGACAATGCCGTCATCATGGCGGCGGGCCTCTCGTCGCGCTTTGCCCCCATCTCGTATGAGCTGCCCAAGGGCCTGCTCAAGGCCCATGGCGAGGTGCTCATCGAGCGTCAGATCCGCCAGCTCATGGATGCCGGCGTCACCGACATCACCGTGGTCGTGGGCTACAAGAAGGAGTACTTCTTCTACCTGCGCAGCAAGTATGGCGTCACCATCGTGGTCAACCCCACCTACGCCACGCGTAACAACAACGGTACCCTGTGGCTCGTGCGCGACCGTCTGGCCAACACCTACGTGTGCTCGTCGGACGACTACTTCACGCAGAACCCCTTCGAACGCTACGTGTACGGCGCCTACTATGCCTGCGAGCGCGTGGAGGGCCACACGGACGAGTGGTGCGTCTCCACGGGCGCCGCCGGGCGCATCATGGGCATCAGCGTGGGTGGCACCAATGCGCTGGTCATGCTGGGACACGCCTACTTCGACCGGGCGTTCTCCGAGGGGTTCGTGAGGGCGCTGGAGCAGGACTACAACCGCCCCGAGACCGCGGACAAGCTCTGGGAGGGCATCTATGCCGATCACCTGCGCGAACTCTCGATGGTGGCGCGTGAGTACCCGGCGGGCGTGATCAACGAGTTTGACTCCCTGGATCAGCTGCGCAGCTTCGACCCACGCTTCATGGAGAACGTGGACTCCAGGATCTTTGACAACATCGTATCCATCCTGCACTGCGACAAGGATGACATTCACGAGTTCTGGCCGCTCAAGCAGGGGCTCACCAACCTCTCCTGCCACTTCTCCGTGGGGGAGGGCACGGACAAGCAGGAGTACGTCTACCGCCATCCTGGCGTGGGCACGGAGAAGCTCGTGAGCCGTGCGAGCGAGGCGGCCGGCCTGCGCCTTGCCAAGGAGCTGGGGCTGGACAGCACCTTCATCTACGAGGACGAGGAGCATGGCTGGAAGCTCTCGCGCTTCGTGACGAACGCCAAGAACCTGGACTCCGGCAACGACGACCAGTTGCGTCGTGCCATGGAGATGGGCCGCAAGCTGCACGAGAGCGGCGCTAGGCTCGATCGCCGCTTTGACTTCGTGCTGCAGGGTCTGGAGTACGAGCGGCTCCTGCTGGAGGGCGGCCCCATCGAGGTGCCTGGCTATCAGGAGCTCAAGGACAAGGTCATGCGCCTCAAGGAGCATGCGGACGCGGATGGGTACCCCATCTGCGTCTCACACAACGACTTCTTCGAGCTCAACTTCCTGGTGGACGAGAACGACGCCATGAGCCTCATCGACTGGGAGTATGCGGGCATGTCGGACGTGGCCAGCGACTACGGCACGTTCGTGGTGTGCTGCCAGCTCTCCGACGAGCGTGCCGAGCGGGCGCTCGAGTACTACTTCGGTCGGCCCGCCACGGCGGCAGAGCGCCGTCACTTCTGGAGCTATGTGGTGTTCGCCGGCTGGTGCTGGTACCTGTGGTCGCTCGAGAAGGAGTCCGAGGGCGACAACGTGGGCGAGTGGCTGTTCGTCTACTACCGCTACGCCGCGGACAACGTTGACAAGGTGCTCTCCTGGTACGAGGAGGCGGCTCAGGCGGACTAGGCCTCATGTCGCGAGGCACATGGCGATCCTATTGTTTTGAGGGCTTGGCGGCGTCGTGCCCCCGCTCGTGCCGGTCGAGCGCAAGCTCCTGCGAGAGCACCTCGACCTTGTGGGTGAGCACCGAGATGTCGCAGGCCTGGTCAAACAGCTTGAGCAGCATGAGGGCGATGAGCACCACGAACACGAAGTTGCTGGGCGAGAGGAAGCCGGTAAGCCGGGAGAAGAAGAACGCAATCTGCGGGAAGACGGCCAGGACGAGCAGTACGACGGCGGCCACCACCCAATAGACCGACTCCGAGACGCGAATCTTGCGCTTGCGGATGCGTCGCACCACCACGCCCAGGGCGATGATGGTGACGAGGATCAGAAGGACGCGAAGGACCGGGCTCATGGGGCACCCCTTACCTAAACCATTGGAAGAGCAGCAGCGACAGGCACGTGCGCAGCATGTAGCGGATGGAGCTCATGAAGCGGAGATAGCTGGTGCCGCCCTGACGCTCGCGCATCTGGGCGGGCACCTCCACCACGCGGGCGCCCTTGCGGATGAGCAGGGCCACGGTGTCCGGCTCGGGCGTGATGTCGAAACCGTTGGCGAAGACCTCCATCATGGCGCGATCGTACATGCGCATGCCCGAGGTGGGGTCTTGGATGGTCTGATGTGTGGTGTGGCGAATGAGCCAGGTGATGAGCTTGGCGCCGGCGCCGCGCACACCAACGGCCCCACTCCCGGCGGCCCCACGCGATGCGATGACGATGTCTGCGCCGTGTTCGATGGCCTGTGCCATCGACGCGAGGTAGATGGGCATGTGCTGCCCGTCCGCATCATACTGCACGGCAGCGTCGTAGCCGTTGCGCAGCGCATGCTTCATGCCCGCCTGCACGCCGGCGGAGAGTCCGCAGTTGACGGGAAGGTCGATGTGATTGAAGCCCCGCCGGTCGAGGATCTGTGGCGTGTCGTCTGCCGAGCCGTCGTTCACGACGAGGTAGTCCACCTGTGGGCAGGTGCGTACCAGCTCATCCACGGTGTCCTCGATGCATTCCTGCTCGTTGTAGGCGGGTATGATGGCAAGCACCCTCACGAGGCGGCTCCCTGTGCATAGCGGATTGACAAACCCTGACCAGTGTATGCGATTCTGTGGGGCGGCTGGGAACATTCATGGGATACGCCCGCATTGCGGGCACCGCGGCCGTGGCGCGTGGGCATGCTGGCCTTTCCTGACGAATCCACGTTGACGCTCTCAAGCCGGGCCATCATGGATGGCCCGCATCGAACACGCCCGGCTACCTGCGTGCGCTTTCACCCCAGATCGCGCCTCAGACGGGGAGGTTCTGTCGCCTGCCCGAGGATACCTATGAGACCCTCAACCAGCTGGAGCCCCGCTACCATCCCGCAGACGTCATGACCGCCTCGGGCCACCCCCTCATGACCACCACGTTCGCTCGTGGCCAGATAGGCACGAGGCTCGTCGCTGATCCCAACCGGGCCCTGCTTCCCAACCCTGCGGGCATCTGCGCATGCCTACAAGAACGGCCCCTTGGCCACGGCGGAGGACGTCTCCTCCCAGCAGGGAGGCCTGACGCTCGCGGACGGGACGATGGGCGGCCGGCCATACGCTGGGGACATCATGACTGCAGGCGGCCTCATCCAGCCTGGCTCCACCGTCCCGGATGGATGGCAGCTGGTCAGCGGCGCGTACCACCACCTCGAGCATGGCAGGGGCCACACGGGCTGGTTCGAGGAGGGGGGACGACTCGTGGTGCTGGCTCTCTGCCAGTGGTGCCATGGTGCACAGCACGCCGTTCTCGATCAATGGCACGCGCCACGCCCTCGACGGAAGTGGCCGGTGACGCGCATAACGATGCGGGCCCTGACGCTGTCGCATGGAAGGGCGCCGGCAACGGGCCGTTGCGCTATGCTACTTGTCTGTGGCATCACTACCCTTGGAGGAAGCCCCGTGCTCTCTGTCGACGAACAGCTCAAGATCATTACATCGGGCACCATGCAGATCGTGCCCATGGGAGAGCTCAGGAGGAAGCTCGAGAAGGGCACGCCCCTCAACATCAAGCTGGGTGTGGATCCCACCTCGCCTGACCTGCACCTGGGCCATGCCGTCCCCCTGCGCAAGATGCGCCAGTTCCAGGACATCGGCCACGACGTGACCCTCATCATCGGCAATGGCACCGCGCTCATCGGCGACCCCTCCGGTCGTGACTCCACCCGTCCGCCTCTCACGGAGGGGCAGGTGGAGGCCAATGCGCAGACCTATGTTGCCCAGGCCATGAAGGTGCTTGACCCCCAGAGGACCAAGATCGTCCACAATGGCGACTGGCTCAAGCCCCTCGACCTGGCCAAGATGCTCGAACTCATGAGCAAGTTCAATGTGGCCCGCATCCTCGAGCGCGAGGACTTCCACACTCGCTATGCCAATGGGCAGTCCATCGCCCTGCATGAGTTCATCTATCCCGTGCTCCAAGCCTACGATTCCGTGGTCATCAAGGCGGATGTGGAGATGGGCGGCAACGACCAGATATTCAACCTGCTCGCGGGACGCGACCTCATGCGTGCCATGGGCATGGAGCCGCAGGTGGCCCTTACGATGCCGCTTTTGGTGGGGACCGATGGCATCAGGAAGATGTCCAAGAGCTACGGCAACTACGTGGGGCTCACCGATGAGCCGACCGACATGTTCGGCAAGGTCATGAGCATCACGGACGAGCTGGTGCCCATGTACTTCCGTCTGTGCTCCACCGTCCCCGTGGATGAGGTGGACGCCATCGATGCTGCCTATGCGAACAAGACGGCCGACCCCTACCATCTCAAGCGCCAGCTTGCCGCCAACATCGTGGATCTCTACCATGGCGCTGGCGCAGGGGCCCAGGCCGAGGCGGCCTTTGATGGCCTCTTCAAGAAGCACGAGATTCCCGAGGACGTGCCGGAGTTCAAGGCCGACCTCACCCTCAATGACGACGGAAGGGTCTACCTGGCAAAGGTACTGGCAGATGCTGGCCTGGTGAGGTCTGCCGGCGAGGCTCGCCGCATGATTGACCAGGGCTCTGTCAAGATTGATGGCAGGAGGCTGGCTGCCAAGAGCTACAACGTGGAGCCATCCCTGCTGTCTGCCAAAACGGTGCTGCAGGTTGGCAAGCGCAAGTTCGTGCGGCTGGCATAGACGAATGACGATGCAGGAGCGCATCCCGCTCGTCGCGCATGCCTGCATGCGGATTGACCGCTGGTTGCAAACCAGACGGCACGTGCTTGTGGTGTCATTCGCTCTCGCGGCGCTTGTCCTGGCGCCTGCTCTGGCAGTCTTTCATGATGACCCACGTGGAGTGGATGATGACTGGAGCATCTCCCTGATGCTTTCCGGTCGTGTTGGGGCAACTACTCCCTGTCTGTTCGTAAATGCCGTCGTGAGCTACATCTCCTTGGGGATCAATGCCCTCCTCCCGTCCGTCAACGGGTTCTATGCGCTCGAGTTCGTCCTGTCGCTGCTTTCGATGGCTTGCCTCCTGGCATGGGCGCTTTTTTGGCGCCATCGCCTCGGACCATCCATCGTTGCCTCAGGGACGATCTTCCTGACACTCGCAGGGGTAACGATTGGATCAAACTTCACCTATGTTGCGGCACTCTGCTTTATCGCCGGTTGTGCGACGCTCATAAGCAATGCCGCCTCTGCTCGGAGTGTCGCGCCCTATCCTCTTGGAGTCATCCTTGTGATGATGGGGTGCGCCCTACGCTGGGAGATAGCTCTTCTTCTTGTGCCGGCGTGCGCCGTCGCCCTTGTGTTCGTGTCGAGGGGAGTGCTGAGTTCCAGCGACCATGAGACGCATGCCATGGGCTCTCGCCTCCGTCCGATTGCCATGGCGCTTATCGGCTGCCTTGCCCTTGCTGCGTTTGATCTCGCCATCTGGCAGCAGCCGGAAAACAGGGAGTGGTCTCTGTATAGTTCCGCCCGTAGCAGTGCTGTCGACTACACGCTGCGGCAGTATGATGACGTGCGCCATGAGCTGGAGCCATGGGGAATCTCGGAGACTGACTATGGGCTGGTGCAGTCATGGGTGTTTGCCGACCCAGAGGTGTTCGACCGTGATGTGCTGCAGGTGATAGGCGCTCAACGTGCCGTGCAGACTCCCAGTGTGGGGAGAACCATCCTGAACGCAGGTGCCCATCTTATCGAAAGCTGCCGCAAGCTTCTGATGGTGATGCTGGTCACCTGCGCTGCCTATGTGCTTGATGAGAGACGGCGTGGAAGGGCAACGAAGGCCATCCTACTTTCCATGCTCTGCTTTGCGGTGCTGTGCTGCGCCGAATATGCATACGTCTATTCGGATGGGAGGGTTCCCGACAGGGTAGTGACGCCCCTCTTCCTCTGTGCCGCGCTTGGCATGACCCTTTCGGGCCTGTGCGAGAGGGACGTTCGCCAGGATGCGAGGCATAGCAGGAACGATGGGGCTCCCCGCGCCGCGATGGGCATGGCGGCGCTATCCGTGACCTGCATTCTTGTGACATGCCTATGGGGAGGCACGCTTCTCCTGCCGCATGCCTCGTTGCAAAAGCTGGGCCATAACCTCAACCAGCGAAGCTACGTGCCACAGAGCGCCATTCTCTCATATGAGCGCAATCATCCAGATGAGGTGTTTGCCTGGGACGCTACCGGATATGCCTGGGGATTTGAGGGCGCCTATGGTCTCGACATCATCCCGGACGACGACATGCTGTCGCGGAATTTCACCTTGGGCGGCTGGGCTGAGGGGTCCCCTGCACTCAAGGCGCGCAGAAGGCGATATGGCATCGACAACCTGCTAAAAGGTCTGGTTGACAATCCAAAGGTCCGACTCGTGACATATGACACCTCCACTGCGGACAAGCTCGTGGCCTACCTCGACGAGCACTATGCCGCAGATGCACGCTACGAGGTCGTCGATGCCATCGCTGGGCAGACGGATGACGCAACTGCTTACATCATTCGTTTCTACGAGAGCGGCTGACTATGGCTACCAGCTCTGGCTGCCCAGCGCAGGGGCCGATACATCTGGAATTGACTTCTTGCCCCACAGAGGTGATGCCTACCTGCTCGTAGGGGAAGCGACCATCGCATTCAGGTGGTGAGGCGCTCGGTTCGCATGAGGCGTATTGAGAACAGGAAAGGCGAGGCCATCCTTGTCAATGAGCGCCATGGGTCCGTCACCGCACGGCCATCCATCCCTTGCCCTCCCCACACGCAGAATGTATGAGGAAAGGTGGGACAGGCGCTTCCTTTAGTATGCTGGACAGAGGGTTGGTGGCCCGTATCCGGCGGGGAGGAGCTCGCAGTGAGGCAGAAGAAGTCCATGCCCATCGTCCTCGTGACAGCCTTTGCGCTGATGTTCTCGGTGCTACTGACTACACCAGGCCGCGCATCTGCCACCGAGGCCACCGATGATGCCGAGACCGCACCCATCTCTGACGAGGACATGCAGAGGATCAACGACGCCCTCCCGCCGCAGACCACGACCACGAGGCGCATGCGCTCCACGGGCCTCGGCAGCTCGGGTAAGTTCGTGGTTGCGCTCGATGCGGGTCATGGCGGCAACGACGCCGGCGCCGTGGGCAACGGCCTCCAGGAGAAGGCCCTCAACCTGCGCATTGCAATGGCCGCTAAGGCGGAGCTCGAGAGTCATGGCATCACCGTGTGTATGATTCGCGATTCCGACACCTGCGTGTTCAGCACCAACGCCGCCCTTGAGCTGCAGGCTCGTGTGACCAAGGCCTACAAGGCCGGCGCAAGCGTGTATGTGAGCCTGCACGTCAACTCCGGTGGCAGTTCTGGTGCCGAGGTGTGGTATCCCCGCACGGACATCTCGTACTTTCCCGAATGCGGCACGCAGGGACAGGGCCTCGCAAGCGCCATCCTCGATGCGCTCACCAACGGCGAGCCCTATGGCATCGCGCGCCGCGGCATCTTCCAGCGCAAGAACGTCGAGGACACCTATCCCGACGGGTCGCTCTCCGACTACTACGCCGTCATCCGCCATGCCCGCGAATATGGCTTCACCGGCATCATCGTGGAGCACGGCTTCATCGACAACGCCTCCGATGCCTATAACCTCAATCGCCATGCCGAGGCCATGGGCAGGGCCGATGCGGATGCCATCATGCGTTACTATGGCCTGGCCGCCACCTGGGAGCGGTCATCCGATGGCCAGCATTGGATGGTCAGGGAGAGTGGCTCGTACGTTCGGAGTGCCTGGAGGTACCTGGGCAATGCCTGGTACTACTTGGATGGCCAGGGCTATATGGTCACGGGGTGGCAGATCATCGGTGGCGTTCACTACTGGTTTGATGCCTCAGGCGCCATGGCGACCGGCTGGCGTCGGCTGGATGGCTCCTGGTACTACTTCGATGGTTCCGGTGCCCGTATCACGGGCTGGCAGCGCATTGGCTCCACGTGGTACTACCTCGACCCCTCCTCGGGTGCCATGCATACGGGCTGGATATGGACGGATGGCGCATGGTATTACCTCTACGATTCTGGCGCCATGGCCACCGGTTGGGTGAAAGTCGGAGGTTCCTGGTACCTCCTCGGCGGCTCGGGCGCCATGCTCACGGGATGGCAACGCGAGGGCGCTCGGGAATGGGAGCTTGGCCCGTCCGGTGCCTGGACGGGTGCCAGCAGGTAGGGCATGGTGCCGGCTCACCCTGGGTGGCCGACGCTCGCTCACGTTCACGGAGGGGGAGCGCATGAGGCGCGTCCTGAGACTTGTGGGACTCGTGGCAGCGGGCATCGCATGCGTCCTGACAGTGGGACAGACGCCTGCCCTCGCCCAGCCGAGTGACGGTTGGGTGCACGAGGGCCAGACGTGGCAGTACGTCGAGGCCGGTACGCGGGTGACGGGCTGGCATGCCATCGACGGCAGCTGGTACTACTTCGACGCGGCGGGCACGATGCGCACGGGCTGGCAGTATCTGGGTGGCTCCTGGTATTACCTGCGGGACTCCGGGGCGATGGCCACCGGCTGGCTGCGCGTGGATGACTCCTGGTACTACCTTTGCGCGTCCGGTGCCATGGCAACCGGCTGGCTGTGGGATGGGGCCACCTACTGGCAGCTGGCCTCGTCGGGCGCCTGGACGGGGGCCTCCCAGCGGCCGCAGGCCATCATGGGGCCCACGACGGTCACGGCGCAGCAGATGGCGCGCGCCTATCGGCAGGCGGTGGGGGAGTCCTCCTATCCCTCCTCCGTGTACGCATCCCAGGGGGCGGCCACCATAGACCAGTTCTGCCGGGTGCTCGTCGAGGAGGCGGACACCGAGGGCGTCAGCGGTGAGATCGTCTTTGCCCAGGTGATGCTGGAGACCAATTGGCTCAGGTTTGGCGGGGACGTCTCCGTCGAGCAGTGCAACTTTGCCGGCATCGGTGCCGTGGGCGGTGGCGCCAAGGGCAACGACCTGCGCATGGACCTAGATGGCGATGGCAGCTCGGATGGCGTGCGGGCGGGACTTCGGGTGCAGGTCCAGCATCTCAAGGCCTATGCCAGCACGGCGGACTTGGTGAGAGCCCGTCTGGACCCACGCTTTGGCTATGTGCGCCGGGGCAGTGTGACCATGGTGCAGGGGCTGGGCATCCCAGACTATCCCGCAGGCGTGGGCTGGGCCGCTGACGCTGGCTATGGCATGAGGATCGTCTCGCTCGAGGATCGCTACCTTGGCTTGGGCTACTAGGCGATCGTCGGTGTGACCTGCAGTGGCGTTTCGTGCGCGGATGCCAGGGGTTGGCCAGGGAGCCTCCTGGGCCATTCCCTTCGTGTACGGCTGCCTCCCCCGGACGTCCCGCTGCGCTATCATGGGCTGCTGCCCGCCTGACCCCCTGCACGAAGGGATCTGACCCCGTGCGCTTTCGCGATACCCATGCCGTTCCGGAGCTGCTCGCGCCCGCTGGTGGCCCCGAGCCGTTCAATGCCGCCCTCGCCGCCGGTGCGGATGCCATCTACTGCGCCCTGGGCAACGACTTCAATGCCCGTCGCAGCGCGCACAACTTCACCTGTGAGACCTTCGAGGCCGCCTGCCGCGCGGCCCATCTTGCGGACGTGCGCGTGTACGTGACGGTCAACGTGGTCATCCGTACGTGCGAGATGCCCCGTGTGCTCGCCCTGGTGCGCAAGGCGTGGCTGCTGGGTGCGGACGCCTTCATCATCCAGGACTGGGGCCTGCTCTTTGAGATACGCCACCGCTTTCCCCAAATGGAATGCCACATCTCCACGCAGGCCAACATTCACGACGCCCGTGCCACGGCATGGTGTCGGGAGCTTGGGGTGGAGCGCGTGACCCTCTCGCGCGAGCTCTCCGTGCCCGAGATGGCGCGCATCGCCCAGGAGGGCGTCGAGCTCGAGAGCTTTGGGCATGGCGCACTCTGCTTCTGCTATTCCGGCATCTGCATGATGAGCTCGCTTGCCAAAGGGCGCTCCGCCAACCGTGGCATGTGCGCGCAGCCCTGTCGCCTGCCCTACCAGCTGGTGGACGAGGACGGCGCGAGCATCTCGGCGCCGGGACGTCGCCTGCCCCTGTGTCCCAAGGACTACTGCACCATCGAGGACCTGCCGCGCCTTGCCCAGGCGGGCCTGGGCTCGCTCAAGGTGGAGGGTCGCATGAAGGCCCCGGACTACGTGTGCTCCGTCGTCTCCGCCTATCGTGCGCAGCTGGATGACCTGGCGGCAGGCCGCCTTCCCACCGATGTGGAAGAGGCTGAGCGCCACCAGCGGCTGCGTCGCGCCTTCAACCGCGACTTCACGCACGCCTACCTGGACGGGACGTCCGACGACGACATGATGAGCTACGAGCGCTCCAACAATCGTGGCGAGCTGGTGGGGATCGTCGTGGCCACGCGTGACCTCGGTGGTGGCCGCGTACGTCGCGGCGGTGCCAACGGCGGACGCGAGCGGTTGAGGTTCAAGACCTTTGCCGAGGTGGACATCAGGCTGGACAGGTCGGTGGGGGAGGGTGACCTGCTCGAGGTGCGCCCGATGGACGACCCCACGCAGTTCCTGACGACCCATGTCCCGGCGGACGCCCGTGTGGGTGAGACCATCTGCTGCAAGACCGTGCGCCCCATGGCCGCAGGTTGCCCCGTGCGCGTCATCCGCTCACAGGCGGCCATGGACGAGGCGGCGCGCGTTGCCACAGGGGATGACCGGTACAAGAGGCCCGTGCGCGTACGCGTGGAGGCCCGCCTGGGCCAACCGTTCGTGGTGGAGCTTGCCTGCGTGGATGGCGGGGCCACGGCCCGTGCGGAGGGCTTTGTGGTGGAGGCGGCGCGCACCAGGGCCGTCACGCGCGAGGACCTCGTGGAGCATGTGGGCCGCATGGGCCAGAGCCCCTTTGTGCCGGTTGCCTTCGAGGTCGAGGTGGACGAGGGCTGCGGCATGGGCTTCTCGGCCGTGCATGGGGTGCGTGCCAAGGCCTGCCGCCTGCTCGAGGAGACGATCCTGTCGCCCAGCTCGGCCGCGGTGCGCGAGGAGGGCCTCGCCCGCGTGCCTGACGGGGAGGACCTTGCCACTCACCTGCGCTTCGTGCGCAGGGAGGCCGGCCTTGCCGCTCCCAGTGTTTCGCGTGCGGCAGAGGTGTGCGCGCTGGTGCCCACGCCCGTCCTGGCTCAAGCGGCCGTGACCGCAGGGGCGACGCGCCTCTATGCGACGCCGGATGCGTGCGAGGAAGCCCGACGGCAAGACGCTGCGTGGCCGGAGGGCATCACGGTTGTGCCCTGGCTCGACGAGGTGTGCCGCGAGCCCGACCACCAGCGGCTCGATCCGCTGGTGGAGCAAGGTGCGCCCTGCGCCGTGGGCAACATGAGCGAACTTGTGCTCGCGCTCGAGCGTGGCTCCCTGCCCGAGGTGCGCGAGTGCATTCCCGCACACAACGAGAGCACCCTCGTCGCTCTGGAGCAGGCGGGGGCCAAGGGCCTCTGGCTCTCTCCCGAGCTGACGCTGGAGGAGGCCTGTGCGCTGGGCAAGGCGTCATCCGTGCCGTGTGGCCTCATCGTGAGCGGCCGCCTGCGCGCCATGACCAGCGAGCATTGCGTGCTGCAGACGACGGGTCGCTGCATCCACGACTGCGCCAGCTGCGCGCTGCGCTCCAGGCGCCTCTCCCTGCGCGACCGTGCTGGCGCGCTCCTGCCCGTGCGCACGGACCTCGCGGGCAGGAGCCACATCTACGCGGCTCGTCCACTGGACGCCACGCCCGAGATCGGAGAGCTCATCGCGGCGGGCGTCTCTCGCCTGATGGTGGATTGCACGCTGCTCTCGGAGCGGGAGGCGGCCCTTGAGGTGGAGCGCGTGGGGCGTGCGGTGCGCGCTGCGGCGGCTGGCAGGAAGCCTGCACGTCGGTTGGCGCGTGCCACGTCAGGGCACCTCCATGAGCCCATCGAATGAGGGCAACGCTGGAGGCGCCATGATCCTGTCGCAAACCCAACGTATCCAATCGTATGGGATGGGTAGACTGACGGCAATTGCAACCAACATGGTGGGGTAGTGAACCGACGTCCCACCTCGCGCGGAGAGGGTCACCATGGCAGAGAACGAGACGGGCGCGGATGCCCGGCAGGCCGAGCATCCCAAGGTCAACCGCGAGCTGCTGGAGGCGACCATTGGCGTGATTCGCCAGAGCCTCCAGGCGGACGGTGGGGACGTCGAGCTGGTGGCGCTTGACGAGGACACGGGTGTGGTCACGCTCGAGATGCAGGGGGCATGTGCCGGTTGCCCCATGTCTGCCTACGACATGAGCGAGGGCATCGAGCGTATTCTGCAGGAGCACGTCCCGGGCGTCACGCGTGTCGAGCCGGCCATGGCCTGGTAGGTCCACTCTTTGTGATAGGTGCGGCATACCTGGTAGCATGAAGGGCCCAGGATGGCGTCCTGGGCCATCCGTACGCTCAAGGCGAGAGGGCACCGCATGTGGCTTGACAAGCTCTATCACACGCTCAATCCCGTTGCCTTTCAGCTGGGGCCCCTCGCTGTCCGCTGGTACGGGATCGCCTACGTGGCGGGCTTCGTCGTCGCTGGCATCATCATCTGGCGCACGGCCCGCCGCTGGAAGCTCGACCTCTCCTCCGATGACGTCATGAGCGCCGTCATCGGCGTGGCCATCGGCATCATCGTCGGCGCACGCCTCGGTTACGTGCTCTTTTACGGGGCGGGATACTACCTTGCCAATCCCCTCAAGGCGCTTGCCTTCAACGAGGGTGGCATGAGCTTCCACGGTGGCCTGGCAGGAGGGCTTGTCGGGGGATCCATCGCATGCAGGGCCCTGCGCATCTCCATCCCCACCATGTGCGATCTCGCCGTCATTGGCGCGCCGTGGGGCCTCTTCTTCGGACGCTGCGCAAACTTCATCAACGGCGAGCTGTGGGGAAAGCCGACGGACCTGCCGTGGGGCGTCATGTTCTCTGACAGTGGCGGCGGCGCGGTGTATCGGCATCCGTCGCAGCTCTATGAGGCCATCCTCGAGGGCCTGGTGCTCTTTGCGGTGCTCTATGCGCTCTCGCGCAGGTACCCGCCACGTCCCCAGGGTACGTTCATGGGTGCCTTCCTCGTGCTGTATGGCTGCTTCAGGTTCCTCATCGAGTTCGTGCGCCTGCCGGACGCGCAGCTTGGGTACCTGCTGGGAACCAACTGGCTCACGATGGGGCAGTGCCTGTCCATGCCGCTTGTGCTGGTGGGCATGGGCATCTTGGCTGCCTCACGCAAACAGCGTCGGCCCCAGGAGGGCACGGTGGCATAGGCGCCTACGTATGTGGTGAGTATATACAGTGACGATTCAGGTGCTATACTCTAGGCTGATAGCAAGATTGACCATGCATATGTGCATCCCTATGCCGTATGGCAAGCGGCCGCGTCGTTCCTGAGAGGAGGGGAGACGTCCATGATAAGGATGAGGCAGACACATCATGATGCCATGAGCGCAGGTCTTGTTACGGCCCTTTCCCTTGTTGTCACGCTCGAGGGCATGCCCACACCCGCCTTGGCCGCTACACCCACGGACGCCCCGAGCGCGCAGAGCGAGGCACCTTCCTCCCGGCAGTCCGGCACCGCCGACGCCGCGAGTGCCCCGGACGCGCGGGGCAGGGCCACCGCCCCAACAGAGAAGAAGGCTTCCGCCCCCACGGAGAAGAAGGCCTCCCCTACGTCTGGGCAGAAGGGCACGCCCTCCCCGCAGCCACAGCAGCCCCCTGCGACGAATGGGGCCGCTCAGATCAGTAAGAACGAGGAGACCGAGAAGGGCAACCAGGTACCGCAGACCAAGACCACGAGTGGCGACGCGACCGCTGCGGCCAATCGGGACGGCCAGGCCCAGGCCAAGCAACCCGTTTCGACGCAGACTAATCAGCATGCAGTCCCCACTCCTGCGGAAGCCGCCGCCCCCGGCGCGGTACGGCAGGATTCTCAGGCCCAGTCGGTGAGCGTTGGCGTCCGTACCGTGAACGAGCAGGGCAAGAGTGTCGAAGGTGCAGCCGTCTCGGTCAATGCCGGCGTGGAACACAGGCCTTCCAACGCAGCGGGAACGTATGACCTCACCCCGGGCGAGACCGTCACCGTTGTGGCGGACGCCCCGACCTATGCGCACGTCGAGCAGACCTTCGTCGTCAATGGGTCGCCCATTGCCATCACGATGCCAAAGAGCGAACAAGCCAGTGCGCCCCATACCTCCACCGGCGCACCTCGCCCTGGCGTGGGCGGCCAGAATCAGGCTGTGGTCGATCGCATGGCACAGGAGTTTGACACCTCCTATGATGACATCAATCTGTTGTCCTTTGCCCCCCAGTACAACGCTGGGGCCAGCGTGGTCGGTGCCATCAAGCAGCGCCTTGCTGGTGATGCCCCCAAGGGGCTCACGGTCTCGGTGGCGTCCTCATCCGATGCGTCGGTCATTGCCGCCAACGGCACCCTTGGCAGAGACGCGACGTCCGAGGTCACGCCGTACGAGACCGCAGGTAGCTCTGAGTGCAGCTTCACGTTCTCCCTGGAGGGGGCACAGGCCACGACGAGCATGCATACCGTGCAGGTTGGCTATTGGAGCACGGATGCCGACGGCAGGCGTGCCTCCCATGAGATGCAGGGGGACATCGCGCTGCCCAACAGCTTTCGAGCTGATGATGGGGTGCCGCTTGTCCCGCCAACGACCGTACCCGACGACGCCTCGTTCACGTGGAGGCTCGTGAGTCCTGACTCCTCCTTCGCCCTCACGACGGATGCCGATGACGGCACTCAGATGTTGGTTGCCCATGGCCAGGGCCATGCCACCTCTGCCCTGTTGGAGGCGGCGATGGTTCCCAGCAGGGTCGCAGACTATGACTTCTACTTCTATCCCATGAGGAGCTTTATGCTCAGGATGGGCGCAGACGCCCAGATTGCCGTGGTCGATGACCCGCTGCATCCCACCGCGGCCCCCCACCGCCTGCCTTCCAGGGCGCCTCGGCCCGGCAGGCCAATGGCACCCATGCTCGTGTCCGCGGTGGTGCCCGAACCAATCGTGCCTACGGTGACGCCGACATCGCCCACATCGGATGACGCCACCCCCGCATCCTCCGCCGCGACTCCCAGTGCCTCCACAGGCATCACGACGACCAAGGCGGCGTCCACGCCAGCGGCTGCCACGTGGGGTGCTGCGACTCCTGCCGGGGCCCGCGCCGTGGCGCACGCTTCTGGCACGAGTGCCCCAAGCGTACCCTCGTCTGCGTTCCCCTCCCTGTCCGCTCCATCGCCCGATGCCACGTCCGCCACCAATGTCGCTTCCCCCGCAAGCGATCCCGTGGTGCACGACCAGGGACTTTTGGGCGCCCTTCGAAGCACCGTCGTGACGGCTGCGTCTGCCTCGCAGAGGGGTGTGGGAGTATTGTCACCGGGCGCCCCTGCGGCACCGCTGGTTCCCTTTGCGGGCGTCGCCATGGGTCTTGCCTGCATAACGGGGGCGATTGCCTCTCTCGCTCGCAGGGGCGCGAAGCCGAGGGCAAGGAAGTAACGGCGATGGCACGTGCGCTGTCCTCCGGCAAGCCCGCCCTCGCCAGGGGCGCGGGGCGCATGACGCCCCTCTCCGTGGCGCTCACCGTGGCAGGCATCCTGATCATTGGTGTGAGCATGTGGTTTCTGCCTGCCTATCTCGAGGGTCAAGACCCCCTCTCGGCGCTGTTCGGGGGAGGGCCGTCTGGCCCCTCGGGATCGGCCGATGCCGAGGCGGTCGCGGCGGGTGCCAACCAGCGCCAGCGGTTCGCCTCCCTCTTGAAGGAGGACGTCATCCAGGCGCTGGCAGGCCTCTCCTACGGGGGAGAGGACCTTTCGCTTGTCATGGATGACGCGGGCGTGTACCTTGACGAGAACGGCATCTGGATCGAGCAGGTCTCGCTCGACTCCGCCCCCACCATGCTGGACGTTACGGCTCGTCGCACCGAGGCGCTTGCCGTCTGGGCCAAGGGGACGGGCCTCGACATCCCCCAGGTTACCTGGATCGTGGAGGATGGTGACGGCACCGTGCGCATGTCCGAGACCGTCTCGGCCCGCACCACGGCGGGGGAGCACACCACGGCGGGGCTGCTTGGCGCGACGTTGGGATACCAGATCTCTGGCGATGCCTACCAGAACCTGGGAGCGGTCTCGTTCTCGCAGGCGTATGGCGTCTCGCCCAAGCTGCCCGACGGGGCGAACGTCTCCGTCTCCAGCGAGACGACCTCGGCAGGCGAGCAGCTGCTTGAGGATCGTATGCATCACGGGCAGTAGGTGGTCTTCCCGCGCAGCGCCCATCCCACATGCCGAGCTGACCTTTGGCCCAAACTGCCGTATCCTTGTCCGCGTCGGACATGAGGGAGTGATGGCATGCGGCAGGATACCCATACCCATGCAAGCCAGAGGCCGCGGCGGGGCTCGTGGGTCTTCGTGCTCCCACTGGTCGCCCTTGCCGTGGTCGTGATCGTGGTGTCGCAATGGCTCGCCCCGCAGGAGATCCTGCCGTCCGCGCCGCCCACCCCAGGGGAGGGCGAGGACGCCCCCGCCTCGGCACCGACTCAGGGCGATCCTCCCGATGCCGCCTCCCCCAAGAGTTCCCTTGCGCGCCTGTTTGATGCGGGGCAGATCAAGTCGGTACTGGTGGTGGGCGATTCCATCACGGCAGGCTACCTCTGCGAGGGGTATGACACAGCGCCCTCCACGGGTACGGTCGTGTACTCCGGCTCGCTGGGGACCTATACCGAAACGGGGGCCGACGTGCGCGTATGGACGAATGACTTTCGCGCCTGGGCCCTTGGCCATGGGGCGACGAGCTTTGTGAATGCGGGCGTCAATGGCTTCACGATGGCGGACCTTGCGCGTGACCCGGATGCCTGGCTGGGCAACGGTGCGGACGCCATCGTGGTGATGCTGGGTACCAACGACGCCTCCCTGCCGAACGAGACGCCGGATGGCTTCGAGCGCGATGCGACCGCGGCCCTCTCGGCAACGGCAACGCGCTGCAAGCTCCTCGTGGTGGTCTCTCCTCCCGACAACGTCCTCGATGGGGGTATGAGCATGGGGGAGGTCGACCGCGTGCTCGACCGCGTGAGCGCACGGGCGGGATACGCGCACATATCGCTGCTTGATGCCCTCAGTCCGGGGACGGGCGACTTCAATGCGGATGGCGTGCACCCCACCAGTTCGGGATCCCAGAAGCTCTGGCTCGCCCTCAGCGAGCGTCTCGGCCTCTCGTCCTAGGCCCTCGTGTTGGGTAGAATGTCACTCACGTGGATGCGGACACGTCATGAGAGGGGAGCTGAACGGCACGTATGGGCACGTCAACCGTACGCATGAGACAGGCTGCCGCATCGGGTCGTGTGCCCGATGTGGTCATCATCACGGGCATGAGCGGCAGCGGCCGCACTCAGGCGCTCCACGTCTTCGAGGACATGGGCTACTACTGCATCGACAACCTCCCCCCGCGGCTCATCGTGGACCTTGCCAAGGTCGTGGGCATCAACTCGGGGGTCGGCCGTCACCTCGCCGTCACGTGTGACCTCAGGAGCCAGGGGCTCTTTGACGAGATGGGGGATGCCCTGCGCGCCCTCTCCGATCACGAGCTCACCTATCAGGTGGTCTTCCTGGACGCCTCCGACGACGTGCTCATGCGGCGCTATGACGAGACGCGTCGGCGCCACCCCCTCGCCATGGAGGGGGAGACCACCCTCTCGGCCATCCAGCGCGAGCGCAGGCAGCTGGATGGTGTCCGCAGGCATGCGGATCTCGTCATCGACACCAGCCGCCTGCGCACGGCCGCACTGCGCAGCCGCATTCGTCGCGCCTATTCCGAGCTCACCGATCAGCAGCTGCTGGATGTGCACGTGTTCTCGTTTGGCTTCAAGCATGGCATGCCTGTGGAGGCCGATCTCATGGTTGACGTGCGCTTTCTGCCCAACCCGTTCTACGACCCCGAGATGCGCACGCTCACCGGCAATGATGCCAAGGTGCGTGACTTCGTGTTGGGCAACGATGTCACCAAGGCCTTCCTCAAGCAGTGGGAGGGTCTGCTCGACGTGGTGATGCCCGGTTACATCGCCGAGGGGAAGTCGCGGCTCTCCATTGCCGTGGGATGTACGGGGGGCCAGCATCGCTCCGTTGCCATCGCGAATGCGACGGGTGCCTACCTCAAGGGACAGGGCTATCACGTGACGGTCACGCATCGTGACCTCGACCTTGCGGTGCGGGCGTAACGTGTCGTTCACGGCGCAGGTGAAGGACGAGCTCTCGCGCATCGACGGCGCATGCGACCAGTGTGCCTATGCCGAGCTGTCGGCCATCATGCGCGTGTGCGGCACGCTCTCGTTCCATGGTAACGGTCGCTACTCCATCCGCGTCTCCACCGAGACGGGTGCCGTTGCGCGTTCCATGATCAAGTTCGCCCACGAGCTCTTCGATCTCGAGACGCCGCTGACGGTGCGTCGGTCCAACCTGCACAAGTCGCGCAACTACCTCATCGAGATCCCCGAGCAGGCCCGGCTCGAGGAGGCGCTCGTGCGGCTGGGCATCATCGAGCCGGGATGCGGGCTTGCGCCGGGCATCCCCACCATACTGCTGGAGAGGCCCTGCTGTCGCGCGGCGTTCCTGCGCGGTGCCTTCATGGCCGGTGGCTTCATCGCCGACCCCCGGGGGGACTTTCATCTGGAGGTCGTCCTCTCGGGCGAGGGGCTGGCGCATGGGGTCGCGCGGCTCATCGGCGAGCAGGGAATGGTCGCCCGCCTCAACCGTCGGCGCGGCTCGCTTGTGCTCTATCTCAAGAGCTTCGACGAGATCGTCCGCCTCCTGCGTGTGATGGGGGCGGAACGCTCCGCCACCGCCGTGGAGGGCGTGCGCCGCATGAAGTCGCTCAAGAACGACATCAACCGGCGGGTGAATGCCGAGATCGCCAACCAGGCGCGCTCGACGGGTGCCGCTGCCGACCAGCTCGCCCTCATCGACGAGGCGGAGCGACTGATCGGCATGCGCGCGCTGCCGCCGGCGCTTCGCGAGCTCTGCAGCATGCGGCGGGCGCATCCGGGCATATCCCTTGCCGCCCTGGGTGAGCTTTTCTCACCACCCGTCTCAAAGCAGGCCCTCTATCATCGGGTGCTCCGCCTGCAGGCGCTCGTGGACGAGGCGCGCGCTCCGCGCCCATGAGGGCCTCGCCATCGCCTGGCACCATCCGGGACCCTACGCGCCCGTCCCCGCTGCCGGTGCGAGAGGATGGCGGTACTGATGGGCGCTCGCCTCGGGCACATGCCAAAGTCTGCACCGCACGGGTGGTCGAAACGCGTTATGATGGATGTGGGTTTTGTGACAGTGGTTCATCCGAGGATCGGCCCCGGAGGACTTTGCGAAAGGAGAAAGCATGGCAGTCAAGGTTGCTATCAATGGCTTCGGCCGCATCGGTCGCCTGGCGTTCCGTCAGATGTTCTCGCATGAGGGCACTGACATCGTTGCCATCAACGACCTCACCTCCCCCGAGATGCTCGCGTACCTTCTGAAGTACGACTCCACTCAGGGCAACTATGCGCGCGACCACAAGGTCGAGTTCGGCGAGGATAACATCGTCGTCGACGGCAAGAGGATCACCATCTATAAGGAGGCGGACGCCAGCAAGCTGCCCTGGGGCAAGCTCGGCGTGGACGTCGTCCTCGAGTGCACCGGCTTCTACACCTCCAAGGCCAAGTCCCAGGCACACATCGACGCCGGCGCCAAGAAGGTCGTCATCTCGGCCCCCGCGGGCAAGGATCTTCCCACCATCGTCTACAACGTCAACCACGAGACGCTGACCGCCGATGACAACATTATCTGCGCGGCCTCCTGCACCACCAACTGCCTCGCTCCCATGGCCAAGGGCCTCAACGACTTCGCTCCCATCGTCTCCGGCATCATGACCACCATCCACGCCTTCACCGGCGACCAGATGGTGCTCGATGGTCCCCAGCGCAAGGGCAACTTCCGTCGCTCCCGTGCCGCCTCCGAGAACATCGTTCCCAACACCACCGGTGCCGCCAAGGCCATCGGCCTCGTCCTTCCCGAGCTCAACGGCAAGCTGATCGGTGCCGCCCAGCGCGTTCCCACGCCCACCGGCTCCCTCACCAACCTCTATGCCGTCGTCGCCAAGACCGTCACCGTCGACGAGGTCAACGCGGCCATGAAGGCATACGCTCAGACCATCCCCGAGACCTTTGGCTACAACGAGGATCAGATCGTCTCCCGCGACATCGTCGGCGAGACCCATGGCTCCATCTTCGACGCCACCCAGACCCTGGTCCAGGACCTTGGGGACGGCCAGAGCCTCGTGCAGGTCACCTCGTGGTACGACAATGAGAACTCCTACACCTCCCAGATGGTTCGTACCATCAAGTACTTCGAGAGGTTCGTTGCCTAGGCAGCGCAGTTCCTTTGCGTAACGAAGGGGTGCGGTCGCAGGTCCTTTGGCCGCGGCCGCGCCCCTTTCCCTGTTCTTGCCACAAGAGAAGGAGCGATCATGGCATTCACCAAGAAGACCGTTCGCGATGCCGACGTGGACGGCAGGCGCGTCCTCGTCCGCGTCGACTTCAATGTGCCGCTGAGGGATGGTGCCGTCGCCGATGACACGCGCATCCGTGCGGCCATCCCCACCATCACGTACCTCAAGGAGCACAACGCCCGGACCATCCTCATGAGCCATCTCGGCCGTCCCAAGGGCGATGGCCCCGAGCCCGAGCTCTCGCTCAGGCCCGCTGCCGACAAGCTCGCCGAGCTCACCGGCTTTGACGTCACGTTCGTCGATGACACCTATGGCGAGAAGGCCGCCGCGGCTGTCGCCGCCTTGCAGCCCGGTGGCATCCTCGTGCTCGAGAACGTCCGCTTCGACAAGCGCGAGAAGAAGAACGACCCCGAGATCGCGCAGCGTCTCGCCTCCTACGGTGACATCTTCGTGCTCGATGCCTTCGGCACCGCGCACCGCGCCCAGGGTTCCGTCGTTGGCCCCGCCGCCTACCTGCCCGCCTACGCCGGCTTCCTGCTCGAGAAGGAGGTCGACACCCTCACGTCGATCTTCGCCGATCCCGCACGTCCCTTCGTCGCCATCGTGGGCGGCTCCAAGGTCTCCAGCAAGATCGGCGTGCTCGACCACCTCATCGACTCCGCGGACACGCTGATCATCGGTGGCGGCATGGCCTACACGTTCTTCCTGGCCAAGGGCTACAGCGTGGGCAGCTCCCTCAAGGAGGAGGACTGGGTAGAGCGCGCAGGCGAGATGATCAGGAAGGCGGAGGCCAAGGGCTGCAAGATCCTGCTGCCCATCGACAACGTGGTCGCCGACCACTTCGGCGAGGACGCCACGGGCGAGGTCGTGGACTCCGATCAGATTCCCGATGACCGCATGGGCATGGACATCGGCCCCAAGACCGTCGAGCTGTACTGTGAGGCCGTCAAGGGCGCCAAGACCGTCTTCTGGAACGGTCCCATGGGCGTCTTCGAGATGGATCAGTTCGCCAAGGGCACCGAGGCCGTCGCCCGCGCGATAGCGGACTCCGACTGCACGTCCATCATCGGCGGCGGCGACTCCGTTGCCGCCATCAACAAGTTTGGCCTGGCCAACAAGATGAGCTGGATCTCCACCGGTGGCGGTGCGTCCATGGAGCTCGTCGAGGGCAAGGCCCTTCCCGGAGTGGAGGCGCTTCTCGATGCGTAACCGTATGATTGCCGGCAACTGGAAGATGAACGAGACCTTCTCCGAGGGCGTCGTCCTTGCCGAGGGGCTGGCCAAGGAGCTCGAGGGCGGTACGGGCAGCGTGGACGTGGTCGTGTGCCCGCCCGCCGTCGACCTCAAGGGCGTCTCCGAGGTCATCGATCAGAAGGGTGCCCCCTTCGCGCTGGGCGCCCAGAACGTGTACTGGGAGGAGAAGGGCGCCTACACCGGCGAGACCGCTCCCTCCATGCTCACGAGCGTTGGCGCCACCTACTGCATCATCGGCCACTCCGAGCGCCGTGGCTACTTCGGCGAGACGGACGAGGACGTCAACAGGAAGGCCAAGGCCCTGATGGCCCACGGCATCGTCCCCATCAGCTGCTGCGGCGAGTCCCTCGAGGTGCGTGAGGCCGGTAGGCAGGTCGAGTTCGTGGTCGACCAGATCAAGAAGGACACCGCGGGCCTCACGATCGACGACTCCGCCAAGTACGTCGTGGCCTACGAGCCCATCTGGGCCATCGGCACCGGCAAGACCGCCACGGCCGACGATGCCCAGGAGGTCTGTGGCGCCATCCGCAGGACCCTGGCCGAGGTGTTCGGTCAGGAGACGGCCGACGGCATCCGCATCCTGTACGGTGGCTCCGCCAAGCCCGACAACGTGGCCGGCTTCCTCGAGAGGGAGGACGTCGACGGCGCCCTCGTGGGCGGTGCGTCGCTCAAGGCTGACAGCTTTGCCGCCATGGTGAAGGCTGCCATGTAGCGGGGCTCCCCGCCTCCCTGGGGGCGCAGCGGCTCCGGTCGCTGCGCCTCTCTCATGCGCAGTGCGGGTCATCATGCGGTGCTCATGGGCGCCATGTCCTAGGCACCCGGGTGGGACGGGGAATCATGGTCTTACGGAGATATGCCCGCTCGGCAAGAGGACGCCCTGCGGGGTGTGATACTCTCATACACCATTATGTTCTCGTCCTTTGGGATGATTCCCAACGTGCTGGCAAGAAGGAGCTACGGTGAGCGTTCTCAACACGATGCTGGTTGTCGTCATGTTCGTGTCGGCATTCCTGTCCGTCATCCTCATCCTCATGCATTCGGGCAAGGGCACGGGCGTGTCCGACATGATCGCCGCCTCGCTGTACAACGCGAGCGCGGGCTCGGGCATCCTCGAGCACAACCTCAACCGCCTGACCATCATCACCACGGTCGTCTTCGTGGTGTGCGTGCTCACCCTGGCGATCACCTTCCCCAACGGAACCATCGCGGCCGCGTAGCTCCGACCCATCCCGCTTTGTTCGGGGCGGGTCCGTTGTGTCTGTCAGCCAAAGCACTACGCGGTCTGTGTGCCTGGCGCACAAGTTTGTGAGGAGTGTCTATGGCGCGGTTCCTTGCCTACATCGCCAAGAGGGTCTTCCTGTACATCATCATGGTCTTCGTGGCCACGTCGTTCACCTACTTCCTGGCCAACGCGTTCATGAGCCCGCGCTCCAACTACGAGTCCAAAACGCCGCGCCCTCCCCAGGAGTCCATCGAGCGATCGCTCGACCAGGCAAACCTCAATGATAAGACACCAATTATGGAGCGCTACCAGAAGTGGCTCACGAGTGTGGTCACCAGGTTCGACTGGGGGGAGGCGCCCAATGGTGATGCCGTCAATCGCGACATCTCCGCACGCATCATGGCCTCGGTCGAGCTGATGACGCTCTCCACCATCATCTCCATCGTCATTGGCGTGGGCTTGGGCGTCTACACGGCACAGCGACAATATCAGACGGCCGACCGGGCCTGGAGCGGCATCGCCTCCGTCTTCATGGTCATCCCCACGGTCGTGCTGGCAATCCTGATCGTCTTTTTCGCCATCGAAATCAACACGGCATCGGGGACCAGGATCTTCTATGTCACAGGCCTTTCGAGCTACACCGGCAACAACGTTCTCCTCTCCTTCGTCGACTTTCTCCAGCACATCCTATTGCCCACCGTTGTGCTCACCATCATCACGTCGGTTGGCTATCACCTGAGACAGCGCACGTACCTGCTTGACGAGATGCATACGGACTACGTGCGCACGGCCCGTGCCAAGGGGCTTACGCGCCGCCAGGCCATTCGCAAGCATGCCCTGCGCGCCTCGCTCATCCCCACGGCTGTCGACGTGGCCTTCTCCATCGCCGGCATCTTCACGGGCGCTGTCATGACCGAGAAGATCTTTGCCATCCACGGCATGGGCGAGTACTTCATCAACTGCATCAATGGCAACAACATCCATGGCGCCGTCGCCGTTGCCGCCTTCTCTGGCGCATGCACGCTCGTCGGTGCCCTCCTCGCGGATCTCTTTGCGGCCGCGCTCGATCCGCGCATCAAGATGAGCTAAGGAGAGATGATGGCAGACAGGGATCATATGCCCCGGGACGCAGAGGGGAATGGGCGGGGTAGGGGTGTCACCACTGTGGCCGACTCCACCCAGATGACCAATGCCGAGCTCGAACTGCTGGCAGATGCCCAGGGAGGCTCGGGTGTCGAGGTCAAGCGCATCGGCTACTTCCAGCTCATCGTCAGGCGCTTCGTGCGTCAGCGCAGCGCCATGATTGGCTTGGCCATCCTGGTCGTCCTCATCCTGATGGCCGTCTTTGGCCCCCTGATCTGCCGCTTCGACTACACGGATCCCGACTTTTCGGCACTCAACGTGCCACCCAATGCAACGCACTGGTTTGGCACCGATGGCGGTGGCTTTGACCTCTTTGCCTGCGTCACGCATGGCTTGGGACGCTCGCTCGTCATTGGCATCTCCTATGCCCTCATCACTACGGTGCTCTCTGCCATCATCGGCACGGCCATCGCGTACGCCCGAGGCGTGCCGGAGAAGATTGGCATGTGGTTTCTCGACATGCTGCTCGTCATCCCCAGCTTCCTGCTGGTCGCCATGATCGTGCGTGCCTCCAGCGGCACCACGGGCTGGCTGATACTCATCGTGGGTCTCTCGGCCTTTGGCTGGATTGGCTACGCCCGTACGCTGCGCACCGTGGCGCTCTCGCTGCGTGAGCGCGACTATGTGCGTGCCGCCAAGTATATGGGCGTCTCACCCATCACGACCATCATCCGCCACCTCATCCCCAACCTGGGATCCATCCTGATCATCGACATGGTTCTCTGCGTCATTGGTGGCATCAACTCCGAGACGGCCTATAGCTTCCTTGGCCTGGGCATCAAGGCGCCGGACACCTCGCTCGGCTATCTGCTGAGCCAGGGCTCCTCGGCCATGCTGTCGGCTCCGTGGGTCATCCTGATTCCGTCGGTCGTGCTGATCGTCCTCTGCGTGAGCATGCAGATGATCGGTGACGGCCTGCGCGACGCCCTCGATCCCTATTCGCGTGCGACGGGTAGCGTGAGCGATGACGACACCAAGTCGGTCGAGACTGTTGTGGACGTACAGGCAACGGCCAAGGCATAGGGCGACTCTCAGCGGGGGATGTTCGCGGCACATGCACCAGGCTGCACGGAACGGGTACGGCTACCACAGTAACGGAGTGACTATGGCCGAGAAGGCAACAGGTGAGGTCATGACGGACGATAGGGCATCGTGGCCCCCTCATGACGAGACGCTCGAGAACGAGCTGCTTGAGGGCAATGGACCCAAGGGCGCGCCCCAGGGCGAGCCCATCATGAGCGTGCGCGACCTCAGGGTCTCGTTCAATACCGAGGCGGGTAGGGTCGACGCTGTCCGCGGTGTCAACTTTGACCTCTGGCGCGGCCGCACGCTGGGCATCGTGGGCGAGTCCGGCTCAGGCAAGTCCGTCACGGCGCTCTCGCTCATTGGACTCCTGGACGACAACGCCCACGTCACGGGTTCCGTCAGGTTCGATGGCGAGGAGCTCATCGGTAAGAGCGACGAGGAGATGGCCGCCTTCCGGGGCAAGTCCATCTCCATGGTCTTCCAGGATCCCCTGTCCGCCCTGACGCCCATGTTCACGATCGGCGAGCAGCTGGCCGAGGCGTTGCTTATCCATAACCCTGACATGAGTCGCGAGGATGTGCGCAACCGCTGCATCGCATTGCTGCGTACCGTGGGCATCACCACGCCCGAGGAGCGTCTTGAAGCCTATCCGCACGAGTTCTCGGGTGGCATGCGCCAGCGGGTGGTCATCGCCATCGCCATTGCCAACGATCCCGATGTCATCATCGCTGACGAGCCCACGACGGCCCTTGACGTCACCACCCAGGCGCAGATCCTCGACGTGCTGGCCGTCGCCCAGAGGGAGACGGGTGCCGCCGTCGTGCTCATCACGCATGACCTTGGCGTCATCGCCGGCACGGCCGATGATGTCATGGTCATGTATGCCGGTCGTGCCGTGGAGCGCGCAAGCATCGACACGCTCTATGACAGACCCTCCCATCCCTACACGATGGGCCTGCTCGGTGCCGTGCCCAAGCCGCACATGGCCGCTGACCATCGTCTCGTCCCCATCAAGGGGAACCCTCCCTCGATGGCCGCGATCCCTTCCGGCTGCCCCTTCTCGCCGCGTTGCCCCATGGCACAGGAGAGGTGCTTCCAGGTCGAGCCGTCCCTTGGGCCTGCGGATGCCTCCGAGGGACATCTCTCCAGCTGCCATCGCCTTGCGGAGATCAAGGAGAGGCACCTCACGTTCCAGGAGGTGTATCCCGGGCTCGAGCCATTACCTGCCAAGTGGGCAGAGGTCCCGCGCGAGCGGCGACCCGTGGTGCTTGAGGTCAGGGATCTGGTGAAGACGTTTCCCATCCAGACCAAGGGCCTCATCAAGCGCAACAAGGGCACCATGATGGCCGTGGATCATGTGTCATTCGAGATTCATGAGGGAGAGACGCTGGCACTCGTGGGCGAGTCTGGCTCTGGCAAGTCCACGACGCTCATGCAGATCATGGAGCTCATGAGGCCCGAGAGCGGTACCATCTCCGTCATGGGCAGGGACATCTCCGCGCTCAAGGGCAAGCATGACCGCAACGCGATTCGCCGCGATCTGCAGATCATCTTCCAAGATCCCATGAGTTCGCTTGATCCGCGCATGCCGATCTACGACGTGCTGGCAGAGCCCCTGCGTGCCCAGCGCTGGTCCGAGAGGGACATCAACTCCCGCATCGGCGAGCTCATGCATCTCGTGGGCATCAATCCCGACTACGTGGATCGCTTCCCCACGCAGTTCTCCGGTGGCCAGCGCCAGCGCATCGCCATCGGTCGTGCCCTGGCGACGCGCCCCAAGGTGCTGCTGCTCGACGAGCCTATCGCCTCGCTTGACGTCTCCATCCAGGCGGGCATCATCAACCTTCTCGAGGATCTGCAGGTGCAGCTCAAGGTGTCGTATCTCTTCGTGGCGCACGACCTGGCGGTCATCCGCCACATCTCCGACTCTGTCGCCGTCATGCATCTGGGCAAGATTGTGGAGCAGGGTGACACGGAGGAGGTCTTCTCCAACCCGCAGGATCCCTATACCAAGGCGCTGCTCTCTGCCATTCCCATCCCCGATCCCAAGATCGAGCGCACGCGCGAGCGTCTCGTCTACCAGGACGGCAAGCTTGTGCCGGCAACGTCGCTGTTGCCTACGGGCAAGTGATGGAACGTCCAGGTGCTGTCACTCTGTGGAGTCCGCATCAGGTGGGCTCCACTTTTGTCTCGAACGGTACCATCTGGTTGTTGTTCGTGCACTTCATCCGCCTCTGTCGACCATCAGAAAGGAAGGCTCATGAAAAAGAGCGATTTTCCCACCTATCAGCATCGGGAGGACATCCCCGAGAGGTACACGTGGGACATTGCCTCCGTCTTTGCTAGCGTGGAGGACTGTGTCAAGGCCATCACGGACGCCCAGGGCTTGCCCGAGGCCTACGCCGCCTGGGAATCCAAGGCGCTCCATAGCGCCCAGGAACTCCTGGGGTATCTGCGCTTTGACGACGAGGCCGAGCTTACCTTGGATCGCATAGGCGAGTATGTGTTTCGTCGTGCCGACGAGGACCATACCATAAGTAGGTTCCAGGATCTCAAGAGCCAGGTGGTGGCCCTGTCCGCGCGTACCTCTGCGGCTGCCGCATGGTTCGAGCCCGCCCTGATGGCGCTTGATGACGCGACGCTTGAGGGCTGGTATCAGGAGCTTCCCGCACTTGCACAGTACCGTCGCGCCCTCGACAAGGTCCGTGCCCTGCGTGACCACGTGCTGCCGCCTGCCGAGGAGGCCCTGCTGGCCAAGGCTCAGGAGATGGCCGCCGGTCCCGGCCAGGTGTTCTCCATGCTCAACGATGCCGACCTCACCTTCCCCGATGCCATCGACTCCCAGGGCAAGGCGCACCATGTGACGCATGGCAGCTATGGCGTGCTGCTGCAGGACAAGGATCGTACCCTGCGCGAGAGCGCCTATCACAGCGTGTACGGAACCTATGACAAGATCAAGAACACGAGCGCTGCCGTCTTGGGGTCGCAGATGAAGCAGCTGGCGTTCTTTGCCGATGCTCGCCACTACGGCTCCTCGCTTGAGGCATCCCTTGCCCCTACCGAGATTCCCCTGTCGGTCTACGATGGCCTCATCGATGCCGTTCACCAGAACGCCCCCACCATGCATCGCTACATGAGTCTGCGGGCCAGGGCGCTGGGCCTCTCACCCGCGCGCTATTGGGACGTCTATGTGCCCATCGTGGACACGCCGGAGCGTTGCTACAGCTTTGAGGAGGCGTGTGACCTCATGCTCGATGCGTTGGCGCCCTTGGGGGAGGACTATGTCGCCCAGGTACGTAAGGCCATCGACGAGCGTTGGTATGACGTCTACGAGACTCCTGGCAAGGCCAGTGGCGCCTACTCCTCGGGCGGTCGTGGCGTGAGGCCCCTCATCCTCCTCAACTTCCAGGGTGCGCTTGAGGACGTCTTCACCCTGGTGCACGAGACGGGCCACTCCATGCACACCTTCCTTACCAACAGGGCGCAGCCCACGCGCTATGCCGCATATGAGATGTTCGTGGCGGAGGTGGCCTCCACGACCAACGAGATGCTCCTCATGCACCACCTGCTCGATCACGCCACGGACGATGCCATGCGCGCCTTCCTGCTTGACCACCTGTGCAACCAGTTCAAGAGCACGCTGTATCGCCAGACGATGTTCGCCGAGTTCGAGCGCGATGCCAATGGGGCCTCCGCGAAGGGCGAGGGCACGGGTGCCGATGCCCTCTCCGAGCGCTATCGTGCGCTCAACGACCTCTATTACGGTCCAGCGAATGTCTCGGACGGGGAGATAGCGCTCGAATGGTCGCGCATCCCGCACTTCTACTACAACTACTACGTCTACGTATATGCGACGAGCTTTGCCGCGGCGGTTGCGCTCTCGGAACGCATCCTCAGGGAGGGGGAGCCTGCACGCAAGCGTTACCTCGAATTCCTTTCGAGCGGCAACTCCAGGCCTCCCATCGACCTCCTTGCCAGGGCTGGCGTGGACATGGCCTCGGGTGTTGCCGTCAGTGAGGCGCTTGCCTCCTTTGCCCAGACGGTCGAGCGGCTCGAACGGCTTCTTGCATTGACCGATTAGGCACTGTGTGTGCGTACGTGCATCAGATAATTCGTATACTTAACTCTGCATCAAGAAATCCAAAGGGAGGATAACCATGGCACATTCATTCACGCGTAGGACGTTCCTCGGTACCGCTGGTGTGGCCACCGCCACGGTTGCCGGCCTGGGGCTGGCTGGCTGTGGTGGCAGTGACGGTAACGGCGGCTCGTCGGATGCGGAGCCCCAGTCGGGATCTCCGGCTACGACCGATCTCGACAAGCTTCCGCTTCCCGAAAAGGGCAAGGTCTACAACAACCCCCAGGATCGTGACAAGCTCAAGGACGGCGGCACTGTGACGTTCCCTGTAGCTGAGGTGGGTCCCGACTTCAACTACTTCAGCGTCAACGGCAACTCTATCTATATGAAATGGTTCTGGCGCTTCTATAATCCGGCAGCAATTCCCTTCCTCTGCAATGCCACGGCAAGCGAGTTCAAACCCGATCCCAACTTCATCGAGTCCTCTTCCGTCACGGAGGATAGTGACAAGGAGGTTGTGACCATTGATATTGCCGAAAAGGCAACATTTAATGACGGAACGCCCATCGACTGGCGTGCCGTCGAGGCCCTCTGGACGGTGATGAATGGTACGAACTCCGACTACACTCCCTCTTCGACCGATGGTTGGAATCAGGTCGAGAGCGTAAAAAGAGGTGAGAATGACAAGCAGGCCATCATCACCTTCTCCCAGCCCTACTATCCGTACGAGGCCCTTGTGGGCTTCCTGCATCCCAGTGCTGCCAGTCCCGAGGTCTTTAACGATGGTTGGAAGATGAACCCCCATAACGAGTGGGGTTGTGGTCCCTTCATCGTAGATTCCGTGGATGAGACCCAAATCACCTTCGTGCGTAACTCCGAATGGTGGGGCGACGCTGCCAAGCTTGAGTCGGTCACCTTCAAACAGATGGAGACCCAGGCAGAGTTCAATGCCTTCAAGAACGGTGAACTCGACGCAACCGAACTTGGACAGAGTGGCACAGGCGAGATGCTCTCCAACTTCCAGGGCATGGACGATGTCGAGATCCGTCGTTCCGACAGCAAGTCCATTGCGTGCCTGGAGGTCAACACCGAGCGCGACTCCCTCTCAGATATCGAGGTGCGGAGAGCCTTCATGCAGTGCATCAACACCGAGACCATCTTGGGCATCGTATATCAGGGAGTGAACTGGAAGGAGGATCGTCTAGGTTCCCTTTGCATCCTTCCGTGGATGGATGGCTACGAGGACAATCTACCCGAAGACGTATCGGCCAATACCACCGCTGAGGCTCAGACTGCTGCGGCCAAGAAGACTCTTGAGGATGCCGGCTACGAACTGGATTCGGATGGCTATTATGTCAAGGAGGGCAAGCAGGTCGCCTTTAGCTTTACGGCCATTGGTGACTCCAACGTCGTCAAGAACCGTGCCGCCGCCATCCAGAAGATGGCTAAGGATGCGGGAATGAACGTCACCATTGTGAACAAGCCCAGCTCTGAGTTCTCAAAGACGCTTACGGGTGGCGAGTGGGACACTGTCCTCTTTGGCTGGAGTTCCGGCAGCGCGACCTATAACAATGGTGGGCAGCTCTTCGGCTCTACCTCAGAGTCGAACTACACCCATGCTGGCAGTGCGGAGCTCGATGCCAAGTTCCTCGCGGTGACGGGCATCGAGGATCATGGGGAGCAGATGAAGGCCTTCAACGAGGCAGAGAGGGAGGCTCTTGCATCCTATGCGTTCATCCCCCTGTATAGTGGCGCGGACACCATCGTCTGCAAGAAGGGGCTTGCCAACTGGGGCCCGGCCCTGCTGTTGGACATCGTTGCCGAGAATGTCGGATGGGAGAAGGAACAGTAAGTCAACAGAGTCGCCGCGATGGCGTGATGGTTGTGTTATCGCTCCACCTGTGGCACATGAAGGTCAGAGTGAGTGAATCGGCAGACACACTAGCTGAGTTGCTAGTGGCTGACTGGAGGGTCAAGCGGATGCGAGTCCCGCCACTGGCGCCATGCATCGTCGGGGGCCTCCTGCGGGAGGCCCCCTTCCAATCGCCTCGCGGCCTTGGGGGTCCTGTCCCGTTTCGGACGCCTTTCGCCATGCGGTCAGTCACACCGAGCTGTTGGTGGCAATCGGCCCGCATCCGAAGGCGGAGAGGGGGTGGATGCGTCCTCCGCGAGCACGGCCTCCCTGTGCCCCTCCAGTTTGTCCACTGCGGCCTTGGGCTCTCGCCAACTGCAGGCGATCGAGCGGGTGGACGTACCCCGATTCGTAGGCGGCTCGATGGTGTAGAGCGACTCCAGCATCCCAGCTCGGCCTCGGCGGGGCGCATGCGGGTAGGTTTGGGAGCAAGACCCGAGTGTCCGGATGGGCCTGTGGATGAACCTAGTATACTCATGCGTTACAACCACGCAACAAGCGAGCACCGCAAGGCAATACCATGCCCATTGTTCCTTAAAATAACCAGTATGATTCATGTGGTGTCGTGGCGGTGTCAGGTTGGAGCGGTTCCCGTCAACAGAGGAGGAGAGCATGAAAAACGATCATGTGGTGAGTCGTCGCGGCTTCATTGGGGGAGGGCTTGCCGCTAGTGCCCTTGCCACCCTGGCCGCCTGCGGCAAGAGGGACGGCAGCACGGGCCAAGGCAAGAAGGGCGGCACGCTCAAGTACTACATCAACAATCCCGTTGCCATCGACCCCTACAACACGCAGGAGGATCAGGGCACACAGGTCGAGCACATCCTCTTCGACGCGCTGGTCGGCTACGACTGGAGCAAGCACGAGGTCGTGGGCAAGGCCGCCGAGTCCTGGGAGGTCAATGACGATGACACCGTCTTCACCTTCCATCTCGTCAAGGGGGCCACGTTCCACAACGGTGATGCCGTCGATGCGGCCTCCTTCAAGCGCGGTTGGGAGCGCATCGTCAACCCAAAGATGGCTACCCCATCTGAGATCAACTACCATCTTGCTCCCGTCAAGGGATACGACGAGTTTCTCAAGGGCACGGCAACCGAGATGGAGGGCCTCAAGGCCGTGGATGACACCACGTTCGAGGTGACCCTAAGCTCGTCCATGGCCGACTTCCTTACGGTGTGCACGCATTCCGCATTGGCGCCCGTGCCCCAGGCTGCCCTCGACGACCCCGAGTCCTTCCTGGTGGCCCCCATTGGCAATGGCCCCTTCAAGATGGATGGCCAGTGGGTGGCCGACCAATACATCAACGTCGTGCGCTTCGATGACTATTATGGCGAGAAGGCCAAGCTCGACGGTATCAACTTCTCCATCCAGAAGGATCCCGACACGGCCTTCCGCGAGTTCGAGGGTGGCAATATCGACATGGCGCAGATCCCCACCGGTCGCTTCAACGAGACCATCGAGAAGTACGGCAAGTCGGATGACGGCTACACCGTGACGCCGGGTCACCAGACCCTGACGGGCGCCGAGCTGTCCGTCTACTACCTCGCCATCAACATCGAGAAGATGCCTGACAAGAACCTGCGTCATGCCGTCTCGCTGGCCATCGATAGGCAGAGCATCTGCGACACGCTCTTCGAGGGCACACGCATCCCAGCCGACAGCGTCATCCCCACGGTGCTCGATCCCGACGGCAGCAACGCCTGGGCGGACTGCAGGTACGACAAGGATGCGGCCCAGAAGCTCATTGACGACAACGGCCTTGCCGGTACCGAGGTGACCCTCTCCTATAACTCGGGTGGTGGCCATGAGGACATCATGTCCATGGTGCAGAGCGATCTTGAGGCCGTGGGGCTGAAGGTTCAGCAAGAGTCCCAGGAGTGGGCCTCCTATCTGCAAAAGCTCAAGGGCGGCGACTTTACGATGGGACGTCTCGGCTGGATTGCCGACTATCCCACGATCGACAACATGCTCTACCCCAACTTCTACAGCACCGCTGACAACAACTACTCCAAGTATAAGGATGACGAGGTGGACCAGGGCATCGATGATGCCCGACAGATTGCTGACGAGGAGGAGCGCAAGGCCAAGCTCCGCGAGGTCAATCAGCTCATCGGTGAGGACATGCCCATCGTCCCCCTGATGTTCTACGCTCACAACTGGGTGGGTAGCGAGCGAGTCGAGAGCCTCTATCTCGACCCTCAGAACAAGGTGGACTTCGCCACGACGACGCTCAAGGCGTAGCCTCACGGCGCAGGCCATCCCAAGACAGCAGAGGTCGGGAGCGGGTATCAGGTTAGGTGCCCGCCCCCGTTCATATGGGTTCGTCCCAGGCAAGATGTGCCTTCGTCCCTGTCATGGGGCAGACCCAACCAAGGAGAGTCCCCTTCATGGGTAGATACATCGCAAAGCGCATCCTGCAGTTCATTCCCGTCTTTTTGGGTGTGACGCTCATCCTGTTCCTGATGCAGAACGTCGTTCCCGGCGACCCCATCAAGCTCATCGCGGGCGAAAAGCAGCTTGACCAGGTGACCGAGAACAACCTGCGTGCCACCTATCACCTCATCGAGACCGACGGAGATGGCAACATCGTCTATGACGAGACAGGGCATACCATCGAGACCCCTCTCTGGAAGCGTTATGTGCTGTATGTCGGTGGTCTGCTCCACGGCGATCTGGGCGTCTCCTATCAGCAGTCGGGCAGACCCGTTGCCGACATCCTTGCCGAGAAGTATCCCTATACCATCCGTTTGGCCATCGTGGCCATTCTGATAGAGGCGGTGATAGGCATCCTTGCCGGGATGGTCTCGGCCATCAAGAGATACTCGTTCTGGGACGTCCTGGTGACTCTCTCGACGTCCATCCTCGTGGCCATGCCGGCATTCTGGTTGGGCATGCTCCTGCAGCTCCTTTTCGGCATTGTGCTCAAGAATGCCACGGGAGGATCGGCCTATCTGCCCATCTCTGGGGCGGGTGGACCATATGCCGAGTTCAGCAGTGGCATGTACTACATCCTTCCAGCCATTACGCTCGCATCGGTCTCGACGGCGTATACGGCGCGTATCATGCGTTCCCAGTTGCTGGAGATCATGAACCAGGATTACATTCGCACGGCTCGCGCCAAGGGCCTCTCTCGTCATGCGGTCATTCTTCATCATGCCCTGAAGAACGCCCTCATTCCCGTCGTGACCTACATCGGCATTGACTTCGGCACCATGCTTGCCGGCGCCATCCTTACCGAGACGGTCTTCAACTGGCCCGGAGTGGGATACGAGACCTATCGTGCCATCACGCAGCGCGACTGGCCCATCGTGCTTGGGTCCGTGACGGTCATTGTCCTGGTGGTTATGGTCATCAACCTCGTCGTCGACATCAGCTATGCCTTCCTTGATCCACGTATCAGATATGGCAAGTCCAAGGACCAGGGGTAGGTGGGACGCATGAGGAAGACCTTTCAGACCATCAGGAAGGGCGAGCCCGTGGGCATTGAGACGCCGGAAGATCAGCGCAGTGCCGCACCTCCCGAGGGTACCCAAGCGGTCTCGGCGGCACCCTCCCGCACGCTCTGGGGTGACGCCTTCGCACGTCTCCGCAGGAATCGGCTTGCCATTGCCGCTGTCGTGTGGGTCGTGTTCATCGTCATCGTGGCCCTCACCGCCGACCTCTGGGTTCCCCAGGCACTTGGTAGTCCCACGGCCCAGCTCTATGACGCTCGCCTGCCTATGAGCGCCCAGCATCCCTTTGGCACCGACCAGGTTGGACGTGACGTGCTCTCGCGCGTCATCTATGGTGCGCGCATCTCCCTGGCCGTCGGCATCCTGGCAACGGCGATTTCCACGGCCATCGGCCTGGTGATGGGTGCGCTTGCGGCCTACCATGGTGGTATATGGGACACCATAATCATGCGCCTTGCCGACATCTTCCTGGCATTCCCCTATACGCTCTTCGTGATCGTGATGCTGGCGGTGTTGGGATCCGGCATCCAAAACGTGTTCATTGCCATCGGCGTTCTGGGATGGCCCTCCATCGCTCGCGTGTTCCGCTCGGCGATTCTCTCGGTCAAGGAGAACGATTACGTGGATGCCGCACGTTCCATGGGCGCATCGGATGCGCGCATCATCGTGCGACACATCTTCCCCAACTCCGTCGCATCCATTGTGGTCTATGCCACGATGAACATCGGTGGCGCCATTCTCACCGAGGCGGCGCTCTCGTTTCTGGGCATGGGCGTCGTCCCACCCGACCCCTCCTGGGGAATCCTCATTGAGGATGGACAGAAGTTCCTTGCGACACAACCATGGCTCATGATCATGCCGGGCCTTGCGATCTTGCTGACCGTCCTTGCGTTCACGCTCCTTGGTGACGGTCTGCGCGATGCCCTCGACGTCAAGATGAAGGATGCATGATGCTATTCAGAAGGAAGAAGGACGTCACCTATAGGGATCTCAAGGAGCAGCCGGTTCCTGACGGACGGCATCTGCTTGAGGTTGACGATCTCAGGATGTACTTTCACACGCAGGATGGTGTCGTAAAGGCCGTCAATGGTGTCTCGTATACGCTTGACAGGGGGGAGACGCTGGGAGTTGTCGGGGAGTCTGGCTCGGGCAAGTCCGTCACATCCCTTACCATCATGGGCCTAGTTGACATGCCACCGGGGCGCATCGAGGGCGGAGATGTCCGCTATCACGGTGAGTCCCTGCTCAAGATGGGCGAGGAGCAGATGGAGCATATCCGTGGCAACGACATCGCGATGATCTTCCAGGATCCGATGACCTCCCTCAATCCGGTCTATACCATAGGGCGCCAGCTCAGCGAGGGCATGATCCTCCATCGTGGGTACAGCAAGAGGCAGGCGCTCCAGCGTTCCATCGAGCTTCTTGACATGGTGGGTATCCCCAATCCCGAGCAGCGCGTGAGGGACTACCCCCATGAGTTTTCTGGTGGCATGCGTCAGCGCGTCATGATTGCCATGGCGCTTGCCTGCGATCCCGACATCCTCATTGCCGACGAGCCCACCACCGCCCTTGACGTCACGATCCAGGCGCAGATCATCGAGCTCATGCAACAGATGCAGAGTCAGAACGGCAACGCCATCATCATGATCACGCACGACCTCGGTGTCGTCGCTGACGTGGCGGACAAGATCATGGTCATGTACGCGGGGCAGCCCGTCGAATTCGGCACGGCAGACGAGATCTTCTATGCATCGATGCACCCCTATACCTGGGGTCTCACACGCTCCATCCCTGATCCCATCATGGATGCCAAGCATGCGCTCACGCCCATCAAGGGCAATCCGCCCTCATTGGTGAGCGTACCTGCAGGCTGTGTGTTTGCGCCACGCTGCCCCTATGCGACCGATCTCTGTAGGGCGAAGGAGCCCGAGCTCTATGTAGGCGAGACAGGCCACTATTCCCGCTGCCACTACTCGCATGATGCCGCGTTCGTTGCGAGGAATGCGCCGCACACCTCGCGGTCGAGGGACGGTGACGGCGCCGCGTCTGTGGGCGCCTCAAACGGGGAAGGAGGCGAGGCATAGGATGTCACGTACCGAGCACAGGGAGGCTCGCACCGAGCGGAGGCCTCTGCTACGGGTCGAGCACCTCACCAAGGAGTTTCCCATCGAGTCCGGCGTGATCGCCTCCAAGCGTAGGGATGCGAAGAGGGTCCACGCCGTCGAGGACGTGAGCTTTGACATCTATCCAGGTGAGACCTTCGGTCTTGTTGGCGAATCCGGCTGTGGCAAGTCCACGACCGGGCGGTCCATCATGCGCCTGACGACCCCTACGTCCGGGAGGGTCCTCTTCGATGGCAAGGACATTGCCAAGATGAGCAGGTCCGAGTTCAAAGCGATGCATCGTGACATCCAGTATATCTTCCAGGACCCTTACGCATCGTTGAACCCACGCATGACCATCGGGGAGATCATCTCCGAACCACTGCTGATTCATGGGATCCTGCCCGATCGGGCGAAGCGCACGAAGTATGTGCGAGATCTTCTGGATATCGTTGGCCTGAATCCCGAGCACATCAACCGCTATCCCCATGAGTTCTCCGGTGGTCAGCGCCAGCGTGTGGGCATCGCTCGCGCCTTTGCCGTGCATCCGAAGCTCATCATCTGCGACGAGCCGGTCTCGGCGCTCGATGTCTCCATCCAAGCCCAGGTCCTGAACCTGCTTTCCGACCTGCAGAGGGAGTACGAGACGGCATACCTCTTCATTGCGCATGACCTTTCGGTGGTGCAGCATAGCTCCGATCGTGTGGCCGTCATGTACCTGGGACACCTCATGGAGTGCTCCGGTTGGAAGTCCCTCTATGTGGAACCCTGCCACCCCTACACGCAATCGCTGCTCTCTGCGGTGCCCGTCCCCGATCCTGACGTCCAGCACAAGCGTAAGCGCATCATCCTTGCCGGTGACGTGCCTTCGCCCATTGACCCGCCCTCAGGCTGTCCGTTTCATACGCGCTGTCCCATCGCACGGGAGCGTTGCTCCGAGGAGGTCCCTGCCTTGCGCGAGATCAGGCAGGGACACTTCTGCGCATGCCACTTTGCGGAGCCCCATCCCATCAAGGGGGCCTCTGTCAGGCTGTAGGCTGTCAGCTTGCTTTCTGCTGCGTGACCGGGATGTCGCATGGGTCGCAGGGTCCATCTTTTTCCATTGCCATGAGTCAAGGGCTGTGTTATCGTTCTTCCTGCACCACATGAATGTCGGAGTGGCGGAATTGGCAGACGCGCTAGCTTGAGGTGCTAGTGACTGACTAAAAGGTCGTGCGGGTTCAAGTCCCGCCTCCGACACCACGCATGATCAGGGGGCCTCCTTCGGGAGGCCCCCTCCTTGTGTGACCGGAGTCAGACCCAGGCCGAAACAGCGGCCGACAAATGGGTATCAACCTCGGGTATATCGCCTGCACCTTCTGCACACGGCACCTACTTGGGGGATCACATGGCACTTCGCAAGACGACCGACGCGAACGACCGCGCCACCATCGGGCGCACGCTCCATTACTTCTGGGGTGTCACCAGGCAGAAGCCTGGGGTCTTCGCCCTCTCCATCATCAGCTCGGTTGGCTACATCGCGCTGCTCACCTTTGCGAACACGTATGTGATGGGCCTCATCGTGGACCGCGTGCAGGCATCTCCCGTGGCGGCTGATCAGGTGTTTCAGGTCTTCGGCCCCTACATCCTGGCCCTCCTGCTGGTCAACGCCGTGGGACAGGTGCTCTCCAAGTTGCAGGACTACTCGGTCTACAAGCTCGAGATCAACGGGGACTACCAGCTCTCGCGCCTGTGCTTCGACACGCTCTCCAACCAGTCCATGACCTTCCATGACAGTCGCCTTGGCGGCAGCCTCGTGAGCCAGACCTCGCGCTTCGTGAGCGGCTACTCCGGCCTGGTGGACGTGCTCACCTACAGCCTGTGGCCCACCCTCGCCTCCGTGGTGCTCACCATCACGACCCTGGCTCCCTCCGCCCCGAGCTTCGTGCTCGTCCTCATGCTCATGCTGATGCTCTACGTGCTGTTGGCCTATCGCATGTATAAGCGCATCCTGGTGCTGGCCTCAGACGCCTCCAACGCGCAGAACCGCCTCTCGGGCGTGCTGTCCGACGCCGTCACCAACATCCTTGCCGTGAAGACCTACGGGCGCGAGGACTTCGAGCGCGACACGTTCACCCAGGCCGACCAGGATGCCATGCGTGCGGCCAACGTCAACATGCGCGCCGCCATGCGTCGCGGCTTCATCACGTCGTTCCTCATCACGGTGATCATGCTCATCGTGTCCATCTTCGTGTCGGGCGGCAACGCCTGGTTCGGTATCAGCGCCGGTACGCTCGTGATGATGTTCACCTATACCTATAACCTCACGATGCGCTTCAACTACTTCAACTCCATGATGGCGCGCATCAACCGTGCTCTGGGTGACGCCGCCGAGATGACGCGTGTACTCGACGAGCCCACGCTCGTGGCGGACGACGAGGGAGCCAAGCCCCTCAAGGTGACGGAGGGTGCCATCGACTTCTCGCACATCGGCTTTCGCTATCCGGACGCGCCGGAGGACGACTACGTCTTCCAGGACCTCAACCTGCACATTCCCGCCGGGCAGCGCATGGGTCTGGTGGGCCGCTCCGGCTCGGGCAAGACCACCCTCACCAAGCTGCTGCTGCGTCTGGATGATGTCCAGCAGGGCCAGGTGCTCGTGGACGGACAGGACGTGAGTCACTGCACCCAGCAGTCCCTGCGCCAGCAGGTGGCCTACGTGCCCCAGGAGGCCCTGCTCTTCCACCGCACCATCCGCGAGAACATAGCCTATGGCAAGCCGGACGCCACGGAGGGGGAGATCCGCACGGCGGCCGCCGAAGCCAACGCGCTCGAGTTCATCGAGCGTCTGCCTGGGGGCTTCGACACCATGGTGGGCGAGCGGGGCGTCAGGCTCTCCGGCGGCCAGCGCCAGCGCGTGGCCATCGCCCGTGCCATCCTCGTGGACGCCCCCATCCTCGTGCTGGACGAGGCCACCAGCGCGCTCGACTCCGAGTCCGAGGCGCTCGTGCAGGGCGCGCTCGAGAACCTCATGCGCGGGCGCACGTCCATCGTGGTGGCGCACCGCCTCTCCACGGTGGCGTCGCTCGACCGCATCGTGGTGCTGAGCCATGGACAGGTGGTTGAGGATGGCACCCACCACGAGCTGGTGGAGGCGGGTGGCGAGTATGCTGGCCTGTGGGATCGCCAGACCGGTGGCTTCCTCGATGGAGAGGCCCGGTAGGCTACCGCTCATAAAAGCGCAATGGCTGGCCATATGCCAACTAGGGACATCGACGTACTTCCGTAACCGTTTCCCGACAGGTCGACGGCAGGGAGCCTTCAGCTCATGCTGTGCGCTATAATTGCTTTACAGTAAAGCAAAGGAGACGATCATGACTGCGACAGCACAGATAAACGTGCGTCTTGACCGAAGTCTCAAGGAGCGTGGGGATGCTGCCCTCTCGCAGATTGGGCTGAGCCCCTCTGTGGCCGTGCGCTTGCTGTGGGGTCGCGCTGCAGAGAGGGGAGAGAGCCTGGCTGCGTTGCAGCACATCCTATGTGATCCTGTGCGCGGGGAGAGCTCAGAGTCCGTGGATGCCGAGCTCGACAGTATGTTCTCGATAATTTCTGACGGTCTTGAGCAGTTGAGGCCACATATCGAGCTCGGCACAGACGTCACCCCTGTCGATGACGATGCCGCCGTTGCAGATGACCTCTTCGAGCGCTATGCGGCACAGGGGCTGGCATGAGCATCCCTGCGTTCGAGGGCTCTGTGGGCACACCCTCGTTGCTCGTGGACACAAATGTATGGCTGGACGCACTGCTACCTTGGCGCATGCAAACAGAGGGCGCAAGAACGCTTATCCGACGTGCCCGACAGCACGACTGCAAGCTACTCTACCCCGTCCATGCCGTAAAGGACGTCTTCTACCTGTGCGAGCGAAGTACCAAACAACGCCTCAGGGAGCATGGGGGGCTCACCGAAGACGAGGCGAGCCACGTCTACCGTTTGGCATGGTCCTGTGTGGACAGAATGCGTTCGGTGGCAACGGCGGTAGGCTGTGATGAGTCCGACCTCTGGCTCGCAGCGAAGTATCAGGATGTGATTGGTGACTTTGAGGATTCCCTGGTCGTGTGTGCTGCCGTTCGTGCGGGCGCCAGCTATCTGGTGACCAATGACACCCGTCTGCTCAAGGCGTCACCCGTGCGTGCGGTGAGCTCTGTCGAGGCAGTCAAGCTCATGGAGGCCGGGCTCCTGTTGGGGGAGGGGTAGCGTCACCGCTACAGCAGCTCCTCGCGCAGGGCGTCCAGGAGCGGGCCACCGGCGCCGCGGCGCCAGCGCATCCAGTCGTCCGCGCCCTTGCCCGAGGCTCCGAGCGTCTCCAGGTTGCCCAGTCCCCGTGGCCGGGGAGATGCGCTTCACGCTGTGCGTTGCGGCGTCGTGATGCTCGCCTGGGAGGGCGGACGCATAGGTGTTGGCATGGTCACGCAGGTCGAGACAGAAGAAGCGCATGCGCCCCTGCCCCTTGTAGCCCGTCTGCCAGGCATGGGCCTTGAGTGCCTGGCAGGCGTCGATGGCAGCAAAGCCCTGCCGTGCCTCCACCTCGGTGAGGTAGCAGTGCGTGAAGTCTGCGAACACGTCGTCCCTGACGGTGCCATACTGCTTGACGCGCGCGAGGACGACCTCGAGCTGGCGCCAGTAGCTGTGGTGGACCTCCCGCTGCTCGGTGATGGGGAAGTCCATGAGCACGAAGTTGCGCACGAGGTCGGCGCAGCTCAGGCCCTTGCCCGTGGAGTTCATGGACTCGAAGATGAGCTGTGGCTGGTCGCGGTCCTACGTGAGCTCGATGGAGATCACCTCCAGGCGCCGGGGGACCCGTCAGAGCGCCCCAAGGTCCTGGAGCGTGGAGACACGGCGCTCGAAGAGCGCCAGGCTGCCCATGATGCGCGCGGACGTCTCCTGGATCGGCGTATCGGGGCGTTCCAGGTTGTCCACGAGCGAGCGCAGGCACGGGCCTCGTCCCACGAGTAGGGCCGCTGGTACGCCGGCACCAGGTACCGCACGTTCATCTCGGCCAAGAGCCCCAGCGCGGTCCGCGAGCCTGCGTCCATGGGTGCCCCTCTCAAAGTGTCACCGGTTGCATTCCACTATGATAGGCCGAACGGGAACGGGCCTCGTTCCCACGGCTGGCGACAGGAGGGGCATATGCACAAGCTTGGTCTCATCGGAGGCGTGGGTCCCGAATCCACGATTGACTACTACCTGGGTATCACCCAGGGTGTCCGCAGGCGTGTGGGCAGAGACTACTTTCCTCCTCTGACCATCGAAAGCATGAGTTGTTACGATGTCATGCCCCTGGCGGCCGAGAGGCGCCTGGACGAGCTGACGGACTACTTCATGGGCGGCATCGAACATCTGGCATCGGCGGGCTGTGACGTGGCTGCGCTTTGCTGCGTAACGGGACACATCGTGTTCGAGCAACTTGTGGATCGCTCGCCCATTCCGCTCGTGAGCATCGTGGACGTGATACGCGACGAGATCGTTCGTCGGGGCTATCGTGCGGTGCTCCTGCTGGGCACCAGGGCGACCATGGAGCAGCCCTTCCTCAAGCAGCCCATCATCCTCTCGCACGTGCCCGTGGTCTCTCCCAACGCCGAGGAGAGGACCTGGCTGTGGGACATCATCTCCAACGAGCTCGAGCATGGCGTCGTGCGCGACGAGAGCGTGGCACGCTTCCGCTCCATCGTGGAGCAGGGGGCTGGCGAGGGTGCACAGGCCGTCATCCTTGGCTGCACGGAGCTGCCCATGCTGGCGCATCGCTGCGAGCTGCCCATTCCCGCCATCGATGTCCTGCAGCTGCACATTGATGCCCTCGTTGATGTGGTAATGGGAGATGCGACCCACGGCTAGGCCCGCCCCTGGGTCGCATCGTGCCCCGGCGTTGCCCCCGATGCGCCTCGTGTGGGTGCCTTTCGCGCCATGTGGGTGCCAATCTCCCGAGAGAGGCCAACGAACCTGCAGGTCGTGACTGTGTCATCCGGGAGGAAGGCACCCACACGGAGCATATGGCACCCACACGCCGGGAGGGGCCCCGTACCATCGACGGCACGCAGATCCTTGCGGGGTCGTCTCGATGCTGACAGCTGTGTCACCACGGCTTATCCATAAATTGAACCAAATATTGAACTCACTGTAGCCTGTAGGAAGTGAACTAGTATCATCATGTCCAATTGATTGAACTCTGGTTTTGAACTTAACTTCCGAAGGAGGGCATATGGCAGCGGACACCTTCGCGGAACGTCTTGCCTCGGCGCTGAGAGAACGGGGTCTCAAGCAGTCCGACCTTGTCCGCCTGGCCCATGAGCAGGGCCGCAAGCTGGGAAAAAGTCAGCTCTCCCAGTATCTGAGCGGCAAGACCGTGCCCCGTGCGGGCATGCTTGCCATGCTAGCCACGCTTCTCGACGTTCCCGTGAGCCAGCTCGATGGCACACAGCCCACTCAAAAAAGTTCAATTTCAGCGTTGTCACCCCAGGAGGAACTGCCCATGACCGTCAGAAGGTTCAAGAAGTCCACCAAGCTTAACGATGTGCTCTACGACGTGCGTGGTCCGGTGCTCGACGAGGCCATGCGCATGGAGGACCAGGGCACGCACGTCCTCAAGCTCAACATCGGCAACCCCGCCCCCTTTGGCTTCCGTACGCCCGACGAGGTCGTGAAGGACATGCAGGATCAGCTCACCGAGTGCGAGGGCTACTCTGACAGCCGCGGCCTCTTCTCCGCACGCAAGGCCATCATGCAGTACGACCAGCTCAAGGACATCCCCAACGTGGACGTCGAGGACATCTACACCGGCAATGGCGCCTCCGAGCTCATCAACCTCGCCATGTCGGCCTTCCTGGACGATGGCGACGAGATCCTCATCCCCAGCCCCGACTACCCGCTGTGGACGGCCTGCGCCACGCTCGCCGGTGGCCATGTGGTGCACTACCTGTGCGACGAGCAGCAGGATTGGTGCCCCGACCTCGATGACATCCGTGCCAAGGTCACGCCGCGCACCAAGGGCATCGTCGTCATCAACCCCAACAACCCCACGGGCGCGCTCTATCCGCGTGAGCTGCTGGAGGGCATCGTCCAGATCGCACGCGAGCACCAGTTGGTCATCTTCGCGGACGAGATCTACGACCGCCTGGTGATGGATGGCCTGCGGCACACCTCCATCGCCAGCCTGGCGCCCGACCTGTTCTGCGTGACGTTCAACGGGCTCTCCAAAAGCCACATGATCGCGGGCTACCGCATCGGTTGGATGAGCCTCTCGGGCAACAAGCGCCTGGCCATGGACTACATCGAGGGCATCAACATGCTGTCCAACATGCGCCTGTGCTCCAACGTGCCCGCGCAGTCCGTGGTGCAGACCTGCCTGGGCGGCACGCAGGCCTCCCAGCGGCTCCTCGTGCCGGGCGGGCGCGTCTTTGAGCAGCGCAACTACGTCTACGAACGACTGTCGGCCATCGACGGGGTCTCGGTGATGAGGCCCAAGGCGGCATTCTACATCTTCCCCCGACTCGATCCCAAGAAGTTCAATATCAGCGATGACGACCAGTTTGCCCTTGACCTGCTCAAGGACCAGCACGTGCTCGTCGTGGGCGGCAAGGGGTTCAATTGGATGACCCAGGGCTACTTCCGTATCGTCTATCTGCCACGCAAGCACACCCTGCACGAGGCCATGGACAAGCTCGAGGAGTTTCTGGGGTACTATCGGCAGTAGTAGGCAACGAGGGGAGAGGGCATGCCAAACGAGGTACGGACGCTGGACGTGAGCCGGCCGGTGGGAGAGCTCGTGGGGGAGAACCCCGGCCTGAAGGGCATTCTTGATGAGCTCGGCTTTGAGGACCTCCCTGCCGACAGGGCGCTGCCCGAGATTGCGGAGGGGCTCGGCGTCGAGTTCTCCGTGGTCTCGATGGCCCTGATGGCATCGGGCTATGACGTCATTGGGTATGTGCCCGAGGACTCCGGCTACAGGAGCCCGCTGCCAGACATGCTGGGCGTCCTCTTTGGCGGCAGCTACGAGGGCGAGGGGCTGCCCGATGCCTCCACGGCCCCGATGTTTGCCAACATGGAGATGGCCATCAGGCGCGCCCAGGAGTCGGGGAGGCTGCCGAAGCAGTAGGCTCGTTGGTCGTGAGCGCCGCCACGTGCGGTGTGGGCGCCGCTCGACGTGTGCGTTGGATGCGTTTTTGCAAATGCCAACTGGGCAGACGTCACGCGAGGCGCACCGTACGTACGCTTTGGACGGTACCATCTGGGTATCGACCCCTATGTGACGGGAGAGGCCATGCTCAAAGCCAACTACCATACGCACACCGTGCTCTGTGATGGTACCGACACCGCCGAGGAGATGGTTCGGCAGGCCCTTGACCTGGGCTTTGAGCACCTGGGCTTCTCGGGGCACATGGACCCGGACATCCATATGGACTGGCCGTCCTATGTTGCGGAGATGGACCGCATGAAGGCGCGCTACGGTGACCGCCTGGACATCCTCATGGGCGTTGAGCTGGACAATGCCTACGACCCCGCCTGCTGTCCCGGTGCGGAGTACGTCATTGGCTCCACGCACTTCCTGCCCGTCGAGACCGAGGTCCCCATGAGCGTGGACAACACGCCCGGTATGCTCGAGACGCTCTGCCGCGAGTTCTATGACGGGGACTGGTATGCGCTCGTGCGGTCGTACTACGACTTCGAGGCACAGGTGCACGACCGTACGAACTGCAGCTTCGTGGGTCACTTTGACCTCGTGACCCGCTTCAACGACCAGATGCGCGCCTTTGACGAGACGGACCCACGCTACCTGACGCCGGCCCTGGAGGCCATGGAGCACCTGGTGAGGCAGGGAGTTCCGTTTGAGATCAACTGCGGTGCCTACAACCGCGGCCGCAAGGAGGAGCTCTATCCGCGCCGCGAGCTCCTGCGCGCGCTGCACGGCTTTGGCGGCGAGATCCTCATCAACTCGGACGCGCACCAGCGCGAGCTTTTGGACGGGGGCTTTGATGTGGCCGTCGGTGCGGCCATCGCGTCCGGCTTCACGCACGTCAACATCCTTGCGCACGACGCCATGGGTGGCGTGGGAATGCGCCAGCTTGCCCTTGACGCCCTGGCATGAGGCGCAAGCTCCTGTGTGTCGGGGTATGCCGATTGTTGTCTTCCCACGCATGGATGGTGTAGAGTGCCGCCACTTTGGGCAAGACTAGAGGGATACCGGCGCATCTGGAGGAGACGACGACATGACGGAAGCCACTGCTGGCGCGAACGAGGATCCCATCTATGGGGGCAGGCTCGCCGACCTCATGGCCCTGAGGGACCGTCTCCTGGCAGGCGTCGAGCAGCTGCGTGCCAACCTCGAGCGCGAGCAGGGCGAGGATCCCATCGAGCATTGCCTGGGCAGGATCAAGAGCGTCCAGAGCATCCGGGAGAAGTGCGCGCGCAAGGGCATGCCCCCTACGGGAGAGGTCGTGCTCCGGAACGTCTACGACATCGTGGGCATCCGCCTGGTCTGCACGTTCCTCGATGACGTCTACCTCATGCGTGACCGCGTGGCTGCGCTCCCCGGCATCGAGGTGGTGCAGGAGAAGGACTACATCCGCCACGTGAAGCCCAATGGGTATCGCAGCTACCATATGGTGGTGCGCGTGGAGGGGGATCTCTGTGCCGAGTTCCAGATTCGCACCATATCACAGGACACCTGGGCGGCCCTCGAGCATCAGATCAAGTACAAGCACGACGTGGGCGGCAACCTCGCCCTCATAACGTCGGAGCTCAAGCGCTGTGCCGACGAGCTGGCCTCCACGGACCTCTCGATGCAGACGATCCGGAACATGATCCGCGCCAGTGACGCAAGCGACACCACGACCATGATGGGGGGTGGCGAGGCCTCATGAGGCTGCTGATCGCAGAGGACACCCTCGACCTCAATCGGGCGCTCCAGGCGATTCTGGAGAAGAGCGGCTACGAGGTCACCTGCACGTATGATGGCCAGGAGGCGCTCGACCACGTGATGGCCGAGACATTTGACGGCATCATCCTGGACATCATGATGCCGCGGATGGACGGCATCGAGGCCCTGCGAAAGATGCGCGACCGTGGCGTCAAGACGCCCGTGCTGCTGTTGACGGCCAAGGCGGAGGTCGACGACCGCGTGGCCGGCCTGGACGCTGGTGCCAACGACTACCTGCCCAAGCCCTTTGCCATGCGCGAGCTGCTCGCGCGCGTGCGCGCCATGTGTCGGCAGACCACCACCGACGATGCCCCACTCTCGGTTGGCGGCACCACCCTCAGGATGGGTACGTCCGAGCTCTCGGCCGAGAACTCCGTGTGCCTCTCGTCGCGCGAGGCCGAGCTCCTGCAGCTGCTCATGCGCAATGTGGGCCGTCCGCTTTCGCGCGCCTTCATCCTGGGGCATGTGTGGGGGGACGATTCCACCGCTACGGACGAGGGCCTCGTGCTGTACCTCTCGTACCTCAGGGACAAGCTCGCTGCCGTGGGATCGGCGCTTGTCATCGCGGAGGGGGCTGACAGCGGCGTGACGCTGGACGTGTCGCGCCACGGCTAGCCCGCCATATTCGAGGGGGTTCGCATGGGAGAGAAGGCCATCCGCCACCTGCGCACGAAGATCATCGCCATCATGCTCATGGCGTTCTTGGCCATCATGGTCCTCATCGCCGTGGCCGTGAACGGCGCCTATGTCAATGCAGCCCAGTCACGGATGGATGGCATCCTGGATTCGATCATCACCAATGACGGCGTCCTGCCCGAGAACGCCCGCGACAGCCTGAGCATCACCGCCAGGCACGACGTCCAGTACTTCATGGTTGTCCTGGACAGCCGTGGCAACGTGCTGGACGTCGGCTTGGATGCCGACGCCGATATGGATCGCGCGATGGCCGTAGACCTCGCCCAGCAGGTGAGGGGCTCCCTCTTTGGCTCGGGCTCCATCGGCGACTACTACTACAAGGTGGTGGACGCACCCGACGGCGGCAAGGCCATCGCCTTCGTGAACGGCACCGTGGAGCTGGGGGAGGGCCGCAGGGTTCGCTCCATGACCCTCGTCTTCCTTGGCGCGGGCCTTGCCGTGGCGTTCGTGCTCGTGTGGTTCCTCTCGCGCCGCGCCATCGAGCCCGAGATCGAGGCGGCCAAGCGACAGCAGGAGTTCATCACCAACGCCAGCCACGAGCTCAAGACGCCCTTGGCGGTGATACGCGCGAACACCGAGGTCGAAGAGGCCCTGCAGGGGGAGTCCGAGTGGAGCCAATCGACGCTCCGACAGGTTGACTACCTCGATGGCCTCGTGAAGAACCTCGTGGAGTTCGCTCGCGCGGAAGAGGTGCCGGCTGACCAGGAGCTGGCAGAGGTGGACGTCGCCCAGGTTGCCGCCGAGGTCGTCGAGACCTATCAGGCCGTCACGCAGCAACGTGGCCTGACGCTCGCGAGCACGCCCAGCTCCGGCGTCACCGTGGCGTCGTCGCGGGAGACGGTCAGCCAGCTGCTGCGCCTGCTCGTGGACAACGCCTGCAAGTACTGCGATGAGAACGGCAGCATCCTCGTGAAGGTCTCCCCGCTCAAACGCTCGCGCGTGCTGGGGTTCTGGCGCCGGGGCGCGCGCATCGTGGTGTCCAACACCTATGCGGACGGCACCTCGATCGACTTCAACCGCCTCTTCGATCGTTTCTATCGGGGCGATACCTCACATGGCAACCAGTCGGGTTACGGCATTGGCCTGTCCATCGCACAGCACATCTGCGAGGAGAGCAACGGCTCCATCAAGGCCTCCTGGAAGGGTGGCGTCGTGAGCTTCACCTGCGTGCTGTACTAGCGCCCGTCGCCCGCCGGCGGATCCGCCTGTCGCAGGCGGTCAAAGACGAGGGAGGACGGCTCCACGGTGCCGCTGTAGTCCATGATGCGACGCATCAGGAACCCCAGGAACTCGTCCTGCAGGGGGTTCGGCCCCCTGTCGGCATGCGCGATGTAGCCCACGTTCATGACCTCGTCGGTTTCGAGCGGGACGGAGACAAGCCCCTCGTTCTCGGGAAAGACGCCCGTGGCGATGGTATAGCCTTCCCCGCGCGCGAGCAGCCGCGCCAGCGTCCCGTTGTCGCCCACGGTGATACGTCGTGCGTTGGGTATGGTGGCCAGCGGCTCCTCGGCGAAGTACGACGAGCTCTGGATGCCCTGCTCCTGCACGTAGCGGAAGAGCCCCGTGAGCTCCTCCGGCGCGATGGAGTCGCGCTCGGCCAGCGGGTTGTGCGCGCTCACGAACACGTGCGGCTGCGCCACGAAGAGCGACATGAAGCGCAGGTCCCCGGCCTCCAGCACGCGCCTGATGACGCGGTCGTTGTAGTTGCTCAGGTAGATGACGCCCAGGTCGCTGCGGGAGTCCTGCACGTCCTTGATGACCTGGTTGGTGTAGGTCTCGCGCAGCGAGAAGTCACAGGCGCCCTCGCCGCCGTGCGCATCGACGAAGTCGCCGAATGCCTCCACCACAAAGTAGTAATGCTGCGATGACACGCAGAGGCGCGTCTCCCGTACGCGGTCGCGCGCGTAGCGGCGCTCCATGAGGTCGACCTGCTCCAGCACCTGCCGGGCATAGCTCACAAGCTCCACGCCCTCGCTCGTGAGCGTGATGCCCCTGGTCGTGCGGCTGAACGCCGTGGTCCCGCACTCGCGCTCGAGGTCGCCGATGGCCACGGACAGGCTCGACTGCGAGACGAAGAGGTGCTGGGCCGCCGCCCTGAAGGAGCCATGCTCCGCTGCGGCCACCAGGTAACGCAACTGCTGGATCTGCACGACTCCTCCTTGTCACATCCGACGCCCGGACCATGTCCTGGCACATGTCATACGAATACCCATTCTAGGTGCCAGCCACGGCAGGGGTGCCGTCAGCGATTCCGAACGCTGGCGTTCGTGATCATGTGCCGCCTGCGCCCTGGGGACGCAGGACGGGTCGCGCGCTCGTGGCGCTTTCCGCCGCCTCCACGCTGCTGGTGGGAAACCTCGTCTGCCTGCTCTAGCCTTACGGGCGCCCGGTTTCCCCTGCCCTTCGCTCATGTAGAATAGGGCCCACTGCACGTGCCCTAGCATGCATGGGACATCCTCGAGAAGGGCCACCATGGTCACCATCGGTCAGTTCATGGAGATCCTCGTCTCCAACCCCTTTCTGCTCGTCGTCATGACGCTCATTCTGGGATCCATCTTCGTGAATGGCTCCACGGATGCCGCCAATGCCATCGCCGAGCCCGTGGGCACGCGCTCCATTGGCGTTAACCAGGCCATCGTCATGAGCGTCATCTGCAACTTCGTTGGCCTGGTGGGCATGACGCTCGTCTCCACGGCCGTGGCGGACACCATGAGCGGCATGGTCGACTTTGGCGGGGACACGCACGCCGCGCTCATTGCATTGGCCGCCGCCACCGTGGGCATCGTTGGGTGGGGCGTGGGCGCCTGGATCTTTGGCATCCCCACGTCGGAGAGCCATGCCCTCATCGCGGGCCTCACCGGCGCGGCGCTCGCCGTGCACGGGGGCTTGGGCGGCGTCAATGGGGCGGAGTGGGTGAAGGTCATCTACGGCCTGGTGCTCTCCACGGTGCTGGGGTACGCTGCCGGGTGGGTCATCTCCAAGGTCATACCGCGTGCCTGCCGCCAGGTTGATCGACGGCACGCGAACGACTTCTTCGGTCGCATGCAGGTGCTGGGTGCGGCGGGCGTCGCCCTCATGCATGGCGCACAGGATGGTCAGAAGTTCATGTCCACGGCGATGATGGCCATCGTGCTTGCCTCGGGCTCCTCCAGCATGGCAGGCGTCAAGTTCCCCCTGTGGATCATGGTGCTCTGTGCAGGCGTCATGGCGCTGGGCACGGCCGTGGGCGGCAAGAAGATCATCAAGACCGTGGGCATGAGCATGGTGCAGCTTGACAAGTACCAGGGCTTTGCCGCATCCGTGAGTGCGACGGTCTCGCTGCTCGTCGCCACGCTCACGGGCCTGCCCGTCTCCACCACGCACACCAAGACGGCAGCCATCATGGGCGCCGGCGCGGCGGAGAACGTACGCTCGGTCAACTGGGCCATCGCAAGGGACATGGTGCTCACTTGGGTCTTCACGTTCCCGGGTTGCGGCATCATCGGCTTCGTGCTGGCCAGGCTCTTCCTCATCTGGTTCTAGGCACTTCGTCCGCATGCATGGAAAGGGGACCCATATGGCTCACGTCAAGAAGGAAGACCCGTTCTATGGTCTGCTTCGCAAGTTCTCGGCAGACCTCGTGAAGGCCGCCAACGACTATGTGCGCTTCGTGGATGGCTATCCCGGCACCGTCACGATGATCTCCACCATGAAGCTCTATGAGGGCCGCTGTGATGCGCATGTGCGCACTATCATGAAGGAGCTCTACACCTCGTTCATCACGCCGTTCGATCGCGATGACATTAGCAGCCTCGCGCTGCGCATGGACGACATCATGGACTACATGGAGCGGGTCTGCACCGGCCTCGACCTCTTCAACATGAGCGCGACGCGTCGCGAGGCCCGTGAGCTCGCGGGGCTTACGCAGCTCGCCATCGTGGCACTCAACGAGATGTTCGAGCACCTGGCAGACTACAAGAGGGATCCCCTCGTGCGCGAGAGGGCCCTCGCCGTCGGCGAGATAGAGGACGAGGGGGACGATGTGTACGACCAGGCCATCTACCGCCTGTATCACGATGACTCGCTCGATGAGGCACGACGTGGCCACGTGGTGGGCTGGATGCGCGTGTTCGACCGCATGGAGGGCGCGCTCGACGCCTGCGACGCCGCCGCGGGTGTGGTACGTACCGTCATCATGAAGAGCGCATAGGGGCTGCGCCCCGCCCCCGTTCGATGGGCGGTACGAGCTCACGATGCGGATGTCGCTTGACAAGCTCCCCCTCTTTTCTAAAATTGAATTTCGTTTTCAAATCTGATGCCATGGGGGAGGGTGACGCATGACGGGGCGACGTACGTACAACACGCGACAGCGGCAGGCCATCCAGGGCTTCATGGCGGCGCACAGCGACCGCTACCTGAGCGTTGATGACGTCTTTGGCCGCATGCGTGCCGCAGGCACGACCGTGGGCCGCACGACGACATACCGCACGCTCGAGGCGCTCGTTGGCGCCGGAACCGTTGCCAAGGTCATCTCGCCGGGCAGGGGCGAGGCCCTCTATCGCCTCATCGATGTCGCCCATGCGGGCGAGGGGCAGATGGTGTGCCTCTCCTGCGGCAGGGTCGTCGCGCTGGACTGCGGCCACCTGCACGAGCTGGCGGAGCACGTCCACAGCGAGCACGGCTTTTCCATCGAGCTCTCCCGCACGGTGCTCTATGGAACCTGTGGCACATGCGAGGAGCGGGCCCGTGGCTAGCCATCGGCTCATCCACCCTCTGGGGGCGGCGCCGTGGGTGGCAGGCACCTGGTGTCACAAGCCCAGACGAGATTCCTGACAGACGGGAGCAAGCATGACATGTCGTACGGGCGTCATCTCGCGCCGCCACTTTCTGGGCCTTTCCATCCTCTCCGCGGCCGCGTGTCTGGTGGCCTGTGGTAAGGGGCCGGACGCGTCAACCGACGCCTCGGGCAAGCTGCGCGTGGCCGCAAGCTTCTACCCCATGTACGACTTCGCCCAGAAGGTGGGTGGCGACCGTGTGGATGTGACCTGCCTGGTGCCCGCGGGAACAGAGCCCCACGACTGGGAACCGTCCACGGCGGATCTGCGCACCATCGCCAACGCGCAGGTTCTGGTGTACAACGGTGCGGGCATGGAGCACTGGGTCGCCGATACGCTTGCGAGCCTTGATGCCGGCACGCTCACGGTCGTGGAGGCGAGCGAGGGGGCTGACCTCCTCAAGCTCTCCGATGACGCGCTCGAGGAGGAGCGCAAGGAGCATGAGGAGGCGGGCGAGGACCCCAGCGAGGTGTCCGACACCGACCCCCACTGCTGGCTCTCTCCCCTCGTTGCCAAGCAGGAGCTGGCGCGCATCGCCGATGGCCTCTCCCAGGCGGAACCGGACGGCGCGGACGTCTATCACGCCAATGCCGAGACGTGGGCGGCCGAGTGCGACAAGCTGATGCAGGAGTTCACGGATGGCCTCTCGGGCCTCGCGAACAAGACCATCGTGGTGAGCCATGAGGCCTTTGGCTACCTCTGTCGAGACGCTGGCCTCACGCAGCTGCCCATCGAGGGCATCGAGGCGGATGCGGAGCCGGACGCCCAGCAGATGTCCAAGATCGTGGACTTCGTGCGCGAGAACAACGTGCGCACCATCTTCAGTGAGGAGCTGGTGAGTCCCAAGGTGGCCCAGTCCATCGCAGACGCCACGGGAGCAACCGTGGAGGAGCTCAACCCACTCGAGGGTCTCTCCGACGAGGAGCTGGCGGCAGGCGAGGACTACTTCTCCGTGATGCGCGAGAACCTACGGAAGATCGAGGAGGCCCTTGCCTGATGGCAGCCAAGCGGGAGGGCGCGCGGCACACGCACGCATCGGATGGAACGCCCGTGGCCTTGCACGACGTTCGCTTCTCGTACCGAGGGACGGAGGTCCTGCGAGGTGCCAGCGCGAGCGTTGGCGCGGGGGAGGTGTGCGCCCTTGTGGGCGACAACGGCGCCGGCAAGTCCACCATCGCGCGCCTGGTGGTGGGGGAGCTCGTGCCTGATGAGGGCACGGTGGAGCTCTTCGGGCAGAACCCCCTGCGCTTTCGTGACTGGCAGCGCGTGGGCTATGTGCCCCAGCTGCCGTCCGAGGCGGTTGCGCGCTTCCCTGCGAGCGTGCTCGAGCTGGTGGATGCCAGCCAGTATGCCACCGGACGGCAGCTGGGTCGCCGCGCCCGACGCGAGCGCAGTGGGGACGCCCTTGCGCGCGTGGGCATGCGGGACGTTGGGCAGCGCCTGGTGCGCGAGCTCTCGGGCGGCCAGCTCCAGCGCGTGCGCCTGGCGTGTGCCCTGGTGGGCGATCCCTGCCTGCTGGTGCTGGACGAGCCCACCAGCGGGCTCGATGCCGAGAGCCGTGCCGTCTTCTATCGGCTGGTGGGTGAGGCGCATCGGGAGCGTGGCATGGCCGTGCTGCTGGTGACGCACGAGTTGGCGCCGCTCGAGGGGCTGGGCGCGCGCGTGGTGCGGGTTGTCGATGGCGTGGCGCGTGAGGAGGCCGCATAGATGCTGGGGTACGTGTTCATGCAGCGCAGCCTTGTCGTGGGCGTGCTGCTGGGGATCGTGATACCGCTCGTGGGTGTGACGGTGGTACTCAAGCGTCTCTCCATGATCGGCGACGCGCTTTCACACACGTCGCTCGCCGGCGTGGCCGCAGGCCTGGTGGCCGGCATCAGTCCCGTGGCGGGGGCGACCATCGCCTGCCTGGCGGGCGCCCTCTGCATCGAGGGGATACGTCGGCGCTTCCGCGACCAGTCCGAGCTGGCGGTGGCCGTGGTCATGGCCACGGGCATCGGCCTTGCGGGCGTGCTCTCGGGCTTCGTGCCCAACGCCTCGAGCTTCAACAGCTTCATGTTCGGCAGCATCCTCACGGTGAGCGCGGAGGAGACCGTGGCCATCGTGGCCATCAGTGTCATCGCGCTGGGCTTTTGCGTGCTGACCCGCCGCGAGCTCTTCCTCATGTCGTTCGACGAGCGTCATGCGCGCTGTGTGGGCGTGCCCGTAAGCGCGGCCAACGTGGCCTTCGTCATCGTCGTGGCCCTGGTCGTGGCCGTGGCGGCGCGCACGGTGGGGTCCCTTATCGTGTCCTCCATGATGGTGGTACCCGTGGCGTGCGCCCTGCAGCTGGCGCGCAGCTGGCGCCAGACCTGCGTGCTGGCGAGTGGCATTGGCGTGGCGACCACGGTGCTTGGCCTTGTCATCTCGTATTGCTGTGGTCTCAAGCCGGGTGGCACCATCGTGCTCATGGCCGTGGCGCTTCTCCTGCTGATCCTTGCGGGCAAGGCCCTTGCCAAACGCAGGGGGTAGGGGCACACCCAAGCCGGTCTGCCCTGCGTCTACCAGTTTATGTGCAGCTTGCTGACCACAGTCGTTGACTGAGTTGCTACCCTAGTGGGGGCAGTGCCTGTCGCACAGTGCTGCAATCAGGTCATAGGTGTAGACAACGACTGATGGGAGTTCTCATGCCGCCTAGCGTTCTGGCCGAGTTCGGGAGCACGGCACTCATGATCGTCTTCGGCGTCGGCGTCCATTGCGACACCGTCCTCAAGGGGACCAAGTACCAGGGCTCGGGCCACATGTTTGCGATTACCACCTGGGCGTTCGGCATCTCGGTGGCACTCTTCATCTTTGGCGGGGCCGTCTGCATGAATCCCGCCATGACGCTCGCCCAATGCCTGATCGGCCTCGTGCCGTGGAGCCTCCTCGTCCCCTACATGGTTGCCCAGATGCTGGGCGGCCTGGTGGGCGCCATCATCGCATGGTTCATGTACGCGGACGACTTCAGGGCCTCCGAGGGCGAGGTCGATCCGGTCGCACAGCGCAACATCTTCTCGACCAACCCCGTGATCGAGAACCTTCCGCGCGACTTTGCCTGCGAGACGCTCTGCACCTTCGTGTTCGTCTCCGCCATCCTTGCGGCCGCCAGCCGTGCCGGCGAGAACGTGCTGCTGTTGGCCATTGCCGTGGGCATCATCGTCTGGGCCGTGGGCATGGGCATGGGCGGCATCACGGGCTTCGCCATGAACCAGGCGCGCGACCTCGGCCCCCGCCTGGCCTACCAGATCCTTCCCATCAGGAACAAAGCCGACAACAACTGGCGCTACGGCCTGATAGTGCCGGGCATTGCGCCGTTCGTGGGCGCGGCGCTTGCGGCGCTCTTCGTCCATGGCTTCCTGGGGATGTTCTAGGGGTTGCCGTCGACGCCGCTTGACATAAAGGTGGGCGGGGCGGACGCCGTGGTGCCGACGTCTGCCCTCCCTACCTGAGTGGCGCCGCCCAAAGTGCACGCGCAACGCACTTCCAGAAAATGCCATCTGGGCAAACGCTGGGCGAAACGCGTTGCGCATGCACTTTGGGCGAAGCTTGCAGTCCATGCCGCTGTGATGACGTCTCCGAGTTTGTCTTCCCGTGTCTTCCGGCATGCCGCAGCGCCGGCAGGCATGAGAAACGATGGCACGCCGCCCCGCACGATGCCGGACGGCGTGCCTCACGCGGACTCACCCTCCGCTACTCGGCTGCCGAGGCGAACACGCTCTGCTCCTCGGCATCAAGCTCCCTGTCCTTCTTGGCGAGGCGCTTGGCCTTGGCATCCACGTCCATCATCGAGATGTCGTCCTCGTAGACCTTCTTGCCCGTCGGGTGCTCCTCGAGCCAGATCTTGTCGGCATGTTGCTTCCAGGTCTTGGCGTAGGGAGCGGTGCGCTCGCAGAGGTGGTCGACGCTCTCGGGCGTGACGTACTCCGTGGACTTGGCGTCCGCCTCGTGCACGATCTCGGGCAGCACCTCGGGGTTCTCGAGCATCGGACAGGGTTCGAGCATGTTGTTATTCCAGGGCCAGTGAGCGCGATACGCCTGGAATATGGGCTGCTGCAGGCACCCGAGGAGGCTCTGGTCCTTGATGCTGGCGTTGGAGTAGTGGATGAAGACGCAGGGCTCCACGTCGCCACGGGCGGTGATGTGGCAGAAGACGCGCCCGCCGGCGATGCAGCCGCCGACGTACTCGCCGTCGTTCTGGAAGTCCATCGCCATGACGGAATGGCCGCCCTCGAAGTCGCGAATCTCACGGATGCGCTTGATCATGTACTCGCGCTGCTCGGGCGTGGGCATGAGGTCGGCGTTGGCGCCCTCGCCGACGGGCATGTAGTGGAAGTACCAGGCCCACAGGGCGCCCTTCTGCTCCAGGAGCTCGTAGTACTCGTCGGAGGTGACGGACTCCACGTTGGCGCGGGTGTAGGCGGTGGAGGTGCCAAAGGCGACGCCGTTCTCCCTCATGAGATCGAACGCGGCCATGACCTTGTCGAAGCAGCCGTCGCCACGCCGCCCGTCGTTGGCCTCCTCGGAGCCCTCGAGCGAGACGGAGAAGAGCACGTTGCCGATGCGCTTGACGTCATCGCAGACCTGCTGGTTGATGAGGGTGCCGTTGGTGTAGAGGCCGAAGAGGCAGTCGTTGTGCCTCTCGGCGAGCCTGGCAATGTCGCGCCAGCGGCACATGGGCTCGCCGCCGGTCATCATGAACCAGTGGCACCCCAGCTCCTTGGCCTCACTGACGAGGCGGTCCATCTCGTCAAACGAGAGGTTGAGCGACTTGGAGTAGTCGGCGGCCCAGCAGCCGACGCAGTGCATGTTGCAGGCGCTGGTGGGGTCGAAGATGATGATCCAGGGCACGTTGCACTGGTACCTCTCGGCAGACTCGGTGGTGGTGCGCAGGCCGCGGAAGGCGGCCTCGTAGGCGCCGTTGGTCACGGCGGTGTGCAGGATGTGGTGGTCGACGCGCTCGGGCAGGCTCAGGATGACCTTCTCCCACTTGGAGCCTGGGTAGAACGCCTGGCGGAGCGCATTGCCCATGTCGGGTGCGGTGTCGGCAAGGAGCTTGCCGGCCATGTCAAGGAAGCGGTTGAAGACCTTCTCGCGCGCCTTCCCCTCAGGAGCATTGATGAACTGGTCGATGACGATCTCGAAGGCCTTGCGTTCGGCCGCGTGCGCGAGCTTTGACTGCATGTCCATTCCTTCCCTGGTGCCACGTGGCTCTGCTCGCCGTGGACGCACGCCTGCTTGTGGCGCAGGCCCTCTGAGTGGTCGCAAGGTCGTAGGGCCACCATGCTTGACTATGAATGTATCCACCATAGCAAATATTTTTGAATAGAGGTCAGAAACATGGCCCTTTCTTACGTATGGGAAATAAAGGTCCAGCGTGACGAAATCGTCCCAAGGGATGCTCGGGGAACGCGTCGCGCGGCCATCGATCGCGCGACGTGCAACGTCCCTCGACGTCTTGCGTCTGTTCCATGCGCTACGCTGCTGGGGAGGCGACCAACCATCGGGGGCGTGCCATGCCAGACACCAGACTCATCCTCACGGACATTGACGGCACCATTCTGCCCTACGGGCAGACACGGGTGGGGGAGCGCTGCCTCGACGCGTTCCACGCGGCCATGGATGCGGGCCTGCGTGTGGGGCCGGCCAGTGGGCGTGGTCTCAGGTGGATTCCGCCGCTGCTGAGGGACGATGGGTCGTGTTGCGCCACGGCACTCGCCTCCAATGGCATGGAAGTCTATCTGGACGGCTGCGAGGTGCACAAGGAGCTGCTGCCCCATGATGCCCTGCGGTCATTGGCTGACGTCCTACGCGGCATGCCCGGCTGTGGCCTCGTGTGCTTTGACGACGTGACGCCCGAGTTGGTCGTGGGCTCGCGCGAGGAGCTCACGCGCTGCTTCCCCAGCTATGGCAGGAGCTGCGTTTCCGTGGACGACGTTCCCCGTATTGACATCGTGAAGGCCAACGTCTTCTCTGACGACACGATCACCCTGATGCACGAGCTGGCGGATCGCCTGGCGGCGCTGATCCCACAGCTCGACTTCGACGTGCCCCGGGCGGGGTGGCTCAACGTCCTCACGCGGGGGTGGGGCAAGGGGCCGGCGATCGACGTGCTCTGTGGGCGCTTGGGCATCGGCCTCGACCAGGTCGCCGTGTTCGGCGACGGTGGCAATGACGTCTCGATGCTCTCGTACGTGCCCCTGTCGTTTGCCGTGAGCGGGGCAACGCGGGATGCGAAGGATGCGGCACGCTACCTCATCGGCGCCTGCGAGGACGATGCCGTGCCCATGGCCATCGAGGCGCTCGTACGGGGCGAGATGCCTCCGCATACGGCTTCGTCCTGCCACCTGCACTGACGGCCAGACGTGCCGAGCGGCGCTGTCGGGGTGGCGAGCGGTCTGTCGCGCGCTCTGCCTATGCCATAAGCTGACAAGTAATGAGTCACTTTTCCAAAAAATTATGACTATGCCAGTATCATACGGCCAGGGAGCGCCGCAGCATGGCGCCAGCTGATCGTTAGGGCATATGAGGAGGATTGCCATGATTCGTGGCCTGAAGCTCCGACTGGAGGAGTACTGTGGCCTTGCCACGGCATCGGAGCAGGCCATTATCAACTTCATCCTCACCACGTCCGACCAGGTCGCCGGCATATCGATGAGCGCGCTTGCAAAGCTCACGTGCACCTCGCCGTCGACCATCATCCGCCTCTGCCGCAAGCTGGGCTGCAGCGGCTATCGCGAGTTCCAGCAGTCGCTCATGCGCGAGGTTGCCATTGCCTCACAGACCGACTCCGTGGTGACGAGCGACGTGCTCTCGAGCGACTCCACGCAGGCCATCATTGACAAGGTCACACTCAAGAACGTCTCCTCCCTCAAGCTCACTGCCGAGGATCTCGATGCGGAGGCGATCAATCGGGCCGTCTCGCTCCTGGCGTCGGCGCGCAGCGTCTGCCTCTTTGGTGTGGGGGCATCCCTGCTGGTCGCACGCGACCTGCAGCTTAAGCTGCTCAGGCTGGACATACCCTGCAACCTCTGCGATGACCTTCACGCGCAGCTGTTGTGTGCCAAGAACATGCGCGCCGGGGACCTTTCCCTCGCCGTCAGCTACTCGGGCCTCACGACCGAGGTGCTCGACTGCGTGCGCGTGGCGCGTGCGAACGGGGCACGGGTGGTGTCCATCACGCGCGGTGGATACGGGTCGCCCCTCGTCTCGCTCTCCGACGTGGTGCTGGGCGTAGCGGCGACGGAGCTGGTCAAGAGGACGGGTGCCATGTCATCGCGCATCGCCCAGCTCAATGTGGTGGACATACTCTTCGTATCCTATGTCAATGCCCACTATGCGCAAAGCATCAAACGGCTCTCGTCCAACTGGATCGAGAAGGGTTCGGATGTGCGCCGGCCGGCGCACGATGGGAAGGGAGGGCGTTCGTGATAGACCTCTCACATCTGTCGACCGAGGCGCGCAACCCGCTCACCATGCATCTCGACCAGATGAGCCCCCGCGAGCTGGCGGGTGTCATGAACGACGAGGACGGTCGTGTGGTGCAGGCGGTTCGTGCGGTGCTCGACCAGGTGGCCCAGGCCATCGAGTGGGCAACCGAGGCCCTGCGGGACGAGGGCAGGATCGTCTACTTTGGTGCGGGAACGTCGGGCAGGCTGGGCGTGCTTGATGCCGTGGAGTGCCCCCCCACCTTTGGCGTGCCCCCCTCTGTGGTGGTGGGTCTCATCGCTGGGGGCGAAAGCGCGTTCGTGCGTGCCGTCGAGGGTGCCGAGGACGACCTCGGGCTGTGCGGCAGGGAGATGGACGCCCTGGGGCTCTCTGGGCATGACCTGGCCATCGGTTTGGCTGCGAGTGGCAGGACGCCCTATGTGCTTGGCGGGCTGCGCCATGCGCGTGCGGTGGGCTGCAGGACCGTCGCCATAGCGGGCAATCGCAATTCCCAGATAGGGATGGAGGCCGATTTGGCCATCGAGCCGGATTGCGGGCCCGAGGTGCTCACGGGATCCACGCGCCTCAAGGCGGGGACCGCCGAGAAGATGATTCTCAACATGATCTCGACGGGTTCCATGGTGGGTGTCGGCAAGACGTACCAGAACCTCATGGTGGACGTGCAGCAGACCAACGAGAAGCTGCGCGTTCGCGCACAGAACATCACGATGGCGGCGACGGGCTGCACGCAGGGCCAGGCCGAGGAGGCACTTGCCCAGGCGGATGGCTCTGCCAAGGTGGCCATCGTCATGCTGCTCACCGACACCACGTCCGACCAGGCGAAGGGCCTCCTTGCGGCGTCCCAGGGAAGGATCTCGCAGGCGGTGGCCACAGAGGAGGCCGGTGAGGGGGACGCCCACCTGGATGCGCGCAGGCGACGAGGGGGGCTCTCGGCATCCTTGGCCCCTGCGGACGTATCGCATGACGGCAGGGATGCGTTGGAAGCGACAGGGAGCGAGCACGGAGAGAAGGGACAACAATGAGCATGGAGTATGCACGTGTCGCGCGCGAGGTCCTCGCTGCCGTTGGTGGCAGGGAGAACGTGCGGGGCAACATGGCCTGCATGACGCGGCTACGCCTGACGGTGGCCGACCCGGCCAAGGTGGATGGTGCTGCCGTGAGGGCCGTCGAGGGGGTCATGGCCCTCGTGGAGGATGTCGATCGCTGCGAGGTGGTCTTTGGCCCAGGTGTCGTCAACAAGGTGCTGGACGAGTTCGTCAAGCTTACGGGCGTGAAGGCTGGAGACGTGGAGGACGTGGACGTGCGCAGCGCCGCGGCCGAGAACAAGGCCGCCCAGAGGGCCAGGTACGACAAGCCCGTGCAGCGCTTCCTCAAGCGCATCGGCAACATCTTCGTGCCCCTGCTGCCGGGCATCATCGCCGCAGGTCTCATCAACGGCATCGCCAACGTGATCAACTACTCCACGGGCGACGCGTTCAATACCGTATGGTGGTACCAGTGCATCAGGACCATGGGCTGGGCGCTCTTCCTCTACCTGCCCCTGCTCGTGGGTTCCAACGCCTGTAAGGAGTTTGGCGGCTCCTCCGTTCTGGGTGCCATGGCCGGTGCACTCTCCATCTCCAACGCAGCCATGCCATTGCTGCTGAAGGATGCCACCAGCGGTGTTGCCCTCGTGCAGCTGCCCTTCGCGCTGCCGACGGCCACGTTTGCCAACGGGGGCATCTCCATTGCGGCATCTATGACGTACAACCCTGCGGCCGGTGGTCTTCTGGGTGCCCTCATCTGCGGCATCTTCTTTGCCTTCCTCGAGAGGCGCCTGCACAGGCTCATGCCGAGCGTGCTCGACACCTTCCTGACCCCGCTCTGCACGGTCATCGTGGGCTCCCTTGTGGCCATCATCGTGCTGCAGCCGGTGGGCGCCTTCCTCACGCAGGGCATCTTCTTCGCGCTGCAGTTCTTCTACGACACGCTTGGCGCGTTTGGTGCCTACCTGCTGTCATCCACGTTCCTGCCCCTGGTCTCCGTGGGCCTGCATCAGGCCCTGACGCCCATCCATGCCATGCTCAACGATCCTGCCGGTCCCACGCAGGGCGTCAACTATCTGCTCCCGATCCTCATGATGGCCGGTGGTGGCCAGGTTGGCGCGGGCATAGCCCTTCTGGTGAGGACCAGGAACGAGCGCGTCAGGACCTACCTGCGCGAGTCCATCCCCGTGGGCATCCTCGGCGTGGGAGAGCCGCTCATGTACGCCGTGACGCTGCCCTTGGGCAAGCCCTTCGTGACCGCCTGCCTGGGTGCGGGCGTGGGCGGCGTGCTGGCGTGGCTCTTCCACCTGGGCACGGTCTCGCAGGGCGTCTCCGGCCTGTTTGGCCTCCTGATCGTGGTGCCGGGCACGCAGTGGCTCTACGTGGTCGCCATGCTGGCCGCCTATGGTGCCGGGTTCGTTCTCACATACTTCTTTGGCGTCGACGAGGACCGCATCAACGACGTGTTTGGCGCATAGCGCTCGAGCGTTTGGGCGTGGGACCCTCTCCGGCACCCGGTCGTGGAGGGTCCCACGCCGGCGAGGGGGGTTGGCATGCATACGGGCGTCTCGCTCTATCTGTCGAATGGCTACGAGCACAACGCGCGTCTGGTGGAAAAGGCCCGGCGTGCGGGCGTGCGGCGGGCGTTCACATCGCTGCACATCCCCGAGGAGCGGATCCCCGATTACCAGAGAGAGGCGGCGCGTCTGGTGAGGCTCTGCCGCGAGGCAGGCATCGAGCTGGTGGCAGATGTGTCGCCTCGTACCCTTGGCCTGTTGGGGTGCTCCAGCATCGATGACGTGGCGCAGCTGGGACTCACCTACCTGCGCCTCGACTTTGGCTTTGGCGCCCCGCGCGTGGCTGAGCTGTCGCGTCGCTTCCATGTGGTGTTTAACGCATCGACCATCTCGGACGATGACATCGCCGCCTGGCGTGCCGCAGGCGTGGACCTTGCGCGGGTCGCGGCCTGCCATAACTACTACCCCAAACGATGGAGTGGTCTCTCCCTGCGGCGCGTGGCCTCCGTCAACGACCGCCTCAAGGCCCTGGGCGTCGAGGTCATGGGCTTTGTGCCGGGGGACGCTGGCCTGCGTGGCCCTCTGCATGAGGGTCTGCCCACCGTGGAGGGGCACCGTGGCGACACGGGCATCGGGCTCGTGCGCGACATGCTCGAGCTGTTCGATGCCCGCTGCGATGTGGTGCTCGTGGGCGATTCCGACGTGTCCGACATCGTCTGGCGACGCATGGGCGAGCTCAATCGAGGCTACGTGACCCTCCATGCCATGCTGGACGAGGCGTTCTCGTACCTCTATGGCCGTCCGCAGCACGACCGTCCCGACTCGTCGGAGTTCCTCATCCGCTCGCCGGAGTCGCGGGGCTGGGACATGCCCGTTTCCGCGGCGGGCAGCAGGGCGCGCACGTTCTCGTGCGAGGCCGGTGCCGTGGTGGTGGGCAACGAGGCCTATGGCCGCTATGCCGGCGAGGTGGGGATTGCCCGCCAACCGCTTGAGCTGGACGGGCGTGACACGCTGGCTGGTTGGGTGTGCGCCGAGGACCGGCCTCTCCTGCCCTTCGTCACGTGCGGTCGTGGCTTTGTGCTGGAGAGACCCTGGGGACCTGCCTCCGGTTGGCGTGACTGAGCACGGACCCATGGCTCGCATGTCGCTTTCAGAAAGCCACATCCATTGGGCAGGAGCTATGGGAGCCGCTCGTCACTGATACCATTGAGGCACCATCACTGTGACGAGGAGCCATCATGTTCTGTACCAACTGTGGCGCGAGGATCGAGGATGGCAGCAGGTTCTGCACGGAGTGTGGTGCTCCCGTTCTTGCCGAGGGCTCAGCCGACAGGACCGTGCGTATGGATGTGGCCAAGCCCGCCGCCCGTCCTGCTGCCGCCAGGTCGGCACGCCCCGTGCCCCAAGGCGTCCAGCCTGTCGCCGTCACGCCCCATGCAGGGAAGTTCCGCTCCGCCAAGGCAGCTGCCACCATCCCCACGCCAACCCCTGCCCTGCGCCGCCCGCAGGACAGGCTGCCCGTGGCGGTGGCCATCGTCGTGGCCGTGCTCATCATCGGCATCATCGTGTTTGCCCTGGTGGCAGCGCAGGTGTCCTCGCAGGGTACTGCACCTGCGCCTGCCGGCGACGCGCCTGTCGCCCAGCAGACGCAGCAGGTGGCCGATTCGCCCGCCACCAACGCCTCGCCTTCCGTCGACACGCAGAAGGACACCTACACCACGGGCTCCGGCAGCGAGACCGCCACGTTCAAGGTCAATGCGGACAGGAGCGTGACCTGCGACGAGTATGGCATCTCGCTGCAGATGCCTGCGGGCTACACCCCCAGCGTCTCGCAGGACAGCCTGCATCTCACCAAGGGCAGCATCGACGTGAGCATTTCGGCGCACGCAAACGCCAACGGCATCAGCTTGGACGATGCCTATGCGTCGCTCACGTCGAGTTCAGGTGCGAATGGCGACCCCTCTGCCTACGCCACAAAGGGCGATGGCTGGTGTGTGGTCTCGCGCGACCGGGGAGACGGGACGACCTTCTATACCATGGAGTACGTCACGGCGGACAAGATCTGCTCCCTCACGTTCGACTATCCCACGGGCACCAGCGAGGGAGACGGCCTGATCGAGCAGGTACAGCCCACCTTCAAGGTGACGGGCGACCCCATCAGGGCGACTGGTCACTAGTTCCGGTGCACGTTACGGATTCGCTGTGACCTTCGGGTGCTGCTCCTGCCCTGTGCTACCATGCTCCAAGGCATTGACGGAGAGGTTCTTGCCGTCGCGTCGCCAGCGGACAGAGCGGGAGTCCATGGGCTGAGAGGCTCCCACGCAGGCGGACGGAAGACGTTCACTCCACCAGCCGCAACCTGAACGCGCCGCGGCGCCAGTAGGGAAGCCGTCCGTCCCACGGCACGGGACACAAGAGGGGACGTGTGCGGGTGAAAACGCGCGCGTCAAGCAAGGTGGTACCGCGGATCGTCTCCGTCCTTGGGCACAGGCTCAGGGGCGGCTTTCTTTTTGGAAGGGGTTCTCTCATGGCAATGTCCGATGACCTCAGGGCCATTCAGACACAGGCGGAGCAGGGTATCGCGCAGGCGGGCACGCTCGACGAGCTCGAGCGGGTGCGTGTGGCCTTTCTGGGCAAGAAGGGCTCGCTCACGGCCATCATGCGCTCCATGGGAGCGGTTCCCCAGGAGGATCGTCCGGCCATGGGTCAGCTCGCCAACAGCGTGCGTGGTTCCGTGGAGTCCGCACTCGCCGCGCGCAGGGAGGCACTCGAGCGGGCCGCGCTGGAGGAGCGCATCTCGGCCGAGGCCGTGGACGTCACGCTGCCGGGCCGCCGTCTCCACGCGGGGACCCAGCATCTCATCTCCCAGATCCGCGAGGAGATCGAGGACATCTTCGTGGGGCTTGGCTACACCGTGGAGGACGGCCCCTACATCGAGGACGTCTACCACAACTTCACCGCGCTGAACGCACCCGCCGACCACCCCAGCCGCGCCGCGTCCGACACCTTCTACGTGGTCGACAACGCGCCCGAGGGCAAGGGCGACCTGGGGCTGTCCGTCTCCGACATGCTGCTGCGCACCCAGACCTCCGGCGTGCAGGTGCGTGTCATGGAGCGCCAGGGGCCGCCCATCTACATGATCTGTCCGGGCACGGTCTTTCGTCCCGACACGGCCGACGCCAACCACCTGCCGCAGTTCACGCAGGTGGAGGGGCTCGTGGTGGACGAGGGCATCACCTTTGGCGACCTCAAGGGCACGCTCGACCAACTCACGTGCGAGATCTTCGGTGCCGACCGCGCCACCCGCTACCGCCCGCACTTCTTCCCGTTCACGGAGCCGAGCTGCGAGGTGGACGTCTCGTGTGGCGTGTGCCACGGCGCGGGCTGCCGCTTCTGCAAGGGCACCGGCTGGCTTGAGATCCTGGGCTGCGGCATGGTCGATCCCAACGTCTTCGACTACGTTGGCATCGACCCCGAGCGCTACTCCGGCTTCGCCTTCGGCATCGGTGTGGAGCGTGTGGCAGCCCTGCGCTACGACCTGCCCGACCTGCGCATGCTCATGACCGGCGACATGCGCTTCCTGCGTCAGTTCTAGGCGACATCCCCACACGACCGTTTCCGCACGAACAGAAAGGCAACGACATGCGCGTCTCCTACGAGTGGCTCAAGGGCATGGTGGACATCCCCGATGACCCCCAGGACCTGGTGCGCGAGTTCGTCCGCACCGGCACCGAGGTCGAGGCCGTCGAGAGGGTGGGCGCCGACATCACCAAGGTCGTGACGGCGCAGGTGCTTGAGAAGGTCCCGCACCCCAACTCGGACCACATGTTCGTCTGCAAGATGGACGTGGGAACCCACAACGTGGACGAGGACGGCAACCCCGTGCCGCTGCAGGTGGTCTGCGGCGCCCAGAACTTCAACCAGGGCGACAAGACCGCCACGGCGCTGGTGGGAGCCACGCTTCCGGGGGGCGTCAAGATCAGGAGGGGCAGGCTGCGCGGCATCGACTCCTGTGGCATGAACTGCTCGGAGCGTGAGCTGGGCCTGGGGGGTGACCACGAGGGCATCATGATCCTGCCGCCCGATGCGCCGGTGGGCGTGGACTTCGTGCGGTGGCGCCGGCTGAGTGACACCGTCATCGACTGCGAGATCACGCCCAACCGCCCCGACTGCCTCTCCATGGTGGGCATGGCGACCGAGGTCTCCGCCATGCTCGACGAGGACACCCACATCGAGCTGCCAAAGGTGCAGAGCGAGAGCGCCGCCTTCGGTCGTTCCGCCGACCTCGTGGACGTGCGCATCGACGATGCGTCGCTCTGCCCGCGCTATACCGCGCGCGTGGTGCGCAACGTCAAGATCGGCCCCAGCCCCGAGTGGCTGGCCAAGCGCGTCATCGCCGCGGGCAGCCGCCCCATCAACAACGTGGTGGACGTCACCAACTACGTGATGTACCTTACCGGACAGCCCCTGCACGCGTTCGACCTGGGCAAGCTCTCCGAGCGCGCTGGCAAGCGCCACATCGTGGTGCGTGCCGCCGCCGATGGCGAGGAGGTCACCACCCTCGATGGCGAGCGGCGCACGCTCACGGGCGACATGGTCGTCATCACCGATGACGACAGGGTGCCCGTGGCGCTGGCTGGTGTGATGGGGGGCCTCGACTCCGAGATCGACGAGGGCACCTGCGACGTGCTCCTGGAGTCCGCGAGCTTCGAGGCGGGGCACATCAGCCGCGCCAGCCGCAGCCTCGACCTCATGAGCGAGGCCTCCATCCGCTACGAGCGTCAGGTGGACACCGCGGGGTGCGCCACCGTAGCCACCGTGGCGGCCGCCCTCTTCGAGCAGTGCTGCTCGGCCCAGGTATGCGAGGGTATCGTGGACGTCCACCCCGCGCCCGTCTCGCCCGTGACGCTCACGCTGCGCCCCGACCGCGTGCGCGCCCTGTGCGGTGCCCCCATCGAGACCAGCTTCATGGTGGAGCGCCTGCGTCGCCTGGGGTGCGTGGTCACGGGGAGCGCCGACGAGCATTCCGCACTCACGGTGGTCGCCCCCACCAACCGGCCCGACCTCACGCGCGAGGTCGATCTCGTCGAGGAGGTCCTGCGTCTCTGGGGTGAGGGCGACGTGGAGCCCACGCTGCCCGCCGCGCGCAACCACGCCGGTGGCCTCACCGTGGAGCAGCGGTGCCTTCGCAGGATCGGCGCCGTGCTACGCGCCAGCGGCCTCTCCGAGACGAGCACCTACGCCTTTGCCGACGCCGGCGACCTCAAGCGCCTGGGCATGGGAGAGACCGGTCGCGGCATTCCCGTCAGGATCATGAACCCCCTGGTGGCAGACCAGTCCGAGATGCGCCGCGACCTCCTGCCGGGGCTTCTGCGCTCCGTTGCCTACAACATCGATCATGGCGTGCAGAACGTGCACCTCTATGAGATCGGCCGGGTGTTCCATGGCCGCGAGGGCAAGAGCCAGCCGAGCGAGCCCAGCTTTGTGGCCGGTGTGCTCTCGGGCTCCTGGGACGACAACCAGTGGAACCGTACCTATCACGACCTGGACTTCTTTGATGCCAAGGGCATCGTGGAAGGTCTGCTCGAGGCGTTGCGCATCACCAAGGTGCGCTTCCGTGTGGCCGACCCCGAGCGGTACGGCTGGCTGCAGCCCGGTCGTGCCGCCGAGGTGCTTGGCAGGGGCGAGCTGTTGGGATGGGTGGGTACCATGCATCCTGCGAGCCTCCGGAACGTCGGCATCGACGTGCCGGTGGTGGCCTTCGAGCTCTCCACGGCAGCCCTGCTGCGCCTGGCCAGGCGCGAGCTTCCCTACAAGGAGGTGCCCACGCTGCCTGGCGTCTCCATCGACCTTGCGCTCGTGGTGGATGAGGATATGCCCTTCGAGCAGGTGGCGCAGCGCGTCAGGAGCGCTGGTGGCAAGCTGCTGGCAGACGTGCGCCTCTTTGACGTGTACCGCGATCCCGTGCGCGTGGGAGCGGGCAAGAAGTCCATGGCCTTCTCGCTCACGTATCGCGCGGCCGACCACACCCTCACCTCCGAGGAGGTCGAGAGGGCGCACAACAAGCTCGTGACCAAGGTGACCAAGTCCACGGGTGGTGAGGTGAGAAGGTAACTCGGAGGCACCCGTGAGGCAGCCTTCCCGCTGTCATGCGGGTACCATGCCGCTATGCCAAGCTGGAACGTACATACCGCGCACGTCGAGCGGCTCCTCCGCGAGCATACGGCCGATGAGCTGGGCATTCACGATGTGAACGCCTTTCTCTTCGGCAACTTCGTGCCAGACGTCTACGTGGGCTACATGGTACGGCCCATCACCCGTACGATCGAGTATCGCGAAACGCACTTCGCCGACCCCGCCTTTGTGCCCGAGGCCCGCTTCTGGGAGTTCTGGGGGCGCTATGGCCTACCCAGCGCGGATGACGCCGGACACGTGAGCGACGTGACGCTGGGCGCCTGGTGTCACCTTGTGGCGGACAATGGCTACAACCACTGGGTGAATGCGTTTCGCATGAAGCGTCACATTCCCTCGGGGAACGCGACGCGCGTCCTCAAGCAGGATGACTTCGCGCTCTTTGGACGTACGTTGGACATCTCGATGCTCTGCAGGGTGGATGACGCGCTCATCGCGCAGGCCGTGGCATTTCCCCAGTACCGCATTGCGGAGGGGGATGTGCGTCGTGCCGTGGACGTGTCCGATGCCATCGTGCGCGCGAATCAGGAGCACTATCTCAGCGAGACGCCGCACTACCGTATGCTGACGGCGGGACTCTTCGAGCACATGTCCCACGACGTGCAGGAACGTCTGGAGCGGGGCCTTCTGGCCTACGCGCGCGAAGGCGCGTCGGCACCGGAGCTCGCTGCGCCGCCCAAGTTCTACCTGCGATAACACCGGGCAACCTCACGGAAGCACGTCGTGCCCCCGACGTAGCCCTTGAGGGCATGGCGCGGCTCTTGCCCATGGGACGCGGCGCACTGCCCACACGGTCACAGTCCAAGAGCTAGGGGTACGTCTCCGTGACGTATGCGAGATGCCCCTCGCGCGCCGAGGACGAGACGTCCGATGCCGATGTGCTCATATTCCCCCCTTTTGCCCGAAAGCCAGTATAGGCCTGGGAATCGGTGGACGAGCACCTACAATGAAGTGACACTGCGACCTGGCGCATGCGCCAGACGGGAGGTTCTATGAACTGGTATGAGGGATCCGTGGTCTATCAGGTGTATCCGCTGGGGCTGACAGGTGCCCCGTATGAGAACGATGGCACGTCCGATCCGGAACCGCGCATCCTGCAGCTCGTGGATCATGGTTGGATCGAGCACATGACCAAGCTGGGCGCCACCTGCCTCATGCTCAACCCCGTGTTCGAAAGCGACGCGCATGGCTACGACACGCGCGACTACAAGACCGTCGACCGCCGCCTGGGCACCAATGCGGACCTGCGCAGGGTGGTGGACGCCTGTCATGAGGCCGGCATCAAGGTGCTGCTCGACGGCGTGTTCAATCACGTGGGGCGTGGGTTCTGGGCCTTTCAGGACGTGCTTAAGAACCGTGAGAGCAGCCCCTATGCCGGTTGGTTCAACATCGACTGGGACGGTAACACCGAGTGGGACGACGGCCTCTCCTACGAGACGTGGGCGGGCGTGCCCTACCTCGTCAAGCTCAACCATGGCAACCTCGAGCTCAATGACTACCTGGCCGATGTCATTCGTGGCTGGGAGGAGGAGTTCGACATCGATGGCCTGCGCCTGGACGTGGCCTATTGCCTCGACCGTGGCTTCTTGGAGTATCTGCGCCGCATCGCCGACGAGCTCACGGCAAGGCGCACGGAGCGCCTGGGAGCGTACGACGGCAAGTTCGTGCTGGTGGGCGAGACCATGTTCGGCGACTACAACCAGTGGATGGGGGACACCCTCGCGGACTCCGTCACCAACTACGAGGTGTACAAGGGCCTCTGGTCATCCATGAACTCGTCCAACATGCATGAGGTGGCCTACGCCCTCAATCGCCAGAGCGGGAGCGACCCCTGGGACCTCTATACGGGCAGACACCTGCTCAACTTCGTGGACAACCACGATGTGCCGCGCATTGCCACCAAGCTGGATGACACACGCCAGCTCCCATGCCTGTATGGCCTGCTCTTTGGCATCCCCGGTGTGCCCTGCCTGTACTATGGCAGCGAGTGGGGCATCGAGGGCGAGCAGAGGTTTGGCGACCACGAGCTGCGTCCCGCGCTGGATGCGCCCGAGTGGAACGAGCTCACGGAAGCCATCGCCGCGTATGCGGCGGCGCGCAAGAAGGACGCCCCTGGCTTTGAGGCGCTCTGCTGGGGCGACTACACCGAGATCCAGGTGTCGTCCACCACGCTGCTCTTCCAGCGCACAAGCGAGCACGAGCGCGTCATCGTGGCCGTGAACGCCGGTAGCGAGCCCGTGACCTTCCACTTCGATGCGCAGTGCGGTCGGGCGACCGATCTGGCGACGGGGGAGTGGCACGACTTCGGTGGTGGCTCCGAGGTGGAGCCCTTCACCACGCATCTCTGGCTCTGCGAGCGCTAAAGGCGAGGGCGCAAGCTCCTCGTGTGCGTGTGATGCATGGGGCATCCCCATGTGGGTGCGATTTGCTGCATGTGGGTGCGATTCTCCACCGCTGTGGGTGTCATTCTCACCGTGTGGGTGCGATTTGCTGCATGTGGGTGCCAATCTCCCGTCTCGGCCTCTTGCGAACTGGGGTTTTGTCGGCCCCTCCCGGGAGAAGGGCACCCACACGAATCATTTGGCACCCACACGGATCGATTGGCACCCACAGGGCTCCGGGGCGAACCTGCTCCGGAGCCCTCTTCCTGCCGCGAGGATGCCATTCCAGTGGCTACCACGGTGTTAAGGCTGCCAGGGGAATCCAAGGAGTGCGATGAGCACCTGGCTGCGATGATCGTGGTTCGAGGAGGCGTGCCCTGTCGTAGCCGCCACTCTCTTTGTCCACGCGTCTAAAAGCGCCTCCAGGTCAGATTCGAACTGTCCCATCTCCTCTGGTGTGAGAGAAAGCACGGTATCGAGACGTATCTCATGCTCGCGCCATGCGCGCGGCAAGTCCCTGTAGCCTTGCAGGTAGCGCTCATATGCTTCGAAATAGGTGCGTACCGAGGCACGCCCCAACTCCAGTCGGACTTCTTTGCTGGCCCCTTCATCTGGGCTGACTGCCGGCTCAATTGCTGCGTCAGATGCCTGCCACCAACTTTGACGGCGATCCATGTCAGGGTTAGTCATCTGCTCGGCAAGCCCCACAGCGGCAAGCCTCTTTAAATGATAGCTCACGCTCCCTGGTGCGAGGCCAATCTCGGAGCTGATCTGTCCCACTGTGTGAGCACCCCGGTTTCGTAGAAGGCCGAGGATTCGCATGCGCTCTGGGTTCGACATGACCCTAAGCGTAGTGATATCAGTGACTGTACGCTTGATTGTTTCTGATTTTCCCATGCTGCCCTCTATCCTCAGTGATGGCTCCTGAGCAATTCTGCCATAGCGGTGAGTCATGCCGGCTCGCCCAAATTTCCCTTTGAAATTTAGCAATAATAATTGTACAATATATGTTGATAAAATGGTCATCAGCATACAGGCGCGGACTCGAGGAAGGCGGATCTCGTGGAGGTGTATGACAGTTTCGCGCCCTATGACGATGCGTTCAAACGCGAGGACGACTACCGTACGCTCAACTCAGTTCCCAGGAGTGTGGTTGGCCAGATAGTGCAGTACTTGCTCACGGGAGATTGTTCCGTGATGAGCCGATCGTATCTCATTGATATGGAATCGCTTGCCATAAGAGAAGGAGTGCGGCTGTGACTCCTGTGGAGGGGACTGCGCCCTCGCTGCATTCTGGTGGGAGCGGGAGGAACGTCACGCTCTTTCTCCTTGGCTATGCCGTCAGCGTCATGGGGGATCAGGTCTTCTATCTTGCGTTGGCCTGGTATGCCTTGGCACTAGCCGAATCCGACCTCGTTGCTGGCCTTGTCGTTTCGATTGGTGCCCTGCCGCGCGCCATCCTACTTCTACCTGCAGGGGCCTTTGCCGATGGGAGGGGGTTTCGTCGAGTTGCCGTGAGGGCGAGCTTCCTGCGCATGGTCGTGCTCGGCGCTCTGGCCGTGGCTTGTGGCGATAGGCCCGTGCCCATGATGGGGGCCTTGTTGGCGGCGGCTCTGCTCTTCGGTTGTATTGAGGCCTTTTATCTGCCAAGTTCGCAAAGCATGGTCACCACGGTTTCGTCTGAGGATACGATCGAGAGAATCCAGCCGCTGTTTTCCGGGATACAGCGGCTGGGAGTGGTGGCAGGACCACTTCTTGGCGGCGCACTGCTCGGCTTCCTCTCTCCACGCATGCTCTTCTCAATGCTCGCCGTTGTGTCGCTCGTGTCCCTTGCCTGCCTGCTCATGGTACGGGAGCAATGCTGCCGTACCTCCCTGACGGATGGGCGCCCGCTCCATACGTTAGGGACGCGGATGCTCGGGAGCGTCAAGCGCATACTTGCCAACAGTGTGCTTCGTCCGTGTCTCGTGTTGATCGTGCTGGCGGAGTTTGCTGCCTCTGGGCTCACGAATACGGGATATGCCATGCTGGCCACGGCTCGCGCTTGGGATGGTTTCCAATTGGGACAGGTGCTCGCGTGTTATGGGGCAGGTGCGGCCGTTGCGGCATGCCTTATGGCCCTTGTGGTTCCCCAGAGGGCCGAACCGCATATCGGACGGGGGATCGTCGTCGCTGGGCTTGGGTTTGCTGCTGCAGGGGCGACAAGTTCTCACACGCTTGCGTCACTGCTCTCTGTAGCTGCGGGTTTGGGCAGCGGCGTGGGCTCGACCTTGCTTGTCACACGTTTCATCACGCAGGCACGGGGTTCCGATACCGCAACGGCAATTTCAGTGATGAGCCTTGCCTCCTTTGGTGCTGCTCCGCTCTCGTCTCTCTATTGCGGGTTTGTTGCATGGATAGGTGCGCCGTCCGCCGTCTTCATCTCCCTCGGAGCGGTGCTTGTGACGGTTGGTGCATGGTTCTCGCTGCGAAATCATGTGGAGTGCATCGAGTGAGTCCCTCACGTTCTGCCTCAGCATGCAAGACCTCGTTCCAGCGACGGGTACGACACTGCAGCCGCACCCCCAGGTCACAAAAAGGGCCCCCGTCTGTGGCGGAGGCCCACCGTACGCTCCGTGGGCGAACCCTACTGGATCTGCGACACCATCGCCATGTTGGTGGACGTGATGTAGTCACCCTGGGAGGGCGAGGTCTGAGGGTCGCCGGCAGTGATGACCACGAGGTCACCCGTCTTGACGACACCCCTCTCCTTGGCCACAGTCAGGGCGTTGTAGCAGGTGGCCGAGAGCGATCCCTGCTCGGTGGTCTTGATGGCCTGCACGCCCCACTGGAAGCAGGTCTTGCGGATGGCGTGGTTGGAGGGCGACATCGCATAAATGGGCAGCTTGGGGCGGAAGTTGGAGATCAGGCGAGCCGTGCGGCCAGAGTGCGTCGGGCAGATGATGCACTTGGCATTCACGCGATCGGCAACCTCGACGGCAGCGGCGCCGATGGCGGAGTTCACGTTCTTCAGGCCGCCACGGTCATGGTACTCGCCGGTCTCCGGCAGGTACTTCTCGGTCTCCTCGGCGATGGAGGCCATCATCCTGACGGCCTCGACGGGGTACTGGCCGGCAGCGGTCTCGCCGGAGAGCATGATGCAGTCGGTGCCGTCATAGATGGCATTGGCAACGTCTGCGACCTCGGCGCGCGTGGGGCGCGGGTTGTGGATCATGGAATCGAGCATCTGCGTTGCGGTGATGACGGGCTTGTAGGCCTTGTTGCACTTCTTGATGATCGTCTTCTGCACGTGGGGCACCTCGGCGGGGTTGATCTCCACGCCCAGATCGCCGCGGGCCACCATGATGCCATCGGAGTGCTCGAGGATCTCGTCGAAGTTCCTGACGCCCATGGCGCTCTCGATCTTGGGGAGGATGTAGAGGTTACGCAGGCCGTTCTCGGCGCACAGCTCGCGAATCTCGTCCACGGCGGCACCGTTGCGGATGAAGGACGCGGCAATGGCGTCAATGCCCAGCTCGCAGCCGAACATGATGTCGGCCCTGTCCTGCTCGGTGACGGAGGGCAGGCCCACCTCCACGTTGGGGACGTTGACGCCCTTCTTCTCTCCCAGCTCGCCACCGTTGGTGATGACGCAGTGCATGTCGGTGCCCTCGACGTGATCGACCTCCAGGCCGATGAGGCCGTCGTCGATCAGGATGATGGAACCCTTCTCGACCTCGTTGGGAAGCTCCTTGTAGTCCAGCGAGAAGCGCTCGGCGGTGCCGATGACGCCGTCATCGGTGGTGACGACGGTCGTGCCGCCGGTCTTTAGCATGACCTTCTGGTGATCCTTCAGCTCGCCGGTGCGAACCTCGGGACCCTTGGTGTCCAGCATGATGGCCACGGGCATGCCCAGCTCGGCAGAGATGCGCCGCACGCGGTCGATGTTGTTGCGGTGGTAGTCGTGGCTGCCGTGGCTGAAGTTGAAGCGCGCCACGTTCATGCCACTCGCGATGAGCTGGCGCAGGACGTCATCGCTCTCCGTGGCAGGACCCATTGTGCAGATGATCTTGGTTCTCTTGTTGGTCATACCGGTCGTTCCCTTCTCCGTTCTAAGGCTGGCCGGCCCAAGGGGCCGGCCAGCCGGATGCTCTCGTGTATTCCACCCGTGGTGTGCTTGCTGGCGGAAGCCTTATCGAGGATAGGGCTTTGCCTAGCACACGACGCTGCGATCGACGAAATCCTTACCGTTTGCATACGCCTCGGCGTTGTCGAGCGTGACGCGGGCAATCTGGCCCAGTGCCTCGTGTGTGAAGAAGGCCTGATGGGAGGTCATGACCACGTTGGGGAAGGAGCAGAGGCGCGCGGTGACGGAATGGCCAAGGATCTGGTCCTCGCGGTTCTGGTAGACGTTGGCGTTCTCCTCCTCGTAGACGTCGAGGCCCGCCGCGCCGATCTTGCCCGCACGGATGCCACGGATGAGGGCCTCGGTGTCGACGAGCGCACCGCGGCTGGTGTTGACGAAGATCACGCCGTCCTTCATCTTTGCGATGGACTCGTCGTTGATCAGGTGGTAGCTGTCCTCGTTGAGGAAGGCGTGCAGGCTGATGAGGTCGGCGCGGCTATAGAGCTCGTCGTAGTCGACGTACTCGTCAATGACGTGCTCCTCGTCGATGAGCTTCTGGTTGGGGTAGAGGTCGGAACCCAGGACCGTCATGCCGAAGCCCTTGCAGATGCGGCAGAGTGCGGCACCGATGCGGCCCGTGCCGATGATGCCGGCCGTCTTGCCGTGCAGGGTGGTGCCCACAAGGCCCTCGAGCGAGAAGTCGTTCTCACGGACGCGGATGTAGCCCTTGTGGATGTGGCGGTTGGCACAGAGGGCGAGGGCCATGGCGTGCTCGGCGATGGCCTCGGGCGAGTAGGCCGGGACACGGGTGACCCGCATGCCGATGGACTTGGCGAAGTCGACGTTGACGGCATCGAAGCCGGCGCAGCGCATGAGGACGAGCTCGACGCCCAGGCCGCGCAGCAGTTCGAGCGTCATGGCGGAGACGTCGGCATTCACAAAGCCGCAGACGGCCTTGTATCCCTGGGCGAGGGGGGCCGTGAGCGGGGTGAGGTTGATTTCCGTGAAGTCTACCTGGAGGTCGGGATAGTCCTTCAGCTCCTTCTCGAACGAGGCCTTGTCATAGCTCTTGGTGCCAAACACAAGAATCTTCATGATCGTCCCTCCATACGTGGACTGCCAATACGCAACGCCTACCCTCATTCTAACGCGATGGCGCTGGTTGCGCAGAAATTGTGAGGGGAACTGGGCTCTGTTCCGCTATGGAACCGGGTCGCGTGCAATCGCCGGCGCGCCTGCCCCCGGCCGTTCGCGACCCTATGTGGAGTCACCGCGCGTTCGCGCAGGCACATGGGTTGAGCGGCTGTCCCGTCTTGCGGCGGCCCAGAGGGTGCATGCGACTCGCACGGGGCCGGCGGAAACGTGCGTACGACTTTCACCCCCTGCTACCGCCTACGGATGCGCCAGAGTGTCGTGCGGCTGATGCCCAGCTCGCGCGCGGCGGCACTCTGGTTGCCGCCGTTGCGGCGCACGGCGTCCTCCACGGCAAGGCGGTCAACCTGGGCCAACGTGAGACCGGACATGTCCGTGGGTGCATGGGCGGAGGACGCCTGCGTGACGTCCTGTCCCGTTGGGCCCTGGGGATAGGTGGTTCGTTCGAGGGCGAGCGCGCTGCGCACATCCACGGTGCGAATCACATGATCGACCGCCGAGAGGTAGAGCTGTCGTATGATGCGCTCCATCTGCACGAGGTTGCCCGGCCAGGCGTACTCACCGAGCAGTCGCATGGCGGCACCATCTATGCGCAGGACCTCGTTGGGCAGCTCGCTTCTCAGCTGGCTGAGGTAGAGGCTGGTGAGCGGAGCCACACGTTCTGGCTGTTCGCGCAGGGCGATGAGCTGGACTTCGACGCACTGGAACTTGTCCTTGAGATAGGCGATGCGCCTGTGCACGTGCTCGCCGTGTGGGTCGCATGAGAAGATGACGCGGTTGCGCTCGCACACGCCCGTCTGCGCGATGGTGGAGAAGAGGCTGTCCAGGAACCCCTCGTCGGAGCTGTTGAAGTTCTTGATGTGGATGACCTCATGTCGCGTGTAGAGGGGCGAGCGCGAGCTGTTGACGAGGAAGTCGCGCGAGGAGTCGGTCATCATGCCGCAGTCGACCTCCGTGAGGGGCATGTCGGCATGGAGGCCATGGATGTAGGCGTAGAGGGCGACAGCCGTCCTGCCCGTTCCGTACTCGCCCGTGATGAGGAGGGGCTGCCCCGTCTGGTTCGAGTTGTCGATCGTCGCCGAGATGCGTCCGATGTCACTCGTGAGGGCATAGAGGCTCCTGTCATAGGCCTTGGTCGCCTCGGTCCTTGAGAAGGAGCTCATGCCTGCGCGCCGCCGCTTGGGGGTGGCGCGTGTGCCCGTGAAGTAGAAGGCGCAGAAGTCATTGTGGGGGATGGCGCTGGTGGAGACCCTCTCGCCGCGAATCGTCCAGAGTGTGCCACCCAACGACTTGCGCACGACCCGCACGTCCCCCGCCATGACCTCGTTGACGATGCCTCGCAGGTATGCCATGACCCCATCGTCCGTCTGGTAGGTGCCCAGCATGAGCGACCCGTCCTTGCGAAAGATCGCGCAGCGTTGTGGCTGGCGGTTGATGACGGTACGCAGCAGCGCGTTCTCACTGCTGTAGTGGCGCAGGTACCTAGTCTGTCTGAGGGCCTCGTCAAACACCTGCCGTATCGATGCGCCGCCCGAGGTGATGAGCACGGGATTGAGTCCCGCATCCCGTGCCGCCGAGGCCGAGATGACGTCACAGAGGATGATCTGGTAGTCGTTCTCCACGAGGAATCCCATGACCGTACTGACGTCGTCGGTGTCCACGAGCGTGAAGATGTCGAGGCCAAGCTGCATGATCTCGTTGAGCGTGTCGGCCGTCTGGGTGATGGCCGTAAAGCCCACGACGGCGCGCCGTCCCTTGAGCCCTTCGGAGAGCTTGATGGCCTGTAGCACGTCGTAGGCGCTGACCGGGATGTCGATGACGGGAAGGCTGAAGCTCTCGCGCAGGAGGTCGGCCGTGCCGCCGCGAGAGATGATGACATCGTAGGCATTGCCTGCGGAGACCTGCTCTTGGGCTGCGGTGACGCCGGCCGAGAGGTTGCCCACGATGCAGGTGAGGCCCACATTCGCATACTCGTCGGCGACGCGCCTGAGGGCGATCGCAAGTCCCTGGTAGGGCGCGATGGCGAGTATGCGCACCCCCCGTGCGTCCGTGCAGACCATGTTCCTCTCCAAGATTCCGTCTGACGCTGCGCGTGATGGCATCATATGTCCACACCTCCCATACCCCAGATCGGATGCCCCTAGAGTATGTTCTATTTAGAAACATACTACGAGAAATTCATCATGGCTGTCCTGTAACGTTTCAAATAGGAACGTTTCCTGGATTAGGAAGCCTTGGGGCATCGGTGACGGTGGCCCATACTTTTCCGTGGATGGAGGTGCAGCACGTGATTGGTCTGCTCGTCATAGCCGATGACCTTACGGGGGCCTTGGATTCTGGTGTGCAGCTCGCTCGCAAGGGTGACCGTGTGGCGGTGTCTGCGGACCCGACCATGGATGTGGCCCTGCTTGACGATTACGACGTGCTTGTCATCGATGCCGAGACTCGTCACGCCTCCTCGGACGAGGCGTACCGTACCGTCTTCGAGCTCGTCTCGACGGCGTGCGCCCATGGTGTGACTCGCATCTACAAGAAGGTGGACTCGGGCCTGCGCGGCAACGTGGGTGCCGAGATCGCCGCGGCCCTTGCGGCCTCGGGGCGCGACCACATCGACTTCGTCCCCGCCTACCCCAAGATGGGCCGCGTGACCAAGGGCCTGGTCCAGTATGTGGACGGCAGGCCCCTTGCGCAGAGCGTCTTTGCCACAGATCCCATCGACCCGGTCGCCACAAGCCGCATCGACGAGCTCATCCACCTGGAGAGCGATGTCGCCGTGAGCCCGTGCGATGGCAGCGCGCTCAAGCCTGGGGTGGACGTGTTCGACTGCGACAGCGACGAGGGCCTCGCACGCATCGGGCGCAGGCTTGCCGAGGCTGACGACCTGGTGCTTGTGGCGGGCTGTGCCGGCTTCCTGGAGACCTATCCACGCCAGTCGAGCACGCCCGCATATGTGCCTGTATGCACGAGGCTGAGTCCCAAGCTGTCGGTGCTCTCCGGCTCGGTCAACGCGGTCACCCGTTCCCAGCTGGATTTCATTGAGGCCCATGGTGCGCCCCGTATGCATCTGCCGCTCGCCCCCGTGCTCTCGGGTTCCTGGTGCGAGCGCGATGCCATCCAGCTCGCACGAGACTTCGTCCGGGTGGCCCAAGGCGCGCCCCTCGCCCTTCTCGACACGCTTGACTTCTGCGAGGCGGCGCTCTTCGAACGCCGCATCCATCCCTCACAAGCCATCAACCAGGCCATGGGACGCATTGCTCGCGAGGTGCTGGAGGATGGCGGCCGCACGCTGATGGTTATCGGTGGCGACACGCTTGCAAGCCTCATGACCGCCATGGGCATCAGGACGCTCGAGCCCATGGAGGAGATTCTGCCCGGCGTCGTGCTCGCGCGCTTCGAGGACGCCGGTCGCGAGCGCTACCTCATCACCAAGTCCGGTGCCTTTGGCGCGGACGATCTACTCATGCAAGTCCAGCAGTACCTGGTCGAGAAACAGGAGGTCTCAGCCATGCCAGTGGATGCGTACAGCCTCAAGCTGCCACATGCGGTCTATAGCGGTGCCAATTCCCTCGGGAGGATTCCCGCCATTCTCAAGGGGGCAGGAGCTACCAAAGTCGCTGCCTTCACGGACGGGTCCATCCGGTCACTCGGCCTCTTTGACCTGGTGGCCAAGCAGGTTGAGGCCGCCGGTCTGGTATGCGAGGTCTTCGACGACCTCATGCCCGAGCCCACCTACGAGGCGGCCCAGGCCACGGTCGACCAGTTCCGCAGCACTGGGGCGGACTTCATCATCGCCTGTGGCGGCGGCTCCGTGATGGACGCCGCCAAGCTCGCCAGCGTGCTCGACACCGACGCGTACGGCGTGAAGGACCTACTCTCCGATCCCGGTCGCGCCAGGAAGTGCGCACCCCTGCTCGCCATCCCCACCACGGCCGGCACCGGCGCCGAGTGCACCCCCAATGCCATCGTGGCCGTGCCGGAGCAGGAGACCAAGATCGGCATCGTCAACGACAACATGGTTCCCGACTACGTGATCCTCGACGCCGAGATGATCCGCAACCTCCCGCGCAAGATCGCCGCCACCACAGGCGTGGACGCCCTGGCGCACTGCATCGAGTGCCTCACGTCCAAGAAGGCCAACCCCATGAGCGACACCTTCGCGCTCGAGGGCCTTGACATCATCATGAACAACATCATGAGGGCCTGCGACGACGAGGACGCCATTGTCGAGAAGAACCGGATGCAGATTGGCGCCTTCTACGGCGGCATCGCCATCACGGCCTCGGGCACCACGGCCGTGCACGGCCTGGCCTATCCGCTGGGCGGCAAGTACCACATGGCCCACGGCGTCTCCATCGCCATGATGTTCCTGCCCGTCCTGGAGTTCAACGAGCCCGCCTGCCGCACCAAGTTCGCGCAGGCCTGGGATCGCGCCCACCACGGTGACAAGGTCCTCTCCACAGAGGGGGAGAAGTCCCGCGCCCTCCTCGACCGGATCGGTGACATCGTGCGCGACCTGGACATCCCCACCGATCTCAAGGAGTTTGGCGTCAAGCCCGAGGACCTCGAGGGCCTCGTGGAGGCAGGCATGCAGCAGCAGCGGCTGCTCGTGAACAACATGCGTGAGGTCACCGCTGAGGACGCACGCGCGATCTACGAGAGGTTGCTGAGGTAGATGGCAGGCATCAAGGGCATCATCGTTCCCATCGTCACGCCGTTCAGGGAGGACGAGACCGTCAACACGGCGGAGCTGCGCTGCCAGGTGGATCGCCAGATCGAGGCCGGCATCCACGCCATCTTCTGCTTTGGCACCAACGGCGAGGGCTACATCCTCGACAAGGAGGACAAGATGCTCGTCCTCGCGACGGTGATCAACCAGGTCGCCGGCCGCGTGCCCGTGTACGCCGGCACCGGCTGCGTCTCCACCAAGGAGACCATCGAGCAGTCCAAGATGGCTGCCGACCTGGGCGCCGACGTGCTCTCCATCATCACCCCGAGCTTCGCCAAGGCCAGCCAGGCCGAGCTTCAGGCCCACTACGAGGCCGTGGCCGCTGCCGTGGACCTGCCGATCGTGCTCTACAACATCCCCATGCGCACCGGCAACGCCCTCGAGCCCGCCACCGTGGCCAAGCTCTCCGAGGTGGACAACATCGTGGGCGCCAAGGACTCCTCGGGTGACTGGGACAACCTCAAGGCCTACATCGACCTCACCCGCAACAAGGACTTCGCCGTGCTCTCCGGTAACGACGCCCTCATCCTCAGGGCCCTCAAGGAGGGCGCGAAGGGCTCCATCGCCGGCTGTGCCAACGTGTATCCCAAGAACATGGTGGGCATCTACGAGAACTTCGTGAAGGGCGACCTCGACGCCGCCCAGCAGTGCCAGGACAACGTGGCCAACCTGCGCAGCGTGTTCAAGTACGGCAACCCCAACACCGTCGTGAAGTTTGCCGTGAGAGAGCTGGGCTTCCCCGTGGGCAGGTGCCGCGCCCCGTTCAACCAGCTCTCCGAGGAGGGGCTTGCCGCCCTGCGCACGGCACTCGCCGAGGACAAGCAGAGGGGCATCGAGTAATGGCTGGCACAAGACCAATCGTTGGCATCACCATGGGTGACCCCGCGGGCAACGGTCCCGAGCTCACCGTGAAGGCGCTGGCGGATGCCGCGCTCTATGAGCGCTGCCGACCCCTGGTGGTGGGCGACGCAAAGATGATCGAGCAGGCCAAGGGCTTCGTCGGGCATCCCGAGATCAAGGTGAGGCCCGTCGAGAGCGTTGCCGACGCGAAGTTCGAGGCTGGCATCATCGACGTGTACCACCTGGACCTGGTGAAGGACGTCGCTAGCTTCAAGCTGGGCGAGGTCTCTGCCGAGGGTGGCATGGCCGCCTTCCAGAGCGTAAGGAAGGTCATCGAGCTGGCCATGGACGGCGAGATCGACGCCACGGTGACCAACGCCCTCAACAAGGAGGCCATGAACCTGGCGCTTGCGCCCGAGGGCATGCGCTTTGACGGCCACACCGAGATCTATGCCACCTACACGCACACCAAGCGCTACGCCATGATGCTCGCCCACCATGACTTCCGCGTCATCCACGTGTCCACGCACGTGAGTCTGCGCGAGGCCTGCGACCGCGTGAGGAGGGATCGCGTGCTCGAGGTCATCGAGCTGGCGGATGCCGCCTGCCGCGACCTGGGCATCGAGGGTCCCAAGGTGGCCGTCGCCGGCCTCAATCCCCATGCGGGGGAGCATGGCCTCTTCGGCACCGAGGAGATCGAGGAGATCATCCCGGCCATCGAGGCGGCCAAGGCCAAGGGTATCGAGGCCGTCGGGCCCATCCCGCCCGACACCGTCTTCTCCGAGATGAACGGCGGCTGGTTTGACATCACGGTGTGCATGTACCACGACCAGGGACACATCCCCACCAAGCTCCTGGGCTTCGTGTACGACCGCGACAAGGGGAGGTGGCGGGCCGTCGAGGGCGTGAATGTCACCCTGGGCCTGCCCATCATCCGCACCTCCGTGGACCACGGCACGGGCTTCGACCTAGTCAGCACGGGGACCGCGAGCGAGCTCTCGCTCATGAACGCCATCGACTACGCACTGCGTATGGCCGCTGGGAGGGCAGTGCAGACAGGCAGATAGCCACGGGTCGCACGGCGCCATCTGGCATCGCGCGACTATTGCCACAACCAATTCGGTTCGAGAAGAGCGCGGGGAGCGTCCCGCGTAGGGATCTGCTGTCACGAAGATGGCGGCAGGTAAAGAGAAAGGAGTAGCAGAATGACTACGGCAATGATCCTCGCGCTGGTCGTTCTCGTCGCCATGATCCTCATGATCATGTTCGACGTGCTTCCGTTCGGCCTATCGCCCATCGCGGCTTGCCTCCTGATTGTCGTGTTTGGCCTGGGGGGTGAGGACCCGATTGCCTACTCCTTTGCCGGCTTCACGAACTCGACGGTATGGATGTTGGCGTTCTTCATGGTGATCCTTGCGGCAATACAGAAGACCTCCATCATCAACAAAGTCAAGGACGCCATGACCGCACTGGTCAATAGGGGCGGGTTCAAGAGCTATGTGCTGCTGCTGATCGTGGTCATGCTCGGTGCCTCGGTGGTCGGCATGGGTTCGACGGCGTTCTATGTGCTCATCTTCTCGCTCGTCGTGACCATGCCCTACAACGAGAAGCTCCCGGGCTCGAAGCTCATGCTTCCGTTGGGCATCGCATCCAATCACCCGCTCGTGCCCATCAACGTCGCCCTCCAGTACGGCGTGGCCATTGCCGTCCTGGGCGCCTCTGGCCTGAGCGCCAACAGCCTGTCCATGGTGCAGTTTGGTATCGTGTCCTTCATCCTGTCCATAGGCTTTTTGCTCTGGGCCATCATTGGCTATAGGTTCCTGCCCTCTCACCCCGTGGCCGAGCCCACGATCGAGAACAGGGAGGCCCTTGAGGAGGGCGGCTCTACGTTGAGCAGGGCCCAGGAGACCATCACCACCCTCGCGTTCATCGTCGCCATCGTCTCCATGATGCTCGTCAACGTCATCGGAGTCCTCTCCTACATCATTCCAGGTATCTGTGCCTTCGCGATGGTCATCGCCAAGGTCGTCGACTTCGGGGAGTTCCGTGACAACCTGTTCTCACCCATCATTCTCATGACCGCGGGCGTCATCCCCGTGGCAAACTGCCTTGCGGACACGGGTCTCTCCACCCTCGTCGGCAATGTCGTGGCCGATGCTCTGGGCACGGGCGTGCCTGCCTTTGTGATCGTGTTCGTCTTTGCCCTCATCTGTTCCACGTTCGCCTGCTTTACGGGCTCGCAGGTGGGTATGGTCATGATCTTTGCCCCCCTGGCCATCTCGGTTTGTCAGGGCCTGGGCATCAATCCCATGGCCGCTGCCGTTGCCGTCACGCTCTCGGCCTGGTGTGGCCATTACATGCCCATCGATGGCCTGCCCGCCATGGCCTATGGCATGGGCAAGTACACCATGCCTGAGTTCTGGAAGTTCACGATTCCGCAGTACTTTGTGCGCTTGGTCTTCCTGACGGCCGGGGCCCTGCTCGTCTTCCCTGCGTAGGCGGGGAGGGGGAGCGTGACTCCCGACCGTCCGCCCAGGAGGGCCGTACCTGCCCAGCCCTCCCCGTCCTTTCAGAAGGAGGCACTATGGCAATCAAGACGCTCGAAAGGCTGACTCCCGATGGCCAGGTGTACTACGACTCCGAGATGAGGCTGACCGAGGCGTTCGTCAGCCCCGGCCCCTGGACCACGGCTCATGGCCCTGGGCTTCTGGAGACGCCTACAGGCACCATCCTGTGCTGCTGGTTCGCCGGCACCTACGAGGGCGACATCGACATCAACATCGTGATCTCCCGTCTGGAGAAGGGCTCCGATCGCTGGAGCGAGCCCACCTACGTCAGCCATGACGACGATCGCTCGGACCAGAACCCCTCGCTGTTCCTGGCGCCGAACGGCGAGATCTGGTGCATGTACACCTCCCAGCTGGGCCGTCAGCCGGGTAAGGACAACATGCAGTACACGGCTCAGGTGAAGCGGCAGATCTCGACCGACGATGGTCGGACGTGGTCGGAGCCCGAGGTCGTCTTCGCCGAGCCGGGCACCTTCAACCGCCAGGCCATCCAGGTTCTCTCCAACGGCCGTTGGATCTACGGCAACTGGCTGTGCACGGACTCCGCTGCGGCGCTGGCCGGCGACCCCTCTGCCTTCCAGATCTCGGATGACGAGGGTGCCAGCTGGCGTCAGGTGATGGTGCCCAGCTCCGCGGGGCGTGTGCACCCCACGGTCGTAGAGCTCGATGCGGGCCACCTCGTCGCCTTCATGCGCTCGCGGCAGGCCGACTGGATCTATCGCAGCGAGTCCTTCGACTACGGCGACACCTGGATCGTTCCCGAGCCCACGGTGCTCCCCAACAACAACTCGGGCATCTGCGCCATCAAACTCACGAGCGGTCGTATCGCCGTGGCGCACAATCACTCCAGTGCACCCCAGGCCTATGGCCAGAAGGGCGCCTGGCCGGGACTGCGCTGTCCCGTCTCCATTGCGCTTTCCGAGGATGGCGGCAGGACCTTCCCGCTCATCCGTCACATCGAGCGCGGCCAGGGCTACGTGGGCGACGAGAACAAGGCCAACAACCTGCAGTACGAGTACCCCTGCGTCATCCAGGCCGCCGACGGGATGATTCACCTCGCCTATGCCTATGAGACCCGTAGGGGTGTGAAGTGGGTGACGCTCTCCGAGGCTGACGTCATGGGCGAGAGGCGCGGTGAGAGCACATACAACCCCACGTCGGGTGACGTGGGGGCACACGAGGAAGCCAACAGCCACACATCGTGAGAGGGGATTGACATGATCTACGATGGCATGGGCGTCATCGAACGGTACCGGGGCCTATACAAGGGCCTGGACGTTCTCATCGACTGGCTGGGCGAGCACGAGTGCCGGAAGCTCGAGACGGGCCCGCACGAGATCCTGGGGGACAAGGTGTTCGCTCTCGTGCAGGATGCCAAGACGCGTACGTATGGCACTGCGCGCTACGAGGTGCACCGTCGATATATGGACTTGCAGGTGGACATCGAGGGTGCCGAGCGTTTTTTCGTGACGTCCGGCCCCACCGAGCCGCTCGGGGAGTACGACGAGACATCCGACAAACAGTATGTGAAGGCTGCTCCCGACAACGGCGATGAGATCGAGGGCACGCTCGAGAAGCGCCACTTTGCCATCTTCGTGGCTCACGAGCCGCATATGCCCAACGTCATCTGTGCCACGACGGAGCCTGTCGCCATCAGGAAGGTCTGCTTCAAGATCCTCACGGACGAGTTCTGGGACGAGGGATAGCCCCGAGGAGGCAATCGAGTCGTATGCAATCTTGGTGACGGCCGCTTTGAGTCGTTCGCATTTTTTGTGCGCCACCGTTTTGTGTTTGTGCAGGTACACGGATTGTGTGATCTCTCCCTTGTCCAGAAACGACCAAAAAGGTGCATACGACTCGCAAGAGGTGGACGGAGAAATGCGTGCGAGTCGGTGATGCAGGCGCGGAGGAGCTTGTACCCACAAAGCTTCGGCCCACAGAGCCCTTGCGATACTATGTAGCGGACAAGGTGCCTGGCACGGCAGCCTTGGTGAGCCCTTGCCCCTCCTGGGGAATTATGATCGGGCATCAATCTGCCAGGTGCGAAGAGAGGACGGCAGGGGGCCGTCCGAGACCCAGGAGGGACATAGCGTGAGAGAGTATCTGGTAAGCGCGTCGGACGTGCTCGAGGAGTGCGCAACCGATGCCAAGCAGGGCCTTGGTGCCGGTGTCGCCGAGGAACTACTCAGGCAGAACGGCCCCAACAGGCTCAAGGAGGCCGAGAAGACCCCGCTCTGGATCCGCTTCTTCCAGCAGATGGGCGATCCCATGGTCATCATGCTCATCGTGGCTGCGGTCATCTCGGCGGCAACGAGCGTGGCGCAGGGCGAGGCGGACTTCGCCGACGTGATCATCATCCTGTTCGTCGTCATCCTCAACTCGGTGCTGGGCGTCGTGCAGGAGGCCAAGTCCGAGGAGGCCCTGGCGGCCCTGCAGGAGATGGCGGCGGCAACCTCCAAGGTCATTCGCGGCGGCAAGCAGGTCGAGGTTCACTCCCAGGACCTCGTTCCTGGCGACATCGTGATCCTCGAGGCTGGCGACTCCGTGCCGGCCGACTGCCGCGTCCTCGAGAGCGCGTCCATGAAGGTCGAGGAGGCGGCGCTTACCGGCGAGTCCGTTCCCGTCACCAAGCACGCTGACGTCATCACCCTCGAGGAGGGCGCGGACGACATTCCCCTCGGCGACCGCAAGAACATGTGCTACATGGGCTCCACCGTGGTCTTTGGCCGTGGCCGTGCCGTGATCGTGGCGACGGGCATGCAGACCGAGATGGGCAAGATCGCCGGCGCCATCGCCGAGGCACAGGACGAGGAGACCCCGCTGCAGGCGAGGCTCAACGAGCTCTCCCACATCCTCACCATCCTCGTCGTCACCATCTGCGCCATCGTGTTCCTCACAGGCTTCTTCAGGTATGGGTCTGGCTTCATCACCAACCTCGATCTCGTGCTCAATACCTTCATGGTCGCCGTGGCGCTTGCCGTGGCCGCCATCCCCGAGGGCCTGGTGGCCGTCGTCACCATCGTGCTCTCCATGGGCGTCACCAAGATGAGTGAGCGCCACGCCATCATTCGCAGGCTCTCCGCTGTGGAGACCCTGGGCTGCACGCAGATCATCTGCTCGGACAAGACGGGTACGCTCACGCAGAACAAGATGACCGTCGTCGACCACTTTACCGAGAACCTCACGAGCCAGGTGCGCACCATGGCCCTGGCCTCCGACGCCAGGTGGGACGACACCGCGGATGCCGCGGTGGGCGAGCCGACCGAGGCCGCGCTTGTGGCCGATGCCGCCAAGCTGGGCTTCAGCACGGCGCATCTGGCCCAGAGCCGCCCGCGCGTGGGCGAGGCGCCGTTTGACTCCGGCCGCAAGATGATGTCCGTGGTCGTCCGCGGCAAGGACGGCTACATGCAGCATACCAAGGGCGGCCCCGACGTGGTGCTCTCCCGCTGCACCAAGTACCTCTCGCAGGATGGCATCGTGCCCATGACCGATGAGCTGCGCTCGCAGGTCATGGAGGCCAACAAGGCCATGGCCGACAGGGCCCTGCGCGTGATGGCCGCGGCCCGCCGCGACTGGGGTGACGAGAGGCCCAAGGGCTTTGAGCCCGACTACCTTGAGCACGACCTCACCTTTGTGGGCCTCTCCGGCATGATCGACCCCGTCCGTCCCGAGGTGAAGGCCGCCATAGACGAGGCCCACTCCGCAGGCATCCACGTGGTCATGATCACCGGCGACCACATTGACACCGCCGTGGCCATCGCCAAGGAGCTCGGCATCGTGAGGGATCGCTCACAGGCCATCATGGGCGCCGAGCTCGACCGCCTGTCAGACGACGAGCTTGCCGCCCGAATCAGGGACTTTGGCGTCTATGCCCGCGTGCAGCCCGAGCACAAGACTCGCATAGTCGACGCCTGGAAGCGTGAGGGCAAGGTCGTCGGCATGACCGGCGACGGCGTGAACGATGCCCCCTCCATCAAGCGCGCGGACATCGGCATCGGCATGGGCATCACGGGCACCGACGTCACCAAAAACGTGGCCGACATGGTGCTGGCCGACGACAACTTCGCCACCATCATCGGTGCCGTCGAAGAGGGCCGGCGCATCTACGACAACATCCGCAAGTGCATCCAGTTCCTGCTCTCCAGCAACCTGGCCGAGGTCATCTCGGTGTTCGTGGCGTCACTCGTCGGCTTCACGATCCTGGAGCCCACGCACCTGCTGTGGATCAACCTCATCACAGACTCGCTGCCCGCGCTCGCCATGGCAACGGAGGGCGCCGAGGCTGACATCATGCGCCGCAGGCCGCGCGACGCCAAGGACGGCATCTTCGCCGGTGGCATGGGTGCGGACACCATCTTTCAGGGCGTCGTCATCGCCCTGCTCACGTTGGCCGCCTACTTCATCGGCATCTCGACCGCAGGCGTCTCGCTTGCCGACGCGATTGCCAGTGACCAGGCGGGCCTCGTGGGCATGACCATGGCATTCCTCACGCTCTCCATGGTCGAGATGTTCCACGCGCTCAACATGCGCAGCCAGCGTGGCTCCATCTTCACGCTCAAGGGCCAGAACAAGTGGCTGTGGGCATCGCTGGGTGTCGCCCTGCTGCTCACCTTCCTGGTGATCGAGACGCCGCTCGCCCAGGCGTTCGACTTCGCCGAGCTTGATGTCGCCCACTACCTCATCTCCATGGGCCTGTCCATCCTCATCATCCCCATCGTCGAGGCGGAGAAGGCCGTCATGCGCGCCATCGACAAGGGCAAGAAGTAGGTGGGGACGCTGGTGGCCAGGCGTCCACGCAGCAAGAGGCGTTCCAGGCGTGCCGGTGGGGCCTCGGTCGAGGCTCTGCCGGCACTTTCCTCGCTCACGGAGCTGCCGGCGTTTGACGAGCTTGCGATGAGCGACGCGCAGCGCGAGGCCTACGAGGACGACGTGGACGTCCTACGTGGCGAGGGGGCCGATGCCCGTGAGGTGGAGCCTGCCTGCGTGGTGCGGCTCGATCGCTCCTTCCCCGCCCTCATGGCGGCCTCGGGGCTCTGTCGCGCCGAGTTCTCGTCTCGCTTTGGGGTCGTGCGGGAGCCCTCGGCCGCCGTGGGCGACTGGGTCGCGTTGCGTCGCCCCGAGCATCATGACATGGGCGTCATCGAGTTCGTGCTGCCGCGTGAGAGCGACATCGCCCGTTGGAGGGGTGGCTCGCGTGTCCGCAGGCAGACGCTTGCGGCCAACGTGGACGAGGTGCTGGTCGTGCAGGCCCTTGGCGCGGAGCCCGTCTCGTGCGACCGCATGGTACGCTCGACGGTGGTTGCCGTCGACTGCGGTGCGCGTGTTGCCCTGGTGCTCACGAAGGCCGATCGCACGACGCCCAAGGTGCTTGCGGCCGATCTCGCACGCATCCACGAGGTCCTGGGCGATGATGTCCCCATCGCGGTGACATGCGCCGGGTCGGGGCATGGGAGGATGGACAACGGGCCTCTCGCGCAGGCCGCTCGTGAGCGTCATGCCCTCTGGGGCGAGCGAGGGGTGCGCTCGCTCATACCGGCAGGCACCGTGGCTATCGTGCTGGGGGAGTCCGGTGTAGGCAAGTCGACCCTGCTCAACACCCTGCTCGGGACGAACGTGCTTGAGACGCGGGGCATCCGCGAGCGCGATGACACGGGACGTCACACGACGGTGGCGCGGCGCATGGTCTCCATGCCGGGGGCGGGGATCGTCATCGACGAGCCGGGGCTCAGGAGTCTGCCCATCGTGGGGCACGAGCAGGGTCTCCTGAGGGTGTTCCCTGAGATCGCCTCCGCTGCGCAGGGATGCCGCTTCCGTGACTGCACGCACACGCATGAGCCTGGCTGCGAGGTGCGGGCGTGCCTCGAGGCGGGCGCGTTCCCTTGGGCACGCCTCGATGCGTACCTGTCGCTGGCACGGGAGATGCGGGCATCCAGGATGGCGCTCGATCCCGACGTGACGGCCGGCCCATCCACCCATGGGTGAGCGTCCCGTCCGGTTCGCCGGGCCCACCCCCCCCTGCCCTTTGCTGTGGGACACGCGCTTTGCAGGAAACCCCATCTCGCGAAGGGGAGTCCATACGCGCACGTTCGATTTCAAGGGCGACGCCAATGGCACCTGCTGGGACATCCCCACGGGCGAGACATCCGATGGCCGCACGATACGGACGGCCGCCAATGTCGCGAGCGTCGGGGAGAACGGTCGCGGCGTGCCCTTCCCTACCGTCAGCTCCGCCTCAAACGGACGGGGTGGCGTCTTTGCCGTCACGAATGACGCAGGCTCCTGCAAAGGTCAAGATCTACCATCCCGTGAGGGGGCGCGCCGCACCCTCAGCCATACGGACGCCAACTGATGTGGACCCTATAGAATGGACACCGGAACCGGTTTCCGAATGAAACCTGGCGGCGAGCCCGAGAACGAAAGGGCCCGCAAGTGCACAAAGGACGGTTCACCGACGAGGAGATGGAACACCTCTCCTCACTCGACGCCGTGGAGCGGGTCGAGCCGCTCCGGATCACCTACTCGAGAGAATTCAAGAGTGAGTTCATGATCCGGTACCACGCCGTCGAGAGGCCGAAGGCCATATTCGAGCCCGCCGGCCTGCACGTCTCGCTGGTCGGCTACAAGGGAATGGAGCGCGCCTGCGCGAGGCCGCGCCCCAGGACGTCATGCTCTGGAACAGGCCTTTGCTCATGGCCATCTATGTCTGGTGCGGCACGGATGGCAGCTCGACGTCGCCGGTACAGGCGTCCGATGACACGGCAGGCCATGCGCACGACATCACGGACGAGGCGCCCTCGAATTCGAGTCCAACGCCGGCGGGGGCGGTGGGTTCTCCAGCGGTGGTGAGGATGGCTTCGGCGGCGGTGGTGCGTCCTAGCGATGTGACTCACGCCGCGACGGAACGTGCGGGATCGTTTGCCCCGATGCATGGGGCGCGCTGCCCTGGAGGCGTCCCATATCGTCACCTTGCCCGATGGAGACGCCACCGGTAGGTGCGCCTGGCGTTTTTTGTGGCCTACATCTCTGGGTAGGGGTTCCTGCCTGGTCTTCCTCTCGTTTGTCGCAGACGTGTGCAGATATGCGTGACACGGCTGCCAGCAAGTCCGAGAAACCTCTCCTGACAAGGCCCCCTGCCTACGAGAATGTTCCCACGCAGGGGAGTCGCACCGTGGTCAGGGGATGACGGGGGGGATGGGCATGTCACTCAGGTTTCGGATCGTCTTCGCCAGTGCCTGTGCGGTGCTTGTGGCGATGCTGGCCGTTGGCTATGCGGACACGATTCGCGCTGCGGCACTTCAGGAGCATAACGACGCCGTGGCGCGTTACGGCGGGGATGTGGCGAGCGTGGTGGTTGCCACTGCGGCGTTAGAGCCCGGAGACGTCGTGGAGGCGTCCGATGTGGGCATGCGCGACTGGATAGCCGACCTTGTTCCCGAGGGTGCCTGCACGAGTCTGGATGCCGTGCTGGGACACGAGGTCACAAGCCCCATTCCCAAGAACGCCGTCGTTGCGGACTCGAGCTTCCGTACGGACGAGGCCATGGCACAGGTCCCCTCTGGCATGGTTGCCATAACGCTTCCCATAACCGACAAGCTGGGCATACAGCGTGGCGTGCCCGTTGGCACACACCTTAGGGCCTATCAGGTGGACAAGGAGAGCGCACGGCTCCTGGCCGAGGGGGTGGTGGTGTTGAGCGTGCCGAGTGGCCCCTCCGCAAGTGGCCTTGCGGCTTCCGCCGCGCAGGCACAGCTGACCGTCGCTGCCCCCTCGGACGATGTGGACGCCCTGCTTGCCGCCAGTGCTGCAGGCACGCTCAAGTTCGTTCTTCCTGCCGATGATGCCGTGCTGCCGGATGCGAGTGCCACGTCTGGGGACGCACGGGCACCTGAGCCCGTGGAGGGGACGGCTGCGGCCGACGAGCCCTCTATCCAATCGCATGCGACGGTCGAGCTGGGCTCGGCGGAGTAGGAGATGGGCATGACTGACATATGGATGGGATATGCGGCTGCAGCCGCTCGACGCGAGCTGCGCGAGAGTCTCAGGTCCATTTCCCCCGGCTCCCTGCTCTGCCTGGTTGGCGGCCCAGGCGAGCTCCGTGATGCCTTCAGGGACGAGGAGCCAGGCTCCGTCGGAGCCATCGTGGGCATGAGCGAGCGGGGCATCTCTGACGTCAACCTTGCCGCCGCCATCGCGCATGACGGCCGTGCGAGCGAGGTCGTGCTGGTGTGCAGGCATCCCTCGGGCTCGTTGAGATCACGTGCCGCACGGGCAGGCATCTCGCGTGTCATCGACGCAGCGGCACCGAGCTCCCCCGTTCGTACGGGTGACGACCAACACAACCGCGCACGGAGGCATCCGATGGCGCCCCCGGAGCGAACGGGGGAGGAAGGGAGCCCTGCAGACAAGACGATGGCCCTGCAGCCTACGAAGGCATCTCGCGTGAGGGAGACCCTCGCCCAATCCCAGCAGGCACGCGTGACACGGCAAGGCGGTGCCGTGGTCACGTTCGTCTCGGGGCGGGGTGGCGTGGGAAAGACCACGGTCGTCGCCTCCTGCGCGGCCCGTGCCTCGTCATGGGGCATGCGGGTGGCCCTCGTCGACCTCGACTTCACCAGTGGCAACCTCAACAGCCTCTTTGGCGTTGCCCATGGGAGCGATCTCGGCAAGCTGGCGGGAAGCGAGCTGACCAGGGAGGCCATGGGACGCACGAATGTCCGCGTCGCGGAGAACGTCTTCCTCTGGGGCCCCTGCGAGCGTCCCGAGGAGGCCGAGGGACTCATGGCACAGGTCGGAACCCTCATCGGCTACCTGCGTGAGCGCTTCGATCTGGTGCTGGTTGACTGCCCGGTCACCTTCACCGTGGCGGTTGCCAAGGCGGTGCAGCTGACGGATCGCCTGGTGCTGGTCTCGCCACCTGGCAGCCGTGCCATTGCGTCGGTTGCGCGCGTGAGTGCCCTGGCCATCCGGCTGGGTGTCGCGCGCACCAGGCTCATACGGCTCGAGAACTGGTCGGCCGCACACGGGGAGGAGGGGTTGGCCCTGGGCCGCGCGGAGGTGGGCCTAGAGGGTGCACGGGTCTTCCACATGCCCGATGGTGGGGCCGATGTGGATGACCTCACTGCGGCGGGGGAGGTGTGCGCCCTCGCGACGGATGAGGGCGCCTTTGGGAATGCCATAGGCCTCATGCTTGCCCACATGCTCTCGGAGCTGGGCAAGCTGCCGGATTGCGATGCGGCACGCGCGGATGCCGACAGGCGTGAGCGCCCGAGGCGCTTCCTGCTCTTTGGACGCAGGAAGGAGGCCTGACATGTCCCTGCTCGATATGGTTCGCGCGCAGGATGGGCAGGGTCCCTCGTCCGAGGGCATGGAGGCTACCGAGGGACGTGCGCGTCAGGCCGCGTTGCGCTCGCGGCTGAAGGAGGCGCTGGTGGAGCGCCTGGGCCTCGATGTGGTGGCACGTATCGCCACGGGACGTGACGTCGAGCGTTCTCGGGCAGAGCTTGCCGTCACCTGTCGTGCGATTCTCAACTCTGGTGGATACGAGGACGTTGCTGACGACGAGCGCGCGGCCCTGGTGAGACAGGCCCTGGATGACGTGTGCGGCCTTGGGCCCCTGCAAGGCCTGCTCGAGGACGATGCGATAACCGAGGTGGTCGTCAACGGGACGCACGGGCTCTTCTTCGAGCGGGACGGCAAGCTGTACACGGCACCGCTCGTGTTTGACTCGGACGAGCAGATCCTCACGGTGGTCGACAAGATCCTGGCACCCTTGGGGCGCAGGCTCGACCAGGCAAGCCCCATCGTGAACGCACGCCTTGCCAACGGTGACCGCGTGAACGCCGTGGCCCCGCCCGTCGCCGTGGATGGGCCGGCCATTACCATCAGGAAGTTCTCCAACCGCATCACGTCCCTTGACGAGCTGACAGCCCTGGGGTCACTTCCCACATGGTATGCGCGGCTGCTCTCGTGGGCGGTTGCCCTGCGCAAGGACATCGCCGTGGCAGGAGGTACGGGATCTGGCAAGACGACGCTGCTCAACGCCCTCTCCTGCGAGATTGGCCTCGAGGAGCGCATCGTGACCATCGAGGACTCCGCCGAACTGCGCTTCCGGTCCCATCCAGACGTGGTGCGCCTTGAGGCGCGTGCGGCATCGATAGAGGGGACCGGTGCGGTAAGCATTCGCGACCTGGTCAAGAACTCGCTGCGCATGCGTCCCGACCGCATCATCGTGGGCGAATGCCGCTCGGAGGAGACCATCGACATGCTGCAGGCCATGAACACGGGGCACGACGGCTCCATGACCACGCTGCATGCCGGTACCCCCCATGAGGCGATCCTGCGTCTCGTGCTCATGGCGCGCTTTGGCATGGATCTGCCCACCGATGTCATCGAGGCACAGATTGCGACGGCGCTCGACCTGCTGGTCATGAGCCACCGCCTGTATGACGGAACGCGGTGCATCGGCTCGCTCTCGGAGGTCTCGCCTTCGGATGGGGGTGGCGTGAGGCTGGCGACCTGCGTGACCTTTGACAGTGCGCAGCGCAGCTGGCACCTGGAGCATCTGCCGGCATTCGTGGACGCGGCGCTCACGGCGGGCGCGCTGAGTCGTGGGGAGGTGGACGCATGGAAGTCGTCCGTCTCCTAGGGATCGCCGCCGCATCGTGGCTTGGCGCCTTCTCCCTTGTGGGCGCACCGGGCATGGGTGGGCACTCGCCCGCCCTGCGTGCGGCCCGTGTCCTGCGCCTGCTGTACCGCCTGCTGGGGCAGATGGCACGAACGCAGCCCGTGCGCTGGCTTCTGAGGCTCCCCTCGTGGCGGGAGGCCTCCGATGAGGTGGCGACGGTGCTCGGACGACATGGCATCGTCCTCGAGCGGGAGGAGGGGTGCGCGTTTCTGCTGGCCGCTGCGCTACTTCTGGTGGGGGTGCTCCATAGCCCGCTTGGCCTCGTCGCGGTGGTCGCCGCCCTCGCAGGGGGCGTCCCCGCATGGTACGAGGGGCGCTGCCGTGCTCGTGCGAAGGAGCTTTCGCGCGAGATGCCCGAGGTCTTCCGCACGCTTGCGCTGGCACTGGGATCCGGGCAGACGCTTGCGCAGGCCATCGGATATGTCGGTACCCATGCCCAGGGACCAGCGGGCAAGGCGTTCTCGCGCTGCAGCCTGCGGTTGGGCTGTGGGGCGACGGTGGCGGAGGCCATCGAGGCGCTGCGGGGGGAGCTGGACACCCCAGGGGTGGGGCTGCTCGCCACGGCGCTGGTCGTCTCGCAGAGGACGGGCAGCCCGCTCAAGGGACTCTTTGACTATGCGGCGGAGCTGCTGGAGAGCCGCGGAGAGTCGGAGCGACTCCTCGCCGTCAAGACGGCCCAGGTGAGGCTCTCGGTACGCATCGTGACGCTCATGCCGCCCGTGTTGGTGGGCACCCTCGCCCTGCTGTCCGCCGACTTTCGCGCCGGTCTGATGACGATGCCGGGCATGGTGAGCCTGGGCCTTGCGACTGCCATGGACCTGTGCGCCATCCTCATCGTGCGCAGGCTCCTCGCGGGGGTGCTCTCATGAGCGCGGCGGAGATGGCATACCCTGCGGCCTGTGGCGTCATTGCATTCGCCTGTGTGTTCGTGCTCATGGGCACGCGTCCCGTACGGGGGAGACAGGCCGACTCGGGATGGGGGCATCGTGTGGACGAGGCGCTCCGGGACGTGGGGCGACGAGTGCCTGCCGTGCGCCGCCTGCGCGAGCGCGCCGCCCGTGCGCGTCGGCGCACGACGCGCCTGCGCGAGCTTCCCCAGATGCTCGACGTGGTCAATCTCGGGCTGCTCTCGGGCCTCTCGTTCGACGCCTCGCTCGAGCTCTACTGCGAGCACTTCCATACGCCCACTGCGGCCTCGTTCAGGGAGTGCCTGCTGAGTTGGCGCATGGGCACCTGCACGCGTGACGGGGCGCTTGCGTCGCTGGCCGAGGAGATGGACGTGGCGGCGCTCAGGAGCTTTGCCGCGACGGTGTCACAGGCGCTGACCTTTGGCTCCCCTTTGGCAGCGGCGCTGGAGCGACAGGCCCATGCCATCAGGGACGAGCAGCGCAGCGAGCTCGAGGAGGAGATCGAGCGCGTCCCCGTGCGCATGCTCATCCCCCTGGGGACGCTGGTGGTGCCGGCGATGCTGCTGGCGATACTGGGGCCGCTCCTTGGCGGGACCCTCTTGGCCGGTTAGGTGGGCGTGAGCGCCCATGGATGAAGGGAAGGGATATGGAACGTCTCAATCTCGTTGTGTGGGGTGCGATGGATGGGGTGCGACAGGTGCTTACGGAGGCACACGACCAGAGCGGCCAGGGGACGACGGAGTACGCCATCCTCGTAGGCGTGCTCGTGGTCATCGCAATCCTCTCGATCATCACCTTCAGAGGCAAGATCCAGGAGCTCTGGGATGCCATCGCCAGTGGCATCGGGTCGCTCTAGGTCGGGCATGGGTCAGGGAGGACACGGGCGCCTCACACGTCACAGGGCATGGGTGTTGGTTGGCATGCTCGTCGTGGTGGTGCTCGCCCTCGTGGCGAGGGTCACACTCATGCGCCCTGGTGCGGAGGGGGAAGCGGGCATTGCCTCGCCGTCGAGCGACTCCGACGGAAAGCCTGCCACCCCCGCCCCTGGGGATGTGGACGACCCCCAGCGCACGGGGTCTTGGAAGAGCGAGCGGACCCTTGGGCAGCAGGCCCAGAAGCTCCTCGCAGACTATCGCGACGAGGGACGCTGCGTCCTTACACAGGCCGGCTACATCGACCTTGCAGGAAGGGTCTGGAGCTGCGTGGTGACGGGGGACGGATGGGTTGACCTGTGCGTGGTGCGCGCCAACGAAGATGGTGGGAGTGACGTGAGCGTGCAGAGGATGGAGGCATCATCGTGGGAGGAGGAGGTCGATGCATCGAATGGAGCGGACGGGGACGTGGCATAGGCCGTTTCCGCGCGACCAGACGGGGCAGGCGAGCTTGGAATACGTCGTCGTGCTCTGCGCGTTTCTTGCAATGGTGGTGGCGCTCATTGCCCTGTGGAGGTGGCTCTCGGCGGGAGGGCTCTTGGGCACGGCCCTGGGCAGCGCCTCGCACTCGATTGATGCGGGACTGGTCGACGCATTGCAGGACGTGCTGCTCTTCTAGGGAGCGTATGGGGGAGGGGGGTCAGGCGACGGTCGAGGCGGCACTTTTGCTGCCTGCGGTCATGCTCGTGCTCGCCCTGGTCCTGGAGCCTGCGTGCATGGGCTACACCTATGCGACCATGCGGGCCGTGGCCGCCCAGACGGCGCGTGCCGTCGCAACGGACTACGACGGGAGCCTGGGCGACTGCGCACAGTATGCGAGACGTCGTCTCGCTGCCGTGCCCGAATTGGCGCCTTTCCATGTGGGAGGGGCCGAGGACTGGAACTGCCAGATGACACGCGACGGTTCCCGCGTGACCGTGAGCATCCGGGGGCATGTGCGACCGCTTCCCCTGCTTGGGGTCGCCGCGTCGGCGTTTGGCCAGTCGGATGGCACGGGCGTGGTGCTTGAGGCCACCTGTGCCGAGCAGGTTCGAGCGGAGTGGGTGGGAGGCGGCTATGGCGAATGGCAGCAGATGTGGGGGTAGGGAGGGGCATGCTTCCCTGCTGCCCCGTCTTGACACGTTCATTGACGACGATGGGGGCTACACGACCGTCGCCGTCGCCTGCGCGCTCCTCGTCAGTCTGGCGCTCGTGTGCTCGACGGCGGCTGCCGTCTGGACGAACAGCCGATCGAGTGACGTCCAGACGGTGGCGGATGCGGCTGCCATGTCGGGCGCGAATGTGGTCGCCGGCTATTCCACGGTCGCGCAGGTGCTGGATGCCTGCGTGCTCAGCATGGGGCTTACGGGTGCCTCGGTGATGGCTGCGGGCATGGTGGTCTCGGCCATACCGCTTCTGCAGGAGGCCGCACCGAGGATCTTGGACATGGGCCGGAAGATCCTGGATGCGCGGCGCAGCTTTGCCACGTCCGCCGCAGAGGGGCTCCAGAGGCTCGAGCGGGCGATTCCCGCACTCGTGGCGGCCAATGCCGCCTCGACGGCCTCGGCGAACTCGGGCGCATCGATGAGGTATGCGGGGACGGCCCTGCCCATGCCCCTGGACTCCCAGAGCGACTTCTCCTGTCTGGATGATGGTCTGGATGGAGAGGAGATGGAGCGGCAGGCCAAGGAGCTGCAGGAGGCCAGCGCCAGGAAGGCGGAGGCGGACAGGCGCGTCAGCGCCGCCAAGGAACGCGCCTGGCGTGCGGACACGGTGGATGACCCACTGTGCATGCGGAGCCGTGCCGAGAGCCTGGCAGGCCTCTCGGGAGCACAGAACCCCGCCTATCCGAGCGTTGCCGAGTGGCGCTTCGAGTATGCCCGCGCGCGGGCGGAGAACTACTACTACGTACGCTGGCAGCGTGAGGCGGCGTCTGGGAACACGCCAGACGAGCTGCAGAGGTCCTGTGCCCGCAAGGTGTTCTACCACTATGCGTGGGAAAAGGTGAGGGACGCCACCTGTCGTGAGGGCGATGATGTGGTCATTGACCTGCCTGATCTTCCCCATAAGGCCGACATGGTGCGTGAGACGACGCTCTGCACCGATCCCATCTGGCCCTGCACCGACGAGCCCGAAGGCAGGACGCTGCACGCCTCGTCCGTCTGTCCGGGAGCGACGGGGGCCCCTTCGGGCATGGCATCCCTTGCGGACGTCGATGCCGGTGCGGTGAGGCGCTGTGAGACCTGTCAGATGGATGTGGTGGCCATGGGCAACGTGGCCAACGCCTCCACGAACATCGACAATGGCTTCGAGCACTACTGGCGCGTGGTCGTCGAGGCATCCAAGGAGTACGCTGTGGCGTGCAAGGATGCCCAGCGCTACGAGCGAGAGATGCAGGAGAAGGCCGAGGGCTCGGCATCCGCCTTCCAGAAAGCGATCGACCTCTTGTCCGTTGATCGACCCAAGCTCACCCCGCCAGGCTCCTATGGGTGCATCGCCTTCGTGTGGCGTGGCGACACGGAGGTCCCCTCCCAGCTCACCTCTGCCTTTCTCGAGGAGGGAACGCTTCCCGCGGGCGTTGCCGTCGCGGGCGCCACCTTGGCGCCCGATGAGGCGACCGACGGGCACAACGTGCTCTCGAGCGTCTTCGACGGCCTGAAGGGAGACGGCCAGCCAATCGCACTCTCGCTGGTGGGAGGCATCACGGACCTGTGGGGCAGGCTGCTGGTGGGCTATGGGAGCTCCTATGAGAGCGTATCAGGCTCGGTGGATGGCTTCCTCGATGGCATAGGGGGCATGGGTGGCGAGAAGGTCGCAGGCTGGCTGAGGGACAGGATCTCCTCCATCGTGGAGGCAGGTGGGTTCGCCCCTGCGGACATGCGCCTCAGAAAGCCGGTGCTCGTCAACAGCCAGACCATCATGGACAAGGCGGGCAACAGCAGTGCGGCGGAGCTGAGGTCATTTCTGGAATCGCTCCCACAGGATCCGGAGGGACAGGCAAAGGCCTGCCTCGGCCGCGCGCTCGAGGAGCTTGGCGGCGCGGAGTTCACCATCGCAGAGGTGCCCATTCCCGGTGTTCCCGGCATGAGCATACCCCTGACGATACGTCTTGACGACCTCTTGGAATCGGGGTGATCGCATGGATGGGACCCTGGGCGAGGGCTGGCGCGAGGGCGGGCAGATGACCGTCGAGCTTGCCGTGGTGTTGCCTGTGACCATCGCGGTGGTGCTCGTGGCCATCAACCTGCTGCGCTTTTCCGCCGCCTGCGCGAGCTTTGACCGCGTGGCGCTCGATGCGGTGGTCTCTCAGGGAGTGGCACCGGCAGGCGACCAGAACCGTGCGGCAGCGGTGGACGAGGTGAGGTCCTGCATCCAGGGCGCGCTCCAGGACGATGATCTTGCCGTCGAGGTGTCTGCCGAGCAGCTCTCCGGTGGCGCGGGTGACGTCAGCGGCGGCAGGGGCGTGGGGTTTCCCGTCTCGCCCCTGCTCACGCGCTTCACCTGCACCATGCACTACCGGCCATGGCCACAGGTCGACTCGTTTGCGGGGGTGCGCGTGGGGACGCCCCTCACCATCGACCATACGCGCTCTCTGGTGGTCGACCGATTCAGGGCGGGGGTGGTCGTATGAGCGCGACGGTCGTGCGGCACGTGCGGACGCCCACGTGGTCGGGGGACGTTCGTGTGCTCGACACCTTCGGCAAGCGGCTGCGGGGGCTTTTGGGCACCAACGCGAGCACCCTGCCCGTGCTCATATGCCGCTGCTCCTCGATCCATACCGTGGGCATGGGCTATCCCATCGACGTCGCGTTCGTGGATGGGCGGGGAGTCGTGTGTGGGGTGCACAGGGGCCTCATGCCGGGCAAGGTGGTGTCCTGCCATGGCGCACGGTGCGTGCTCGAGCGACCAAGCCACAGCGGTATTTGGGTGAGGGAATCGGAGAGATTGGAGTTCTGATGGGTGTGACATGGTCCTTTGGGACGCAGGCGGACGAGGGGGATACGACCTCCTCTCCGACGTCCGAGCAATCCGACCTGCGTGAGTTGCCGGCAACCAAGGTGTGCCCACGCTGCGGAGCGGAGCTCTTCAGCGACATGGGCGTATGCTACGAGTGCCTCTACGACTTCGACCGACCTCCCGTGGAGCCCTCGTTCGGCGTCGGTGTAGACGATCTGGAGGAGCCCGATGGCGTTTTCCTCCCGGCACGATCTGGTGGGAGTCGAACCGTGCGGAAACAGGACACAGCCGCCCTATCGCCCTCTGCGGATCCGCATGGCCTCTCCCTGCTCGTGCGCGCGGCAGATGTGGAGCTGTCCGTTCCCCTTCCCCAGGGCTCCCTGATCGTGGGGCGCGACTCGGCATGCGACATCGTGCTGCGCCGCACGGCGGTCTCGCGAGAGCACGTCCGCGTGAGTCGGGAGGGGGGTGAGGTAATGGTGGAGGACCTGGGGGCGACCAATCCCGCGCGCCTGCGTGGGAGGAGCCTGCAGACGAGGGAGCGCCTGCGTGTGGGCGATACCCTGGATGTCTGTGGCACATTCCTCACCCTGCTGGGGCCCACGCGGTAACTGGGGCGCCCAAACGGCTGCGTCGCAACTCTGCTATATTCACGCGTACCTGTTCTGTTGCGAGTCACGGGGAGATGGTATGGTGCGACGCATATCGTTTCGTCTTCGGTGGGTGCGGGTTGCCCTCGTCATGATGGCCATTGCGCTGGCTGCCATCCTTGCCCCCGCGCGGGCGTTGGCAGACGGCGACTACAGCATCGATCGTGTCGATATGGATGCGACCGTCAACACGGACGGCTCGCTCGATGTCAGCGAGACGCGCGAGTTCGACTTTGACGGATCCTTTCATGGCGTGTACTGGGAGATCCCAGAGGGGACGTACGAGGGCAGGACGATACGGGTCTCCGTCCTGGGCATCGGCGAGGTGAGGGATGGGACCCTTGTCCCCTTCAGGGAGTCCAGCGCCGGAGGTGATGGCACCTATAGCGTCACGCAGGAGGGCTCCAACGTGCGCATCAAGATCTACTCCGCGCATGAGGACGAGAAGGCCCAGTTTCAGATCAGCTACTCCCTGAGCAATCTGGCCGCGCGCTACGATGACACGGCGGAGCTCTACTGGAAGTTCGTGTCCGACGGATGGGACAAGGAGTCCCAGAACGTCACCTGCCGCCTCCACTTGCCCGTTCCCACAGGGGAGACGGTGGCGTCGGGCGACAACGTACGTGCCTGGGGTCACGGCCCGCTGGACGGCACCGTGAGCTTCGATGGCAACGACGTCGTCTACCGAGCCCCTGGCGTGGGCACCAGCGAGTTCGCCGAGATGCGCGTCACCTTTCCGGCGGAGTGGCTCTCCGACACGCAGATCACCCCCGGCAGCCGGCTTGGCTCCATCCTGTCAGAGGAGCAGAGCTATGCCGACCAAGCAAACCAACAGCGTGCGCGCGCACGGATCATCAACTGGTCGTGTGTGGGCGTGGCAGCCGCATTTGCCCTGGCAAGCATCGTTATCGCCATCGTGCTGAGACGGCGTTACCAGAGGACGCACGCGCCCCTCTTCACCGATACCTACTTCCGCGACGTCCCCTCCCAGGACCATCCGGCCGTCATCGGCGCCTTCCTCAACGGTGGTGCGGTAACGTCCAACGAGCTCACGGCATCCCTCATGTGGCTCACCAACGAACGCAAGGTGCGTCTTGACGACACGGCAGCCAAGCACGGCTATCGTCTCACGCGCCTTACCGACTTTGGCGTGTCGGGACCGAGCCAGTGGGGCGTCGTGGATGACGGCACGCTGGACTTCCTCTTCAGGGACATCGCCCCGCACTCCTCTGCCGGTAGCGATCGGCTCCTGGATTTCGACGAGGTGGAGGTCGTCGCCAAGCACGATGCGAAGGCGTATTCCAATGCCTGGGACAGGTGGGTGGCAACCGTGCGGGGGCAGTGCGACCGCCGCGGCTTTATGGTGGATGACCGTCCGACGGGCAGGGGCGCCCTCGTGGGCATCGGCATACTCGATGTCCTCCTCTGCCTTGTCTCGGTCATCCTCATCGCGAGTGGGACCCTGATGGCCCAGCTGGGTGTCCTCTCCCTCGTTCTCCTCCTGGCAGGGGGACTCGTCTGCTTCCTGTGCGCCCGTACGCTTCGCAGCCTCTCGCGCGAGGCGGTGGAGATCCAGGCGAAGTCCAAGGCGCTCAAGCGCTGGCTCAAGGACTTCACGCGTCTGGGGGAGGCCGTTCCGCATGATGTGGTGCTGTGGAACCGCCTGCTGGTCATGGCCGTGGTCCTTGGCGTTGCGGACGAGGTCATCAAACAGCTGCAGGTGGCCGCCCCGGAGCTGCTGAGCGACCCCACGTTTGCCCCGGTGTACGGCTGGTACTACTACGGTGGCGTCTATGGGTCACCTGCCCGGGTGTTCGACTCTGCCGTCTCATCGGCCCATCAGGTGAGCACGGCAACCCTCGCATCCTCTTCCAGGAGTTCCGGCGGTGGCTTCGGAGGTGGCTTCTCCGGCGGTGGTGGCGGCGGCTTCGGCGGCGGTGGCGGCGGTGGGGCATTCTAGCGTCGGATTGCATCTGGAGAGTTTGAAAAGGGTGATGCGCGAGCTCAGCGCAACGCCCTGATCTGATTCCATGATTCTGCAGCTATCGACACGCCACCGCGTGGCCTTGAGTCCGCCCCCGTGGGTGGGAACGCCGTTGTAGACTCCGTGTCGGGGCGTCGTGTTGGATCCGGTGCGCATGCTCCGCCGGCCCGCCGACGAACTCGCCGCCGTTGTCGGCGGGCATGGCGTCGAACATGAGCCGCATGCCCGGGCCGCCCACCGCGGCGCCGAGCGCCTCCTGGGCTTGTAGCCGGCCTTCCTGCGCAGCTCCATATTCGAAAAAGAGCGTTGACGTCCACCAAATCTTTGCTACACTTAGCAAGCTGCATAGCAGCATGTCGGCTGGGTAGCTCAGTTGGTAGAGCAGGGGACTGAAAATCCCCGTGTCAGGGGTTCGATTCCCTTCCCCGCCACCAGAAACGACAGCCCCGCATCGCGAGCATGCGATGCGGGGCCTTTGTGCGGCCACGGGATGCCGTCTACTGCGTGAGCTCCAGGTAGAGTGCGCGGTATTGCGCGGCAGAGCTCTCCCACGAGACGTCCTTGGCCATGTCACGCCGGACCATCTCATCCCAGCGCCAGCGATTGGTGAAGTACAGCGTCTTGGCTCGGTTTATGGTGTCGAGCAGCAGGCCGGCGTCATAGCGGTCGAACGTGAAGCCATTGCCCCTGTTGCTGAACCTGTTATAGGGCTCGACGGTGTCCTTGAGGCCGCCCGTCTCCCGTACGATGGGGATGGTTCCATAGTGCATGGCGATGAGCTGCGTGAGGCCGCAGGGCTCAAAGCGCGACGGCACCAGCAGCGCATCACTGCCAGCATAGACCCTATGCGATCTGGTCTCGTCGTACATGATGCTGGAGCATATGGTGCCGCGGTAGGCTCCCTCGTAGTAGTGGAACGAGTCCTCGTACTGCCTCTCGCCCGTTCCGAGGAACACGAGCTGCGTGTTGCCGTCAACGAGCTGTGGCACGATGGCGTTGACGAGGTCGAGGCCCTTCTGGCTCGTGAGGCGTGAGATGAGGCCGATGACCATCTTGTCGTCGTCTTGCTCGAGGCCGAGCTCCTCCTGCAGCGCGCGCTTGTTCTCCTTCTTGCGTTCGATCACGCTGGAGGCATCGTACGGCGCATCGATCCTCTCGTCCCGCGCGGGATCCCAGACGCCGCAGTCGATGCCGTTGACGATGCCCCGCAGCTTGTACGAGTGGAAGCGCAGGTGCTCGTCGAGCCCCTCGCCATACTCGGGCGTCTGGATCTCTCCGGCGTAGGTACCGCTCACCGTGGTGACCATGTCGGCGTACGCGATGCCGCCCTTGAGCATGTTGGCCTCGGTCCACCGCTCCTGGAGGGCACCCATGGTGAAGGCGGAATCCGGCAGGCCCGTCCAGTACTTGAGGGTGGGGATGTTGTACTTGCCCTGGAAGCGCAGGTTGTGAATCGTGAGGATGGACTTGGCGCCTGCGAGCCGTGTGCCGGCAAAGAGCGTACACAGGTAGATGGGAACGAGTGACGCCTGCCAGTCATGGCAGTGGATGACGTCGGGAATCCAGTCCATGTAGAGCAGGGCCGCGAGCGCCGCCTTGCCGAAGTAGCAGAACTTGGGAATGTCGTCGACGAGGTTGGTGTAGGGATCGCCCCAGGAGAAGAACTCCTCGTTGTCAAGGAAGTCATAGACCACACCGTCCCAGACGTACTCCATGATGCCCACATAGAACCTGCGCCCGTCCGAGCAGAGGTCCATGTCAAAGGAACCGCGATAGACCATCCTGTCCTTGTGCTCCTGTGGGATGCAGCCGTACTTGGGAAGGATGACCTTCACGTCGCAGTTTTGCTTGATGAGAGCCTTGGGCAGGGCATACATCACGTCCCCGAGGCCGCCGGTCTTCACGAAGGGCCAGCATTCGGAGCCAATGAAGGCAATGCTGCGCCGTGGCTCGGGAAGGGGTGCGGCAGACTCTGTGGGTGGCATGGCGGCGGCGGGCTCCGTCTCGCTCTTCTGGGGTCTTCCCGTGGCAGGGGAGACGGGTCGCTCGTCCGCTGCTGCGGTGGACGCCCCTGCCTTCTCTGCTGCGGCGGATGTGGGGCTCGTGGGCTTGCCCTGGGGAGACTTCTCCCTCACAGGCTTCTTCGTAGGCCTCTTCTTGGCGCTCGTCCGCTGCGCAACCTTCTTGGGGCTCTGTGATGGCATGGGTGCCTCCTCGATGGGCCCAAGAACGCAACGGCCGCCTGTGACCCAACGGCATGCGCTCCGTGCTCAGGCCGATAGAATTGCTCCTGCTCCCAACATATACCAGAGCGGTGGCGCCGTGCATGGGAGATGGGCGACTGTCGGCGACGGGTGCCGCCAACGTAGGTCCGCACTGCCATGCGTGGCCATGCGGAGGCATGGCTGGAACAGAATCTCGTACGCTGACGTGTCGAGAGGTCGCTATGCGATTCCTTTCCCAGGAGATTCTGGGAGCTGCCTTGGCCTCAGACACAGGGGCTTGGGACGAGTCAAGGCCCTGTGTCTGAGGCACTCGCTATGGTCGGTGCAGAGACCCTGTCCCACGTTTGGGAGGCACGGGCCCTGTGCCCCTAGCGCAGCCGTGAGCTTCTGCGATGGTGCACCTGGGAGAAAAGCACCAACGCTGCGGCAACGAGCGTGGAGACCATCATGGCGGGCGGCCAGGCGACCATGGTCACCACCAGCCCGATGACCTTGACGACGAGGTCGATGGGCATCATCTGGCGGTTGTAGTGCACATAGTGCTTGAGGGTGTTGTTGTCTGGGTCCGCCCTGACGATAGAGGTGTACGAGGCCATGTTGGCGGCCGTGGTGCAGATGGTGACGATGCCGTAGAACCCCTGGGCGGAGCGCGACCAGAAGTCGAGGGAGACCAGGCGTGCCGCATAGGGGAACAGCGATGTGAAGAAGAGGAGCACGAGCATCGACCATACGACGCCGTGGTCGATGTCGCGCACGAAGCGCCATTCCGCATGATGAGCGGCCCACAGCGCTCCCAGCCAGAAGAAGGTGAGAAAGTAGGTGAGCAGGCCGTCACGGATGCCCCAGAAGCCCTGCAGGGAGATGGGGCTGGGAATCTGCAGCTCCAGCACGAGGATGGTCATGACGATGGCGAGCACCGCGTCAAAGAAGGCGGCGAGGCGGTCCTTGCCGCTGTCGTAGTCCATATGGGCCATGGTGTGCACTCCCTTGATGGCAGTGGGCGTGTGGGGACAGCCAGAGCGGCCTGCGCGTGGCAGCGTGCCTTATACCCAAAGCGCATGCGGCGCTCGCGTCGGGCGCGAGCGCCGCGCTTGGGCGGGGCCATGGGGACAGAGCAGGTCGGGGAGCGCGCTCGACCGGGGCTCCGGCACGGAGTGGCTACTGGTTGTCAGCCGACGCGTGGGAGACGCCATCCAGCAGCGGCGTCATCGCGCCCTGAGACAGAACGCAGACGCGGTGCATGGCACGACTGATGGCGGTGTAGAGCCTGCGGCGGGCCAGGGGTGTGTCAGGATAGGCCCCTGCCTGCGCATCCGGTACGATGACCTCGTCAAACTCCAAACCCTTGGCAAGATGCAGGTCGAGCAGGATAACACCCGAGGAGGGAAGCCCCTCGCCCTTGCGCAGCGCAAGCACCTGCTCGCCCAGCTGCTTGCGCAGCCAGTTGGCGCGAGGCCTGTCGGCGGCGATCACGGCGGCGAGGTAGTCCTCGCCTCGGGCGGCCGCCTCGTCCACACGTGCCTGCGCCGCAGCTATGTGTGCCTTCAGCTCCCTCACGTAACCCTCGCCGTCGGACGGACACGAGCGTATGACGGGGTCGTCACTGTCGCGCTGGACCGAGCTCGGCTGGCCGCGCTTGCACTCGTCCAAGAGGCCGGAGAACAGCTCCGTGATCTTGGGGCTCGAGCGATAGCTTGTGCGCAGGCTCAGCTCGTCCACGCTGCCATGCGTGCGCTCAAATATCTCGCGTATCTGTGCGAACGTGGCCGTGCCCTCGCGGATGGCCTGGTTCTCGTCTCCCAGCAGCAGGAAGTGCGCACCGGCGAAGTAGCGTGCCAGCAGCATGAGCTGGGCGACGGTGTAGTCCTGCACCTCGTCGACCATCACGAAGCGGGCATCACGCGCGGTTCCGCCCGTCAGCAGCAGCTCGAGGTAGAGCCATTCGACGGCAGTGAGCGTCCCCTCGTGCAGGATGCGCTGGCCGATGTGGTCGATGCGCAGCCATTGGTTGGATTCGATGACGTCGTGCGCCGCGGCATACCTGTGTCCCACATAGCGCCTCGTGAAGGCGATCACGCTCTTCTGGTCTGCCGGGTCGGGATCGATCATCTCGCCAAAGATGCGCAGCTGCTCGTCGAGGTCGAGGGCCAAGAGCTCGTTCTGCACATCCTCGTCCTTGGCCATCTGCGTGAGCTTGCGGTCGAGCTTCTCGTGCAGCTCCTCCTTCACGAGCGCCATGCGCCGAGGGCCCATGGCCGCACGGGGGAACTTGTCGCAGCTGCGCTTGATCTGCGCAGCCCGTACCAGCGTGAGACCATCCACGCGGATGTCGCTGAAGTCGTCCGCATTGAGCTCGAGGGTGCGCAGGGCCCCTTCGAGCTGCGTGAAGGCGACGGGGTCGGTGTCCTCGCCCATGGGACGTTCGGCTTGGCCCAGGCTCTCGAAGAACTGCCGCCAGGTGAAGGTCTGGGGGTTGCGTTCGCCGAGGGAGGGGAGCACGGTGTCAATGTAGCGCTGGAACACGTCGTTGGGCGTAAAGAGGTAGAGCTGACTGGCGTCAAGCGTCCCACGCTCCTGATACAGCAGGAAGGCGACCCGCTGCAGGAGCACGGAGGTCTTGCCCGAGCCGGCGATGCCGCCCACAAGCAGCACGGGCACGTCCTCGTGGCGTACCACGGCGTTCTGCTCGCGTTGGATGGTGGCGGTGATGGCGCGGAGCTTCTCGGTATGGCCATGCCGAAGCGCCGAGAGCAGCAGCGAGTCCTGGATGGCGACCGTGGTGTCAAAGTAGCCGTTCAGATGGTCCTTCGTGATGTCAAACTGGCGACGCAACAGCATCTCGGCGGTACGCACGTTGCCGTTGACGATGTAGGAGCAGGGGCCCATCTGCTGGTTGTAGTAGGTTTCGGCGATGGGGTTGCGCCAGTCCACCACCAGGGGCGTGTGGTGCTCGTCCGTCACGCCCACGGCTCCGATGTATATGTCGCGTGGCTCCCCGCCGGCCGCCATGCGCAGGCGCACCTTGGCAAAGTACGGTTGGCTCAGCAGGAGCATCACACGGCCCAGGCGTTCGACATCGAAGTCGTGCGCCTGGTTGTAGGCATCGATCACGGAGTTGAGCGTCTCGATGGCAGCGAGCGTCTCCATGGTCTCGTCTGCGCCGCCAAAGTCCTGGGTGACCTCTTCGGACATGCTGATCAGATCCCGGGCGGCCGCCTTATGCCCGACCTCGATGCGTTTCGTGAGCTCGTCTCTTAGCGCCAGGAGCTTCTGGTACACGTCGGAGAGATGGCCCTGCTCTTCCTGGTAGACGGGGTCAAGGCTTGTCTGGGGGGTCTGGGGGCTTGCGTGTGGCATGGTCTTCCTTGCTCGTGCGTCATCCATTCCGGTATCCGACCATTCTACCCTCAGCACTGCCTGCCGTTCGCGCCCAAAAACGACCACTCGCGATATGGTTGAGAGGGCTGCATGCACGCACGTCATGACCGGGTATGATGGGCATAGGTGAAGGAGCCGCACCGAAGTCAGCGGCCGGCAGGGGAGGTGATGCCAGTGGACAGGGAAGAGTCGGATTCGATGGCTTGCGCGTATGGCATCGCGTGTCCCGTCTCTTTTAGCCAGACCACTCGTTAGGGTCTCGTAGGCGGTACAGGCACCGCAGCAGTCCAAGGGACAGACGGAAGAACCGGTGCCTTCGCGTTCAAGCAGGAGCACCAACCGATAAGGTGCTGGCAGTTCTCATGTGAGGGAGTGAGTCCGAAGGGCTAGAGAATTTCCCGAGGAGGTACGGATAGAAGAGGTGAGGCGGGCGACAATGGGGTCGCCCGCCTTGTTATGGATGAGCGATCTGCGGGGCCTGCCTAGAGGCAGGCCCCCTCGATGTGGCGGCGCAAGTCCTTGATGCCCATGCCCGTCTCGGCAGAGGTCACGGTCATCCGAGAGCGGGCGACGCCAAGCTGCCGGGCCAAGAGCATGGTCTGCCGTTCCTGCTTCGTCTTGTTGAGCTTGTCCGCCTTGGTGAGGGCAATCACGAAGGGCAGCTCCCTGCTCATGAGGAAGTCCATGGTCTCGAGGTCGATCCGCTGTGCGTCGTGGCGGATGTCCATGAGTGCCACGACGAGGTTGAAGCTTCGTTCCTGATCGAAGTAGCCTGCGATGAGCTTGGCCCATCGCCGCCTCTCCTCCTGGGAGACCTTGGCGAAGCCGTAGCCGGGCAGGTCCACAAACATCACGCCATCCACGTCATAGAAGTTGATGTTGGCCGTCTTGCCCGGCCGGCTCGAGACGTGTGCCAGCGCCTTGCGGCCGACGAGCTTGTTGAGCAGGGACGACTTCCCCACGTTGGAACGGCCCACGAAGGCCACCTCGGGGGTGATGGGCTCGGGCAGCTGCTCGGGCGTGCCGTAGGCGGCGACGTAGCGGGCGGTCTCGTACCTGAGCCTGGCTGGCATGGGTCCTCCTCGTGAGATGGCTCTGGGGCAGAAAATGGTGCGATATGCTGACTGTATCGTATCTGAGGCCCATGGCTGACGAGAGGTGACCCCATGGATTATCAGGAGTTCGGCCCGGAGCGTGCGCTTGAGGCGATTGAGATCTACGGACGCAACGGCTGGCAGGACTACCTGTCACAGCGTGACCTCATCGGCAGGGCGCTCGACGCATCGCTCTATACGCTGGGTGCCTTCGATGGGGGAAGGCTCGCGGGCTTCGTACGCTGTGTGGGCGATGGGACGTTCGTGGTGCTGGTCCAGGACCTTATCGTCGACCCCTCGTATTGGCGCCAGGGCATCGGGGGTACGCTGCTTGCCCACGCATCCCAGCGCTTCTCGCAGGTCCCTCACTTCCTGCTCCTGACCGATGAGGCCGACGGACGAGCGAATGCGTTCTACCAGGCCATGGGCATGGTGACCAACGACCATGGCTGGGATGTGGCTGCCTACTTCCGTCCACGGGGAAGGCTCGTGGGAGCCTGATGCAGGCCTCGGACGTCATTCGCGGGCCTGCCGCATCGCTACGGCATGAGCTCCTCGATGAAGCCCACGCGGAGGTCCTTGAGCATGGCCTCCCCCTCCTCCTGGGTGGCGTCGAGGTCCACGTCGGCGGAGAGGCCAAAGTCGCGGTCGCCCTCGGCGTCCTTCACCATCTGCCGCACGTGCCACACATGGTCGGCCCTCTCATCGGCGTCATCGATGGTGAGGAAGTCCCAGCTTCGGGCATCGCCGTCGAGCAGTACCTCATCGTGCGTCCCGTAGTAGGCGTCGATGGCCTGTCGCCAGCGCGCAGCGCGCCAGCCCCACCCGCCGTCGAGGTCGCCGAGGGCATCGGCATCCCTCCGGGCGAGCAGGCGCACGCGGGCGAAGAGGGCGTTGCGCACGAGCAGCGTGACGGCACGCCGGTCGTGCACGACGACATCGGCCGCCTCGGGGGCTCTGCCAGCATCCACCTCCTCCGAGTCCGTGCCGGCCCAGGCATCCACGAGGCTGGAGTCCACGGTGCGCACGACCATGCCCAGCCACGAGACGATGTCCTCGAGCCGCTCGTCCAGCCGCTCCGCCGGCACGGTGCGTGAGAGCACGCGGTAGGCGTCGGAGAGGTAGCGCAGGAGTGTGCCCTCGCTGCGGGCGATGCCAAGCCGCTGGACGTAGCCCTTGAAGTCCGCGGCGCTCTCCACCATGTCGCGCAGGATCGACTTGCACGAGAGGGAGAAGTCCGCCGCCCAGGGCACCTCGGCCACGTAGCGCTCATAGGCCTCGCCGAGCAGCCCCTCGAGGGGCTTGGCGTACGTGACCTCCTGGATCCTCTCGATGCGCTCGTCATAGTCTACGCCCTCGGCCTTCATCGCAGCCATGGCCCTGTCGCGCGCCTCGCGCTCCTGGGCGCGCAGGATCTGCGGCGGGTCCTCGAGCGTGGCCTCCACCATGCTGATGAGGTCGAGCGCGTAGTGCTCGTCCTCGGGGTCGAGGAGCTCGAGCGCCGCTAGCAGGAAGGGGGAGAGGGGCTGGTCGAGCGCAAAGTCCTCGGGAAGGTCGACGGTGGTGGCATAGGTGTCGGCGCCCTTTGCGTCGGCTGTGCGCTCCACCACGCCCGCATCGATGAGGGTGGCGAAGATCTCGTCCGCGCGGGTCTTGAGGCGGAGCTTCTCCTCGGGCGTCTGCAGGGAGTCCTCGATGAGCTGCCGCACGCGCTCGCGGGCGTCACCGCCCTGCTCCACCTCGTTCAGCACCATGGCGTGCGAGATGCGCATGCGCGGGCGCAGCGTCTGGGGCATGGCCTCGATGAGTCCCTGGAAGGTCTGCTCGTTCCAGCCCACAAAGCCCGCGGGAGGCTTCCTCGTCTTTACCTTTCGGGCGCGCCTGGGGTCGCCTCCGGCCTTGGCCAGGGCGCGGGCGTTCTCGATGTCGTACTCGGTGGCCTGCGCGATGACGACACCCTCGGTGTCGAAGCCCGCCCGCCCGGCGCGCCCCGCGATCTGGTGGAACTCGCGCGCGTTGAGCCTGCGCATGTGACGGCCATCGAACTTGGTGAGCTGCGTGAGGATGACGGTGTGGATGGGCACGTTGATGCCCACGCCGAGCGTGTCCGTGCCACAGATGACGGGGAGCAGGCCCTGCTGGGCGAGGCGCTCCACGAGCAGGCGGTAGCGTGGCAGCATGCCCGCATGGTGCACGCCCACGCCCGTGAGCAGGAGGCGGCGCAGCGTCTTGCCGAAGGTGGTGGTGAAGCGCGTGCCCGTGATGGCCTCCTTTATCTCCGTGCGCTGCTCCTTGGTGGAGACGCCAAAGCTCGCGAGCCCCTGGGCGCTCTTGAGGGCGGCGTCCTGGGCGAAGTGCACGATGTAGAGGGGTGCTGCGCCCGCCTCGAGGGCCACCTTCACGGTCGCCTCGAGCGCGGTGTCAACAAAGTGCCAGGAGAGGGGCACGGGACGCGGGGCATCGAGGATCTGCTCCACGGCGCGGTCGCTCTTGGCGGCAAGCGTCCGGGCGATGGCGCTCATGTCGCCGAGCGTGGCACTCATGAGCAGGAACTGCACGTGGGGGAGGGTGAGCAGGGGCACCTGCCACGCCCAGCCGCGCTCGCGATCGCCAAAGAAGTGGAACTCGTCCATGGCGACGGCGCCGATGTCGGCATGCTCCCCCTCGGCGAGCGCCTTGTTGGCGAGGATCTCCGCCGTGCAGCAGACGATGGGCGCCTGGGGGTTGATGGTGACGTCCCCCGTGATCATGCCCACGTTGTCCCGGCCCAGGATGTCCACCATGGCAAAGAACTTCTCGCTCACCAGGGCCTTGATGGGGGCGCTGTAGTAGCTGCGCCGGTCGGTGCAGCAGGCCATGAAGCACAGGCCCAGCGCCACGAGGCTCTTGCCCGATCCCGTGGGGGTCCCTAGGATGAGGCTGTCCCCCGCCGCCAGCGTGAGCAGCGCCTCATCCTGGTGCTCCCAGAGGGTGATGCCGCGCGCCTCCACCCAGCCCAGGAAGAGCTCGAGGGCGTCCTCCGGCGCGATGTTGGGGAAGTGCTCGTCGTCGGGCCAGGGAATGAGCTGGCCCAGGCCCGCCTCGTCGGCGGCGTCGCGTGCCTCCTCCTGTCGCGCGCTCCCATCGTGTCCCATGGTCTCCCGTCGTCTCTCCACTAGAGGTCGCATCCCTCGTCGCGTGCCATCTCGGCGCGCACCACGTCCTGGAGCGCGTGCTCCGCCGCGGCGGTCCTGGCCGTGTCGCCGGAGCGCTTGGCCGCACGGAAGGCCTCGAGCGCCGCGAGGAAGGCACCACCCTCGTCGTCCTTTGGGTTCGCATCGCCCGGGCCGAACGCCGTCCTCCTGCCCGATCCTACGAGCTCCCTTCTGAGCGCCTCGGCAAGCGACGCGTCGCTCTCGTCCATCGTCATGTCTCCTCGCTGTCATCCGTGACATCACCCTGCTGGCGCAGCGTGCGCTTGAGCGCATGGCGTGCGGGCACGACCACCGACTCGTCCTTGAAGCCGATGATGCGATCGGTGAGCAGGTCGAGATAGTCAAGAGCCAGCGCACCCAGCCTGCGCTCGCCATGGATCACGTAGCCCACGTTCATGACCTCGTCGGTGTCGAGCGGGATGGAGCGGATGCCGCTGAACATCTCGTCCGAGCGCACGCCCGTGGAGATGAGGTAGCCATCATAGCCCTTGAGCAGGCTCGTCATGGTCGCACGGTCGCTCACCACGATCTGGCGGTCGTGGGGGAGGGTGGGCAGCGGCTCCTCGGAGAAGTACAGCGAGCTCTCCATGCCCTGCTCGAAGGTATAGCGCGTGAAGGGCTCGAGGTCCTTGACCTCGATGTGGTCGCGGTGCGCGAGGGGGTGCCCCTCACGCACGAACACGTGCGGGCGCGAGCGGAAGAGTGACGTGAACGTGAGGCCAGCCTCGCGCAGGCGCCCCCTCAGGGGGCGCTCGTTGCTCGTGGAGAGGTACAGGATGCCCAGGTCGCTCCTGAAGCTGCCGACGTCGGTGATGATGTCGGCCGTGCGGGTCTCGCGGAGCGTGAACTGCACGCCGGGGGCGTCGTGCCGCGCCACGAAGTCGATGAAGGACTGCACGGCGAAGGCGTAGTGCTGGGATGAGACCGAGAGCCTCCCCCCCGTGGGCTCGCCCGATGCGTAGCGGCTCTCCAGCAGGTCGGCCTGTTCGACCACCTGGCGTGCATAGCTGAGGAACTCGACGCCGTCGCTGGTGAGCGAGATGCCGCGCGTGGAGCGGTTGAAGATCCTGATGCCCATCTCGCGCTCGAGGTCGCGCACGGCAACCGAGAGGCTCGACTGCGAGATGAACATGCTGTGGGCCACGGCGTTGATGGAGCCGTTCTCGGCGATGGCGATGATGTAGCGGAGCTGCTGGAGTCGCATGGATGTCCCCCTCGGGTAGGCACGCATCGATTCTGCCTATACTGGCGTGGCCTGTCAAAGGGAGGACGATGCGCGCCGCGCGACGACGGCTACCAGACCTCTGCAGCCCCGAAGGTGTCCAGAAGCACCTCGAGGGAGGTCTCGTCGGTGGGGAGAAGCCTCGGGTCGATGCCGGCGCACATCTCGCGGTAGGTTATCGTCGTGCCCGAATCGAGCAGGAGATAGGGCGTCTCGGGATGGGGTGGCACGAACGGTTCCTCTTCGAATGGCGTGTCGTCCATATGCAGCTCCAGATCGCCGGGAACTATACTCTGTGCATGAGAAGTCTACGCAAGGTAGATACTACCGCGAACTGGTCAGGAAGGATACGTATCATATACGACCGGTCCCTCACCCTACTCAGAATCGACTTTCGAGTAGGGAGGGGAGATGCCATGTCTGATGCGGAGCTCACGGCGCGCCTGCGCCGGTTGCGCAAGCTCGTCGGCAAGACGCAGGCGGAGATCGCCGCAGAGCTGGGCATCTCGAAGGCGACGTATAGCTCGTGGGAGACCGGTCGCAACGAGCTGCGCGGAAGCTTCGTGGTGCCCCTGTGCAAGAGCCTGTCCTGCTCGCCCAACGACCTCTTTGGCTATCCCGATGATGGTGTGTCGTCCATCCAGCTTGATGACGCCTATCTGGATTGGTATGGCCTGTACGCCCGGACGCCGCGCAACGTGCGGGCCGCCGTGCGCGTCATCCTGGAGGACGCCGCCAAGGCGCGCGTCCCACGCCACCACTAGCACCAGCCGGCCTGCTGCGCGCGCCGGGCGCTGCACGCCAGCGCTACACTGGCTGGGAGGGGATGGCGTGAGGGGACGCGTGTGGATGAGGGCTCCGGACACTACTATGTGTATGTGATGACCTGTGCCGACGGTTCCCTCTACAGCGGCATGACGACCGATGCCGTCCGGCGTGTGCGGGAGCACCTGAGCCGCGGGACACGTTCCGCCCGCTATACGCGCTCGCATCCGGTCACGGGGGTTGCGGCGTTGTGGGAGGCTCCGGATCGCTCCTCTGCCAGCAGGTTGGAATGGCGCCTTCACCACATGACGCACTCCCAGAAGGACAGGCTGATCGCTCATCCCCAGGATGCGGGGGACGAGTTTGTCGCCTATACCGAAGCCGCACGCATGGCCGTATGGAACAGCGCACGGACATCGTGAGGACTTGGCCCTATCGGGATGGGTCATACGCGATGGCTCGCATACTTGCCCCAACGGTTTCCCGCTGCCAATCTTGCGCATGACATGTCTCCTGCGCTTGGAATGATCTGCGCTTCCACTTGGGTGCGTGTGCCCTTGCCAGGTTCGTGCGGCTGAAAGGAAGTGCTTCCTCCAGCGGTGGGCTACTACGTCATCACCTGGAGAAATAAATAAAATTACCCATAAACAGTAAACGCAGACCTCGTGTGAGGGTCTGAGATGTGCATCGATACTTGGTTGTTTCTCCATTTGTTGGCAATGCAAACAATTTCATTATTTTGAATATATTATATATTAAATTGTCTATATTTAAGAAATAACCGATATATTTATGAAATATATACCATAATATAGCGATATCATCATTGTTCGATAAATCTTTTCAGTGGATGTAAATATATTCGATAAATAATGTAAAAAGAACGTAAAAGAGAAATCACAAGCCCGGAGTCGTATATGAAAGATCATTCACGGGCGTTTGTGCTTCCGTTCGCCTGACACTTTCGAACCGTTTACCCGTTTTGCGTATCCGTGCCCATAGGTACCCTTTCTTTCACATAACGGGAGTCTTGCACCATTGCACCACCATGAAGTCAGGTTCGTCCGGAGTGGGGGATGGCATGCAAGCAATGTCTGCGGCCTCGTCAAGCGTGAGCGTTGCCAGGCAAAAGAAGAGGGCGCTTGATGCGAGCTTCTTCAGGAGGGGCATCCTGGTTGCCCTGTTCTCGAGTCTCATGTATGGCTTCTATACGGCATTTGTCACAGCGGGCCAGAGCTCGGCGCTATGGTTCGGGTGGATGGATGCCATAGATCCGACGGCATTTCTTGTCGTGTTTATTCTCCCCACGGTCGCCAGCGCGATCAATGATACCTGTAGTGCAATCTGGGCGCTTGCCATCACCGCGAAGCAAGGCAAGCTCAACGACTTCGGCCGAACTGTCAATACCAGGCCTGGCGTCATCCTGATCCTCAGCGCCTTGGTTGGTGGCCCCATCGCAACGGTCGCCTACATCATCGCCCTCTCTCAGGCGGGCACCATCGTCGTTCCCATTGCGGCCCTCAATCCTGCGATCGGTTCGATTCTCTCCCGCATCCTCTATAAGCAGGAGCTTGGTCCCCGCAAGCTCCTGGGCATCGCCATCTGCGTCGCTGCGGGCCTCATGATCGGCTCCGCAAGCCTTACCGGAGACTCCTCGTCCAACATGGTCCTTGGCCTTGTGCTCGCGTTCATCGCGGCGCTCGGCTGGGGTGCCGAGGGTTGCATCGCCGGCTACGCCTCGTGCATGATCGATACCCAGATTGGCATCACCATTCGCCAGTGCGTCTCTGGTGTCGTCGAGCTTCTCGTCATCCTTCCCATCCTCTCCCTGTTTGGTGGCATCTCTCTTGGTCAGGCCTTTGGGTACGTTGGCGCAGCTGTCACCGACCTTCCCACCATCGCCTGCTTCATTGTCGCTGGCTTCTCTGCCTATAAGTCCTTCGCAAGCTGGTATCGCGGTAACTCCATGTGTGGCACCGCCCTTGGCATGGCTTGCAACGGTACCTACACCTTCGTCGCCCCGCTTGTCACCTGGATCATCGTTGGCGTGGTTATGGGCATCGATGGCTACGCACTTCCCCCGATTGCCTGGATCGCTGCCCTCGTGATGATCCTTGGAATCGTTGTCATTGCCGTTGACCCCAAGGAGCTGTTCGGAGAAAAGGAGGCGGCCTGATGCGCCCGCTCAACTACGCGATGCTCAAGTACTTTACGACCGTCGAGGAGGCAAGCGTCGACGATGTGATGAACGACCTTGAGGCCGACTACTCAGCCTTCACCGCCTTCAAGCGCGACAAGATGCAGGAGGCCCTCATGACGGCCGAAAAGAACGGACTCATCGGTGAGTCACGCGTCGACCTCGATGACAATGGCGAACTCCGCGTGTTCTACAGCGCCAATGCCGAGCAGCGCGACACGATCAATTCGTACATCAAGTAGGGGGGGTTGTCATGCGCTACCGGGGAGGAGAGGCCATCGGTCTCATCGAAACCATCGGGATGGTCCCTGCCATCTATGCCGCCGATGCGATGCTGAAGGCTGGCGACACCGAGCTGGTCAGCTACGAGAATATCGGATCGACATTGGTCACCATCATCGTCAAGGGTGATGTTGCCGCCTGCGAGGCCGCCGTCAAGGCCGGCAAGGCAGCGGCCTCCAGCATCGGCAAACTTACTGCCGCGAATGTCATGAGGAGACCCGTACTACCCATCGGTGACGTTGTCTCTGTCCACGATGTGGACTATAACTAGGAGGCTGGATCATGGCAGGTGAGGGCATGGACGCGCTTGGCGCCATCGAGACCTTTGGCCTGGTTTGGGTCCTCGAGGCCGGTGATGCCATGTGCAAGGCCGGCGACGTCGAGCTCATTGGGTACGAGAATACCGCATCCGGTTACATCTCCATCCTCGTCCAGGGTGACGTCGCGGCCTGCAAGGCCGCCGTCGCGGCCGGTGTCAGGGCCGTCGAGTCCCTGGGTGCCGAGGTCTACAGCTCTGTGGTCATCCCAAGACCACATCCCGATCTGCGGAAGATCACCGATAAGTACACCGTCGAGAAGCTCCTGCCCTACTAGGGAGGCGTCGGATGTCTCTCATAGACAATGACCTTCTCTCGATTCAGGAGGCACGCATCCTCCTGGAGCATGCCAACGAGTCCGTTGAGGTACTCGAGGGACTGCCGGCGTCGCTGGTCGATGACTTCCTGCACCACCTAGGTGAGCGTCTGCTGCCCCGGGCGGAGGAATACGCCGAGGCATCCTACGCCGAAAGCGACTACTGCTCTCCGTATGACGAGGCAGCCCTCACCAAGTGGGTTCTCACGGACCTGATGGCCGACGTGTGTGCCGAGGCGCCAGTCCAGAAGATCATCCGTTCCCGCAGGGGGTCGGCCGAGGTCTGCCTCTCCAAGGGCGTGGTTGTCTCGCTGCTTCCGGAATGGCTTGCGGTCCCCACGATGTTGAGCCAGCTTTTCATGGCGGTGCGCTCGAAGAGCCCCATCGTCTTCTCTGCCAGCTCGCGCATTCACTCCACGTGCGAGAGGGTCATGAACGACATCCTCGAGATAGCGGACTTCTGCCACTACCCCGCAGAGGCCATCGGCTTTCTGAGTGTCTTCTGCGCAGAGGGTGAGGAATGGGTCTGCTCGCGGTCGTGCGTCCACGTCGTCATCGACTCGCGCGAGGAGCATTCCTCCCGTGCCGTCGACGGTGCCGGCAAGGACGTCTACCACGCGACCTTGGGCAACAACCCCGTCTTCGTCGAGTCCACGGCCGACCTTGCGTCCTGCGCGGACGAGGTCGTCTTGGGCAAGTCGTTCTGTTGCGGCATGCTTCCCGGTGCGGAGCAGAGTGTGGTGGTCGAGCGCGATGTGGATGAGCGCTTCCAAGAGGAGCTTCGCCAGCGGGGGTGCCACTTCCTTACCGACGAGCAGGCTGATCGCCTGGTTGGCACGCTCTTCGCGAAGGATGGGACGCCCTATCGCGAGCTGATCGCGAAGAGTGCCTTCGACCTCGCACGACGTGCGGACATCACGGTACCCAAGGGCACCAAGGTGCTCGTGGTGGAGAAGCCCTATGTCAGCGAGTACAGCTTCTTCTCGAAGGCCAAGTTCGGCCCCGTCCTTTCGTACTACGTGGAAGACAGCTGGCGCACGGCCTGCGAGAAGTGCATCGAGCTCATCCTGAACAGCGGTCATGGTAACGCGCTGTCGATCTTCTCAAGGGATCCCGAGGTCATCCGCCAGTTCATCCTGAAGAAGCCCGTGGGAAGGGTATTGGTCAATGTGAGCACGGGGCTCGGCTGCATCGGCTGCCACAGCGACCTTCCCAAGACGCTCACGGTCACGGGTTGGGATTGCGCGACCACGTCCGAGCTGGGTGTCACCTACGGCGACTTCGTCCGCAGGCGACAGGTGGGAATAGGTGCGGGAACCGTGGAGCGCGAACTTCTCGATAAGGCCAGCGCGTGCGACCACACGCCCGTAACCGTGCGGATCCGCATCCCAGACAGCACGACAGCGAGCCGCGCGGAGCCTGCTTCCAAGCGTGAACGTACGAAACAAGGTATGGATCCGGAGAGCTGGTTCTCCGGTGTCGTCAAGGCCATGCAGGGCGCTAGTGAAGAGGAGTGAGAATGGACATCAAGGAGTTTGCAAAGGAGCTGTCCGATGCTACCAGGGACATGTCCGAGGAGCAGCGCGCGACCGTCCGCAAGATGTTCGAGAAGGTGGCAGACCAGCTCGATGCGCCTGACACCTCCAATCCCGTACATGTGAGTGGCAACGAGCCCTACGACGTGCCCGATGGTCCCACCGAGCGTCAGGCTCGTCTGAAGGACAACTTCCTCAAGCAGGTCCCCAGCATCACGATGTATCGCGCACGTGCGGTTACCGAGATCATGAAGGCCAACCCTGGCATGCCGAAGATCGAGCTGCGCGCCAAGGCGTTCCGTCGCTGCTGCGAGACCGCACCGCTGGTCATCCAGGATGACGAACTCATCGTTGGCGCCCCCTGCGGCGCTCCGCGCGCCGGAGCGTTCTCCCCCGACCTCGCGTGGCGCTGGTTGCGTGACGAGCTTGACACCATCGGCACCCGTCCGCAGGACCCCTTCTACATCTCTGAGGAGGACAAGCAGTACTGTCGCGACGTCCTCTTTCCCTTCTGGGAGGGCAAGTCCCAGGACGAGATCTGCGAGGACCAGTATCGTGAGGCGGGCGTCTGGGAGCTCTCCGGTGAGTCCTTCGTCTCCGATTGCTCCTACCATGCCATGAGTGGCGGTGGTGACTCCAACCCCGGTTACGACGTCATCCTCATGAGGAAGGGTATGGTCGACATCCAGGAGGAGGCTAAGCGGCACTTGGAGCAGCTCGACTATGCCAATCCCGAGGACCTCGACAAGATCTACTTCTACAAGAGCGTCATCGACACCACCGAGGGCGTCATGACCTACGCCAAGCGCATGAGCGACTATGCGGCACAGCTTGCGAGCGAGTGTCATGACGCGAAGCGCAAGGCAGAGCTCGAGCAGATCTCCACCATCCTTACGCACGTTCCCGCCCACAAGCCCAGCACCTTCTGGGAGGCCGTGCAGTCCGTCTTCGTCATCGAGAGCCTTCTCCCCGTCGAGGAGAACCAGACGGGGATGTCCATCGGTCGCGTCGACCAGTACATGTACCCCTTCTACAAGGCCGACGTCGAGGCCGGCCGCATCACGCCATATCAGGCCTTCGACATCGCGGGCTGCATGCTCATCAAGATGAGCGAGATGATGTGGGTCACGTCCCGTGGCCAATCCGAGTTCTTCGCGGGGTACCAACCCTTCATCAACATGACGCTCGGAGGCGTCACGCGCAAGGGTGACGACGCGACGAACGAGCTCACCTACCTCCTGATGGATGCCGCGCGTCACGTCAAGATCTACCAGCCCACCATTGCCTGCCGCATCCATAACAAGTCTCCCGAGAAGTACATGCGCAAGATCGTTGACCTCGTGCGCTCGGGCATGGGCTTTCCCGCCTGTCACTTTGACGACACGCACATCAAGATGATGCTTGCGAAGGGCGTCAGCGTCGAGGACGCTCGCGACTACTGCATGATGGGGTGCGTCGAGCCCCAGAAGTCCGGCCGACTCTATCAGTGGACCTCCACGTCCTATACGCAGTGGCCCATCTGCATCGAGCTCACGCTCAACCATGGCGTCGACCTCTGGTACGGCAAGCAGGTTACCCCCGACCTCGGCGACCTCTCCCAGTACAAGACGTACGAGGAGTTCGACGCTGCCGTGAAGAAGACCATATATTACGTCACGAAGTGGACTGACGTCGCGACGGTCATCTCGCAGCGCGTGGCCCGCGATGTGGCCCCAAAGCCCCTCATGTCGATCATGTACGAGGGCTGCATGGAGAGCGGCAAGGACGTCTCGGCTGGCGGTGCCATGTACAACTATGGTCCCGGCGTCGTGTGGACGGGCCTGGGCACCTACACCGACTCCATGGCTGCCATCAAAAAGCTCGTGTTCGATGAGCACAAGTACACGCTCGAGCAGCTTAACGAGGGACTCAAGGCGGATTTCGTCGGCTTCGAGCGCATGCGCCAGGACTGCATCGATACGCCGAAGTATGGCAACGATGACGACTATGCCGACGGGATCGCGGCCGATCTGCTCTACTACACGGAGAGCATCCACGTGAAGTTCAAGACCCTGTACTCGCACATGTCGACCGGCACGCTTTCCATCTCCAACAATACGCCCTTCGGCGAGATGACCGGTGCGTCTGCGAATGGCCGCAAGGCATGGACGCCCCTCTCCGACGGCATCAGCCCAAGCCAGGGGGCCGACCACAACGGCCCAACTGCCATCATCAAGTCGGTCTCCAAGCTCGCCAACGACTCGATGAACATCGGCATGGTCCATAACTTCAAGCTCATGAGCGGTCTGCTTGACACACGTGAGGGTGAGGACGGACTCGTCACCCTGCTACGCACCGCATCGATGTTCGGCAATGGCGAAATGCAGTTCAACTACCTCGACAACAAGACGCTCATTGACGCCCAGAAGCATCCCGAGAACCACCGTGACCTCGTCGTCCGCGTCGCTGGCTACTCTGCGTTCTTCAACGAGCTCTGCAAGGACGTCCAGGACGAGATCATCAGCCGAACCGTGCTGAAGAAGTTCTAACAGTCATATGGGTCAGCCAACCACTGGGAAGGTCACCGAGTCAGCTTCCCGCGACATGCCGTACGAAAGGAGTGAGTGACGATGACGGACCACGAGCAAGGCAGCGTCGAGCGTACGGTACGCGTCTTCAACCTCCAGAAGTACAACATGTACGACGGCCCGGGCGTGCGCTCCATGGCCTTCCTCAAGGGTTGCCCCCTACGTTGCAAGTGGTGCTCCAACCCGGAGAGCCAGCAGCGTGGGCATGAGGTCATGTTCAAGCGTGCGAACTGCGTCAGCTGCGGTGCCTGTGCCGCAGCCTGTCCGGTCGGCGTCCACAGAATGGCCGATGGCGTTCATGAGGTCGACCGCAGCGTCCAGTGCATCGGTTGTCGTGCGTGTGAGAAGGCCTGCATGTACCATGCCCTTGAGATCATGGGCGACGACCGCTCGATCGATGACATCATGGACTTCCTCGACGAGGATGTCGACTTCTACCGCATGTCTGGCGGCGGCATCACTCTCTCTGGTGGAGAAGTGCTCGCCCAACCGGAGGCAACCCTCTCCATCCTCATGGCCTCGAAGACACGTGGCCATCACACCGCAATCGAGACCTGCGGATATGCTCCCATGCCCACGATCTTGAGAATCGCACAGTACGTCGACCTGTTCCTGTTCGACATCAAGCAGATGGATCCCGTCAGGCATAAGTACTGGACGGGTGTGAACAACGAGCTGATCCTCGCTAATGTCCAGACGCTCCTGGAGAACGGGTTCAACGTCCGCGTGCGCATGCCCCTGCTCAAGGGGGTGAACGACTCGAAGGAAGAGATCGATGCGGTGATCGCCTTCTTCAAGCCGTACCGGTACCAGAAGAACTTCGACGGCGTCGATCTATTGCCCTATCACAAGCTTGGGGTCGGAAAGTACGCATCGCTTGGTCGCGACTACGAGATAGAGGGCGATCCCTCGCTGAGCGATGGTGACCTGGACCGCCTGGAAGGGTGGATCGAGGCGGCGGACTTCAAGGTACGCCTTGTGAAGCACTGAGAGGCCTGGGAGATCGTTTGACATGTGGAGAGACGAGAAAGACAGAGAGGAGGGTGTCATGCGCTACGTTACCGAGGACGAGCTGCGTGCAGCCTATGGGCGTGAGCCCTTCAGCTCCTACAGGCTTTCCCCGGACACCCGTCTTACGCCGAGCGCCCGCCAGTTCCTGATTGACTTCAGGGTGAGCTTCGAGGGCGGCAAGGACGAACCGTCGCCGAATGCCCTAGGTCACCAGGTCTTCTGTCGTGCGCCCCAGACCACTGTCGACTCCCTTGATGGACTCGTGCACGACGTCAATCTCCTTGGTACCCGCTTGAGGCGGCTTGCTCGCGGGGCGCTCGGCGTCGACAACGCGTTCGCACATCGGGCCGACGAGCTTGGCTGCAGCTGGCAGTCAGCACACATGCTCGGCGAGTTGCCCAAGGACGCAACGGGGTCGGGAGCAGGCGAGGGCTCGCCTGGCCCCACCCCAGCCCCAGCGCTTGAGGCGACGATATGCCCCATCTTCTTCGATATGGCGTGCGTCCATGCGGAGATCAGGCGTTGCGCACACGCCTGGGGGCATCTCCAGACCACGTTGGGTCCAGACGAGTCCGAGTGCGTCAGGGCATGGATCGCCGAGGCGACGTTTGCCTGCAAGTTGATAGAAGGGGCCATTTCTCGTGCGGAAGAGGAGGTGTAACGGATGGTCGACTTCGAGCTGACAAACCAGAGGCTCCAAGAGCTTGTGGACTGCGTCGACCATCCCAAGAAGGTCAAGGAGGGCCAGCCGCTCTATTGCGGACTCGACCTTGGCACCGCCTTCATCGTCCTGGTCGTGTTGGACGAGAGCGGCAACCCCATTGACTGCAAGTACCAGTTCGCAGACGTCGTCAGGGATGGCATGGTCGTTAACTACATCGGTGCCTGCGATATCGCCGCATCCCTCAAGGCGCGGATCGAGTCGGAGCTAGGCGTGGAGCTTGACCGATGTGCGGTGGCGATCCCGCCAGAGACGGAGGCGCTCGATGGTGGTGCGGTGCGCAACGTCGCAGAGAGCACAGGTCTTACCTGCACCGCGGTGTTTGATGAGCCTACAGCTGCCAACCTGCTCATCGGCACGGACAACGGAGCGGTCGTCGACATCGGTGGTGGTACGACGGGTGTCTCCGTCTTCAAGGATGGCAGGGCCATCAAGTGCGTCGACGAGTCTACCGGTGGTACACACTTCTCGCTTGTGCTTGCCGGCGCAAAAGGGATGAGTTTTGGCGATGCGGAACTCTATAAGCGGGATCCCGAGCATCACAAGGAGATCCTTCCCATCGTCTCGCCCACCATCGACAAGGTGATGTCGATCATCCAGCGTGCCTGCGAGGGCTACGGCGTGGACGAGGTCATCCTTGTGGGCGGCACGGCAGAGCTGAACGGCATCGAGGACAGGATACAACGCGAGCTTGGCATTGATGTCCGCAAGCCCAACCACCCGTCGTTCGTCACGCCCCTAGGCATCGCATTGGGCTGCGTGCGTGAGGCAAGGGGGCCGCACCCATGATCGATATCAGCGTCATCAAGGCACCGGCGCCCGGCACCATGCAGATCATTCGCCAGAGGAGCGGAGTCCGGTGGCCAGAGGACTTCAGACCTGCTGCCGTGGGACTTGTCCAGGGCAAGTTGATCGAGATGGTCGTCGCAAGCGACATCGCCGAGAAGACGGCCGGCGTGATCGTCACTGACGTACGTGGATCCTGCCCGCAGAACATGGTGATGCTCGCCATCGCGGGGGAGACCGCCGAGGTCATGGAGTGCCTAAGGCGGATTCGCGAGGGAAAGGACGACGCCCATGATTGTCGGTAAGCTCCTGGGCTCCATCTGGGCCACGCGCAAGTACGACGAGCTGAGTGGCATGAAGCTCATGCAAGTCGAGGCCATCACGGGGGGTGAGGCCGGCAAACAGCTCATCTGCATCGATACCATCAGTGCGGGAGTCGGAGACAGGGTCATCGTCACCACGGGTGCCTCCGCATACCTGTTCGTGAGGGACAAGTTCCAGGGGAGCGTCCCGGTAGACGCGGTGATAGTAGGAATCATTGACGAAGACGTGAGTCTTTAGGAAGGGAGGACAACATGAAGAGACTTATAAGTTCGCAGGACGTTATGACAGCCGCACGTGGGCATGAGGACATCTATGTTGATGAAAACACCATCGTGACGGCCCAGGCGCTCGACGTTGCAAAGGAGCATGGCGTGGCCGTTCTCGACAAGAGCGGGCGGCACGACCATGCCGCGCATGAGGCCACACAGGAGGAGGGCTGCGGGCGGCATGATACAAAGGACGCAGAGCCAGTCTTCTCTGCCGACGAACTCGAGCATCTTATCTCCGCCGCCTTCGCGAAGGGCATCTGGACGCAGGACGACATCGAGCCCTTGCTTGGTAAGAGGGACTCGACCATTGACCCCGATGTCGTTCCGGTTGGCATCTCTGGCCGTCACATCCACCTGTCTCAGCACGATCTGGACCGTCTGTTTGGCACGGGCTATCAGCTCACACCCCTGAAGGACCTGAGCCAGCCCGGTCAGTTCGCCGCTCAGGAGTGCGTGACTCTTGCGGGACCCAACGGTGTCATCGAGAGGGTCCGCGTGCTGGGACCCGTTCGTTCCCAGACTCAGATCGAGGTTCTGGCTGGCGACACCTTTAGGCTTGGTATTCCCCAGGCGGTTCGCCTTTCTGGGCATCTTGAGGGAACCCCTGGCGTGACCGTCGTTGGTCCCAAGGGTTCCGTGACCCTTGAGGAGGGTGTCATTGTGGCCGCCCGTCACATTCACATGAACCCTGCCCAGGCGGCCGAGCGCGGCTTCTATGACGGAGAGGTCGTCTCACTCAAGGTGGAGGGCGATCGTGGCGGTCAGCTCGACAACGTGATCATTCGCGTGACCAAGAGCGGCAACCTCGACTGTCACATCGACACCGAGGAGGCGAACGCGCTCCACATCAAGTGTGGCTCTACCCTTCGGGTCGTTAGGTAGACAAGGTAGCGGGTTAGACAGCAATTCCAAGGAGGAAACATCATGGCAAACGTCACTGAGGCACTCGGAATGATCGAGACCAAGGGCATGGTCGGCGCCGTCGAGGCGGCCGATGCGATGGTCAAGGCGGCCAACGTCCGCCTCGTCGGCAAGGAGCGCGTGGGCGGCGGCCTGGTCACCGTCTTCGTCCGCGGCGACGTGGGGGCCGTCAAGGCCGCCACCGACGCCGGCGCGGCGTCGGCCCAGCGCGTGGGCGAGCTCCTGAGCGTCCACGTCATCCCGCGCCCGGACGGCATGGTCGAGTCCATCCTGCCCAGCGCCGAGTAGGAATAGTGCAAACCCACAGCGTCATGCGGGCTGGTGTGCCCGTGAACCCAAGGAGGAAACATCATGGCAAACGTCACTGAGGCACTCGGAATGATCGAGACCAAGGGCATGGTCGGCGCCGTCGAGGCGGCCGATGCGATGGTCAAGGCGGCCAACGTCCGCCTCGTCGGCAAGGAGCGCGTGGGCGGCGGCCTGGTCACCGTCTTCGTCCGCGGCGACGTGGGGGCCGTCAAGGCCGCCACCGACGCCGGCGCGGCGTCGGCCCAGCGCGTGGGCGAGCTCCTGAGCGTCCACGTCATCCCGCGCCCGGACGGCATGGTCGAGTCCATCCTGCCCAGCGCCGAGGCCTAGGCACATGGCCACGAAGAAGTCGGGACAAGAGGGCGATGGCAAGGTCATGCCGCCCTCTCGTCCTTCTGGTGGGAGGGGCAAGGCGTCTGAGGCTGCCCAGACCCCAGTGAATCATCCAAGGGGCGAGACGGGGCGAGGGAGTGCGGGCCGCATGTCCACCTCTCATAAGAAGTCGACAACTTCTGCTGCCCGTGCGACAAAGCCTGCTCCCAGCGTCTCTGCCGTCCCGGTGGCAAAGGGCGAATCCGCTGCAGAGGCATCTGCACATGACGCATCCAAGACCGCGGTTCGACCTGCAGAGGTCGCACCCAGCAGCAAGGAGGTTATCACAGTGGCAAACGTCACTGAGGCACTCGGAATGATCGAGACCAAGGGCATGGTCGGCGCCGTCGAGGCGGCCGATGCGATGGTCAAGGCGGCCAACGTCCGCCTCGTCGGCAAGGAGCGCGTGGGCGGCGGCCTGGTCACCGTCTTCGTCCGCGGCGACGTGGGGGCCGTCAAGGCCGCCACCGACGCCGGCGCGGCGTCGGCCCAGCGCGTGGGCGAGCTCCTGAGCGTCCACGTCATCCCGCGCCCGGACGGCATGGTCGAGTCCATCCTGCCCAGCGCCGAGTAGCGAAGCGACTAGATTCCTTACGAGCTAAGCGAAAAGAGGCAATATGCAGGAATACGATTACGATCTCCAGAGCATCCAGGCCGTGCGCAACCTTGCGCGCAGGGGCCAGGTTGCCGCCAACCAGATCGCAAACTACAGCGCAGAGCAGATCGATCGCATCCTTCGTGCCATGGTCGAGGTTGCCGAGAAGAATGCCAGGCAGCTTGCTGAGATGGCTGTCGAGGAGACCACCTTTGGCAACGTCCATGACAAGATATTGAAGAATCACATGGCTTCCGGCCTGCTCTACGAGCAGATCAAGGACGCCAAGACCATCGGTGTCATCGATGTCGACGAGGAGAAGCAGGTCATCGCCATTGCGGAGCCAGTTGGTCTCGTGATGGGCATCGTGCCCTCCACCAATCCGACCTCCACGGTCCTCTACAAGTCGATGATCGCCCTCAAGGCACGCAACGCCATCGTCTTCTCGCCCCACCCCAAGGCGGCCAAGTGCACCAACCTGGCCATCAAGCTCATGAACGACGCCGCCGTCGCGGCGGGCGCCCCCGAGAACGTCATCCAGGGCGTGAGCATGGCGACCATCGCGGCCACCAACGAGCTCATGCACGCCCCCGAGGTCAAGATGATTATCGCGACCGGTGGTCCTGGCATGGTCAAGGCCGCCTACAGCTCCGGCAAGCCGGCCCTTGGCGTTGGCGCAGGCAACTCGCCCTCGTACATCGAACGTTCCGCCAACGTCCATGACGCCGTTCGTCGCATCATGGCCTCCAAGACCTTTGACAACGGCACCATCTGCGCCTCCGAGCAGAGCGTCATCTGCGAGACTGTGAACCACGATGAGGTCGTTGCCGAGTTCAAGGCCCAGGGTGGCTACTTCATGTCGGAGCACGAGTGCAAGAAGGTCTGTTCGATCCTGTTCCGCAACGGTCACTCGATGAGCCCCAACTTCGTTGGTCACGATGCCCAGAGCATCGCCAAGGCCGCCGGCATCTGCGTTCCCGCAGACACCAAGGTCCTCATCGGCGAGCAGCATGGCGTCGGTCCCGATTGGCCTCTCTCCTACGAGAAGCTCACGACCGTCCTCGGCTTCTACACCGTCGCTGACTGGCACGAGGCCTGCGACCTCTCCATCACCCTCCTCCAGAATGGCATCGGCCATACGATGAACATTCATACCGAGGACAAGGAGATCGTTCGCAAGTTCTCTGTCAAGCCGGCTTCCCGCATCCTCATCAACACGGGTGGCACCCAGGGTGGCACGGGCCTCTCCACCGGTCTCGACGTTGCGCTGACGCTAGGATGTGGCACCTGGGGCGGCAGCTCCGTCTCCGAGAATGTTGGCCCCCAGCATCTCATCAACGTCAAGCGCGTCGCCAACGGCATCATCGAGCCCGACCAGGTTGCTGCGGTGGACGAGACCTTTGCCAAGTGGCATCCCGAGCTCGTCGGCGAGTATGGATGCACGAGCGGCAGCTGTGCCCATGCCGAGGCTGCCGATGTCGCGGCTGTACCCACCACGGGCAGTGACGTGGGAATCGAGGTCCCCGTGGGCCATGACACGAGCGGTATCAGCTATTCCGTTGGCTGCAACAGCTGCACCCCCCAGGCCATACAGGATGGACCGAGCAAGAGTGATGTCGTTGATGCCGACGAACTGAACAAGATGATTAACGAGCTGGTTTCGGCATTCCGCGGGGAGTAGTGACTTGCGTGGGGCTCTCGGACTTCTATACGGAGCTCGATCGACTCTATGGCGAGTCGGGTTCAGACGTCGAAGGCTTCCTTCGGAAGGTACTCCGACGCGCCCGACTCGCCGGTGACAAGCCCGCGGAGGTGGCCTCAGCCAATGAACTGGGAAGCGTCCTGCGCCTACGTGGCGACCTTGCGGAAGCGGAATGGCTCTACGACACGGTTGTGCGTCTGCTCGAATCGATGGATGTCGGCGCAGAGGACCGTGCGCGGGCGCTCGTCAACCTGGGCGACGTCTATGTGGCTCGGGGCCGCTTTGCCGCCGCCGTTGACACCTTCGATGCCACGGAGGCGCTGCTGGGAGACGAGGATGGTCACCAATATGAGATGAGCGCGATCTGCAACAACCGTAGCAGCGCACTGCGCGGCATGAATCGATTTGCAGAGGCACACTCTGATCTCAGGCGGGCGGGACGGCTTCTGGAGACGGTCCCCGGATCCGATGGCGTGCGTGCGACGAACGCCATCAACCTGGCCCAGGTTCTCATGGACGAGGGGAGGGTCGAGGAGGCGGCCGAGGTCATCGTTGGCGCTCTCGTGATATATGAGACGCTCAATGCCGGCCGTGACGTCCATCGCCCCCACGCCCTGGCCACGGCAGCTCGCATTGCCTACTTGAGGGGTGACTACGTTCGGGCGGGGGAGTTCTACCGTATGGCCGCAAAGGTCCTTCGCGAAAAGCTGGGAGACGTCCCGTATGCACGGCTTCTGGAGGAGAAGGCGCGAGACATGTACATCCTCGCTTCTGGGGGCCTGTGCGAACGCTCGGAAGGGGAGGCATGACGTGAAGGGCATGGAGCTTGCAGCCAAGTTCTATGGCGAGTACGGGTCAGTCCTCGTGTCTGGGCTTTCATACTCCGTCGAGTCTCGGCTTGCCTTTGGCCTTGTGGGTCCGGGCTCGGAGTGTCTGGGCTTTGATGACGAGCTGTCCCAGGACCACGACTTTGGCCCTGGATTCTGCGTTTGGGTCCCCCATGACCTTTGGGACGAATGTGGGGAGGAGCTCTCCCATCGCTATGCGTCCCTTCCGCGAGAGTTCTTGGGTTATCGTCGCACGGAAATGCCTCTTGCTGGCCAGCGCGTTGGCGTCTTCCAGACCGAGGCCTTCTACCGCAACTTCACGGGGCTTGACCGCGCCCCCCAAAGCGTTGTGGAGTGGCTGAGGATTCCAGAGCAGCTTCTGGCCATCGTCACGGGAGGTGCCGTCTTCAAGGACATGAGCAACCAGTTCTCCCAGATTCGCAGTGTGTACGAGGACTTCTATCCTGAGTCCGTCATCCGCAAGAAGGTTGCCGCAAACATGTCAATCATGGCGCAGTCTGGTCAGTACAACCTCCAACGCTGTCTCGCCCGTCATGAGGTAGTGGCGGCAAATGTGGCTCGTTCCGAGTTCCTGTGTGCGGCAATGGCGGCACTCCACCTACTGTCCGGTAGCTATATGCCCTTCTACAAGTGGTCCTTCCGCTCGCTGTCTGAGCGTGCGTACGTCCCCGCGCCCATCTGTGAGCTGGTGCGAAAGATCGCCATGGCTCCTGTGAGCCGGGTCTCGCAGGCGGATGTCGAGAGCCTCTGCGGCATCGTGCTTCGCTGTGTGCTTGCACTGGGCTGGGCCACAGGGGACTCCAACTTCCTCCTGGATGCGGCGTTGTCCATCTGGCAGGGAATTCCCAACGACTATCTGCGTGAGCGTCCACTGAACGAGGGGGCATTCTCAAATGATTTGTGATTCGATCCATGCCGATTCTCGTGATGCATGCACGGCCTTCGGGACCGGCTTCTCTCGCTCCGAGCGTCAGATCGATATGGAGAGGCTCTTCTCCCTTCCGGGGGTCGTGATGGTTCTCGACGAGGAAGGTCTGGGCCAGGCATCCAGGGAGGACCTCTGCCATCTGGTCGCCTTGGAGTGGAAGCAGTTCGATTCGGTCCTAGGTATGAATGGTCGCGCGAGCTGCCAAGATGACCTCAGGCAGTTTTTCGCGTATCGCAGCGCACAGTATCTGGCCTTCCCACATGAGCTGGTGCATCCTGTGCTGAGTGAGCTCAAGCGCGCGGATGACGAGGGTAGAAACCTCATTGCAGAGAAGTACGCACGCATGATGCGTGTGACTGACCCGGAGATCTACCGCACCACCTGGGCGCGGAAGCTGCCCATTCCCTCACCTGTGCGGAAGGCAGCGCTTGCCCAGATCCGTGCGCTCCTCTCACCTGCGCTTGATGACGCCGCGCGCGAGCTGCCACAGTCTCATCTTCATGCGCGCCCCGACCGGTCGAATGCCAGGACCGTGTCGGCTATGGACTACTTCCTTGCAGAGGTCGAGGGGTATTCGCTTGGCACTATCTATAGGTTACGCGACGCACTGGGCCGTCAGCTGCCTCGTGAGAACCCCATTGCGCTGAGCTATGTCCTTGCGTCCCGGCTCATTGATGCAACGGAGGTGAGCGCATGCATTGCAAGGAGCGCTACGCATGCGAATGCGACAACCTCTACCGAATAGGCGAGGTCAGCCGAATCGGCGGCATCTCCCAGCGCACCCTGAGGCATTACGACGAGCTGGGTCTCATGGAGCCTGATGTGGTGGGCGATAACGGCTATCGCTTCTACAGCCTACGGACCATGCTCAAGATTCCCGTCATCAACTACCTCAAGATGATGGGGTTCTCTCTTGAGGAAATAGCGTCGATGCTTCAGCACTCTAGTCTGGAAGAGGCCAAGAGCCTGCTGTCCAAGCATCTGACCGAATGCGATGTGGAGGCCCGTCGGCTCGACGAGCGAAGGCAGGCCATCGTTGAGTGGAGCGAGCTTGTCAACGAGGCAAATATGATCCTCAGGGTCCGTCCGACTGCGGTGAGCGTGAGGTACCTACCTAGCCGTGAGCTGCTGTGCCTACCCTCACGCTTCTGCGGCAGCTTTGCGGAGGCCATCGTCAGCCTTGACTTCGCCTCGTATGTGCAAAGGGTCGGAAATGCCATCTGTGGTCCTGTCATCCTGGGCTTCGATGGAGTCGAGGACGCCATGCTCGCGGCGTCGGAAGGCAGAGAGTGCGACGTGCAGCTGCTTCAGAAGCCGGTGCGCCCCATCTCGCCCGAAAACGGTCAAATCCTACCTGAGGGCATCTACCTGTCGACGTATCACGTTGGCATGTTCGAACACATGGCCGTCGCGTACCAGCGTGTGATCGACTTTGCTGAGCAGAACGGATACAAGGTCGTCGGGTCTGCCATGGAACGCTTTGTCCTGGACTATTGGACAACTTACAATACCGACCTCTTCGTAACCGAGATCCTCGTGCAAGCAGAAACGGAGTAAGAGATGAACGAGTTCTACCTCAAGACGAAGCTTTTCTTCGGATCCCAGGCTGTGGAGCACCTTGGCTCCTTGACGTACTCAAACGTCGTCGTCGTAACGGACGGCTTCCTGCAGGAGTCCGGCATGGTCAACAAGATGACCCAGTACCTTCCCACTGGTGTGCACGTGAGCGTATACTCCAACGTCCAGCCCGATCCCAGCCAGGAGCTGGTGGATGTGGGCGTCGAGATGATCATGCAGGCAAAGCCCGATCTCGTCATCGCCTTTGGTGGCGGCTCCTGCATAGACGCCACCAAGGCCATCCTGTACTTCGCAGGTCAGAAAGGCATAGGACGACCGTATTTCCTGGCCGTTCCCACCACGGCGGGAACGGGCTCCGAGGTCACCAACTTTGCCGTCATCACCCGTGGGATGGCCAAGGTTGCCTTGATTGACGATGCCCTTGCCCCTGACGGGGCCCTGTTGGACGCGAGCTTCACCCGCTCCGTCCCGCCCGTCATTACCGCAGACACCGGCCTGGATGTCCTCACGCACGCCCTCGAGGCCTATGTGAGCAACAAGGCCAGCAGCTTTTCCGATGCGCTTGCGGCCAAGGCCCTGCGCATCGTGTTCGAGGACCTGCCGGTGGTCTTTCACGACGGTGACGCCATGAGGGCGCGCGGCCGTATGGCCGAGGCCTCCTGCGTGGCGGGCATCGCCTTCACCAATGCGGGTCTGGGCATCAACCACAGTCTCGCTCACGCTCTGGGCGGACGCTTCCACATCGCCCACGGTCGCCTCAATGCCATCCTGCTGCCTTATGTCATGCGTTTCCATATGGCAGAGGATCGCTACCGCGAGCCCTATGAGCGGCTGGCGTGCGAGTTGGGTATGGCGGATGCCGACGAGCTGCTGCAGAGAGTCATCGATCTGCGTCATGAGCTGGATATCGAGAACTGCCTGGCCGACCTGGGCAAGATTGACTCCTCTGACTTCGAGCGGTCTGTGGGCGAGATGGCAGAGACTGCGGCCCACGATCGTTGCACTCCCACCAACCCGCGCCCAGTCTCAAAGCAGGATCTTATCAACATCTATCGTGATGCGTATCGAGGCCAGGCAAAGAAGAGGCATCTCTCGTGATTGAATACGCGCTTCGGCGGCGCAGGGCAACTATCTGCCAAGCCGTGGCTTGACTTTCACAGGATGTAAGCACCTACACATAGGGTGGGGTCCAGATCGTCTCAGCGCATGGGGGCAGACGAACGTGAGCAACGAACAAGATCAGATTCGTGTGGTCCAAGAGACCGTTTCGGGCAAGGAGATTACCCTTGCCCACGTTATCGGTGGTCCCGAGCCCATCATCTACACCAAGCTCGGCCTCAATCCATCGGTTGACTACGGTTCCAGCGCCCTGGGCATCATGAACATCACGCCACCGGAGTCTGCCGTCATTGCATCTGACATTGCAATCAAGAGTGCGGACGTGTATCTAGGTTTCGCTGACCGCTTTACCGGTACCATGATTATCAGTGGCGAGATCGCAGACGTCACTACCGCCATCACCCAGGTAGTCGAGTTCTTCCATGACACCTTGGGCTACGTTACCTGCAAGGTCACGAAGCGCTAGGTGAGCTGAATGAGGGAACGAATCACAAGGGAACAGGTCTTCGAGGAGTTCTTCCACGGTGAGCCGCCCCGCGGGGAGAATGGCGAGATCCGCATCACACGTATACGCGTGCCCGGGCGCGAGATCGACCTTGCACACATAATGGGAACCTCCCGTCGCCGCGTATGCGAGACCTTGGATCTGGATATCGGCACGCACGAAGGCGAGGACCATACGGGTGAGGCGCTTGGCTTCATGCGCTTCACACCATGGGAGGCCGTCGTGATTGCCGCCGATATTGCCATGAAGCACGGCTCGGTGGACCTGGGCTTCATGGATCGTTTCAATGGCTCGCTCATCCTATGTGGTGCCATCACAGAGATCGAGAGCGCCCAACACGAGATTCTTAGCTACTTTGGTCATGAACTCGATTTTCACGTATGCCAGATGACATACCGGTAGGTACGAGATGAAGCGACTGTTCCTGATGGGACGTAGCGAGGCGGGAAAGACGTCCCTCATCCAGGCCTTGCGTGGCGAGGAGCTGCACTATCACAAGACGCAGTATACCTATGCCCATGGCGACACTATCGACACACCTGGTGAGTATTCGGAGTCCAAGCAGGTGGGTGTGGGCTTGGCCTGCTTCTCGTTCGAGTCCGATGTCGTGGCCATTCTCATTGCTGCAAACGAACCGTTCACGGTCTTCGCGCCCAACTGCAACGCGTTTCTCAACCGTCCGCTCATCGGCATCATCACCAAGATCAACGCACCCAATGCGAACGTGCCCATGGTGCGCCAGTGGCTCGAGAGCTGCTGCTGCGAGCGAATTTTTCTGGTGGACAACGCGACGGGCGAGGGCATCCCCGAGCTGAGGGCATATCTGGAGGAAGACATCCCTGTCATATCGCTGGAGGAGGCGAAGGCCCGCCAACGTCAGGGGGCCTAGGATGGATGGGACGAGCGGTGCCGCAAGCGCATTGTCGTTAGGGTGCCAGCATATGGAGTTCCTCCCGTTTGCCATGGTCTATCCTGAAAACAATGTCTTGGCCTTCAGCGATTGGCTCTACCAGAGCAGCTATACATGGCACTGCTCATATAGAGCCCGTATCTCCCCCGTTGCCGATAAGTTAGCTATAGTATACAATCTAAGTGCGTCACAGACAGACCCGGGGCGCTCGTGTGCCTTCTTCGAGGGAACGCCCTCCGTTCCGGTAATTCCCACTAGTCACTGGGTATTAAAGTAGCAGCGCATCGGAGGCCTGCGGGCCACAAGAGAAAGGCAAGCCATGAGTGAGATCATTGATGTCTACGGTCGCGAGGTCCTGGACTCCCGCGGCAATCCCACCGTCGAGGTGGAGGTGGCTCTGGCAGACGGCTCCGTGGGACGCGCCATCGTTCCCTCCGGTGCCTCCACGGGCGAGTTCGAGGCCGTCGAGCTGCGCGACGGCGACGCCGACCGCTACATGGGCAAGGGCGTGCTCAACGCTGTCGCCCACGTGAACGAGGAGTGCGCCAAGGCCATCGTCGGTCTGGACGCCTCCGACCAGCGTGCCGTCGATCACGCCCTCATCGCCGCCGACGGTACGCCCAACAAGGCCAAGCTCGGCGCCAACGCCATCCTCGGCTGCTCGCTGGCCGTGGCCCGTGCCTCCGCCACCGCGCAGGACCTACCGCTCTACGAGTACTTGGGGGGCGTCAATGGCCACACGCTGCCCACCCCCATGATGAACATCCTCAACGGCGGCGTGCACGCGGACAACAACGTGGACTTCCAGGAGTTCATGATCATGCCGGTCGGTGCGCCCGACTTCAAGACCGCGCTTGCCTGGAGCGCAAAAGTCTACCACACCCTCAAGGGCGTCCTCAAGGATGCGGGGCTCTCCACGGGTGTGGGCGACGAGGGCGGCTTTGCCCCCGACCTCAAGACCAACGCCGAGCCCTTCGAGTACCTCATGGACGCTGTGCGTAAGGCGGGCTTCGAGCCGGGTCGCGACTTCATGTTCGCCATGGACCCCGCCACCTCCGAGGTCTACAACAAGGAGACCGGTGCCTACGAGCTCAAGGGCGAGGGCCGTACCCTCACCAGCGACGAGATGATCGACTACTGGGAGGAGCTCGTCGACAAGTACCCCATCGTCTCCATCGAGGACGGCCTGGCCGAGGAGGACTGGGACGGCTGGGTGAAGCTCACCGAGCGTCTGGGCAGGAAGGTTCAGCTCGTGGGCGACGACCTCTTCGTCACCAACACCGAGCGCCTCAAGAAGGGCATCGAGCTGGGTGCCGCCAATGCCATCCTCATCAAGGTCAACCAGATCGGCACCCTCACGGAGACGCTGGAGGCCATGCAGGTCGCACAGCGTGCCGGCTATACCTGCATCGTGAGCCACCGTTCCGGTGAGACCGAGGACACCACGATCGCGGACCTCGCCGTCGCCACCAACGCGGGCCAGATCAAGACCGGTGCCCCCGCGCGTTCCGACCGCGTGGCCAAGTACAACCAGCTGCTGCGCATCGAGGATGCGCTGGCGGAGTCCGCCGAGTTCTCAGGCAGGGATGCCTTCTACAACCTGCGGTAGCCGCGTTCGCCCCCATCTGACAGGAGAACCGAGCTTCTAGGGAGAGACGATATGAGCAAGGTAGCGGTGGTGTACTTCTCACAGACCGGCAACACCGAGACGATGGCCTATGCCGTGGCTGAGGGCGCCGGTACCGAGGCCGTCGAGTATGACAACTTCGATGCCGGTCAGGTGGCAGGCTACGATGCCTTTGCCTTTGGCTGTCCCGCCATGGGTTCCGAGGAGCTTGACCCCGACTTCGAGGAGCTGTGGGACGATTGCGTCCCCGCCCTCGGCGAGAAGCCCGTGGCGCTCTTCGGCAGCTACGACTGGGGCACGGGAGAGTGGATGGACAGCTGGAAGGAGGCTGCGGAGGAGGCGGGCGTCACGGTGGTGGGCACCGTCATCGCCAACCTCGCGCCTGATGACGACGCGCTGACGCAGCTCAAGGAGCTGGGTGCCACGCTCGCCCAGTAAGGACGGTCATGCCTGTCCAACCCTGCGCGCTGACTGTGGGGCCACTTGCCATGCGAGTGGCCCCACCTCCATGGCATGGCTGAGGGTCCGAGCTACCGAGGCCCGTTTGCCCGCAGCTCTCGTGTGGGCACCTTTCTCCACCCGTGTGGGTGCTTTCTGTTGCATGTGGGTGTCTTTTGCTGCGTGTGGGTGTCTTTCTCCCGGACGGGCTTCTGGCGACCTGCCGTTTTGTGGGCCGTCCGCGGGAGAAAGACACCCACACGGCCCGATTCGCACCCACACGGATCGATCGACGCCCACACGAGTGGAGAAGGGCGCCCACACGCAGCGATTGGCACCCACAGGCTCGGCCCGCGCGATCCCGTGGGCTCAGCGTCGTCAGGTCAGCGGCCTACCGCGAAGGTGCCGCCGCTCAGCCCATGCTCGGGGATGGTGCCCTGTTCGAAGGCATGGGTCAGCGCCTCGAGGTCGGCAATCCGGGAGCGGATGATCGCGCCCTTGTCCGTCTCGGCCACCAGGACCTGATGGGCATGGCGGTCGATCACGTCGCTGTCGCTCAGGATGTCCGCGTTGTCGTCGAGCGCCGCCTCCACGCCCAGGAAGGGGCGGTGCGCCTTGATGCGCAGGGCGTGGGAGCCCGATACCAGCGTGTATCCGGCGATGCCCGTCCTTGTGTGATAGGCGCTGCAGAAGCCGCCGTCGATGATGAGCTTGCGCCCGCCTGCGCGGATGGGGCTCTCGCCGGCGGAGGCCCGCACAGGGGTGTGCCCGTTGACGATGCTGGAGCCGGGTCCCTTGAGGCCGAACTCGGCCAGGATGCGCTCGCAGGTCCCAGCGGAGTCGCTGAGGTCGAAGTAGGGGTCGCGCGGCTCCTCCCAGGCGCGCTCGTCGCACACGAAGGAGCGCTCGAACGTCTTGACCACACGGCCGGAGAGCGGCGAGTGGGCGCCGCACCAGAGGTAGTACATCCAGTCGAGCGCCACCTGGTCGCCGAGCGTCCAGGCACGTCGCGCGACCCTGTCGCAGAAGTCCAGGTAGGATCTGCCACGGTAGGGCCTGCCCTCGCATATGACCGTGGAGAAGGTCCCGTCGGGCTCGAGCGGGATGCACCCATGGAAGAGCAGGTTGCCGTCGCACACACGGTAGATCGACCCCTGCTCGTAGAGGAAGGCCACGTGGCGGTGGAGGCGGTCCGACTCACGAAACGCCGTCGTGAGGCCATCGAGGACGCGTCGCTCGCCCTCGCTCAGGCGGTATGGGTCACTTGGGTCGATGGTGGGAAAGTCGCAGGTCCTGAGGGGCCACTCGCGGTCGCCGACGCGCACGGTGCCGCGGGTCGGGTCCATCTTGTCTAAAAGGAGCCTCCTAGCCGACAGGCGCCAGTCGGGATGGCGGCGGTAGGTCTGTCCCTCCACCTTGAAGAGCATGACGTCGATCGCCTTCTCGATGGGGGCGAGCGCATCGTCGGCGCGGTAGGCCTCGTTGGCGAAGAGGGCGAGCTCGCGCAGGGGGATGCCGTAGCCCACCTCGAGCGTGGCAAGGGTCCCGTAGTGAACGCAGGTGCGCACGACCGAGCAGATGCAGGCCGTGGACCCCGCCGCTGCCCCCATCCAGGCGATGTCATGGTTGCCCCACTGCACGTCCACCGAGGGCAGGTGCGAGATGGTGTGCATGACCTTGTCGGCATGGGTGCCACGGTCGAAGATGTCACCCACCACGTGCATGCGGTCGACGGCCAGCCGCTTGATGAGGTTCGCGAAGGCCTCGATGAGGTCGTCTGCGGCACCGGTGCCCACGACGGAGCGCAGGATGGACAGGTGGTAGCTGTGACGCACGCGCTCCTCGTCGCGCGTGGCATGCATGAGCTCGTCCATGATGTAGGCGTACTCCTGGGGCATGGCCTTGCGCACCTTGGAGCGCGTGTACTTGCCCGCGATCCAGCGGGCGAGACGGACGAGCAGGTGGAGGTTCTCCAGGTACCACTCGTCCGTGAGCCCGCCCTCCTGCCGCACGCGGTCGATCTTCTCGCGGGGATAGTACACGAGCGTCCTCAGCTCGGCCTGCTCGTGCGCGTCCAGCTCCGAGGAGAGGATGATGCGCACCTGCTCGCGGATGATGCCGGAACAGTTGTTGAGTATGTGCCGGAAGGCCTTGTATTCGCCATGGATGTCACTCATGAAGGTCTCCGTGCCACGGGGCAGCGTGAGGATGGCCTTGAGGTTGATGATCTCGCTCATGGTGGCCTGTCGGTTGGGAAAGCGCTGGGAGAGCAGGCGTGCATACTTGAGGTCATCGCCGACGGGCATCTGGTGGGTCTGTTCCATGGGGGCCTCGCTTGTCTGGGGCGCGCGATCGGTCGCCCTGGGGATGAGCGGGGGCAGCCGCCTCCCATTCTATGGGGAGGCGCCCTGCGGTTGCACAGGCACTTGGGCGAACGGCAAACGGGCCGTCCTGCGACGCGATCGGTACGCCCCGCCCTTCCCTCCCCGTCCCATCGCGCCTCTATCCCATGTGACCAACGTGGCACGGCTGGGTATAGTAACCCTAGACTAACGATAGGGAGGAAACCGCCATGGTTGCGAACGTCATCGTCATCGGTGCCGTACTGGCCGTGCTGCTGCTGTGCATTCGCTCGCTGGTGCGCCACAGGGGAGGGGACTGTGCCGACTGCTCCGCCGCCGCGAGCTGCTCGGTGCGTCGTACGGGCAGGGGTAGCTGCACGGTTGCCAAGTCCATGGTCGCCGATGCGGAGCGCGCGCTCGACGCGCGACACGACCGCTAGATGGCGCACGTGTGACCGCTCGTGTGGTTGGCCCGGCTCGAAACAGTGACGTAATATGACTCTGTCAAGGTCAAGGTGATGAGACCGTCTCTGTATGCGAGGCCGAGGAGGGCCCATGAGTGATGACAGGAACATCGACTTCGTCCTGCGGACCATAGAGAAGCGCAACGTCCGCTTCGTGCAGCTGTGGTTCACGGATGTCTTGGGCAAGCTCAAGTCGTTCTCCATCTCCTCGGAGGACCTCGAGGAGGCGTTCATGGAGGGCATCGGCTTCGACGGCTCGTCCATCGAGGGCTTCGTCTCGCAGGAGGAGTCGGACATGCTGGCCTTCCCTGATGCCACCACCTTTCAGGTGCTGCCGTGGCGTCCCGAGGCACATGCCGCCGCGCGCATGTTCTGTGACGTGCGCACGCCGAGTCGCGAGCCGTTCGCCGGCGACTCGCGCTCCGTGCTGAGCAGGATCTTCGAACAGGCGGACGAGAAGGGCTATGTCATCAACGTCGGCCCCAAGCTCGACTACTTCTACCTGCACGACCGGAACTCCGACATCCCCGAGACGGTGGATGGTGCCGGCTACTTCGACCTCACGTCCTCCGACTTCGCCACCGACATCCGTCGCGAGACCACGCTCTCGCTCGAGCGGATGTCCATTCCCGTCTCGTACTCCTATCACAGCAACGCCCCCTCCCAGAACGCGATCGAGCTGCGCTATGCCGAGGCGATCACCGCGGCGGACAACATCATGACCGCGCGCCTCGTGATCCGCCGCGAGGCCAACGAGCACGGTTTCATGGCGTCCTTCATGCCCAAGCCGTTCTCGGACTTCTCGGGCTCGGGCATGTACCTCTACGAGTCCATCTTCAACCACGATGGGGAGAACCTCTTCTGGGGCCCCAAGGAGGGGCATCCCGCGCACCTCTCGCCGCTTGGCCAGAGCTACGTGGCGGGGCTGCTCGCGTATGCGCCCGAGTTCCTCCTGGTCACCAATCCCACGGTCAACTCCTACAAGCGCCTCATCCCCAACGGCGAGGTGCCTATCTACACCACGTGGGGGCGCAAGAATCGCGCCGCGTTGGTGCGCGTGCCCACCCACAAGCCGGGCAAGCATCAGGCGACGAGGGTCGAGCTGCGCAATCCCGATCCCGCCGCCAACCCCTACCTTGCCATCGCCGCGAGCGTGGCCGCCGGGGTCCGTGGCATCGAGGAGGGTCTCAAGCTGCCCGAGGAGTCGTTCTCGGGCCTCGAGAAGCTCAGTGACGCCGAGCTCACGCGCCGGGGGATCCATCGCCTGCCGCGCAACCTGGGCGAGGCCATCAAGAGCTTCGACAAGAGCGAGCTCATGCATGAGACGCTGGGCGACCATATCTGCGACTACCTTGTGGAGCAGAAGTGGAGCGAGTGGGATGAGTATTGTTCCGTCGTCACGGACTGGGAGCGTACGACCTACTACGTTGGCATCTAGGAAACGCACCGCCCTGCCTGCGCACCCCTTGCCCCGCATCGGGTGTGTGCCTGATACGGTCATACGCATAATGACCCCAGGTATTATTCAGGTACACGATAAGGTAACGAAGCCATAATCAGCTGCTGGTATAATTTCCTTCAACTTTCCGATTGGTGATTCATGGTCCGCCTCGGGGAGGTCCAGCATGCAGACTGCGCATGGCACGCACGGAAGGGCCCATCGCAAGACGGGGCACCCGATCCTCGCCATGGCACTTGCGCTGGTCGTCGCCGCGCTCGTGCCGTTCCTTGCGGGGTGCGGCGTACGGCAGGACGACCAGGGGGCGAGCGGGGCACAGGCGCCCGCCTACACCACGGTGACACCAGGGACGCTCACCGTCGTCTCCGATCTGGCAAACCCTCCCTTCGACTACATGGACGATGCCGCCGCGCCGGCGGGCTATGAGGTGGAGCTCATGCAGGCGCTTGCCGCAAAGATGGGCCTTACCTGCGAGTATCTGCCACCACAGAAGTTCGACTCCATCATTCCCATGATCAGGCAGGGCGGCAAGGCCGACGTGGGCGCCTCCAACCTCACCATCACGGACGAGCGCCTGCAGGAGGTCGACTTCACCAATCCCTACATCGACTCCAACCTGGGTATCGTCACGCCCGCCGGCACCTCCGACGCCGTGGCGCGCGACTATCAGAGCCTCAATGTGCCCAGCGCTACCATTGCCGTGCAATCGGGCACGACGGCCGACCAGTGGGCGCGCGAGAACCTGCCCAACGCCCAGATAGTTGCCCTCGACGACGCCATCGCCGCTCTTACGGGCGTGCAGAGCGGCCTCTACACGGCCACGATCGCCGACCTCCCCGTGATGCGGTACGAGTGCATGAACTCGTTCACCGATCTCCGCATCGCACTGCAGGTGCCCACGGGCGAGCAGTTTGGGCTCGTGGTCTCCAAGGACAACCCCAGCCTCACCGAGGCACTCAACGACGCCCTGCAGCAATGCCGTGACGACGGCACCATCGACGCCCTCGACAAGAAGTGGTTCGGCGGTGCGTCCTCGTCAGATGTCGCCACGCTCTCCACGGGTGACGACGCCATCGACTCGTCGGGCGCAGGCAGCATCACCGTCGGCAAGGCGACGGCACGCCCCAACGAGGAGGGAGGCGACTCCATCATCGGCGGCATCGATACGCGCCTCACCTGGGAGGGAACCGTCCATGTGGCCGATGGCGTCTCGTCCGTCACCCTTCAGCTGCCCGAAGGCTCCAGCCTCGAGCATGCCAGCACGCGCGTGACGGTGCTCTCTGGCCTCGACCGCCTTGAGGTTCCCACGACCGTGAGCGTGGAGGGTTCCACGCTCACGGTCACCTTCGACACGCCCGTGCAGGACGGCTCTCTGCTGCGCATCGAGGCCACGAACATGCGCTTCCCAAGCGGTGGTGGGGACTTCGCCGTATCGGGAGGCTATGAGACGGCGATGGGCCTTGCGGGTGTCATTCCCGCCTCGCCCAGCATCCACACCATTGCCATCACGCCGCTGCAGGCGACGGTCACATGGCTGGATGACCAGGCCTGGGTCGCCGCGTGGAATTCCGTGCCCTTCCTGGGCACGTTCCTCAAGCCCCAGATCCTGGTGACGTCATTCGCGCGCCTGTTTCCCGGCTGGCTGCTCTGCCTGGTGCTGGTGCTGTGTGCCTACCCCTGTGCCATCCTGCTGGGGCTCGTGTTCGCCCTCATGCGCATCTCGCGCCATGCCGTGCTGCGTGGCCTCTCGTCCCTCTACGTCAACGTGCTGCGAGGGACGCCGTTCTTCCTGCAGATCTACCTCATGTTCTTTGGCCTGCCCATGATGGGCGTCAACATCGACAACGTGGTCCTTGGCGTCATCGTGGTGGCCATCAACTCCTCCGCCTACCAGGCCGAGATCTATCGTGCCGGCATCCAGTCCATACCGGATGGCCAGTACGAGGCCGCCTCCTCGCTGGGTATGAGTCCCCTGCAGACCATGGTGTGGGTCATCCTGCCCCAGACGATCCGTCGCGTGATTCCCACCGTCACGAGCGACTTCATCACCTCGTACAAGGACACGTCACTGCTCTCATCCGTGGGCGTCATGGAGCTCATGATGTTTGCCAAGAACATCAGCAACACCACGGGCAACATCACGCCCTACATCGCGGCGGCCATCTACTACCTCATCGTGACGCTGCCGCTCATCAAGCTCGTGAGCTCCGTGGAGCGGCGCATGGCCACGGCCGAACGAGGTGGCGGGGACCGCCCCGCGGTCGAGGAGGGGGCATCGGCCCCCTCCGATGCGGGGACGGCCACAGGCGTCGATGCGGGTGCCGCCGCAGAGTCCGATCGGGCCAGGGCTTCGGCCGGGCGGCCCTCGGCACTGCGGTCGCTCCTGGCGCCCCTTGGCCCACATGTCGTAACCGATGGAGGTACCAATGATGCCCTTTAGGAGGAAGAGTGCCTCTGGGCAGGCGTCTGCCAGGGCGACTCCCGCCCCGCTCGCCTCCGAGGAGGCGGCGCGTGTCGCCTTCGATCACGATAGGCACCTCTCGAACCATCACTTCACGGAAGGGGAGCACCCAGTCGTTCGCATCGAGCATCTGGGCAAGAGCTTCGGTGCCACGCCCGTGCTGCGCGACGTGAGCCTCAACGTGTGGAACGACGAGATCGTGGTGATCCTGGGCCCCTCAGGCTCGGGAAAGTCAACCATGCTGCGGTGCATCAACCTGCTTGAGACGCCCACCTCGGGCCACATCCTTGTGGACGATCGGGAGATCACGGGCGCGACGAAGGCGGAGGCGACCAGGATCAGACGCGATCTCGGCATGGTGTTCCAGCAGTTCAACCTCTTTCCGCACCTCACGGCCAAGCAGAACGTCATGCTGGGCCCGATGCGCGTGCTCGGCATGGCGCATGAGGAGGCCGAGGCGGAGGCCCTGCGCCAGCTCGATGCCGTGGGCCTCGCCGACCGAGCCGAGTTCAAGCCACCTCAGCTCTCGGGCGGTCAGCAGCAGCGCGTGGCCATCGCACGTGCGGTGGCCATGCATCCCAAGGTACTGCTCTTCGACGAGCCCACCTCGGCGCTTGATCCCGAACTCGTGCGTGGGGTGCTTGCCGTCATGCAGGACCTCGCCATCAATGGGGACATGACCATGGTCGTGGTCACCCACGAGATGGGCTTCGCGCGCGCCGTGGCCGATCGCGTGGTGTTCATGGAGGGGGGTGTCGTGGTCGAGCAGGGACTGCCCGAGAACGTCTTTGACCATCCCCGTGAGGCGCGCACGCGTGAGTTTCTGGGAAGCCTTCGGTAGGGGGCGTCGTGTGCGCCATGCATGTCATCGGCTGCCCGTCGGGTCGCAATTGTGGAACCCTTGCGCACTGTCGTACCGGTTTGCCTGTATACGACGATGTGTGGCCAAGGATGTGTGGTAGGCTCGATAACGGCCCTCTCCGACCGTTGGATGACTATGATGATGCAGATGAGACGGGGAGCACGGATGCACCACAAGAACATTCTCCTGGTTTCCAAGACCTCACGCTACATGAGTCACATGCATGAGCTCAGGCGCTCGCTGGATGTCTCGATCCTGCCCACCACCCCGGAGACGTTCTCGCAGGCGATTCGCTCCGGTCATGAGTTCGACCTCGTCATAGTGGACTTTGCCGGCCTCAGCCAGGCGACGGTCAACGAGATTGACGACTATGTCTCGGAGAACGGCTGCATTCCGGTGCTGGCCATCCAGGACGCGAGCCAGCTCTCCAACCTCCATCTTCCCGTACAGGGGAGGAACGACTTCATCATTGCCGATGCGAGCCAGGCGGAGTTCGAGGTGCGCTGCGCCCTGCTGCTCTGGCCGAGCGACCAGAGCACCCCCTCCGACGTGGTGACGGTCGACAACATGACCATCAACCTCGCCACCTATCAGGTGTATATCGACGACGAGCCCGTTGACCTCACGCTCATGGAGTATTCGCTGCTGTCCTTTCTGGCCACGCACCCCTCGCGTGCGTACTCGCGCGAGACGCTCCTGCATCGCGTGTGGGGCTTTGAGTACTGCGGTGGCACACGTACGGTTGACGTGCACATTCGTCGTGTGCGCTCCAAGGTGGGGCCGCACATCGCCTCGCACATCGCCACCGTGCGTGGCGTGGGGTACCTCTTCAAGCTTTAGAGCAGCTTTATGGGAGACTTTGGTGCTGATGTCGGGATTTTCCTACCGCCCTCTTGACACCTACAATCGTAGGATATGAAAAAGTGGGATTCGTCCCCAGAGAGGTCGGGCAGCGTGCTTGGCCTAGGGAGAGAGAAAGCGTGCAACCATGAGCGACACGAACCAGAGCGGGACCTCTCAGGCAGGCGTTCCGCAGCAGCCTGCCCAGGGGGGCCAGGCGTCTTGCCAGGGGCAGCCGGTGGCCGCGCCCCAGTATGCCGCACAGCCCCAGCAAGGCTACCAGGCGGCCCAGCCCAGCCCAGCCCCTCAGCCGCAGCCCTATGGCTACCAGCAGCGGCCCGTGCAACCAACCCAACAGCCCCCCCGGCAGCAGGTGGCGGGCCAGGCGGCCCCGCAGGCCGCGGCTGCGACGGGAACCACCTCCCAGCAGCAGTCCGTCCCTGCTCCCGGTGCGCCGCAGCAGCGGACCGCCAAGCCCAAGCAGAAGAAGCCCCACAAGCCCATGGCGGGAGGCCTGCGCGCGGGTCTCATTGGCGCCGTCTGCGGCGTCGTGGGCGCCGGCCTGCTCGTGCTGGTGCTCACCCTGACGGGCGTCATCGGTGGCACCAAGGTCATCAACACCACCAACAGCGCGGCAGGTCGTACCGTCAACATCACGAGTGATGGCGAGGACACCTCGGTCGCCAAGGCGGTCGCCGCCAAGGACCTGCCCTCCGTCGTCTCCGTCTACGTGACCAACAAGAAGGGCGCGGGACTCGGCTCGGGGGTCATCCTGGATACCAGCGGCAACATCGTCACGAACTACCATGTGGTCAATGGTGCCGATGACGTCTCGATCAACCTGGACGGCAAGAGCTTCGATGCCACGGTCGTGGGCACCGATTCCTCGAGTGACATCGCCGTGATCCATGCCGACTTTGGTGACACCACGCTCACCCCCATGGAGATCGGTGACTCCGACCAGCTTGTCGTGGGTGACTGGGTCATGAGCATCGGCAGCCCGTTCGGCCTTGACCAATCGGTCTCCTCAGGCGTCGTGAGCTCGCTTGCGCGCAACACGCTGCTGAACTCCTCCGGCGGTCAGACCATCTACACCAACCTCATCCAGGTGGACGCGGCCATCAACCCCGGCAACTCCGGTGGGGCGCTCGTGAATGATGAGGGCAAGCTCGTGGGCATCTGTACGCTGTTCTCCTCGGATACCGAGTCGTTTGCGGGCATTGGCTTCGCCATTCCGGGCAACTATGCCATGAATATCGCGAACCAGATCATCAGCGGCAAGGCGGTCGAGCATGCCTACATTGGCCTTTCGATGCAGACTGTGAACTCGCGCGTCGCCAAGCGCAACCATCTCTCTGTCAACCAGGGAGCCTATGTCTCCTCCGTCACCTCCGATGGCCCTGCTGCCAAGGCGGGCGTCAAGGTGGGTGACGTCATCACGGCCGTCAATGGCGAGGAGATCTCGTCGGCGGATGGCATGATCCTAGCTGTTCGCTCACATAACATCGGTGACACCATCACCGTGACCGTCATGCGTGATGGCCAGTCCCAGGACATCGCCGTGACGCTGGGCTCCGACAATGGCAAGACGAGCGACTCGAGCGGGTCGGGCTCGAGCGGCAGGGGCGGTAGCGACAGCAGCCGATAGGGCATCGCCAATCGGCGTGAGGCAGGGGCCTGGCCACCATGGCCATGCCCCTGCCATGCCCCTGCACGAACGCCGCGCCGCACGGGGGAGCACCGGGCGGTATCCTAGGGAAGATGCATGCACGGATGGCTTGGTCGATGGGAGCGCATATGGCGGATGACGAGCGGATGCCTCTGTTTGGCACGGGGCAGGCGAGGGACCACGCGTCCGACCAGGGGGGTGCCACGACCCCCGCCGCGCGTGCGGCCGAGCTCAACCGCATTCTGAGCCGTGCCGCCTATGCCTATTACGCGCTCGATGCGCCGGAGATGACAGACGCCCAGTTCGATCGCTATCTGGTGGAGCTCAAGGCCATCGAGGCCGAGCATCCCGAGCTGGTAAGCCCAGACTCCTATACCCAGAATGTCGGAGGGTATGTCTCTGACCAGTTCGAGCCCGTGCGTCACGCCCGACGCATGTACTCCATCGATGACGCCATGAACCTGGATGAGCTCGACGAGTGGCTGGATCGCACGGACGAGGCCCTCGGCGTGACGCCCGACCATCCTGCGGCCTACACCTGTGAGCTCAAGATCGATGGCCTGGGCATAGCGCTCACGTATCGCGATGGCCAGCTCCTGCGTGCGGCAACGCGAGGGGATGGCACCACCGGAGAGAACGTGACGGCCAACGCCCTCACGATCAGGGACATTCCGCGCACCATCGCCCGCGCCGGCCTCGCCAAGATCCAGGACGGGGGGCTTGGCCAGCGCGTGGAGGTGCGTGGCGAGGTCTACATGCCCAAGGCGAGCTTCGTGCGCCTCAACGAGCAGAACGACGCGGCGGGCAGACAGCCCTTCGCGAACCCGCGCAATGCGGCCGCGGGCAGCCTGCGCCAGAAGGACGCCGCGGTCACGGGTGCGCGCGACCTCAGGACCTTCATCTATGCCGTGGCGGATAGCAGGCCCATCGCCGTGGGCACCCAGCACGACTTCCTCGCCTGGCTCAAGGACTGCGGCTTCTCGGTGAACCCGCACGCCCGTCGCATGGAGAGCTCGACCGAAGTGCATAAGTACTGTGCCAACGCCCTGGCACACCGGGAGGATCTCGACTACGACATCGATGGTGTGGTGGTGAAGGTGGACTCCTTTGTCGGCCAGGGCGAGCTCGGCTTCACGGCGCGCGCCCCACGCTGGTCCATCGCCTTCAAGTTCCCGCCCGAGGAGCGGCGTACCGTGCTGCGCGCCATTCGCGTGCAGGTGGGCCGTACGGGCGTCCTGACGCCGGTCGCCGAGTTCGATCCCGTGACGGTGGCCGGATCCACCATCGCACGCGCCACGCTCCATAACATCGACGAGGTGCGCCGCAAGGACGTGCGTGTGGGCGACACCATCGTGGTGCACAAGGCCGGCGATGTGATTCCCGAGGTCGTTGGTCCCATTCTTGAGGGAGCCATGAGGGGCGCGCATGAGGCCCGCCCACTCTGGGACATGCCGACGACCTGTCCCGCCTGTGGGAGCCCGGTCGTGCGCGACGAGGGGGAGGTGGCCTTCCGCTGCGTGTCCATCGATTGCCCGGCCCAGGCCACCGAGCGCCTCATCCACTGGGGCAGTCGAGGCGCCATGGACATCGATGGCCTGGGCGTGGAGCTGGTGGGTCGCATGGTGGAGCAGGGCCTGCTCTCGGATGTGGCCGACTACTACGACCGCCTGGACGCGGACACGCTTGCAGCGGTGGACACCGGGCGCAGCTATGAGACGAGCACGAGAGACCACCTCAAGGGAGACCCCATCTTCGTGGGGCGTACCATCGCGGCCAAGGTCATGGATCAGATCGAGGCATCCAAGCGCGCGGGCCTTGCGCGCGTCCTCTTTGGGCTGGGCATCCGCCACGTGGGATCCAACGTTGCCGCGCTCCTGTCGAGCCACTTTGGGAGCATGCGGGCCCTGGCCATGGCATCGGCGGAGGACATCGCCTGCGTGGAGGGCATCGGTCCCAAGATTGCCGCGACGGTGGTGGAGTTCTTCTCCATACCCGAGAACGTGGCCGTCATCGAGCGACTGCGCGCCGCCGGCGTGTCGCTCGAACAGGAGGGCTTCGGCGAGGAGCCGGAGCGTCCCCAGGGCCTGGCGGGCCTCACCTTCGTGCTGACGGGCACCTTGGAGAAGTACAGCCGCAGCGAGGCTGGCGCGCGCCTCAGGGAGCATGGTGCCAAGGTCTCCGGCTCGGTCTCGCAAAGGACGAGCTATGTGGTGGCGGGCGCGAACGCAGGGTCAAAGCTCGCCAAGGCGCAGCGGCTGGGCGTGCCGGTCCTTGACGAGGGCGCGCTCGACGCCATCCTGGCGTCTGGGATGCCGCCCGAAGGGTAGACTGCGGCGAGACACATGCCACGACGGCCGCGACATGCGTTCTGGGGTGCCCCTGCGGTTGTGTGGGACGTTGTTGGGCTAGCGATCAGGGGGAGCCTTGGCAGCAGTCTTCTCCGCTCACCGTCATGCTGCTCACGGCGACGCTTGCGCCGTTCCTGGCGAGCCTGGTGCCAGGTCGGGCGGTACCCGAGGTGGTCTGGCACTTCATGAACGAGAGCAGCGAGGGGTCGTCGTTCCCGCTGGTTCGTCTGGTGGCTACGATCCTCGTCCTTTTGCTCTTGGACTCGGCGCTCACGGTGCTGTTCATTCCCATCGTGACGGCGGTCGTGCGCGTGGCGGAGCCGGCAGAGGCCCTCGGGCAGCTCGTGATGCGCCACGAGGATCCCCGTGCGATCCTCCATGAGCATCGCCTTGCCTTCATGGAGCATCAGGAGCAGTTCCGCAGGCGCCTCATCCAGGCGCATGAGCGCGGGGAGCGCATGGATGCCGCAGAGTATCTGGCCCGTGGTGGCTACCGTGCCCTTGTCACCCAGTTCCGGCCGGCGCAGGACGATGTCGCAGCCATGCCCGAGAGGCCACCCACGCATCCGGGGGACGCTACACGGCCCGACCCCCCTCTGTGGGGACGCCGTCATAGTTGCGGGAACCCACCAGGTCCTGGAGCGCCTTGAGGTCGCCCCTGACGAATGCCCCACAGAGGTCTGGCCATTCGGCGAGGGCGTCTTGGAACAGATCGGCGAAGCTTGCGGTGCTGGGTTCGTTCGTGCTGGGATCATGCCACACGTGATGCTCGAGGTTCGCAGCGGCGCATGTGTCGCTTGCGCTGGGCATGTGGGCGAGGGCGCATGCCATGGAGTGGGGTCTGACGAGGCGCTCCAGGCTCGCGAGCGCCCTCTGAGTGGGCGAGCCAGCGGGCTCGAGCAGGCGATAGGCCGTGCGATAGTCACGTACGCTGGCGCCATACTGCCTGGCATCGATCGAGAGGCCATACACCTCGAAGGCCACCTGCGAGAGAAGCGTGCCGGCGATGCGCTCGATGTGCGCCGTGGAGGCGAGGTAGCTCTCCGATGGTATCTCCGCGGTGGTTCTGCCACGCATGCTCCAGAGTAGCCAGCTGTCGATGTCACCCTCGATGAGGGCATGCACCTCGTGATGCGCGTCCCGAAGGCCGACGCCCATGTCGCAGAGGGCGTTCTCCTGGGCATAGACGAAGGGGTGTGTGCGGCTGTCGAGCAGGTAGTGGCCCAGGAGGCCCAGGACGAAGGCACGGGCGGTCCTCCTGTCCCCCTCATGCAGATGGAGTACGGACTCTCGCGACGAGAGAAGGGCGTCCAGCGCATGTGTGCCATGCATGCGCAGCGCCAGTTGGTGCACATGGGCATTGATCTGTGGAAGCGCGCGGAAGCGGAGGTAGAGGGGGTCGGAACCCTGGTTGCCAAGGAGGAATGCCACCGTCTCCTCCTCGCATGCGAGCATGTCCTCGGGCAAGAGCCGTGCGGCCTCCTCGCCAAAGAGATGGTGCGCTATGAGTGCGGGCATGGTGAGGCCTCGTTTCGACAACTATCGGCAGTGTAGCTCCTTTGTGACGCTTCGGAGGGACGGGGGACGGTATGGTCGGGGTGGGTGTGCCTTGGGTATGATGGTAGGACTTTGCATGGTGGGCCAAGGGAGGTTCGTGACGAGGAAGGGGACACGTGGGGGCGGTCGAGGTCGTTGTCTTGGGACTGGCACTGTCCATGGATGCCTTCGCCGCCAGCGTGATCGGCGTGATGACAGCTGCCTGCTGCGTCGTGGGCTTGGCCATCGGCCGTCGTCTGGGGCACCTGCTCGGTGACGATGCCGAGCTCCCTTGGAGGCATCTGCTCATCTTCATTGGCACGCGGGCATTTCTGGGACTCTGATCGTCATGCAGCCAAAACCTCACCCATCCCCCTCGCACGATGCGGAAGAAGATGGGCGCACCGAGGCGCGGACAGCCCCGATGACCTCGGACGCGATGCCCTATACGAGGCCCTATACGTAGAACAGCATCTTGTTGTAGCTGGGCACGGGCCACCAATCATGGCCACAGAAGCGCTCCATGCCATCCACGTGCGTGCGCAGCTCCTCCATGAGGGGCAGCACCTCGTCGTGGTACACACGATCCTGTCTCCCGCAGTCCTCGATGGAGCGGGCCTCCTTGTTCTTGGCCTCCAGGGTGGCGACGGCATCTGAGATGGCATCGATACCGTCGGTGATGCGCCGTGTCAGCTCCTTCTCGGAGCGGCCGGTGATGCCGATTTCGGCCTTGGTTGCGACGGCGGTCGCCAGCTCGCCGGAGTAGTCGATGAGCGCAGGCAGGTACATGTGGCGCACCATGTAGCTCATCGTGTTGGCCTCGATGTTGATGAGCTTGGCATACTGCTCGGCTGCCGCGACATAACGCGCGTGCGACTCGCTCTCGTTGAGGACGCCATACCTGTCGAACAAAGCGATGTTCTCGGGCTTGATGAGGCAGGGCAGGGCATCGGCGGTGCTCTTGAGGTTGGGCAGGCCGCGCCGTTCGGCCTCGGCCTCCCATGCGTTGGCGTAGCCGTTGCCGTCGAACAGGATGCGCTCATGGTCGCGGAACGTGTGGCGCACGAAGCGCATGGCCACGGTTGGGAAGGCCTCGTCGGAGCGCTCGGAGACGTACGCGCAGAAGCGGTCGAACTGCTCGGCGACAGCGGTGTTGAGCACGACGTTGGGATCGGAGAGGTTCTGTTGGCTGCCGCACATGCGGAACTCGAACTTGTTGCCCGTGAAGGCGAACGGCGAGGTCCGGTTGCGGTCGGTGTTGTCACGCAGGACGTTGGGCAGCGCGGGGACGCCGAGGTCGATTTCCTCGCGATCCTGGCTCTCGGCATGCTCCTTCTTGATGAGCGCCTCGACGACGGGCGTGAGGGCATCGCCCAAAAACACGGAGATGATGGCCGGTGGCGCCTCGTTGGCACCGAGGCGACGGTCGTTGCCCGCGGAGGCGACGCTTGCGCGCAGCAGGTCGGCGTGCTCGTCAACGGCGGCGACCAGGCAGGCGAGGACGACGAGGAACTGCAGGTTGTCCTCGGGGCTGGCTCCTGGCTCGAGGAGGTTCTCGCCGTCGGCGGAGATGGACCAGTTGTTGTGCTTGCCGGAGCCGTTGACGTAGTCGAAGGGCTTCTCGTGCTCGAGGCAAGCGAGGTCGTGGTGCGTGGCCAGGAGCTTGAGCTTCTCCATCGTGAGCAGGTTGTCATCGATGGCGAGCGGCCCCTGCTCGAAGATGGGGGCAAACTCGTGCTGACAGGGGGCGACCTCGTTGTGCTTGGTCCTCAGGGGCACGCCAAGCTTCCAGAGCTCGTCGTCGACCTCCTTCATGAAGGCATTGACGGAGGGGCGGATGGCGCCAAAGTAATGCTCCTCGAGCTCCTGTCCCTTGGCGGGCTCACAGCCAAAGAGCGTGCGTCCGGTGAGGATGAGGTCGGGGCGGGCCTTGTAGTCCTCCTCGGAGATGAGGAAGTACTCCTGCTCGGGGCCGACGGTGGTGCAGACGCGTCGGGGCTGCTTGCCAAAGAGCCTGAGCATGCGCTTCGCCTGCTTCTCGAGGGCCACCTCGGAGCGCATGAGCGGCGTCTTCTTGTCGAGTGCCTCGCCGGTGTAGGAGATGAAGGCGGTGGGGATGCAGAGGACCTCGTCCTTGATGAACGCGGGGCTCATGGGATCCCACACGGTGTAGCCACGGGCCTCGAACGTGGCGCGCAGACCCCCGGAGGGGAAGCTGGAGGCGTCGGGCTCGCCCTGGACGAGCTCCTTGCCGGAGAAGGCCATGAGGATGGTTCCATCGCCCTTGGGAGTGATGAAGGAGTCGTGCTTCTCGGAGGTGATGCCGGTGAGGGGCTGGAACCAGTGTGTGAAATGCGTGGCACCCTGCTCGAGCGCCCAGTCCTTCATGGCATGCGCAATCTCGTTGGCAACGTGCAGGTCGAGGGGCTTGCCCTCCTTGATGGTGCGCCTGAGCTCCTTGTAGGTCGGCTTGGGCAGGCGCTCCTGCATGTCCGCATCGGTGAAGAGCAGACTCCCGTATTCTTCCGTGACCTTGTCGTGTGACATACGTGCTTCCTCTCCATCCGTGGCATGGGAGCCACCTAGGGTTGGTGTGGGCGCCCGCCAACATGGTGCCTTCGAACCGCTGCCAGGCAGGCTACAGTAGCCCTGTCTCGCCATTGTGACAGCACGAAAACCTCCGTGCCGAGCCGACGCGTGCATTTCGTCAACGCTCACGAATAAACCGTGTCCCCGGCGTGCCCTGCGCACGGCCACGAGCTGGCCATGCCAGCGCTCAGGCCCTAGCTCGCATGGGGTTGGCGCCGGTCATGGTGCCCGTGCCGTCGAGGGTGGGTGGCTCCTCGCGCGCCGCGCCCACGCTCGCATGGGTGCCCGTGAGGTCGCAGATCGGGATGTTCCTATAGCCCGAGGCGAAGCTGCCCACGAGGTATGGTCCCGTCCATACGCGCATGCCGCTAGGCGTCAGGCAGTACTCGAGGTCCGAGCCCACATGGTCGGCCCTGCTCCTTCCGCCGAGCAGTTGGGAGAGGTCCGTTCCATACAGGTCGGAGGGATTTCTGGCGAGATCGTCTGCCAGGACCTTGCGGCACAGGGAGTTCAGGCTGCCATCGGAGAGACCCACGGCCTCTGCGACAGTGACGACCGCGCGCGTCCACGTTCGCGATCGTTGTGGTGACCTGTTGCCAGCCATGCGCCCCACCGTTGATCTGATAGGCTATGTTCAGGATGCAGATGATGCCATCCTGGAAGTATGTGACCTTGTCGTCATAGGCTCCATAGGCGTCGTCCTTGGAGCTCTCCAGTTGCACGTAGGTGGAGGTGGTCCTCCCCACGGCGAGCGACTCGGTCGAGCATGTGTAGGTGGCGGGGGTCATCTGTCTGCGCTGCTCCTGCGTCCTTTGTACAGGGCTGTCTATGCTGTCCTGGCTGGTCCCACCGCCTTGCGCATAGCGCCTGGATGCGTCGAGCAGCCTGTCGTATTCGTCGCCTCCTATGGTGCCGTGACGGTGTGGCTGCCTGGCTGCACGACAACGGTGTCCGAGATGTCGCTGAGATAGACGTTCCCGTCGACGGACGTGCCCTCCAATGTCGTGCCCGAGAGGTGCAATGGGATCTTGGGATCGGTCGTCGCGCCATACCCAGGGGCGTCAATCTGAAAGCTCACCTGCACCGTCTTGGGTTGGGCGAGCGTGCTCCAGACGAGATATCCGACGATGTCCACGGCGGTGATGCTGAGGATGATGGCGATCGCCACGAGGGGTCGGAGGGGACGCATGCGCTTCGGCGTGCCAGACGCCTCCGGTGTCGGGGCCGTCTTTTCGATGGCGACACTGCAGGTGGGACAGAACATGGGGACTCCTCGCGCCATGCGGACATGAGCCGTTGTCATGCCTATCAATGTAGCACCGTGCGCAACCGCCACGCACTCGATTGGTGTGACGTCCCCTTCCTTCATGCCAGTCCTCTGCGGGTACGCATTTCCTGCCCTGTGGGTGCCTTTTGCTACGTGTGGGTGCTTTTTTCCCGGACGGTCCTCCCGCGACCTGCCATTTTGTGGGCCGTCCGCAGGAGAAAAGCACCCACACGGCCCGATTCGCACCCACACGGCCCGATTCGCACCCACACGGCCCGATTCGCACCCACACGGCCCGATTCGCACCCACACGGATGGAGAGAAGAGCATCCACGGGAACGGCTGGCCTCGTCTCCTGTGGCTCAAATCTTCCGGCAATCGAGAGGGCGTAGGTCGAGCCGCCGGGGCTCACGCTCATGTGGGATGCCATATGCCGTGAGAAGGTGCGCAAGGCGGCGCCGATTCCTCATGTCCTGCCAGGAGAAGCGCACCACACTGCCACCAAGTGTCAGATGAGACTCGCGCAGGCGCTCGTCGGCAAGCACGTCCACGGCATCCTTCCCCCGCGTCATGCGCGGGTTGCGATACTTCTCCCGCCCATCGAACTCCCCAAGCACCCACCGCCCGTCTGCGAGCGTCCACAGAAAGTCAACACGATGTGGCGTGCTGCTGAGGGGATCAGGTATCTCAACCTGCAGCATCGGCAGGGAGAAGCCCTCTTCGATCATCGCTGCGCGAGCAATGGACTCGCCGCCGCTCTCCGCCCGCGCATCCGCATATGCCGCCACCAGCTTTGCCTGACGGAGCCCATGCGTCCGCCGGTCAACCGCGTGGCAGCGTGCCAGAAGCCAGTCCTGATCCTTCGCGCATACGCGCAGGGCGGAGTCTGCAATGGCAAGGCCGCGCGAGAAGTCGAGCCAACGCATACAATCGACGATCGTCCGTTCGGCGGAGGAGACTCTCATCCCCCCGACGGTCATCACCTTCATATCACGCAGATGATGCCACATGACCGATGCGGTATTCCGCCTCGAAGCCTCACCGGAGCATACGAGATGCAGCCGATGCATGCATGAGTTCGAGACGTCGAAACCGAGGACAAGGGCGGCACTGGGGCCGCAGAACACCCAATCCGGGTGCATGCGCGCGAGCGTGCGCATCATCCTCAGGTGCCGCTCGGAGACGGTCAGGGCATCCCAGCTGGGGGCACGGGCGAACATCCCAGGGTAGGGACGCGTGATGACACTACCGTTGGTCATACCCTTAAGCGCGTTCTGCTCGGCCTTGCAGGTGGGTGCATACAGCAGACCAGCACGTTCAGCCATACCCATGCGATTCATCAGGTCCTCCATGGCATATGTGCCCCCGTTCCGTGCCACCTCTCCCGTGGGATGTACCGTTCACTCTACGTGCGATTCTGGTACCGTCAGATGACTTTCTTTTTTACTACCACCGGCAGATTTGACAAATGACACCTTAACGTCCTGCAGATGAGGGATGGGATGATCAACCTGCTGCATGTGGGTGCCTTTTGCTGCGTGTGGGTGCTTTTTTCCCGGACGGTCCTCCCGCGACCTGCCATTTTGTGGGCCGTCCGCAGGAGAAAAGCACCCACACGGCCCGATTCGCACCCACACGGCCCGATTCGCACCCACACGGCCCGATTCGCACCCACAGGGCGGGGAATGCGCACCCGCAGCCATGGATGGCTCCCGTGGATGGCCGCCCCTCTCCCTGGCCCGTCGCCTGACCCCGCTACAATGTGAGGGGACCACATGCAACCTCACGAGGAGCGCCCATGTCAGATTCCCCTGCCACCGAGCAGCGTCGCACCATCGCCATCATCGACGGCAACTCGCTCATGCACCGCGCGTTCCATGCCATCCGCCAGCCCATGAGCGCGCCGGATGGTCGTGCCACCAACGCCCTCTTTGGCTTCTTCAACATGTTCGTCAAGATGGTGGAGTCGTTCCGGCCGAACGGCGTCATCTGCGCGTTCGACAAGGGCAAGCCCCAGGTGCGCATCGACATGCTGCCCCAATACAAGGCGCAACGCCCTCCCATGGATCCGGCCCTGCACGAGCAGTTCCCCATGGTCAAGGACCTGCTCCATACGCTGGACATCCCCGTGGTGGAGCTTGAGGGCTGGGAGGGCGACGACATCCTGGGCACGCTCGCACGCGAGGGCGAGGAGGCCGGCTATGAGATGTACCTCTTCACTGGCGACCGCGACATGTACCAGCTGGCCACCGAGCACGTGAAGATCGTCTCCACCCGGAAGGGCGTCTCGGACGTGTCCATCATGACACCAGAGTCTGTGGATGACCTCTACCATGGCATCACGCCTGAGCTGGTGCCGGACTTCTATGGCCTCAAGGGGGACTCCTCAGACAACATCCCCGGCGTGCCGGGCATAGGTCCCAAGAAGGCTGCGGCCCTCATCGTGCAGTATGGCAGCCTCGACGAGGTCATTGCCCATGCGGACGAGGTCAAGGGCAAGATGGGCGAGAACCTCCGCGCACATGTCGACGACGCCCTGCTCTCCCGCACGGTGGCCACCATTCGCACGGACGTGCCGCTCGACGTCAGGCTCGCGGACGCCAAGTTCCCCACGTTCGATCCCGCCGAGGTCACGCAGGCCTTCGCTGCGCTGGGCTTCACGGGGCTCACGCGCCGCCTTGCCAGGCTGGCGGGGGGCGCCGACGAGGACGGCGACCCCGTGCCACAGGGCGCCGCCCTGCCGAGGGCGCTCGCGGGCGATGACGGTGCCGCGGCCCTTGACAGGGCGGTGACCGGTGGGGACTGGATTGGTGCTGCCGTGGAGGAGTCCGCGCGTCGCCAGGGCCAGGCCTCGCTCTTCGAGGGCATGGCACCGGTGCGCGTGTGGATCGCCACGGGAGACGCCCTGCTCCCGTTCGTGGGTGATGCGGCCACCGCGGTTATCTGCCGTCTGGGCAGGGAGGGCCACATGGCCTCTCCCGATGTGAAGGCGGTGCTGCACGTTGCCTGCCCGCTCGACTCCTCCCAGGAGGCATCGCTCGTTCCCACGGAGGTGGACCCTGCGCGCATCTTTGACACGAGTGTGGCCGACTACCTGCGCGAGAGCGACCGTACGAGCTATGGGCCGGCCGCGCTCGCCCAAGAGCTCCTGGGCATCCGGGCACCGGAGGCCACCGACGACATCCCCCAGGCCGCCATCGACGCCTGGCTCGCCCGTGAGCTGTGCGCCCCGCTCGCCAAAGCCCTCGAAGCCGAGGGCTGCCTGGGACTCTTCACGACGGTCGAGATGCCGCTTTTGCTGGTGCTTCTGGCCATGGAGCGCACGGGTCTTGCCGTCGACCCGTCCATCCTGCGTCGGCAGTCCAAGGAGCTGGGTGCCGAGATGGACGCCATGGTCGCCCAGATCAAGGCTCAGGCGGGGGAGGACTTCAACCTCGATTCCCCGCAGCAGCTCTCCCACATCCTCTTCGACGTGTGGCGGCTGCCCACCTTTGGTCTCAAGAAGACCAAGAAGGGCTTCTACTCCACCAACGCCAAGACGCTCGACGACCTCGCGGCGCGCGACGAGCGCGTGCAGATGGTGCTGGACTACCGCGAGCGTGCCAAGATCAAGAGCACCTACCTCGACGCGCTGCCCGCAGACATCAAGGGGGACGGGCGCATCCACACGACGCTCAACCAGACCGTGGCCGCCACGGGGCGCCTCTCGAGCTCCGATCCCAACCTGCAGAACATTCCCACCCGCTCCGAACTGGGCCATCGCGTGCGCACGGCGTTCACGGTGCCCGAGGGCTCCGTGTTCCTCGCCTGCGACTACTCGCAGATCGAGCTTAGGCTGCTCGCGCACCTCTCGGCGGACGAGCACCTGGTGGCCGCCTTCAACTCAGGGGCCGACTTCCATGCCGCCACGGCGTCGCGCGTCTTTGGTGTGCCGGTGGAGGAGGTCACGCCCCAGCTGCGCAGCCGCGCCAAGGCCGTCAACTTTGGCATCGTGTATGGCCAGCAGGCCTATGGCCTCTCGACCTCGCTCAAGATCGGTCGTGGTGAGGCCCAGGAGATGATCGACCGCTACTTCGAGGCCTATCCTGGCGTGCGCGTCTATCTGGACCAGAGCATCGCCGATGCCCGCAGGCTGGGCTATGCGACCACCATGTACGGGCGTCGCCGCTACACGAAGGACATCAACAGCCGCAACTTCCAGCTGCGCAGCTTTGCCGAACGCACGGCCATGAACCACCCCATGCAGGGGAGCGCCGCCGACATCATCAAGATCGCCATGAACCAGGTGGCCGAGCGTCTGCGCGAGGAGGGTCTCGCGTCCAAGCTCGTGCTGCAGATTCACGACGAGCTGGACTTCGAGGTGCCCGAAGGCGAGATCGAGGCCCTCTCCCAGCTGGTCAAGGAGACCATGGAGGGCATCGTGCAGCTGCGCGTGCCGCTCATCTCCGAGGTCTCATATGGGGCCACCTGGGCGGAGGCAAAGTAGTGGCCAGCTTCGACGACTTCGCCGCAGCGCATCCCGACGCCGTGGCAGACGTGTCCGACCTGCCTCATGTGGTGGTGTGGACGGACGGTTCGTCGCGCGGCAATCCCGGCCCTGGGGGCTATGGGGCCGTGCTGCTCTTTACCGATGCGACGGGCGCCCTCCATCGCAAGGAGCTGAGTGCCGGCTACACGCGCACCACCAATAACCGCATGGAGATCCTGGCAGCCATCGTGGCCTTGGAGTCGCTGCTCAAACCCTGCTCGGTGGAGCTGCACTCCGATTCGCAATACCTGGTCAATGCCATGGGTAGGGGATGGATCTGGGGCTGGGCCAAGAAGGGCTGGAAGGGCGCGAACAAGCAGCCCGTCAAGAACCCCGACCTCTGGAAGCGCATGCTCCGCGCCATCAAGCCGCACAGGGTCGAGTGGGTATGGGTCAAGGGGCACGTGGGCACCGAGCTCAACGAGCGCTGCGACGAGCTGGCCACGCGTGCCGCAGACGGCCTTGCCGGCCCACTGCTCGTGGACGCCGGCTTCACGGAATAGGCTGTCACAGGGGTTGGGGACTCCCTTCCGAAGGGGTATAGTAATCCTTGACAAACTTATGCCAAGGGAGAGACCATGCTTGCCAACGCCATCATCATCGCCGCCGTCATAGCCATCGTCATCCTGGGCATTCGCCGCATCGTGGGCACGGCCACCGGTACGCGCGACTGCTGTTCGGGTGACAGGAGGGGTGGCAGGGCCTTCAGGGCCACACGGGTCAGGGACCGGGACGAGAGCCATTACCCGTACGTGACGGACCTACGGATCTCGGGTATGAGCTGCGAGAGCTGCGCCACACGTGTCGCGCGGGCCCTTGATTCCGTCGCGGGTACGTGGGCCACGGTCGACCTGTCCAGCCGCACGGCGCACGTGCGCTCCAAGACCCCCATCGACCTCGATGCCTATCGCAGCGTCGTGAGCGAGGCGGGCTATCGCGTCGTCGTCTAGGTAGGTGCGACGACCGTCCGGCTCCTTATATGGAAGGGTCCGTAGGGGTCGCCTCGGCATCGAGTCGATCCACGACTTCGGGCAGACGTTGCGCCAGCTCGCGCAGGTGGCCGGCGTACACTCCCTTGCGCGTGAAGCCGTGGCCCACGTAGGCCGTCGCAAGGCCGCAGGCTGGTCGCGGGAAGTCACGCGAGGCGTCGTTTCCCACCATGAGGCACTCCTGGGGCGTGAGTCCCAGGTGGGTGACAAACTCCTGGTAGTACTGGGCGGAGGGCTTGGTGCGGGAGGAGTTCCCCAGGTGTGAGATGCGAGCGAACTGCGTGGGGTCGAGGTCGGCCCACGAGATGCGCACCTTGTCCACCATCGGCGTGAAGCAGGGGTTCGTTGCCAGTGCCACGGTGAGGCCCAATGATTGGGCGGCATCGAGAACGGCCTGTCCACCCTTGCGCGGGCGCGCCGACACGAGACCCTCCCGCATGCGGGGCACGCACCGCCTGTCGTAGAAGGCAAGGGCATCCTGCAGCTCGGGCACAGACACGTCCGTATCGAGGCGCTCGGACAGCACACGCTCGAAGAGCTGGGCGTTCATGAGGCCGTCCCTGCGCGTTTGGCTGTCGATGGAAAGGTAGGCCCGTGCAAGGGCCCAGCTGGCTATGGGAAGGGGCGTGCGTGTCGCGCGCGCGAGGATGCGCGCCTGGCCCAACGCATAGCGGGCGACAAAGGCAGCAAGGTTGATGTCGAGCAACGTGTCATCCAGGTCAAAGAGCACGGCCTTGATCATGGCTTCCACCTCCTCTGCACGATGTCCCATGCTAACGCAACAACGTGCCGTCGGTGATGACGACACGTCTGCCATGGCTGTCCGATTGCATCAGCCGTGGCTGTCAGACGCGGCGTGTGGGTGTCATTCCCTGCATGTGGGTGCCAATCTACCGTTCTGGCTTCTCGCGAACTGGGGCTTTGTTGGCCTCTCCCGGGAGAAAGGCACCCACACGGACCGATCGGCACCCACACGGGTGGAGATGGCACCCACACGCCCCACACGCCGCAGATCGCACCCACAGGACCCAAGGCCTCACGTCTGCGCAGGGCTGCACTCGCTGCCGCCGTGCATTCGTCTGTCACGGAATTTCGTCCCATGGCCTTGCAATGGGCAAATGCAACAAGGTATGATTCACTATGTATGGGCAAAGCGCCTCTACAACCGTTTCTGTTGGCCCCCGAGAGCATGTAAGTTTCCAATTGCGCAACGCCATCGCCGAGCGCCCTAGGCAGCGACCATGTAGACCGGGGCCCCGTTTTTTCGAAAGGGGTCCACCTTTGAGTGAGATTCAGAACTCGTCCATCTTCTCCCTGGATGATGTGTCCGACGAGGAGATGAACAGTCTCATCGACGGTACGATCACTGACTTCGATGAGGGCGATCTGGTGACGGGCACCGTCGTCAAGATCGAGCACGATGAGGTCCTGCTCGACATCGGCTACAAGTCCGAGGGCGTCATTCCCGTCCGTGAGCTCTCCATCCGCAAGGACGTCGATCCGTCCGAGATCGTCTCCCTGGGCGACACCATCGAGGCCCTGGTGCTCCAGAAGGAGGACAAGGAGGGTCGCCTGATCCTCTCCAAGAAGCGTGCCGAGTATGAGCGTGCGTGGAACCGCGTCGAGGAGAAGTTCAACGCGGGCGAGAACGTCGAGGGCGAGGTCATCGAGGTCGTCAAGGGCGGTCTCATTCTCGACATCGGCCTGCGCGGCTTTTTGCCCGCCTCCCTCGTCGACCTCCGTCGCGTCAAGGATCTCACTGCCTATCTGGGCACGCGCATCGAGGCACGCGTCATCGAGATGGACCGCAACCGCAACAACGTCGTCCTCTCCCGCCGCGTGGTGCTCGAGGAGGCCCGCAAGGCCGAGCGCTCCGAGATCCTCTCCAAGCTGCAGCCGGGCATGCGCCTCAAGGGCACCGTCTCGTCCATCGTGGACTTCGGCGCCTTCGTGGACCTCGGTGGCATCGACGGCCTGATCCACATCTCCGAGCTCTCCTGGAACCACGTCAACCACCCCTCCGAGGTCGTCAAGGTCGGCCAGGAGGTCGAGGTGCAGGTGCTCGACGTGGATCTCAACCGCGAGCGCATCTCCCTCGGCCTCAAGCAGACCACCGAGGATCCCTGGCGCACGCTCGTCAAGAAGTACCCCGTGGGCGCCATCGTCGAGGGCACCGTCACCAAGCTCGTCACCTTTGGTGCCTTCGTGGATCTCGGCGACGGTGTCGAGGGTCTCGTGCACATTTCCGAGATGGCCAACAAGCACGTCGACCAGCCCTCCCAGGTGTGCTCCGTGGGCGACAAGGTGCAGGTGAAGGTCATGGAGATCGATCTCGACCGTCGTCGCATCTCCCTGTCCATGAAGTCCGCCGCCGAGACGCTGGGCGTCGAGGTTGAGGTCAGGCCCCTTGAGGGCGAGGAGCCCGAGGCCGCAGCGGCCACCGAGGAGTAGTCCTCTTCCCAGCCATGCGCACCGCCAGCGGGGCCGCCTGCGGGCGGCCCGTCCTTGTGGCATACGCAGTGTCGTATGCGTCATGGGAGGATCCCTCACCTCTCTGGCAGCTCCTGCCGTGAACGAGGGACAGCCGTTGCGCATGTGTCCTAGGGTTGTCACGGGGCTTGAGGCATAGGCGTCTGGCGCACGACGCGCACCGCACTGTCATAATGGGTACCACAACAGGAGTAGCACATCCGAGCGAGTGGGGCGGCGCCCCAATGGAGGAGAGACTATGGCGGACAACGGTAACGACGCACGCAGCGGGATGGGCGACTTCATGCGTGGTCGCAACGGTGCGGACGAGCTGAGCAATGCAGCGGTCTGCCTGGCCGTGATTCTGCTCATCATCAATCTGTTCGGCCGCTGGATGTTCCTGAGCGTGATCGTCCTGCTCCTGTTGGCCTACGCTCTCTTCCGCATGCTGTCGACCGATGGCGGCGCGCGCCAGAGGGAGGCCGATGCCTTTGGCTCTGCGGTCGGCCCCCTGCGTCCCTGGCTGCGTGACCCGGTGGTGGCCTGGCAGGAGTCCCGCGCATACAAGCATGGCATATGCCCCAACTGTCATCAGCGCGTGCGCGTTCCCCGGGGCAAGGGGCTGCTGCGCGTCACCTGCCCGCAGTGCAAGCAGAAGTTTGAGATCAAGAGCTAGCAAGTGGGGTGCGCGCCGCTGCCGTAGCGGGTCATCCGCGAAGGGATGCAGGCATGTACGTAGTCTTTCTTGCGGGTGGCGTCGCCTCGGGCAAGTCGACGGTCGCTCGTGAGCTCGAGCGCCTGGGGGCGGCGCGTATAGACCTGGACGCGCTCTCACGTGAGGTGCTGACACCCCAGAGCGCGTGTCTCAAGGAGGTCGTCCGTGTGTTTGGGGGCGACCTCCTTCTGCCTGACGGGACGCTCGACCGCACCCTGCTCGCAGCGCGCGCCTTCGCCAGTGGAGAGGCCGTCCACAGGCTCGAGGTCATCGAGCTGCCGTACATCAAGCGCCTGCTTGACGGACGCCTGCAGGAGCTGAGGGCAGCAGGGGCCCGCGTGTGCGTGGTGGAGGTCCCCCTGCTCGACCGCATGGAGGATCAGCTCGATCGTGCCGATGAGGTGCTCTGTGTGGTGAGCCCGCCCGGCGTGCGGCTGGCACATGCCCTGGATCGCGGCATGACCGAGGAGGACTTCCTGGCGCGTAGGGCCCACCAGCCAAGCGACGCCTATCTGAGGGGTCACGCCACGTCCATCATCGAAAACGCAGGAAGTCTCGATAGCCTTTTGAGACAGGTTCAACTATGGTGGGACACGCATGTGGGACGCTGAGCGCCTGGGCTCCCACGTGTCGCCTACGCCGTGCAGACGACGCAAACGCAGCCAAAACACAGCAGGGGAGCAATGTGCATGGATAGCAGGGACGCCCACTTCCTTCGGTGGTACCGCACCCTTCCCATACTCATCATGGTCATCATCGGAGCTGTCTCGTTGGGAATCGATGCCTTCGTTTCGGTTGCGCCATCACAGTTGGCGCGCACGTTCGTCTACCCGGTCAAGTATGCGGACACCATCGAGCAGGCGTGCAAGGAGCAGGGGGTCGATCCCTATCTGGCCTGTGCGGTCATCAAGTGCGAGAGCGGCTGGGATGCCAATGCCCGCTCGGGTGCTGGGGCGGTTGGGCTCATGCAGCTCATGCCGGCCACTTCGGCCGAGGTGGCGCGCCTGGGCTTGGTGAACAGGGCTACCTATGACCCCAACAAGCTCACGGATCCCATCGTGAACATCGAGTATGGCGTCGCATATCTGGGCTATCTTCAGCGCACGCTGGGGTCGCGCGACGAGGCGGTCGCGGCGTACAACGCAGGGCTTGGCAAGGTGAGTGGCTGGCAGAAGGGCGGGGGAGACATATCCGACAACATCCAGTATGCCGAGACGGCCTCCTATCTCGCACGTGTCAACGACGCCTACAGTCGCTATCAGGCGCTCTATCCCAAGGGGATCGCGGCGAAGTACTAGGGGGGGACGAACCTCAGGGCATCCGGACGGGCGGGTCCTGCCGTCTAGAGTGCCGGCCCCCGCGCGGGGGCCGAGAGGCGCGTCATGGTGCGGCCCTCATGCCCGAGCAGCCACGCCTTGCGCCGCATGCCACCGCCAAAGCCGACGAGGCTGCCATCGGCCCCGACCACCCTGTGGCAGGGGATGACCAGGGGCAGGGGGTTGCGTCCCGTCGCCCCTCCCACGGCGCGCGGGGCACTGCCCACCGCGCGGGCTATCTCGCCATACGTCACGGTCGTCCCGTAGGGGATGGAGGCAATGCGTCGCCATACGCGCCGTTGGAACGGTGTGCCCAGCAGTCGTACGGGCATGTCCGCCGGCCGCGGCCGCCCGCCTGCGAAGTAGGCGTCAAGCCAGCGGCGTGTGCTGCCAAAGGGTGGGGCGTCAGCGCGCCGCTCGGTCGCCATGCGCGTGGCGGGACCGGGGTGGCGGCTCTGCTCGAACTCCACGCCAATGAGGCTCGTGCCGTCGCTGTACAGGCAGAGCCTGCCGAGGGGCGAGTCGTACCACGTATGGAAGCATGTCATGCCCATCACCCTCACTCAGGCAGTATGTCGGTCGCCTGCATGCGACGTTCGTTCGCGATGACGGCATCCAGCTTGCGTTGGGCGTTCTCGGCGTAGTGCTGTCGGAAGCACATCGAGAAGAGCAGGTCGAGCAGGAAGCTCGTCGCCGTCTCGCTGTAGTAGCCCGCGATCTTGCTATAGAGGTGCTCCTCGGGCGGGAAGGTGAGGCAGCAGTCGCAGTGATGACGCAGGTAGTTGTCACCTGAGTTGGTGACGACCACGCAGGGAACGCCGCGCCTCGTGAGGCAGGGTAGAAAGACCGCCGGCGCCCTGTGCTCGCCCGACCCGGAGTACGAGACGAGCACCGCGCAGTGCCCCGGACCCATGCCATGCGCCACCAGATCTGCGTCATGCTGCTCGGGCACCAGGCAGTCCATGCCGATCTGCCGCAGGCGATAGGAGAGGTTCTGCCCGAAGAAGCGGTTCTGGGCGACACCGAAGTACACCAGCTGGCGCGCCCCCGTCATGCGTCTCCCGGCTTCCGTGAGGGCATCCTCATTCAAGGCATCCAGCACGCAGCCCCGGGCATGCCCCTCCAGGTGCGCGATGCTGGTGGCGAGCCGCCCTATGGGCGTGTCCTCGTCAAACGGAAAGTTGGGATCCACGCTGTGCCCAGTGAGCGAGCGCTCCTCGTGGGCAAGTGCAGCGCCGACGAACGCGTCCGCGAACGCGCGCCATCCCGTAAAGCCAAGTTCCTGGGCAAAGCGCACGAGCGAGGGCTTGGAGGTGTAGCTCAGCTGGGCCACCTCGCCCATCGTGAGCCCGCCGAGGCCCGAGCCCTCGCTCATGAGCAGCCGTGCGATGGCGTGCCTCGATCCCGTGGGACCCTGTGCGAGCAGCCTGACGCGTTGGAGCAGGTTGGCGTCCATCATCCCGCGACCCCTTTCCTCGGAGCGTTTCATCCTGTTCCATCATAGGCATATATGCTTGTGAACGAGCAGGTAATTAGTAACTATGAAACCACAAGACGTTTTGCGCACGACAGATGGGCTGCCGTGCGCGCACGGGAGAGTGAGGATGCCATGAAGATGCGGGAGGGGTTCCTCTGGGGCGGTGCCACGGCGGCAAACCAGTACGAGGGCGCATGGGACGTGGACGGCAAGGGCGCCTCGGTGCCCGACCACATGCGTGGCGGCGATGTCAACACGCCGCGTCAGATCGATGCACAGTTTGATCCCCATGCCCTCTATCCCAGCTGGGAGGCAACGGACTTCTACCATCACTACGAGGAGGACATAGCCCTCTTTGCCGAGATGGGCTTCAAGGTGTTCCGCATGTCCATCAACTGGGCGCGCCTGTTTCCCACGGGCGAGGAGACACAGCCCAACCAGGCGGGCCTCGCGTTCTACGACAGGGTGTTCGACTGCCTGCATGAGCACAACATCGAGCCCCTGGTGACCATCAGCCACTACGAGCTGCCCTACAACCTGGCGGCAAAGTACGATGGCTGGAAGGACCGCCGCCTGGTGGACTTCTTCCTCACCTATGGCAGGTGCATCCTCGACCGCTGGCACGACAAGGTGAAGTACTGGCTCACGTTCAATGAGATCAACACGGGCACCATGAAGATGGGCGTCACGCTCTCGCTCGGCACGCTCAAGGGCTTCACGGGCACCGCGGCCGATGTGCGCGACGACATCAACGAGCGCTACAACGCCCTGCACAATCAGTTCGTCGCCTCGGCCAAGGTGGTGAAGTATGCGCACGAGCACTATCCCGAGGTGAGGATGGGCAACATGGACTGCTTCATACTCACGTACCCAGCCACCTGCGATCCCGCCGACCAGCTGGCCAATCAGGCGGAGATGCGCCGCATGAACTGGTACTGCTCCGACGTGCAGGTGCGCGGCTCCTATCCCAGCTATGCCAGGCGCTTCTGGGAGGAGAACGGCATCCAGGTGAGGATGGAGCCTGGCGACGAGGAGCTGTTGCGTGAAGGCACCGTCGACTTCTACGCCTTCTCCTACTACATGAGCAACGTCGTGGGCACGCACGGGGACATCGAGGAGACTGGTAGCAACATGTCCCTGGGCGGCAAGAACCCCTACCTCAGGCAGACGGACTGGGGCTGGCAGATCGACCCCGAGGGGCTGCGCTTCTCGCTCAACGAGATCTACGACCGCTACCAGATTCCCCTTATGGTGGTGGAGAATGGCATGGGTGCCTATGACGAGGTGGTCGTCGAGGATGGCCAGGAACGCATCCACGACCCCTATCGCATCGACTATTTGCGCAGCCACATCAAGGCCATGCGCGAGGCCGTGGCGGACGGCGTGGACCTCATGGGCTACACCTGGTGGGGGCCCATCGACGTGGTCTCCGCCGGTACGGGCGAGATGCGCAAGCGCTACGGCTTCATCTACGTGGACAAGCACGATGATGGCACGGGAGACCTGCACCGCACCCGCAAGGACAGCTTCTACTACTACCAGAGGGTGATTGCCAGCAACGGCGAGGACGTGGGCTAGTGCGGACGGCCTCGCGCCGTCTCCCACGGGAAGGACCTGACCTCGCATCGCCAAGGACATGTCATGCAGCATCGCCGCCCAGGCCGTAAGGACGGGGCGGCGATGCTTGCCACAGGTGCCGGAGGATGGGGGGGCGTGGGCTCAAGTCGTGCTAGGCAGCGGCCTCGGTGGCCTCGTTCCCTGCAAGCTTCTCCTGCTCCTCCTTGTATAGCTTGGCATCGTAGCGCTTGAAGAACGGGAGGTACACGGCGCCTGCGGCCAGCACGCAGAGGATGGCGACGATGATGGCACGCCAGTCCCCGCCGGTCGATATGAAGGCGCCGATCCCGATGGGAGTGGGCCACGGCATGTTCGCCATGACCGGGCGGATCATCTTGAGCGTGATGGCCCAGTAGGCGATCGTCGCCTCGGCCATGGGGGCGAGGAAGAAGGGGAGGGCCAGGTCGGGATTATACACGATGGGCAGACCAAAGAGCAGCGGTTCGTTGATGTTGAAGATGGCGGGAACGACCTCGGCCGTGCCGATGGCCTTGAGCTGCTCGGACTTGGCCAGGAAGAGCAGCATGAACGTCAGGAGCAGCGTGCCGCCGGAGCCACCGACCGTGACGAACGAGTTGTTGAACTCGCCGGCCCAGACGTAGTTGGTGGCACCCGTGGCGTTGGAGGCGAAGTTTGCCAGGGCAATGGGTTGCAGGAAGGACGTGACGATGGTGGCGCCGTGGATGCCCACCAGCCAGAGGGCATGGATCAGGAAGTAGATGACCAGGATGCCCAACCAGGTGTTCGTGAGGTTGACGACGAAGCCGAATGGAATGGAGATAAGCTGGTAGAAGTCGGTGCCCAGAACAGCGAGCAGGCCTTGGACGAGCATGGAGACCAGCGCGATGAACAGGGCGGGAATCAGCGCGGTGAACGAGCGGGCAACGCCCTCGGGCACGACGTCGGGCAGCTTGATGACGATGTGCTCGGTGACGCACAGCACATAGAGGCGCACGGACGCCCACGAAACGATGATGGCCTCGAAGATGCCGATGGCGCCCAGCCTCTCGATGCCGCTGCCGGCAATGGACCAACCATTGATGATGCTGCCCGCATAGCTGCCCGACTCATCCTGTGCGACGGTCGTCACACAGGCAATGATGCCATCGGCAAAATGCAGCTGAGGCATGAGCATGAAGAGCATGAAGACGCTCAGCAGCACGGCATTGAGTGGCTTGACGTCCACGTCGTCCTCATCTGCGAATATCCTGGCGTACTCATGGGTCGTCGCGATGAGGAAGTAGATGGCGATGGTGGAGACGGAGGCGTAGTAGCCGAGCATATAGAGGTCGGTGATCTTGTCAAACGATGCGGCAAAGACCCCTGCAAGCGCGGGGAAGACCTGCGGGATGATGGACAGGATCAGGAAGATGGAGCCCACGACGGTGAAGGAGATGGACGCCATGCCCGCCGTCGTGATGGCGCGCACGAGCTTGTACATCGAGAACTTCTGCATGGGACCCATGAGATACTTTTCCAGGAGCTTGAACATAGCTACCTCCTTTCGAGGGGCAGAACCGTGTCAGAGCATCTTGCGATAGGTCTGATACTTCCTGTCGCTTCTGGCGCTGATCTGGTTCGCCCTATGTAAGAGGAGGACACGAAGCAGCAAGGCGCCAATGCAGGGGACTTCCGCAACGAGGGAGGACGACAGGAAGGGGAAGAGCGGCTCCTTGCCCACGAGTGGGATGAGGAGCGCGACGAGCAGCATGCAGACGCCGGATGCCTCAAGGACGACCTTGGTCTTGGGGAGGCGTTCCCGCGTGCCATCCAAGGCCGCGGTCACCTCCATGGCGGACACTATGTTGCCAGCAACGCCCGCCACAGGAAGCAGCAGCAGGGGGGTCCGATAGAAGCCCAGAAGCATGGCCCAGAAGAGGTCAAGGAAGAAGAGGACGGCACCGCCATAGCGTATCAGCAGGTAGCGACTGCTGCGTGCACCCATCCGCTGACGCTCTCGTGCATACCGCTCTACCTTCCCGTTCAGTTTCCGTGCCATCGAATCCTCCTGCATGCGCTGTCGCATCTGCTACTTGGACGTGAGCTCGTCAATCAGCTTGAAGATGTTCGGGCAGTTCTGCCGGCCATAGTCAAGCATGGGGATGACGCCCACGGGCGTGTCGCCCACCTTCTTGACCACGTTGTCCTTCTGATAGGAGACCTGGGGTCCCAGGAGGACCGCATCGAGACCCTCGCCATCCTTGAGCTCGCCCACGGGGCGCGCATCGATGTCAAGGTCGACGCCCTTGTCCTTGGCGTAGTCCCTCATCTTCTTGACGAGCATGCTCGTTGACATGCCTGCGGCGCATACGAGCAGCACCTTCATCGTTCTGACCTCCTCGGTTGTCATCCATCATTTACGCGTTGTCACTGCTTGTCCTGCTTGGTCCTGTACAGGTTGATGAGCTCAACGATGAGTTCCTGGGCGAGCATCGATGTCATGAGATGGTCCTGGGCGTGCACGAGAATCACGTCGAGCTGGATGTGATTGCCCTGCGCCTCGCGCGTGAGCAGCTGCGTCTGTGTGTCATGCGCGGAGACGAACGTCTCCTGGGACTGTCTCATGAGCTCGTCCGCCTTGTCGAAGTTGCCGTTGCGGGCCTCCTTGAGCGCCTCGAAGGAAAGGCTGCGAGCGGCACCGGACGCTGCGATGAGACCGAACGAGAGCTCCTCGTTGTCCTGTGCAATGTTGTCTGACATGAAATCACCTCCTTGCGCTCGTGATGTCGGGGACCATGGGGTGCAGTGGTGCCGCGGATGCGGCAGGAGCGCGTGAGCCTAGAGAACCTCACCATTGGATGCGATGACCCGCCTGTACCAGTCAAAGCTCTTCTTCTTGAAGCGCCTGCCCGTGCCCGTGCCGTCATCGTTTCTGTCCACGTAGATGAAGCCATAGCGCTTGCGCAGCTCGCCCGTGCCAAACGAGACCAGATCGATGCAGCCCCAGGGCGTGTAGCCCAAAAGGTTGACGCCATCCTCCTCCACGGCGCGCCTCATCTGCTTGATGTGCGAGCGCAGGTAGTCGATGCGGGCATCATCCTCGACCGTGTCGTGCTCATCCAGGGTCTCGACGATGCCGATGCCGTTTTCGACGATGAACTGCGGGATGCCGTTGTAGCGCTCGTCGAGGCGCTTGAGCTGGATGCGCATGCCCGTGGGGTCGATGGTCCACTCCCATTCGGTCTCCTTGAGATAGGGGTTCTTGACCACATGGCTGCTGGTATCGATGTTGCTCGAGATGTCATGCTCGGCATCGCTCTTGACGGTGTGGCTCATGTAGTAGGACCAACCGATGTAGTCCACGGTGCCGGTCCTGAGGTCCGAGAGGTCCTGGGTGGTTATGTCCAGGTCATAGCCCTCGCGCTCGAAGAGCCTGCGCGCGTAGTTTGGGTAGGTGCCACGCACCTGGACGTCCGTGTAGAGGTACATGGCGTGATTCTCGTCATCGGCGAGCAGCACGTCATCGGGGTTCGAGCTGAAGGGGTAGGTGAGTTTACTCGAGCACATGCAACCGACCTTGAGCGTGGGGTCGATGGCATGGGCGGCGGCCACGGCCTGTGCGCTCGCCACCAGCTCGTAGTGCGAGGCCTGATACATAGTGCGCTTTCTGTCGGTCTCCCCACTGGTGAGATAGCCCGAGTTCGTCCATGAGAACACGTCGTTCTGTGCGGCGAACTGGTTGTCGATCTCATTGAAGGTCATCCAGTACGTGACCTTGTCGTGCCATCTCTCGAAGCAGGTCGTGGCGTAGCGCGCGAAGAGGTCGATGAGCCTGCGGTTCCTCCAGCCGCCATACCTGGTGCAGAGCCCCAGGGGGATCTCGAAGTGCGAGAGCGTGATGACGGGCTGGATGTCGTGGGACAGCAGGGTGTCGAAGAGGTCGTCGTAGAACCTCAGGCCCTCCTCGTTCGGCTCGGCCTCGTCGCCCTCGGGAAACAGGCGCGTCCAGTTGATGGACGTGCGAAAGCACCTGAAGCCCATCTCGGCGAAGAGGGCGATGTCCTCCTTGTAGGTGTGGTAGAAGTCGATCGCCTCGTGGTTGGGGTACCATGCCCCCTCGACGGGCCCCTCGGGACAGATCTTCCGGGGAACGCCGTGGGCACCGCCCATCATGACGTCGGCAGTGGACAGTCCCTTGCCGCCCTCGGCATAGGCGCCCTCGAGCTGGTGGGCCGCCACGGCACCGCCCCATAGGAAGTCACGTGGAAACGCCATGCTGTCCCCCTTCCTCCCTGCGGCGACATCCCCGTCACCGCTCGATGCCCCCAGTATCTTCTGTGGGGGAACGATGGAGGATTGGACATCCCTAAGAAAGGAGCATTGTGTCTGAACATCCTGACATATACAGGTCATTCTCTGTGACAATGCGCCGTCGATGTGTCATGGGCAAACGACGAGGCCGCCGCATCGCCGCTAGAGGTCATCGACTGCATAGGGGGCGTCGGAGGTACGCTTGCCCCTGTCCCTGGCACGGTCGAGCTTGTCGTAGTAGAGCCTGTTATAGCTGTCCACGAGGCCGACGACGTCATCGTACGAGGCCGAGAGGACCAGCGCGAAGAGCATGTCAAAGAGGTAGCCTGCGGCCGTTGCGAACAGGATGTTGCCCAGGCGATGGGAGTCCTGGCTGAAGAGCAGCTCGAACGAGATGTCACACATGCGCGCCAAGGGAGACGTGCGGTTTGCCGTCAGGGCGATGGTCTTCGCCCCGCGCTGCTGGATGTTCTGGACGACGTGCATCAGCGTCTGGTCTGTTCCGCTGCGGCTCATGACGAGGCATATGTGGTCGGGCGGCATGACCATGGAGAGGTAGACCATGCGGTCGAGGTCCTCGTACACGTTGGCTATGTGTCCCTCGGTGAGGAACTGGTGCGACGCATAGTCCGCCGCGGAGGCGGGGGTGTCTCGCGCAAAGATGTCCACGTAGGTGGCGCTGACGATGAGGTCGGCGGCCTGTTGGAGCAGCTCGGGCGAGGTCTTTTCCCGCATGCGCTCCACAACGCTCTTCTTGAGCTGGGCGATCTTGTTCATGACGGCAAGGGCGTTGTCCGAGGCATGGATGCTCGTGTCATGCACGGGCAGACGCTTGAGGTCTGACACGATGTTGACCTTGAGGTCGTTGAAGCTGGCAAAGCCCAGCTTCTTCGAGAGGCGCAACACCGTCGTGGGGCTGGTGTACGTGCGCCGGGCAAGCTCGCGGGCCGAGATGCGCGAGGTCTCCTCGGGATGGTCCAGGATGTACGATGTGACCACCCGCTCGCTGGTCGTAAGGCTGCCCGTCCTTTGTAGCGCATCAATGGTGCTCATGTCGTATCACCATCCTCGTGCAGGACATCGCCCGCCAACGTGGTCATCCCGGTGTTCCGGGAACGGGACAATGCCCTGGTGTTGTAGTGTAGGGGCTGTAACCGAAGACATTGGCATACGGTAGCGCAAAAGGGGAACGGTTCCATACCTCCAGGGCACAAGCGCGGCCATACGGTAGAGAAGCGTGGTCGCGTCCTAGTCCCTCCCGGCTTGTGGTGCTGCCGCTCACCAACTAGACAAGGACAACGACGGCAACGGCATGCTCGCTCGCGTAAGGACAGCTTCTGGTGGTATAAGAGGATCATCGCAAGCAATGGTGAGCCATGCCGGTGCCATGCTCGACTTCTACCGCCGGTGGCTCGCCCTCTTCGAGGTGGACTGCCAGACATTCTGCAACTGCCAGACCTTCCACTACCGCTTCGAGGAGGGACGCTTCGTGTGCGTGGAGATCATCGACCCCGACCTCTCCGCACTCGAGTCGCCGGGCATGCCTGCGCAGACGCGCTGTCCGCGCAGGCCACTCGGGGCCTACGAGCCTAGCGTCCCGGCGGATGCATGGGCGCAAGCGACGCCAGGAGGCGTCATCACACGATGCGCGAACGCGCAGAGGGGAGCAAGACCATGGGTTTCTTTGACAGATTCAGGAAGGTGGGACCCACACGGCCCGAGGCCTTGGGTGTCACCGCACGGGCGGGGCAGGTGCTCGCGCCCGTCACGGGCAGGGTCATCAAGCTGGAGGACGTGAGCGACGAGGTCTTCAGCTGTGGGGCCATGGGCAGGGGCTGTGGCATCGAACCCACGGACGAGACGGTGTACGCCCCGGTCTCCGGCACCCTCACCGCCGCCGGCGCACCCAACTTCCATGCCATCGGCATCACGGGTGACGCTGGCGCCGAGGTCCTCATCCACGTGGGCGTGGACACGGTGGAGATGCATGGCGATGGCTTCACGGTCTTTGCCGAGCAGGGCGCCCATGTGAGCGCCGGTGAGCCCCTGCTCTCGTTCTCCAAGCAGAGGATCGCCGCCGCGGGTCATGACACCGTGGTCATCATGGCGCTCACGAACACCGATGACCTCGCCTCGGTCGATCTGGCGCATGAGGGAGACGTCGATGCCGGCGATGTCGTGGTGACGTTTGCGACGTAGCTCGTATCGTTCGAGGGGGGGGCGTGTTGTGATGGTTGTCCTTGTGGACGTGGACGGGACCCTCGTGGACTACGGCAATCGGCTGCCCGAAAGCGCGCGCCGCGCCGTGGGGCGGGCGCGCGCCAACGGGCATAGGGTGTATGCCTGCACGGGGCGCAGCAAGGCGGAGATGGCGGCCATCGATGCCGAGCTCGCACTGGATGGCCTCATCGGGGCCAACGGAGGCTACGTGGAGAGCGATGGCGCGGTCATCTTCCACAGGGGCATCCCCATCGAGGTGGAACGGCGGGTCGTCGATTGGCTGCACGATCGTCATCTGCCCTTCTACCTGGAGTCCAACAGTGGCCTCTACGTCAGCGAGGACTTCCGGGAGGGAGCCCGCGCGGCGCTCCAGGCCTATGTGCATGGCCAGGGGACTCCCCACGCCGACGAGCTCGAGGTCGACCAGATCATGTGCGGCCTCGTGTTCGGCGGCGAGCTCTACCGCGATGACGTCAACAAGGTGAGCTTCGTGCTGGGGAGCTACCAGGACCATCTGGACAGTGCCCGAGCGTTTCCCGAGCTTGAGGCACATACCTGGGGCGGTGTGGGGGAGCGGGCGCTCTTCGGCGACCTCGGTGTGGGCGGCATCGACAAGGCCGCCTCCGTGCGCCTGCTGCTGGAGCACCTGGGTGCCACGTCCGCCGACGCCATCGCCTTTGGGGACACCAAGATAGACATCCCGCTCTTTGAGGCCTGTGGGGCCAGCTGCTGCATGGGCTCGGGAGGGGAGGAGGCCAAGGCCGCGGCCGACTTCGTGACCACGGGCGTGGACGTGGACGGCCTCTGGAACGGCTTCGTCCACTTTGGGCTCGTCTGAGACAGCGACCGGGGGGTCATCAGCTTGGTTTCGCCTTTGCTCAAGGCATATGGCGTTATTATGCCGATGGGTAACGTTGATGGGTGATCATTAATGACTTGCCCATAGTCTTAAAGCCAATCGTATGGTAGCCCACCACCGCTGGAGCGATGCACATGCTTATCAACGTTACGGCTCTCAAGGGAACCGTGAGCGAGAACAGCCAGCTGGTGAGCCGCCAGGCTCAGGCATGCCAATCCCAGATCGAGCGGCTCAACGGCCTGTCCACGGATGCGAACGTGTGCGACGGCGAGGCCTATCGCAGCATGTTCGACTACCTGCGCCGCGTGAAGGTGCCCGCCCTCATGCAGCAGGCCGTCTTCCTCGAGGCGTATGGCTCGGACATGCGGACGGACCTCGACCGCCTGTCCGAGCTCGAGGCCGACGGATCGGGCGTGATAGACACCGACGATCTGGTCAATCGCATCAGCAGCCTCCAGCACGTGAACGACGACCTGGGACGCTGGGTCAGCGACAACAGCGACCGGAATCCCGATGCGTGCGGCCATGCGCGGCAGGTCATGCAGGGAAACCAGGACTCCATGGGCCGTCTGCGCCAGCAGCTTGAGAAGGCGCTCGCGTATGCGGCGGACTCGTCGATCTATGCCTCCTCGTCGTCCGAGATGGATGTCCTCGACCAGGCCACGGCGGCCATGCGCTACGATCCTGCGGCCGGTACCTACGACCTGTCGGGTGCCGACCTCTCCTGGGCGACGATGGACCTCATCGGCAAGTATGCGGACGCGGCACAGAGGCTGGGCGCCGGCATGCTGTCCAGCGATCTGATGAGGTCCGTCGTCATGGCGCTCATGGGCGAGGGCGGCGACTGCTGCGCCTATGGGGGCGACCCGGTCAACCTCGCCACGGGCAACTTCCTCTATGCCTATGACTACCTCGCGTTCGACTGCAGGCCCCGCATCTCGCTGCGCCTGTTCTACAACTCCCACAACACCCACGAGTCGCCGCTGGGGCGAGGCTGGACCCATCCCTTTGCCGTCTCGCTCTCCGTGGGGCTCAACCGGGCGGTCGTCACCAGGGAGGACGGCCATGGCGAGATCTTCCTTGGCACGCCGGAGGAGGGCTTCACCCATCTGCTGGGTCGGGCGGACACCCTGGCGCGCGAGGGCGAGGGCTACCGCTATGTCTCGGCGGCGGGCATCAGCTATCGCTTCGATGCCGAGGGCAGGTGCCGCTCCATCCTCGACCGGCTGGGGCGCGGCGCCATCCTCGACCACGACGAGGAGGGTCTGCTCACTCGTGTCCGCAGCACGCGTGGCCCCGTCATCCGCTTTGCCTACGACGCGAGGGGACGGATGGTGCGCGCCTCCGATGACACGGGACGTTCCCTTGCCTTCTCCTTCCATGCGGGGCAGGTGTCCAACCTGGAGACGGAGTCTGGTGCCAGGACGTCATTCTCGTACGACGCCCGTGGCTACCTTTCCTCGGTGACGAACGCACGGGGCATCACCGAGCTGCGCAACGCGTTTGACGCCGAGGGGCGTGTCGTGCGTCAGGAGTTTGCCGACGGTGGCGTGATCTCGTATGCCTACGATGACGACCACATGCGGGTCGTGATGACCGACCAGCTGGGCAATGAGTCGGCGTACGTCCACGATGGGCTGTATCGCACGGTTGAGGTCCATGCGGGCGATGCCGTGGAGCGGTCGAGCTACAGCGAGAAGAACCTCAAGACCCGTGTCACCAACCCTCGTGGCCTGACGAGCAGGTACCAGTTTGACGAGAGGCAACCTCACCTGTGCCGAGAACCCGCTGGGTGAGCGCACGACGTATGAGTACAATGCCCTCAACGAGCCCACCCGTGGTGCCGTGGATGGCACGACGGTCTTTCGCAACGAGTATGACGAGCGGGGCCAGATCCTCAGGACCGTCGACGCGGTGGGCAATGAGACGCACTTCTCGCATGACGAGGAGGGCGATGTCACGAGCATCACGCGCGCCGATGGCTCCGTTGCGTCCTTTGAGCACAATGTGCTCGGCATGATGACTGCTGCCGTGGGCCCGCAAGGTGCCGTGGAGCGCTACGAGTACGACGAGCGGGGCCTGCTCGTTGCGCGGGTGGATGCCAACGGCAACAGGATGTCGTTCGAGCGTGACGCGCTCGGTAACGTCAAGCGCATGGTCAACGCGGAGGGCAACCACCGGAGCTACGAGTACGATGCCTGTGGCCTGCTCGTGCGCATGGTCGACTACGATGGCACGTCCGTCTCCTATGAGTACGACGCCATGGGGCGTCCCATCCGCTTTGTGGACAAGGACGGCAACGAGAGCCGGCGCGAGTACGACGCCATGGGACACCTGACACGGGACGTGGACGCCACGGGTGCCGCGACCACGTTCCAGTACGACGCCCGAGGCAACATGACCAAGGTGACCAACGCGCTTGGCATCTCTGTGGGCTTTGAGTATGACCTCAACGACAACCGGACGAAGACGCTCCTGCCCGACGGCACGAACACGCGGGCCACGTACGACCAGATCGACCGCGTGCGCTCCGTGAGCGATGGCCTGGACAACACGACGTACTACCGCTATGACGTCATGGGCAACCTCGTGCTTGAGGTGGATCCCTTGGGCAACCATCTGCAGAGGGAGTATGACGCCGCCTGCAGGCTCACGTCCCGCACCGATGCCCTGGGCCGTACGACCAGCTATGAGTACACCGCGCTCGGCGACCTCTCTCGCATGACGGATGCGGCCGCACGGGTCACGAGCTACGACTACCTGCCCGATGGCCTGCTGCGCCAGATCGTCAATCCGGATGGGACGTCCCTCACCTTCGGCTACGATGCGGCACGCAACATCACCAGCAAGACGAGCCAGAACGGCTATGAGCTGAGCTACGCCTACGATGCCATGAATCGCATCACGAGGATCGCCAACAACCAGGGGCAGTCAAAATCATATGGCTACGATGCGATGGGCAATCGGGTGTCCAAGACGGATGGGAAGGGCAACGTCACCTCGTATGCCTATACGCCCTCCGGCAGGCTGCGGGAGGTCGTGGAGGCCTCCGGTGCCGTGACGCGCTACCAGCACGATGCGCTCGGCAACCTGACCCGCGTCGAGCGCCTGGGCTCGGATGGCATGGCACATGCTCGCACGACCTCGTATGAGCACGACACGCTCGGTCGCGTGACCTGCATCACCGATGCCGTGGGCAACCAGGAGCGGGCAACGTACGACGCCATGGGGCGCATGAGGACCCATACCGACGCAGATGGATACGTCACGTCGTTTGGCTTTGACGATGCGGGAAGGATGAGCACCACCACCTTCGCGGATGGACGCACCGCGCACATGACGTACGACTCCCTCTCACGCCTCGTCGAGCTGCACGACTGGCTGGGCACGACGAGCTTTGCCTACGATGCGGTGGGCAACATGACGCGCACGCGTGACCATGCGGGTCGTGAGATGCACTACGGTTGGGGCAGGGGAGACGAGCTTCGCAGCGTCTCCTATCCCGGTGGGGTGCGGACGTCCTACGACTATGACGAGGCCCTGCGCCTGAGCGGCGTGCATGCGGGCGGCCTTGATGTTGCGTATGAGTACGATGTGGATGGCAACCTGGCCGCACGCACCTACTCCAACGGCACCGGCATGCGCCTGGGCTATGACGCACGTGGGCGCATCACGCGCCTCTCCAGCTATGATGCCGCAGGTCCCTTGGACGAGTTCTCGTATGCATACGACCTGTGCGACAACAAGAGTGCCGTGCGTGCCCATCGTCGTGGCATGCCCGACCTCTCGGGTACGTATGCCTATGACTACGACGAGCTCAACCGCCTGGTGGGCGTGACGCGGGATGGCCAGGCCGTGCGTTCCTACGAGTACGACTCCTTTGGCAACAGGACGAGGCTGAAGGATGCGCGGAAGGGCACGACCGACTACAGCTACAATGCGCTCGACCAGCTTGTGCATTCCACGGATGCCCAGGGCGAGCGCGACTATCGCTACGATGGCCGCGGCAACCTGGTCGCAGACGTGGTCAACGGGGAGTCTGACGCGACGTACGAGTACGACGCCCTCAACCGTCTTGCATGCGCGCGCAGGGCGGATGGTCGTACGGCTTGCTACGCGTATGACGGCATGCTGCGCAGATGCACGACACGGCGGCAGATGGCCGGAGGGTCGGCAGACACCGTCGAATACGTCCTCGATCCAACGCGGCCCTGCAACAACCTGGCGCAGACCATCGTCGATGGGAAGCTGGATCAGAGCTACCTGTGGGGTGGCGGCAGCCTCGTTGCCGTGGACGCGGGTGAGGGAAAGATGGCGTCCGTCACGCAGGATCCTCTGGGGAGCGTCTCCCGCATCCTTGGCGAGAAGGGTGACGTGCTGTCGAGCTTTGGGTACGACGAGTTTGGCAACAACGCGTTCGAGAGCGACGTACTGAACGTCCCGTTCTCCTACACCGGATACCTTAAGGATGGCGTGACGCAGGGTCTCTATGCACAGGCACGCCAGTATCTGCCGAACACGGGCCAGTTCATGTCGGCGGACCCCCTGCGTGGGTATGCCCAGCGGCCGGCCACGACCAACAGGTACTCCTACTGCTGCCAGCAGCCACTGGACTTCGTGGATCTTTTGGGCCTGAGCCGCCAGGATGCGGTGAACTATGCGCGTCGATATGCGACGGATAATCCTTTCGAGCGCAATCCCGACTATCCGTCGTTTGGAACGAACTGTGCCAACTTTGTCTCGCAATGCCTTGCTGCAGGTGGCATGCAAATGACTGATGATTGGTATTGCACCACAACATATGCAGTCCCGCCTTTCCTTATTCCTTTCTTGGGGGTTGGTACCTATGGCGGTCTCATCGGTGCATTCATTGGTACAAGAGAGGTTGCAAGACAGCAGCGTAATCAGGGGAAAGACGCATATGCTGGAATTAATCTGGTAAGTGGAAAGGTGTTTCTACACAGCGCGACTTGGAGTGCGGCGCAGAATCAGTACGATTACTTCAGTGACCCTAAAAACGGATATGTTGCTAGTAAGGCAGATGACATGAGTATCCCTTCATATAATACGGCAGGGGGAAGCAACGCTACAAAATCAAATATTTCGAGAGTTTCTTCGAGGGTTGAGCCTGGAGACATTGTGTACTGGTGTGAAGAAACTAGTGAAAATGGTAAGAAGGTAAAAGTTAACCACGCGACAATCGTGACAGCTGTTCATGATGGGGAAATTTATATCGCGAGCAATACATCAGCGTATGCGGATGAGCCTTTATCATCACGCATGGGAAAGAACGATGAGAATAAAAAGGAAAGTATTCACATTGTTCACCTTAAGGATGAATGCTTTAACTAGTTTATAGCCTTAGGAGGAAGGGACATGAGAAGGGAAAGGAGAACCATGCTACTGGTTTGCTTGGTGATACTGGTTCCCTGCGTACTGGTGGGATGGCACTGTGTGCGTTTGCAACAATATCGTCAGGAATTCGCACCCCTCCTTGATAGAGCCAGGTCTCTTATGATGGGCACTGCCACTCCAGCTCCGTCTGAGGAGCAGGATGGATCCTTGTATGATGACCTTAGGTTTCGTCAGGATCTTTATCCTGACATAGTTCGCATAGACGTTTCTAAGCTTGATATTACTGATGCAGAGATACATGGGGACGAAGCAGTTCTTACCGTTGATTATGCCTACAGTCAATATCGTGCAGATGGATCGGTATTTGGCACCGCATCGATACAAGGAGAGAAATGGTATGCAAAGAGGACTAATGCTGGTTGGAAGGTGTATCGAGTCGTGCCACGCTATATCGGCTAGGAAAACGGCGACGACGAGGTCGTGCTCACGGTCAGGTTCTCTCGGGCATACTATCGCGCAGATGGTTGTGTGGCCAATGCCGCGTCCCACTCTAAGTCCAGATGGTATCTGCGGCTGGAGGATAGGCATTGGATGGTATATAGAGTCGAGGACAGACTTGAAGGATGACCTTGGTATGTCCTACCGACGTTAAGGCGGATACCAATAGAAGCACGGCCAGGGAAACAGTGGGGGAATCAATTCGCATTATAAAGCTCGAGGACGAGTGTCTCGAGACTGACGATAAGAGATGAGGGGAAGGGAGCATCGCATGGCCGCGAGGAGGCGTCTCGTGATCCTTGTTGTTGCCGGCGCAATGGCCATGGCAGTCGGGCTTCTCGTCGTGTGGGCGTGGCAAGGCCACGCCAAGCGCGGCCAGAAGCGTCAGGAGGTCGAGCGGCAAGCTCGTGTGGAGCGGTATGGCGACGAGTTCCAGCCGCTGCTCGAGCGTGCCCGGGCCATCATGGACGGCACGGCGGACCCCGCGCCATCCGAGGAGCGGGACGGGGAGCTGTACTACTGGGCGTTTGCGCGACGGAGGGAATACTATCCTGACGTGGTGCGGTTTGACATCTCGCCCATCGAGCTGCTGGACGTGGAGCTCGAGGGTGACGGCGAGGCGACCCTCACGGTCAGCTTCTCGAGGACCGGCTACCGCGCGGACGGCGCGGTGGACATGCGGTCCTCGCACTCGTCCGACAAGTGGCACGTGAGGAAGGAAGGGTCCGACTGGGTGGTCTACAAGATCGAGACCAAACCGTAAGGGGACCTGCCGTGTGGACGGGCAATGAGGTGTGGCTGCAGAAGGGACAGGGACATGAGCGGAATCATTGCATCAAACATGGGGGTGGCCTCGCAGAAGAAGGCCGAGATGCTCTCTGCGCTCGATGAGTACGTGTCGTTCACGACACAGAGCGCGTCCGGCATGTCCGACGGGGTGCCTCCCGCCGACCATGACGAGCGCGCACAGCGATACGAGGAGACTCTCTCCAAGTACGCGTCGTCCCTCACCCGTGATGCCGACGCGTTGGAGCGCATCGGCGTCACCTTCCAGGAGGGCGACGAGCTCATCGCACAGTCGCTGATGGGGATTGGTGGGTAGCCGGTGGCTCCCGCAGAAGCGAGCATGAGCGCGCAGTACGATGGGACACGCTCCCTGCGCACGGAGTGTGAGAGGCGTGAGGACGCGGTGCGTGCGGCGGTTGCGTCCCGAGACGAGCTCAACGATCTCTTCGCTGCCAGCGTTCGTTATGGCGACTCCCAGGTCGTGGAGGCGCTGCGCTGGTCCATGAGCCAGGCCCTGTCGGCATGCGATGACCACGTCGATGAGATGCGCAGACAATTGCGACGCAGCGAGGATGTGTTGGGCGAGGCCCTGGCCAGGTCGAGGCGCGAGGTACCTGAGGGGGATGGCCCCTCTCCCATGTGACGCGGGCGCCATGGGAGACCCAGGCACGCCGTCGGTTCCAATGGTTCTCGAGTGGGGCGGGTGCAGGGGTCTTCGCTCATGCGCCGCAGCGTGCTGTGCCTCTGGCACATCGCGCGGATTGGTCGGTGGTTGGTTGCGACCTATCATCAGGGGGATGAACGCCGCAACAAGCGGAGGGAGGCTGCCGCATGGGGAAGGGAAGGATGCCTCGGCTGCTGGCGGCCGGGCTGCTCATTGTGTTGGTGGCGCTCCTTGCCCCCGTCGCCCTGAGGGCGCTCCGGGCAACCCGCGCCGAGGTAACGTTCTGGCCAACATTGGAGCGTGCCCGTGCGGTCATGGCGGGCACGGCGGAGCCTCCGGCGTCTGAGGAGCTCGACGGGGCGCTGTATGAGAGGTCCTTCGACTTCCGGCGGCAGACGTACTACCCCGATGCGACGAGGGCCGAGGTCACTCCCATCATGGTCGTCGGCGCGGAGTACGACGGCGACGACGAGGTCGTGCTCACGGTCAGGTTCTCTCGGGCATACTATCGCGCAGATGGTTGTGTGGCCAATGCCGCGTCCCACTCTAAGTCCAGATGGTATCTGCGGCTGGAGGATAGGCATTGGATGGTATATAGAGTCGAGGACAGACTTGAAGGATGACCTTGGTATGTCCTACCGACGTTAAGGCGGATACCAATAGAAGCACGGCCAGGGAAACAGTGGGGGAATCAATTCGCATTATAAAGCTCGAGGACGAGTGTCTCGAGACTGACGATAAGAGATGAGGGGAAGGGAGCATCGCATGGCCGCGAGGAGGCGTCTCGTGATCCTTGTTGTTGCCGGCGCAATGGCCATGGCAGTCGGGCTTCTCGTCGTGTGGGCGTGGCAAGGCCACGCCAAGCGCGGCCAGAAGCGTCAGGAGGTCGAGCGGCAAGCTCGTGTGGAGCGGTATGGCGACGAGTTCCAGCCGCTGCTCGAGCGTGCCCGGGCCATCATGGACGGCACGGCGGACCCCGCGCCATCCGAGGAGCGGGACGGGGAGCTGTACTACTGGGCATTCCCCCATGAGGCGTATCCCGATGTGACAAGGGTCGAGGTCACGCCCATTAAGCTGCTGGACGTGGAGCTCGAAGGCGACGACGAAGCAGTGCTCACGGTCAGCTTCTCGATGACCGGCTACCGCGCGGACGGCGAGGTAGACACTCAGTCATCGTATTCAGCCGACAGGTGGCACGTGCGGAAGGAGGGGTCCGACTGGGTGGTCTACAAGATCGAGACCAAACCCTAGGCACAGCGCTATGCTGAACCAGCATGGAAACCCCGATTACAGGAGGATGTGAGACATGAGCGGGCCTGTCGCATCGAACGTGGGGGCGCCCTCGCAGGAGACGTTCGGGATGCCCCCTGTGGCCTCGTACCGTGAGGATGCCCAGTGATTCAAGACATCGGCTTCCATCGCTTTGACAACTCGTTTCGCGTGACCACACCCACGGCACGTAGCTACGTGCTTGCCTTCCGTGGCAACGAGGCGCTCATGCGCCTTGACGAGGATGGCACGCTCGCGCTGCCGCGGCTTGCCGACTGGGGGACGCCTCCGCACGACCTTTTGTGTCGCTACCTCCTTGCCATAGACGACCAACCCTTCTTTCTGGTGGAGCGCGAGCCTGCCCCAGCGTGCGAGGGGTTCTCCTTTGAGCCCATCTACGCGCTCCGTCAGGCGGAGCCGCGCTGGCTGGCCTTCGCCGGTGAGACGGCCTATCAGCTCCATGGCTGGTATCGCGATAACCGCTACTGTGGGCGCTGCGGCGCCGAGCTGGGCCATGTGCCCACGAGCCGCGAGCTCGCCTGCGCCTCCTGCGGCAACGTCGTCTACCCCCGCATAAACCCCGCCGTCATCGTGGGCGTGACCAACGGTGATGCCATCCTGCTCACGCGCTATGCGCAGGGTCGCCGCAAGCCTGCCCTCGTGGCGGGCTTCGCGGAGTTCGGCGAGACGCTGGAGGGCACCGTCCACCGGGAGGTGGGGGAGGAGGTCGGTCTTACCGTCACCAACCTGCGTTACTACAAGAGCCAACCCTGGTCGTTCACGAACACCCTGCTCTCGGGCTTCTTCTGCGATGTGACAGGTGACCCCACCATCCACGTCGACCATGACGAGCTCTCCTGGGGGGAGTGGGTGCATCGTGGCGACCTGCTCGCCGAGCTGGGCGGGCGCTATGATACGTCCAGCCTCACCAACGAGATGATCGTGCTGTTCGCCCGGGGCAAGGAGCCCAGGGCGTAGGAGCCATTCGGATGGACGTCGGGGAAGGAAAGCGCATATGCTGGGACGTAGGGCCACCTCCATCATCACGCACGATATCCTCTACAGCGGGGAGCCGTTCACGCGCGTCAAGCTGAGTGGCCTGTTCTGCGAGGAGGATGTCCGTGCCGTCAACGAGGCGCGTCCCGACCTCTGTGGCTTTGTGGTCGACTGGCCCAGCTCGCACAGGCATGTGGGCCTCGGCAAGCTGCGGGGCCTCGTTCACAGGCTCGATCCCACCATCCCTGCCGTGGGGGTCTTCTGTAACCAGCCCCTAGGCATGGTGGCCGAGCTGGCGGACGAGGTGCTTGATGTGGTGGAGCTGCAGGGCGATGAGGACAACGCCTACATCACGTTCCTCACCGAGCTGGCGGACGTGCCCATCATCCAGACCATCCACGTGCACGATGCCTCCGACATAGAGCGTGCCAACGACAGCCGCGCCGACATCGTGATGCTCAACAGCTCCTGGGGCAGCTCGCGGCCCTTCGACTGGTTGCTTGTCGGAGGCCTGGCGCGTCCCTACATCCTTTCGGGCGGCCTGAACGAGCGGAACGTGGGTGCCGCGATAGCACGCCTGCATCCCTGGGGCGTCAACATCGATTCCGGCATCGAGTCGGACCGGCTCAACGACCCGGACAAGATTCGCGATGTGGTCGCTGCCGTCCGTGCGACGGATGGCAGGTAGCCGGGGGGTCGCTATGCCAACGCCGGCCCCGCGAGGTCGACGGCGCGCTCGATGGCGTGACCCACAAGCTCGAGGCCCTGGGCGTCCTCCTCGTCGAAGCGTTCCCTAGTGGGGGAGTCGAGGTCGAGCACGGCCGCCACCTGGCCGTGCGCGTCGTGCAGGGGTACGACGACCTCGGCGCTTGAGGCGCTGTCACAGGCTATGTGACCGGGAAACTCGTGCACGTTGGGTACGAGCTGGGTGACGTCCCGCGCGGCCGCGGTGCCACAGACGCCTGCGCCCAGGGCGATGTGCGTGCAGGCGATCCGTCCCTGGAAGGGGCCCAGCACCAGCTCGTCTGTCGGGCCGTTGCATGCATGCAGGTAGAACCCTACCCAGTTGATGTCGGGGAGCGCGTCCCACAGGAGTGCGGCCGTGTTTGCGAGCAGGGGCAGCCAGTGGCCCTCACCCTCGGCGAGGGCCTCCACCTGTCTGGCCAGCAGCCCGTAGTCCACCTCTGCCATGCCTCCTGTCCCCTTCCTGGTCCCATCCTCGATCGTACGCGGGCGCCGGTCGGCGGGGCAATCTCTTCGAGAGGACCCCTTACGGACCGGGGGAGCGCCATGCCCGGCGCCTCGTGCCACCTAGCCTTGCTTGGCAAGGCAGTCCGCGCAGACGCCACGCAGCGTGAGGGTGGTGTGGTCGATGCGGCCGATGTCTGGGCACCGTGTGGCGATGCGTGTCGTGTCGGGCAGGACGTCCGGTATGTCAAACACGCGCCCACACTCGGCGCAGGCAAAGTGCGCGTGCTCCTCGCGGTAGATGGACTCGAAGCGCTCGGTGCCGTTGACGATTGCGACGGCACGCACCTGTCCAAGCCCCTGGAGGATCCTGAGGTTGCGGTAGACCGTGGCGAGGCTCAGGCTCTCGCAGGACTTCTTGAGGTCGGAGTAGATGGTCTCGACGCTGGGATGCTCCCGGGTGCCGCAGAGGTACTCATAGATCATGTCGCGCTGGCGCGAATGTCGAATCGCCTTGGCCATGGCGCCTTCCCTCGTCCTGTCACCTCGCCTCCCGATGTCGCCCAACCATGATACCCCATGCCTCGGCGTGCCCCCCCTTTGGCGATGCGGGCCATTGCGCTATGGTGGGGGGCGTTGCAGCGGGGCATCACGGACGAAAGAGGCACCATGGACCGCACGAGGATAGCGACGCTCTTTGCGGACGCGGACGAGCTGGGTGACGCCACCGTCACGGTGGCGGGCTGGGTCCGTTCCGTCCGCGACATGAAGAACTTCGGCTTCGTCATGCTCAACGACGGAAGCTGCTTCAAGGACCTGCAGGTGGTCATGAACCGCGAGACGGTCGCCAACTACGACGAGGTGGCCGCCCTCACCGTGGGCTCCGCCCTCGTCGTGCGCGGCGCCCTCGCCCTCACCCCCGAACGGCCCCAGCCCTTCGAGCTGCAGGCCATGTCCATCGAGGTGGAGGGTGCGGCCGATCCCAGCTATCCCATGCAGAAGAAGCGTCAGAGCCGCGAGTTCCTGCGCACCCAGCAGCACCTGCGCAGTCGCACCAACCTCTTCCGGGCGGTGTTCCGCGTGCGCAGCGTGGCGGCCCTCGCCATCCACCGGTTCTTCCAGGAGCGCGGCTTCGTCTACGTCAACACGCCCATCATCACGGCATCCGACGCCGAGGGTGCGGGCGAGATGTTCCGTGTGACCACGCTCGACGTGGACGATCCGCCCCGCACGGACGAGGGCGGCGTCGACTGGAGCCAGGACTTCTTTGGCAGGGCGACCAACCTCACGGTCTCTGGCCAGCTCCAGGCCGAAAGCTTTGCCCTGAGCTTTGGCGACGTCTACACCTTTGGCCCCACCTTCCGTGCGGAGGACTCCAACACCCGCCGTCATGCCGCCGAGTTCTGGATGTTGGAGCCCGAGATGGCCTTCTGCGACCTCGCCCAGGACATGGACGTGGCCGAGGAGATGCTCAAGGATGTCATCGCCCGCGTGATGGAAGCCTGTCCCGACGAGCTGGCCATGCTCAACAGGTTCGTGGACAAGGGGCTGCTTGAGCGCCTGGGGCACGTGGCGACGAGCGACTTCGCGCGCGTGAGCTACACGGATGCCATCAGGATCCTGGAGGACGCCCAGGTGGCTGGCCAGACGTTCGAGTACCCCGTGAGCTGGGGTGTGGACCTGCAGACCGAGCACGAGCGCTACCTCACCGAGCGGCATTTCAAGAGGCCCACGTTCGTGACGGACTATCCTGCGGCCATCAAGGCCTTCTACATGCGCATGAACGACGACGGCAGGACCGTGGCCGCCGCGGACTGCCTGGTGCCGGGTATCGGCGAGATCATCGGCGGCTCCCAGCGCGAGGAGCGCTTCGACATGCTCGAGCGGCGCATCGCGGAGCTGGGCATGGACTCCCGCCAGTACAGGTACTACCTCGACCTGCGTCGCTACGGCACATGTCGCCATGCGGGCTTCGGATTGGGTTTCGAGCGCCTCGTGATGTACCTCACGGGCATGGACAACATCCGCGATGTCATCCCGCACCCGCGCACCGTGGGCAATGCGGAATTCTAGGGCACTGACGCCAGCGTCCTGCATACGGCACCGCGAGACGCGGCATGAAGCCGGACGCCCACGCCGTGCATCGGACGCGCGTCGCACACCATCCCGCTCTCTCGGGCGGTCGCCGAGCACAGGGCCGACGTCGTGGGCATGGGGAGGGGAGTAATAGCGTGAGCCATATCCCACGGGTTCTCATGACGGGTGCCTCGGGCGGCATGGGCATGGCCTCGCTCAAGGCGATGCTGCCCAGTGTGGGCAAGGAGTACGACCTCGTCCTTCTCGTGCGCGACTCCAAGAAGAACCGTGCGGCGATGTCCCCGTTCTAGGGGCGGGCCGGGCTCAGCATCGTCTGGGGAGACCTCGACGACCGCGCTGCGCTCGTGGCCTGCCTTAAGGGCTGCGACCTCGTGCTGCACATGGCGGCGTTCGTCTCGCCGGCCGCGGACTACCATCCCGCAACCGCCATGCAGGTCAACTTTGGCGGCACGCGCAACCTCGTGGAGACCGTGAGGGAGCTCGGGCAGGCGGACGCCACCGCCCTTGTCTATATTGGCACGGTGGCCGAGATGGGCGACCGCATGCCGCCCATCCACTGGGGGCGCGTGGGCGATCCCATCAAGCCGAGCATGTTTGACTACTACGCCGTCTCGAAGGTCGCCGCGGAGCGGTACGTGATCGAGTCGGGCCTCCGGCGCTGGGTCAGCCTGCGCCAAACGGGCATCATCGGTCCCGCCATGGCCAGGGTCCGCGACGCCATCCAGTTTCACAACTGCCTCGACAACGTGCTCGAGTACGTCTCAGACCGCGACTCGGGCACGATGATGGCCCACCTGGCCTCCTATGACGCTGCGGGGAGCCTACCCGGCGCGTTCTGGTGTCACGTCTACAACGTTGGCGGCGGCGAGCCATGCCGCGTGAGCACTTGCCAGATGTACCAGGCGATATACGGGGAGATGGGCTTCGGAAGCCTCGATTTCGTGGTCAACCCCAAGCACTACGCCATCCGCAACTTCCACGGCCAGTACTACCTGGACTCCAACAGCCTCGAGGGCTATCTGCACTTTCGCTCCGACAGCATGCGGTACTTCTATGATGCCTACCTTGCCAGACTGGGTGCGGGCAAGGGCCTTTCCAGGGCGCTCTGCGGGCTTCCAGGCGGTCAGAGACTCATGGGCGCCCTCATCAAGGACAGCTTTGGGAGGCTCCTCGGCTCCGACCATGGCACCCGCCACTTCATCAACCACAACATGGAGGACCACATCGACGCCTTCTGGGGCAGTCGAGCCGCCTGGGAGACGCTTCCCCACAAGGTCAGCGAGATGGACCACTTCACGGACTGGGGTACGGTCGTGCACATTGACCATGGCTACGACGAGAACAAGCCCGAGGGCGAGCTCGCGCTCGAGGATATGCGTGGAGCTGCGAAATTCCGTGGGGGCGCCTGCCTTTCCGAGGTAATGGAGAAGGGCGACTGGAGTGGCAGGCTGCGCTTCCGCTGCGCCTTTGGCCACGAGTTCGAGGCGAGCCCGCGCCTGGTGCTGGAGGGTGGGCACTGGTGTCCCATATGCGAGCGCACAAGCTGGAACTACGGCGCCCGCGCCAAGGTGGACCCCTTCTTCGCCCAGGTGTGGGATCCGCTGCATGCGCCCGACGAGATGCGCGAGTACCCCAAGGTCGTGAGCGAGCTCGACGTGTGACGTGACGGAAGGTCGTGACAAGGGGAACGGGCCCTCTGTCACGGCCGATGCATGACGCAGACCCTGTCGCCTGTCACGGTCAGCGGCAACAACCTGTTGACATGCAACACCTAGCTCCTTGACCAGATCGACTGGGATGCGGACAGGGCGGGCATCATCCGCATCTTCGGCGGTGACGCGTACCAGATGGACGCCATCGATTCCATCGGTCTGCCCGCCACCGTGGACGAGGACGACGCCAACGGCCTCAAGGTCAACGGCGGCGACAGCGGGTGGCACGCTTCCGATTGCTCCTGCCGTCAGTGTCATGCTCCCTGTACCCTAACTTCTCTTGTTTAATAAGAAGCGAGAGAATATACTTCTCCTAGTATAGGAGAAGTAGGAGCATTATATGGGTGTTATCCCAGAGCTGGTCCGTGCACGCCTTGCTGAGCAGCTTCCCACCGTTGTCGAGCGCGATGACATCATGGAGGCGCTCATGCCGCCTGCGCGCTTCAATCGCGTGCACATCATCACGGGAATGCGGCGGAGCGGAAAGACGTTTTACCTGTTTCAGCACATGGGCAGGCTCATAGCGCAGGGCGCGCCGCGGAGCAGCCTGTTCTACTTTGACTTTTCGGACGACCGACTTCCCCAAGGTGGGCACGTGATGGATGAGGTGCTCGACGAGTACTGGCGTCAGGTGCCCACCGCACGAACGGATGGGGCGTACCTGTTTCTGGATGAGGTGCAGGACTGTGAGGGATGGCAGGGGTTCTGTAGGAGGGTAGCCGAAGACGAGAAGGTCACCCTCGTGGTAACGGGCTCATCGTCAAAGGTGTCCTCTAGCGAAATTGCGACCGCGTTCCGCGGGAGATCCCATACGCATGAGATGCTTCCCCTGTCCTTTTCCGAGTTCCTCCGCTTTCACGAGGAGCAGCTCCCAGCTTCCTTCCATACGAGCGCGTTCGTTGGCGCCGCTCCCGGCGCATACTCACCCGCCAAGCGCACGGCACTCGAAGCCCTCTTCGACCGCTACCTTACGATGGGTGGGTTCCCCGCCGTGCAAGACGATACGCCATCTGCGCGTATCGAGGTCCTGCAGGGATACGTCAGGGATGTGGTCGCTCGTGACGTTGCCGAGCGCCTCCCGCGTGCGCCCGTTCCCCTCGCCTATCAGATGGCACTGCTCATCCTGCGCACCACGGCGCGGGAGCTCTCGGTCAACGGCATCTGCACGACGCTACGCGACGCGGGCTACAAGGTCGGATGGGAGCGCGCGCAAGAGCTCTGCAGGCTCTTTCGGCAGGCCTACCTCTACTTCGAACTTTGGGAGTACACGCGCCAGCCCCTCTCGAACAGCACCAATCCACCAAAAGGCTATGCCGTGGACCCTGGACTTGCCTATGCCGTATCGCGCGCAAGTCAGGAGGACATCGGACTTCGGCTCGAAACGGCAGTGTACCTAGAGCTGCGACGCAGGATGGCAGGCAGGCGCACCGACGCCGTCTCCTCGTATACCGACCCTGGCCCTCAGCGCCAGAAGGTCGACTTCATCGTGGGCGAGGCGTTCGCGGGAGAGGCGACGACAACGCCCTATGCGCTCTACCAGGTGCCCCTGTCACTCGAGGCCGAAAGGACCAGGAGGCGGGAACTCGATTCCCTCGATGCCGCCATGGCGAGAACGGGTCTGGACGAGGGAACGCTCATCACGCTGCGCGCAAGCGACACGGTGAACATGCCCCACGGAACCGTGCGGGTAGTGCCTGCCTGGCAGTGGTTCCTCGATCGAGGGTAGGGACGCGACCGCTTTGCCCTGCTGGCGTGGTAAAAGGTATCACTGTGCTGCTCGTTGAGGGCCAGAGACACCTGTGATGCATGGACGTTGTAACAAGGCAATATCACGCCCGTATCGACCAGCTACATGAAGTCCGCCGTCTAGCGCTCCATACTCCTGCATGGTGATAAACTGGCTCACCGCTGTGGGCATTCCCTACAGGTCAGATACGGTTGCGTCATGCGCAGCTTCTCCACAACGACATGTCAGCCTCCGGGGCATGGTATGGTCTTCCTGGTGTTGCGACCAATTTTACTCAAAAACCTATCGACTTTGCGACCGCTTTGGTCAAATTCTGGGCATGTCGTGCGACCTCTTTTGTCATAGGACACCCTCTGGGCTTGCCGCCAAGGACGAGTCAGCGAAGATTTCAGAGAATCCGGTATGAGCACTTCAGAGGATTGTGAGCAGGTAGTTCAGAGCATGTCTGCCACGCAGGTCAGAGGGGAGGCCGCCAGCCCGGGGAACTGTTGGAGGCATGCGCGTATGCCCCCTGGGGCCACCCATCGGGTGGGTGGCCGCTCATCCCCGCTCAGTGGCGCGGACTGTTACGGCTCGGATAACAGAGCGTTCCGTTATTGAACCTGAAACATAATTCCTGAATTATGCTCTATGGATGCATATTTTCGAGGGCATATCCAACTGCAGCAAGGGAGACATAGTATGGAATCCACCAGGGCACAGCTTTCGAGAAGAGGCTTCGTCAAGGCCATGGCAGCCGTGAGCGCCACCTCCGCCTTTGCCCTCGCCGGTTGCGGCAGCCAGCGTGTCGGTGGCTCCGGTGCCGCCAGTGGCGACTACACCATCACCTTTGCCCAGGGCGCCGACCCCCGTGGCCTCGACCCCGCCATGATCGACGACGGCGAGTCCGCGAAGCTCATGGTGCAGGTGTACGAGAACCTCCTCCAGTACGAGGACGACTCCTGTGCCATCCGTCCCGGTCTCGCCGAGAGCTACGAGGTCTCCGACGACGGCCTGACCTACACCTTCAAGCTGCACGAGGGCATCAAGTACCACGATGGTACCGACTTCAACGCCGCGACCGCCAAGGCCTCGATCGAGCGGCAGCTGGAGCCCAACCGCACCGAGGACATGCCCTACGCCGAGTTCACCTTCGGCTCCGCCGAGACGGGCGACGGCATCGAGAGGATCGATGCCCCCGACGACACCACCCTCGTCATCACCCTGCGTGCCGCCTCCTCGGCCTTCCTTGCCAACCTGGCCATGTGCATGGCGTCGCCCATCGTGAGCCCCACGGCCGCCGAGAAGGGCGACCTCAACGAGCATCCCGTCGGCACGGGCCCCTACCAGTTCGTGAGCTGGACCAAGAACTCCGACATCCAGCTCACCCGCTTTGACGACTACTGGGACAAGGACAACGCCGGCAAGCCCAAGAACATCGTCTTCCGCTTCATCGCCGAGAACGCCTCGCGCGTCACGGCGCTCGCCAACGGCGAGGCCGACATCATCGACGGCATCGACGAGGCCGTCGTCGACCAGGTGGAGAAGAACGGCGACAAGATCTACAAGATCGATGGTATGAACATAAACTACCTGGCCTTCAACACGCAGTCGGCCACCTTCAAGGACGCAACCGCCCGCCAGGCCTTCGCCAAGGCGGTCGACGTCCAGACGATCGTGGACACCCTCTACAACGGCTATGCCACCTATGCCAACTCCATCCTTCCCCTGTGGATGGCCCCCTACGACGAGGACGTCAAGCAGACGGCCTATGATCCGGAGGCTGCCAAGCAGGAGCTCGCTGACCTCGGCATCACCACCGTCAAGTGCATCACCTACTCAAACCCGCGCCCCTACAACGGCAAGGGCGGCACGGCCCTGGCCGAGTCCATCCAGGGCTACCTGCGTGACGCCGGCGTGGACATGACGATCGACCAGTACGACTGGACGAGCTACAAGGACGCCGTCCAGGCCGGCAACTACGACGTGTGCTTCTATGGCTGGAACGGCGACAACGGCGATCCGGACAACTTCATGAACCTCCTCGCGGCCGACGACGTCACCATGAACGTCGCCCGCTACAGCAACCAGGAGTACAAGGACCTCATCGCCCAGGGCCTCAAGACCCCCGAGGGCCCCGAGCGCGACGACATCTACCACCAGTGCGAGCAGCTCGTCGCCCGCGAGCAGGTGTGGCTGCCCATCTCGCACTCCACCAACATCCTGGGCTACAAGGAGGGCGTGGACGGCTTCGTGTTCCATCCCACGGCCGTCACCTTCCTGCGCAACTGCACCAAGACGTCCTAGCGGCGCCTCTCCTGGCAGCGCTTCTCTCAGGAAGTCGAGTCTGGGGTCCGGGTCGATCGAGACGACCTGGACCCCTTCGTTGGAAAGGGAAATTCATGTCAGAGATCTTGGGAGGAGGGAGTCGAGCATGCTGAAGTACATCGTGAAGCGCGTCCTGCAGGCCATTCCGGTGCTGCTGGGGCTGTCGATCGTAGTGTTCTTGATCATGCGCGTCTTCTCTCCCGACCCGGCACCGGTCGTGCTGGGGGAGCATGCCACACAGCAGGCGATGGACGCATGGCGGGAGGCCAACGGGCTCAACCGTCCGCTCGTCGCGCAGTACCTGGGCTTCCTCGGCGGCGTCCTCACCGGGGACCTGGGCACCTCGTACTATACGCACGTGCCCGTGACGGCGGAGCTCGCCAATCGCTTTCCCGCCACGGCCGAGCTCGCCATCGTGGCCATCATCCTGGCCGCGGTCATCGGCATCGCCCTGGGTGTGGTGTCGGCCGTGCACAAGGGCACCGCGGTCGACGCCCTCTCCATGGTGCTCGCCCTGGTGGGCGTGTCCATGCCCATCTTCTGGTCCGGCATGCTCATGATCATCCTGTTCTCTGGGACGCTGCACGTCCTGCCCTCGGGCGGGCGCATCGACCCCTTGTTCACTCCCGTGGGGGGCACGGGCCTCTTCCTGCTGGACACCCTGCTCTCCGGTGACTTCGAGGCCTTTGGCAATGCCCTGCAGCACATCATCATGCCGGCGCTGGCCCTCTCGCTCTACTCCATGGCCATCATCACGCGCATGACCCGCTCCAGCATGCTCGAGACGCTGGACGAGGACTACGTGCGCACGGCCCGCGCCAAGGGGCTGCCCGTCGGCCGCGTCAACCGCCACCATGCCCTGCGCAACGCCATGCTGCCGGTCACCACGGTCATCGGCCTGCAGCTGGGCAGCCTTCTGGGCGGTGCCCTGCTCACCGAGACGGTCTTCGCCTGGCCGGGCATCGGCAAGTACGTCGTGGACTGCATCCTCAAGTCCGACTTCCCCGTGGTCCAGGGCGTCGTGCTGCTCATTGGCATCATCTTCGTGGTCATCAACCTGGTGGTCGACATCATCTACGCCTATCTTGATCCGCGCATCAAGTACTCGCAGGAAGAGGGGTGAGGCACATGGCAACCAAGGCAATGGGGGAGGCTCCCACCACCACGCCCCCGCAGGGGCGCTCGGCCGACAAGGGCGAGTCGCTCTGGTTCGATGTGTGGTACTCCCTCTCGCACAACGGCGCGGCCGTGGCCAGCCTGGCGTTCATCGGCCTGGTCGTGCTCGTCGCGATCGTGACGGCCATCGTGCCCCAGGTGCTGCCGTACGATCCCTACCAGCAGGACCTCACGCAGTCCTTTGCCGCCCCCAGCGGCATGCATTGGTTCGGCTGCGACCAGCAGGGGCGTGACGTGTTCGCGCGCATCCTGGTGGGGTCCCAGGTGTCGCTTTCGGTTGGCCTGCTCTCCGTGGCCATCTCGCTCACGGTGGGCGTCACGCTGGGCGCCATTGCCGGCTACAAGGGCGGCAAGGTCGACACCGTCATCATGCGCCTCATGGACATCATGCTGGCCGTCCCGTCCATCCTGTTGGCCATCACGTTCATGGCGGCGCTGGGCAAGGGCATCGACAAGGCCGTCATCGCCATCGGCCTGGTGTCCATCCCAGAGTATGCGCGCATCGTGCGCAGCCAGATCCTGTCCGTGAAGGCCAACGACTATGTCGCGGCGGCGCACGTCATCGGTGACTCGGACGCCACGATCATCTTTAGGCACATCCTCCCGAACGTGGCTCCCTCCATCATCGTGCGTGCGACCCTGGGCATCTCGAGCGCCATCCTCGACGCCGCAGCCCTGGGCTTCCTGGGCCTGGGCGTCCAGCCACCCCAGGCGGAGTGGGGTGACATGCTCGGCCGCGGCCGCGACTACATCTTCCAGGCACCGTTTGCCATGATCTTCCCGGGCCTCGCAATCACCCTCACGGTGCTCGCGTTCAACCTGCTGGGGGATGGCATCCGTGACGCCTTCGATCCCAAGAGCAGGAGGCGGTAGCATGGCCCTGCTAGAAGTCAGGGACCTCGTGACGGAGTTTCCCACCCGCAAGGGCGTGGTGCGTGCCGTGGATGGTGTGTCCTTCTCCATCGACAGGGGCGAGATCCTCGCGGTCGTGGGCGAGTCGGGCTCGGGCAAGAGCGTGACCTCGCTCTCCATCATGGGCCTGCTCCAGAGGCCAGGTCACGTTGCCGCAGGCAGCATCACCTTCGATGGCACCGACCTACTCTCCCTCTCCGAGAGGCAGATGGAGGCCGTGCGTGGGCAGAGGATCTCCATGATCTTCCAGGAGCCCATGACCTCGCTCAACCCGGTGTATCGCGTGGGCGACCAGATCGTGGAGGCCATCCAGACGCACACCGACATGAGGCGGAACGAGGCATGGGAGCGTGCCGTCGAGATGCTGCACGTGGTGGGCATCCCGTCCCCCGAGGACCGGGCGCGCGACTATCCGCATCAGATGTCGGGTGGCATGCGCCAGCGCGTCATGATCGCCATGGCGCTCTCGTGCAATCCCCAGCTGCTCATCGCCGACGAACCCACCACGGCGCTCGACGTCACGATCCAGGCGCAGATCCTGGACCTCATCTACCAGCTGCGCGACGAGTTCGACATGGCGGTGCTCTTCATCACGCACGACCTGGGCGTGGTGAGCGAGGTCGCCGACCGCGTGGTGGTCATGTACTGCGGTCAGGTGGTGGAGGAGGCGCAGAAGGTCGCCCTCTTCGAGCGGCCCCTGCATCCCTATACCCTGGGGCTCCTGAACTCCATCCCACGCCTTGAGGATGATGACGCCAAGCGCCTGTACACCATCAAGGGCACGGTTCCCAGCCCACTGGACATGCCCCGGGGCTGCCCGTTCTCCGATCGCTGCGACCGCTGCCACGAACGCTGCCGCATGGAGCGCCCGCAGCTCCTGCCGGTGCCCGGCTCGCCCGATCGCAGCGTGCGCTGCTTCCTGTACGAGGGGGATGAGTAACATGGCAGACGACATGACCACGGCCCAGGCACAGGCCACGGCACAGGGGCCCAGCGGCGATGCGCTCATCCGGGTCAGCCACCTCTCCAAGAGCTTCGTGGCCGCCACCAACTTCTTCGGTCGCCCCACCTCGTTCGTGCGCGCCGTGGATGACGTCTCGTTCACCATCGGGCGTGGGGAGGCCTTTGGCCTGGTGGGGGAGTCGGGATGTGGCAAGACGACCATCGGCAAGATGCTCGTGGGACTGCTCAAGCCCACGAGTGGTCGACTCTACTTCGAGGGCGAGGACGTCACCGACGCCTCCCCGCGCCGCCGTCGCGAGCTGTGCCGCGACATACAACTCATCTTCCAGGACCCCTATGCCTCGCTCAACCCACGCATGACGGTGGAGCAGATCGTCGCCGAGCCCATCACCACCAACCACATCCTCCCGGCCGACCAGATGGGCGGGCGCGTGGATGAGCTCCTGGAGCGCGTGGGCATCCGTCCCGACCTCAAGCGCCGCTACCCGCACGAGTTCTCCGGTGGCCAGCGCCAGCGCGTGGGCATCGCCCGGGCCCTGGCGGTGAGCCCCAAGCTCATCGTCTGCGACGAGCCCGTCTCGGCGCTCGACGTGTCCATCCAGGCGCAGGTGCTCAACCTCCTGGACGACCTCAAGGATGAGCTCGGTCTCACGTACCTGTTCATCGCGCACGGCCTCAACGTCGTGAAGCACGTCTCCGACCGCGTGGGCGTCATGTACCTGGGCAGGCTCATGGAGGTGGCGCAGAAGAACGACCTGTACCACGAGCCGCTCTGCCCCTACACGCAGGCGCTGCTGTCGGCCATCCCGTCGCCCGACCCCAGGCTGTCGCGCAAGCGCATCATCCTGTCGGGTGACGTGCCCTCCCCGATCGACCCACCCGAGGGCTGTCGCTTCGCGAGCCGCTGCTTCGCCAAGGTTGGTGCCTGCGACGTGGCGGCACCGGAGCTGCGTGAGGTGGCGCCCGGACATCTGTGCGCCTGCCATAGGTATGAGAACATGGCCGCGGATGACGTGCGGGCTGTCGCACGCAGGATTCAGTACGAGGCGGCGCGCCCGACCTACGGCATGGGCGGGACCGACGCCAACGCCGACCCCATCTCATCAGATCCCGACACGCCTGATGAGGCGGCGGAGAAGGGGGAGGAGCTGCCCGTATAGGCGGGCATTGTCTGCCGTTGCGTAGGGGATGCCATGCCTGTGGCGGTCGATCGCGAGGTGCCCTGCTACGTATGCCGGGCTGGTCTCCTGCCGATTCGACGCGCCCATTGATGTGCACAGCGTTCAAATGACACCCGGCACGGAACAGGATGTGCCTTGCCGCTGCATCGGCTTCCTGGTCAAGTGCCCTATACTCAGACCGTTGGACATGCGGCGAGAGGGGCACCACCCATGGCACAGAGAATCCAGGGGACCGAGGATCTGTTCGGCGGCTACATGCGCGCCTGGCAGCGCATGCAGGACGTCGCGCGCGAGCTCTTTGGCGCGTACGGCTTCGACCTCATGGAGACCCCGGCCATCGAGCAGGTGGACACCTTCGTCCATGGCATCGGCGAGTCCACGGACGTCGTGCGCAAGGAGATGTTCCGCGTGTTCTCCGGCGCCCTCATGGAGCGGCTCCTGGACGCTGGCAGCGAGGGCGGCCTCAAGGCCAGGCAACGCATGGCCCTGCGCCCCGAGGGCACGGCGGGCATCGTGCGCGCCGCCGTGCAGAACAACCTCGTGCCGCAGGGCGGGGCACCGACCAAGCTCTGGTATGCCGAGGCCATGTTCCGTGGCGAGCGCCCGCAGAGGGGACGCCTCCGCCAGTTCCACCAGGTGGGTGTCGAGTGGCTTGGCGCTTCCGATGCCGTGGCCGACGCCGAATGCATCATCATGCTCATGGAGTACTTCACGCGTCTGGGCTTTGATGTCGCCCGCCTCAAGCTGCGCATCAACTCCATGGGCGATGCAGCCTGCCGCCCCGCCTACCGCGAGAAGGTCCGCGCCTTCATCCTGGACCACAAGGACGAGATGTGCGAGGACTGTCTCGAGCGTGCGGACGTCAACCCGCTGCGCGCCTTCGACTGCAAGGTGGACCATGACCGTGAGGTCATGGCTGCAGCGCCCCTCGTGACGGACAACCTCTGTGACGACTGTCGTGCCCACTACGGGCAGGTCAAGCGCTACCTCGAGGAGGCCGGGGTCGCCTATGAGGAGGACCCCACGCTCGTGCGGGGCCTTGACTACTACGTCCGCACGGTCTTCGAGGTGGATGCCCTGGGCACGGACGTCGGGGCCATCGGTGGCGGGGGCCGCTACGACGGCCTCGCGGAGCTCGAGGGCGGCAAGCCCACACCGGGCATCGGCTTTGCCGTGGGCTTCGAGCGCATCGCGCTGGCCCTTGCGGCACAGGGTGGCTCGCTCGAGACGGCCGCCCCGAGCTGCGTCTATGTGGCCTGTGCGGCGTCCGGGCAGCGTCAGGCCGTATTCTCTGTCACGCTGGCGCTGCGCCAGGCAGGCATCCGCACCGAGGCAGACTACCAGGGTCGCTCGCTCAAGAGCCAGTTCAAGCAGGCCGACAGGCTCGGCGCGCGCATCTGTGCGGTCCTGGGTGCCGACGAGGTGGCGGCCGGTACGGTGACCCTGCGCGACATGCGGACCCACGAGCAGGTTCAGGTACCGCGGGCGGAGCTCGTCACCCAGGTGCGAGAGCGCCTGGGGGCATAGTCGCCTCCCCATTGGCGCTCTCGTGAGCGCGAGGGTGCGTTAGGGCCCCAAGTGCGTGCTCACTGGGCACCTTAGCGTGGGTTCGCGTGCGCCTGGACGGCTTGCGGGTGGTTCGGGGACGTCCAATACGCATAAAACCGCAGGATTTCCAGGACCATCACTTCGCTTGGCACGGTGACAGCCGGATTCCATCACGCACTTGGGGCCCAAACGTGCCCGCCTGAGCCGAGCGGCGCCGCTCGTGGGCCTTGTCTGGTGTGCTTCGCTGCGCCTTCCCGAGGCGACCGGCGGGTTTTCCTTCCAACATGACAACTGCGTTTCGTTTCGTCATGGAGCCCGCCCGCGAGTATGGCCGCGCCCTACGGCGCTGCTATCATGAGTGATCGCGTGTGGCTGCGCCGTTTACGTAGACACACCGGTCTGCTGGTAGGCGCCCGTACGGCACGGGGCGCAAGAGACGAAAGGCAGCTATGGATTTCCATACCATGCATACCCACACCTGCGGCGAGCTGCGCGTCGAGAACATCGGCGAGGAGGTCACGCTCACCGGCTGGGTCTGGCACCGCCGTGACCATGGCGGCCTCATCTTCATCGATCTGCGTGATCGCAGCGGCATGACGCAGGTCTCCTTCGACCCCGAGCACTCCGGTGGCACCGCGTTCCACGCGGCCGAGGGCGTGCGCTTAGAGTGGCCCCTCAAGGTCCATGGCACGGTGCGCCGCCGTCCCGAGGGCATGGAGAACGCCAAGCGCTCCACCGGCGAGATCGAGGTCCTGGTCGACGCGCTCACGGTGCTCAACACCTCCGAGACGCCGGCCTTCCAGATCGAGGACAACCTCGATACCGCCGAGGACGTGCGCCTGCGCTACCGCTATCTCGACCTGCGCCGCCCCCAGATGATGGCCAACATGCGGCTGCGCTCCGATCTCACCTTCGCCATACGCGAGGCGTTCCACAAGCGTTCCTTCATGGAGGTCGAGACGCCCGCGCTCTTCAAGTCCACGCCCGAGGGCGCCCGTGACTTCCTGGTGCCCAGCCGCACCCAGCCCGGCCACTTCTATGCGCTCCCACAGTCCCCGCAGCTGCTCAAGGAGCTGCTCATGGTGGGCGGCATCGAGCGCTACTACCAGGTGGCCAAGTGCTTCCGCGACGAGGACCTGCGCGCCGACCGCCAGCCCGAGTTCACGCAGGTGGACGTCGAGATGAGCTTCGTCGAGCAGGCGGACGTCATGGCCGAGCTCGAGGAGGCGCTCCATGACGCCTTCGCCGAGGTGGGCGTGGACATGCCCCTGCCGCTCCGGCAGATCCCGTACTGGGAGGCCATGGATACCTACGGCACGGACAAGCCCGACACGCGCTTCGGCATGCACCTCGTGGACGTCACCGACTACTTCAAGGAGTCCAGGTTCAAGGTGTTCTCCTCCGCGGCCAACGCCGAGGGCTCCGTCGTCAAGTGCATCAATGCCAAGGGTGCGGGCACGTGGGCACGCTCGCGCATCGACAAGCTCGAGCCCGTCGCGCGCGAGCTGGGCGCCAAGGGCCTCGCCTGGATCGCCTTCCGCGAGGACGGCTCCATGAACTCGCCCATCACCAAGTTCTTCTCCGAGGAGGAGCTGGAGGGCCTCAGGCAGGCTGCCGATGTGCAGCCGGGCGACCTCGTGATGTTTGCCGCCGCCCCGCGTCTCGAGGCCGACGAGATCCTAGGTGGCATGCGCAACCACATGGCCGATGCGCTGGAGCTCCCGCGCGAGGGTCACGACTTCCTGTGGGTCGTGGACTTCCCACTCTTCCACTGGGACGAGGATCGCAAGGCCTATGCGGCCGAGCACCAGCCCTTCACCCAGCCGGTCGAGGAGGATGTCGAGCGTCTGGACGCAGACCCGCTCTCCGTGGGCTCGCACACCTACGACCTCGTCATGGACGGCTTCGAGGCCGGCGGTGGCGGCATGCGCATCCACGATGCCGAGCTGCAGATGCGCATCCTCAAGCTCCTGGGATTCACCGAGGAGCGCGCCAAGGAGCAGTTCGGCTTCCTGATGGAGGCGCTCAAGTTTGGTGCGCCCCCGATGGGCGGCTTCGCCCTGGGCCTCGACCGCGTGTGCATGCTGCTCACGGGCTCGGACTCCATTCGCGAGGTCATGGCATTCCCCAAGACGAGCTCCGGTTCCGACCTCATGAGCGATGCGCCGAGCGAGGTCTCGGGCAGGCAGCTCAAGGAGGTCTCGCTGAGGCTGCTGTAGGTGGAAGGAGCGTCGGTTTCGTGAGTGATGGGCGCACCCGGGTGGTGCGCCTCCTTTTATCGCGTGCAGGTGCTTTTCTCCCGAAGAGGGGCGACAAAACCCCAGGTCGCACGGAGTCAGAGGAGGAGAATCGCACCCACACACCCCTCATATGGGGTGGATCACCACGCGAGCCGCGATGCAAGCCGTGGCACATTTGGGGTATACGACCCTCAGTGACAAGCGACCACATTGGGAAAGCGAGGCTGACATGGCCACCAAGGACCTGCAACTCTATGTCAAGAACAACTGTCCCTTCTGCGCGAAGGTGGAGGGCTTCATGAGCAAGAATGGCATCGACCTCCCCCTGCACAACATCGACGAGAGCGAGGATGATCGCTCCTTCCTCGTGGAGAGGGGCGGCAAGCGTCAGGTACCGTGCCTGTTCGTGGACGGCACGGCGCTCTATGAGTCCGATGACATCGTCGACTTCCTCGCGAAGGAGTTCCATGCCACCGAGCAGGCTGACGGGTCCGCATCCACCGGAGGCTCCTGCCGCCTCGATGGCACGGGCTGCAGCTTCTAGGTCGTACGACGGACAACCGGCACGGCACGCGAGGGGTCCCATGCTGGTGGGGCCCCTCGCGTGCGGCGGTGCGACCGCGCCGCCCTATCCCTTGACGCGCAGGACCACGTACTGGGCGATGAGCAGGACGAACAGGGTTGCCATGGAGAGCAGGTACGTCCACACGGCCCCGGCGAACCCGATGGTGTTCACAAGCACGAGGGCCAAGACGGTGGCTATGCCAAATGTGAGCAGGTAGATGCGCGTCGCCACCTCCTGGCGGCGGAGCACCGTGATGATCTGGTACAGGAAGTCCACGACGGCGGTCATCCCCCCGGCAACCACCATCATCAGCAGGTCCGTCTTGTAGGAGGCAAAGTCGGTGCCATAGAGCACGCTGAGGATGGGCACCCCAAAGAGCGAGTTGAAGGCGAACACGATGGCGCAGATGCCCACACCCACGCCGACTATGGCGATGACCACCAGGTCGAAGCGCCTGCGATGGTTGGGGTCGGCCCAGATGTTGGCCAGTCTCACCAGCTGGGGCTTGTACACCAGCCCCAGCGCCATGGCGATGGCCTGGGCAGGAAAGTAGATGGCGTTGAAGAACAGCTGGTCGTCGTAGGGGAGCGTGCCCTCCATGGCAAACTTGGGGACCGTCTCGATGAGCGAGAAGAGGAACGTCGCCAGGAAGGTGGGGAAGCATTCCGCAAAGATCTCCCTGATCTCCAGAAACTCCCAGCTGCGCGAGCGGGGCGTCTCGAAGTAGGTGAGCGGGATGCTCACCATCAGGAGCGACGCCAGCGCCACCACGGCCATGACGATGCTTGCGATGGCCACGTCACGCGTGATGACCAGCGCAAGCGTGAAGCTTGCGACGCCCAGGGTGCAGCGCAGGCCCTGCGAGATGCCCGCGAGCCAGAGCTTGTCCATCTGCTGCAGGCGCCCCTCGTAGACGTCGGCAAAGGCGTCGAACGTGCGGAAGGCGAACGTGCCGATGCAGATGCTCAGCATCTCACCCGAATAGCCACGCACCCGGCAGAAGAGGTACCCAACACCCATCATGAGCAGGCAGGAGAGCAGGCGCTGCAGCTGATAGGCGCCAAAGGAGTCCATCTCGTCCACGTCGGAGACCTGATAGGTGCGCACGCCGTACATGCCCACGAACTGTATGAGGTTGGCGTAGACGAAGGCCATGGAGAACATGCCGGCCTGCTCGGTGCCCACGAGCTGCGAGGCAATCATCGTGAGTAGGGGGAAGAGCGCGCCCCAGAGTCCCAGTCCGATGCTGTTGAAGAGATAGTCGCGCTTCGTGCGGTGGGCGGCGTAGCGGGCCGTCTGGTCGGCCAGGGTACCGGAGAACACGGCGGAGATGAGGCGATCCCACCACTGCTCGACGAGGCGGACCACAAACGGTGCCTCCTGCCGCTCGCGCACGTGCGAGCCGGACGTCCTGGCGGCGGTGCGCCCCTCTCGTCTCCCCACGGGTCTGAACATGTCCGCGTTGCCCCTTCGACCTGAGCCGTATCGTCCCTGTGCCGTACGGCAGAGTATCTTACCGCCGCTTTCCCGTCTGCACCGTGCGCACACGTGAAGATATGGTTTCACGCCCGTGGCAACGACGTGTGCCGCGTCACGTGCCCCTAAGCTAGGCACTGCTTGGCAATGCCAAGTCCATGTGACCGTCCATGACTCCCGTGCGCAGGCAGGGGAGTGAAGGGGGACCCAGTGCCAGAAGTGCAGAAGCAGGTAGACGAGATGGAAGCGCTTGCCAAGGGGGACGAGCGGGACAGGCGGGAGCTGGAGCAGGCACAGGCGCGCTCCACGCTCTCCCTGGCGAACATCCCCAGCGAGCTGCTCGAGAACATGGCGCTCTTCCTGCGCCTCGTGCGCACCGTGCTCTCGGAGTATGATGACGGGGTGCGCAAGACCTTCGATCGGCTTCTGGCCGACTCCATCGCCTCGGCATCAAAGGTCGACCAGAGCAAGGACGAGGTCGCCTTCCACGACGCCATCGACGTCATCAAGGCCATGGACCTCGATGCGGCGACCATGCTCACGCGCGCGTTTGCCGCGTACTTCCATCTGGCCAACATCTGCGAGGAGAGCTACCGCGTCCATGCCCTGCGCAACCGCGAGCGCGACGTGCCCATCACGGAGGCGTCCGACCCCATCAACGACATCACGGTGGCCTATCGCCAGCTGGTGGACGAATGCGGGCGGGGCAAGGCCATCGCGCTCCTGAACCGCCTGGAGTTCCACCCCGTCTTCACCGCGCATCCCACCGAGGCGCGCCGCAAGGCCGTCGAGGGCAAGATACGCCGCATCGCGGGCCTGCTCGAGGAGCGGGGCAGCCTGGGTGGCGTGGCCCTGCTCGAGAACGAGCGCCGGATGCTGCAGGAGATCGACGCCCTGCTGCGCACGTCCCCCATCGCCATCCAGAAGCCGACCCCCGTGGAGGAGGCCGACACCGTCATCGACATCTTCGACAACACCCTGTTCGACATGGTGCCGGACGTCTATCGCCGCTTCGACGATTGGGAGCTGGGCGACAAGGCGGGCACCGTGGCCCCCATCTGCCCGGCGTTCTTCCGCCCCGGCAGCTGGATCGGCACCGACCGCGACGGCAACCCCAACGTGACGGCCAAGGTCTCGCGCCGTGTGGCCGAGAAGTACCGTGTCCACGTGCTGGAGAAGCTCGCGGAGGCGACGCAGGCCACCGGTCGCAACCTCACGCTGGACACCGCGTCCACCAAGGGCTCGGACGAGCTGCTCAACCTGTGGAGCCACCAGGTGGAGATGAGCGAGGCCCTCACCCAGCGCGCCCAGGCCATCTCCGCCTCCGAGCTGCACCGTGCCACCATGATCGTCATCGCCGCCCGCCTGCGCGCCACCATCGACCGCACGGCCGACCTCATGTACGAGGACGCCGAGGCCTACATCGACGACCTCATGGTGGTCCAACGCTCGCTCGTGCGCGCCGGTGCCGTGCGCACGGCCTACGGCCCGCTCCAGAAGCTCATCTGGCAGGCGCAGACCTTCGGCTTCCACCTGGTGGAGATGGAGTTCCGCCAGCACTCCGTCGTGCACAGCCGCGCGCTGGCCGACATCCGCGAGCATGGCCGCTGGGGCGAGTGCGGCGAGCTCGCGCCCATGACGCGCGAGGTGCTCGACACCTTCCGTGCCATCGGCTCCATCCAGAGGCGCAACGGCGTCAACGCCGCGCGTCGCTACATCATCTCGTTCACGCAGAGCGCCCAGAACGTGGCGGACGTCTACGAGCTCGCGCGCCTGGCGTTCGCGCACGAGAGGGACGTGCCCACCCTCGACGTCATCCCGCTCTTCGAGCAGATAGAGGACCTCGAGGGCGCCGTCGACACGCTCGACCAGATCATCCAGCTCGACCCGGTGCAGCGTCGCCTGCAGGAGACGGGCCGCAGGCTCGAGGTCATGCTGGGCTACTCCGACTCCTCCAAGGACGAGGGCCCCACGGCCGCCACGCTCGTGCTGCACACCACACAGGCGCGCATCGCCCAGTGGGCTGAGGATAACAACATCAACCTCGTGCTCATGCACGGCCGTGGCGGCGCCGTGGGCCGAGGTGGCGGGCCGGCCAACCGTGCGGTCCTCTCGCAGCCCAAGGGCTCGGTCAACTGCCACTTCAAGCTCACGGAGCAGGGCGAGGTCATCTTCGCGCGCTATGGCAATCCCGTGCTGGCCTCGCGCCACGTGGAGTCCGTCGCCGGGGCCACGCTGCTCCAGAGCGCCCCCTCCATCGAGTATGTGAACACCGAGTCCACGGCCAAGTACGCCGACCTCGCGTCCGCCTTGGACAGGGCCTCGCGCGAGCGCTACCTCGACCTGCTCAACACGGAGGGCTTCGTGGAGTGGTTCTCCACGGTCACGCCACTCTCCGAGATCGGCCTCATGCCCATCGGCAGCCGTCCCGCCAAGCGGGGCCTGGGCGCCACGTCCCTGGACGACCTGCGCACCATCCCGTGGATCTTCTCGTGGTCGCAGGCGCGCATCAACCTTGCCGCCTGGTACGGCCTGGGCTTTGCCTGCGAGAAGTTCGGCGACCTCGACCGCCTCAAGGAGGCCTATGCCGAGTGGCCGCTCTTCACCACGTTCATTGACAACATCGAGATGTCACTGTCCAAGACCGATCGCAACCTGGGCAGGATGTACCTCGACCTGGGCGATCGCGAGGATCTCGCGCAGAAGGTCCTGGGCGAGATGGACCTCACGCGCAGATGGGTGCTCGCCATCACGGGCAACGAGTGGCCGCTGCAGCACCGTCGCATCCTGGGTCCCGTTATCCGCCTGCGCCTGCCGTTCGTGAACGTGCTCTCGCTCACGCAGGTGCTGGCGCTCTCGGTGCTGCGCGAGCGGGGTGACAAGCTGACGCCCGAGGAGCGCGAGCGCTTCATCTACCTCATCCTCTGCACCGTCTCCGGCGTCTCCGCCGGCCTGCAGAACACGGGGTGACGTGCGGCCGACCGCTGGTACCTGCAGCTATGGGGCAGAAGACGAACCTGTGGGTGAGTCCCACTGCGCTGGGACGAGGCGCTTGGGGCCTATTTCGGGCTTGGCTGGTCCCGCTTTGATCGTGCTGGGTTCTCCTCCGGTCGTGCTGGGTTTTTCGGCCGATTCTGTCTCGCGTGCGGACTCCAGTCAGCACGCGAGACATTTTTGGCGAGAAAACCTCGCACGACCGTTGGGGAAGTCGGGCGGCTGCCTCTTGCAGATCTCGCTCGGCCGTGACACGACTGTGGCGACCGTGTAGGCTGACGCTTGCGCCATCTGGGGTACCATGGCCGATGGGCGAGCGACTGCAGCCAGCGGCTGCGCAAGTGGAAGACGTGAGGTATGCGATGAGCTATGACGGCATGAGGACGCCGGGACGCAACGAGGAGTGCTGGTGCGGCAGCGGCAGGAAGTACAAGAGGTGCCACAGCGCCTTTGACGATCGGCTCGAGCAGCTCTGGCGGCAGGGCGAGGAGGTCCTGCCCCGCAGGCTCTATAAGAACGCGGACGACATCGAGGGCATCAAGGTGTCCGCCGCGGTCAACACGGGCATCCTGGACTACGTGGGGGAGCATATCGAGGCCGGCGTCTCCACCATGGACATCAACGGCTGGGTGAACGACTACCTTGCCGCGCACGATGCCGTCTCGGCCGACCTCAACTTCGAGGGCTACCCCTACAGCGTGTGCACCTCCATCAACGATGTCGTCTGTCACGGCTTTCCCGACGAGGGGGACGTCCTCAGCGACGGCGACATCATCAACGTGGATATGTCTACCATCAAGGGCAGCTACTTCTCCGATTCCAGTCGCATGTACTGCATCGGCAGCGTCGATCCCGAGTGGAGGCGCCTGGTGGACGTGTGTCACGCGTCGGTGCAGGCGGGTCTCGCCGCCATCAGGCCCTGGGGCCACCTGGGTGACGTGGGCGCCGCCGTCAACAAGGTGGCGACGGATGCGGGCTTCTCCGTGGTGGAGGAGTACGGGGGCCACGGCATTGGCAAGGAGTTCCACGAGGAGCCCTTCGTGGGCTTCACCACCAAGGCGGGCACGGGCCCCATCCTGGTACCGGGGCTGTGCTTCACCATCGAGCCCATGGTCAACATGGGTACGCATAGCATCAAGACGGATAGGTCCAACGGATGGGTCGTGCGCACCAGGGATGGCAAGCCCTCTGCGCAATGGGAGGTGCAGCTTGTGGTCACCGACGATGGCTACGAGCTGCTCAGCTGGTAGACGGTCATTACCGATTCCGTCTACCGATTCCGTCGTGTGGCCCAAGCGGACAGATTGGCGCTCGGCATCATCATCGTCAACCACGTGCCGTGACCCAAGGCCACGTCCGAGGGCGCGGGTGCGCCGGAGCGCAGGCTCACGGGTGGGCCAGAGGACGTGCCCTTCCCGGGACCTAGGCCCGCCCCGGGGGCCGGGCGCGGGACGTTTGGCAGCGAAATCGATACCTTTGGACATATTTAGCGGAAACGAGGACGGGAGAGGGGGTACGTAAAGGGAGAAAACGGTGTTCGAGCACGCTCGTGCCGACAGGTCGCCCGGTCGCTCCTTGGCCTTCGGGGGCTGGAGCGCTCCCGGGCCTTTCGTTTTCGATGACCCCGCCTGCCCGGGAGCCGGGCCTGCCGAGGCCAGCCGGGAGCACCCGGGCGTCGTCCAGGGCCAGCGCGCCGGCGCCTGAGGGCACCGCGGCGCTGGGTCACGCCGTCGGGACACGGGGAGAAAGGATTTGACATGGCCACCACAACACATCATGAGGAACGTCATGGGGGCGTCAGTCGTCGCTCCTTTGTCGCAGGCACTCTCTCCGTGGCCGCACTGGCCGCCCTCGCGGGGTGTGGCTCCTCCGGCGGCACCGGTGGGTCGGCGGCCCCCACGACTGCCATCAACGTGGGCACCGAGGGCATCTTCCCGCCCTACAGCTATCAGAACGACGATGGGGAGCTCGATGGCTTCGACGTCGCCGTCGCCAAGGCCGTGGACGAGAGGCTCGACGGCTATGCGTTCGACTTCGTCCAGACCCAGTGGGACGGCATCTTCGCGGCGCTCGACGCCGGTCAGATCGACACCATCGCAAACGAGGTCACCGAGACCGACGAGCGGGCGGAGAAGTACCTCTTCACGGAGACACCCTACAGCTGGTCTGCCAACGCCCTCGTCTTCAAGAAGGGGCGCACCGACATCCGAGGCATCAGGGATCTCTGGGGCAAGACCGTCGACAGCGGCATCGCCGCCTCCTACACCGTCTGGCTCGACGAGTACAACGAGGAGAACGGCAACCCCATCACGGTCAACCACACCGACGGTGACGTGAACAAGATGTTCCAGGACGTCCTCGACGATCGCGCCGACGCCGCCATCGACAGCTACATCACTGGCAAGAGCATCATAGAGGAGCAGGGACTCGCCCTCGACATGGTCATCTTCACCGATGCCGGCAACGTCCCCATCTACTTCCCCTTCCGCAAGGACGACCTGGGCCAGGCGCTCAAATCCGCCATCGACCCCATCATAGAGGAGCTCATCGCCGATGGGACGCTGGCGCGCATCTCCGAGCAGTACCTCGGGGCCGACTACACCACCGAGGACTCCATCGTGGCGCTTGCCGAGAAGCAGCAGGGCTGAGACGTTGGCGGTGCCGATGTGGGACTGTCCAGCAGGGGTGGCTAGGCCTATGGCTGCCTCAGGTCGGTCGATGTGATGGGGGATACCATGAACGGTGGAAGCTCGTTCAGCCTTGAGTTCATGCTGGAGTCGGTGCCAAAGATCATGGCCTACCTGCCCGTGACCCTGCGGCTTGCGTTCTGGGCGATCGTCCTTGGCCTCGCCCTGGGATTCCTCATCGCCCTGGCGCGCTACTTTGACGTGCGCGTGCTCTCACAGGTGTGCCAGGTCTTCGTCTCCATCGTGCGCGGGACGCCTGCCATGTGCCAGCTGCTGCTGGTCTACTATGGCGTCCCGCTTCTACTGAGGGCAGGCGACGCCAGCTTCACGGTCACCTCCATCTCGCCCGTCACCTTCGCCATCATTGCCCTGGGGCTCAACGGTGCCGGCTTCATGAGCGAGACCATCCGATCGGCCATGCTGTCGGTGGACGAGGGCCAGGTCGAGGCCTGCCTCAGCGTCAACATGACAAAGTGGCAGGCCGTGTGGCATGTGGTGCTGCCCCAGGCCTTCTCGACGGCGCTGGCCCCGCTCGGCAACACGGCCATCAGCATGCTCAAGGACACGAGCCTCGTGTTCAACATCTCCGTCGTCGAGATGATGGCGCAGGCGCGGATCGTGGGCGCGAGCGCCTTCCGCTTCTTCGAGACCTACGTGGTGGTCTCGGCCATCTACTGGGTCTGCTGCTTCGTGCTGGAGCGCCTCATCGTGGTCGCGGAGAGGCGGGCACGGCGGCATGAGCGGGAGGTGAGCTTCTCATGAGCGGGCCCATCCTCTCGGCGCGGGGCATCGAGAAGTCCTTCAAGGACAACCACGTGCTGCGTGACATCGACCTCGATGTGTGCCAGGGGGAGGTGGTAACCATCATCGGCCCCTCCGGTACGGGCAAGACCACGTTCCTGCGCACGCTCAACTGGCTTGACAGGCCCGATGCGGGCACGATCGAGATAGACGGCGTCCGGGCGGACGCGCGATCCGCCTCGAAGCGTGACATAGCGGCGCTCAGGTCGAAGACCGCCATGGTGTTTCAACATTACAACCTCTTCAGGAACAAGAGTGCGCTCGACAACGTCACGGCCGCGCTGCGCTACGTGCAGCATGTCGACAGGGCCGAGGCGGAGCGTCGGGGCAGGGAGCTGCTGGATCGCGTGGGGCTGGCGGACAAGGCCGGGGAGTATCCGGCGATGCTCTCCGGCGGCCAGCAGCAGCGCGTGGGCATTGCGCGGGCACTGGCCGTGCGCCCCTCGGTCATCCTGTTCGACGAGCCCACGAGCGCGCTCGACCCCGAGTGGGTGGGCGAGGTGCTGCAGGTGATGCACTCCATCGCCGAGGATGGCATGACGATGATGGTGGTCTCCCACGAGATGCGCTTCGTGCGCTCCATCGCCACGCGCGTGGTCTATCTCGATGAGGGCAAGGTCTTGGAGGACGGTACGCCCGATCAGGTCTTCAACCATCCCAGGACCAAGGAGGCGCGGCGCTTCCTTGGCCAGGCGCACCTGACATAGGGGGCGGCACGCATCCGCCCAGGCCCTGGGGGTGTCCGCTCTCCTCCCTGTGGCCCTGCGCCCGTCAGGCGTGTAAGATGTTGCAGAGTCTTGTAGACTCAATGGTGTGAAAACAACGAGATTCCCATGGCCCACTCGCTTAGTTAGGCTAACTAAGTAGTTGTGACACGTTCCCGACGCCTTTGCGTCACGTCCCGTGGAAGAGTAGACATGGCACAGGGCCCAAAGCGCACGGCATGCCACAAGAACGGTGCTGATACCGCCATGCTGGCACATGAGCTGGGCGACCTGCTCATGGAGCTCTGCCATGCGGTCGGGTCGCTTGAGGGCTCCCTGCTCAGCGAGAGGAGCGACCTCTCCCTCTCCACGAGGGACGCACGCGCCATCGCCATCGTGGGCGGGGCGACCATCCGAGAGCATCGTACCCTGGGAATCTCCGAGCTTGCCGAGGCATGCGAGGTGAGCGCACCGTCCGCTACGTGCATGGCACGTCGCCTCGTTGACAAGGGCCTGCTCGTACGCGAGCAGGATGTCCTTGACGCATGGCGCGTCAATCTCCACCTCACACGCAGGGGCGAAAGGGTTTATCGTGTTCATGTGCCTTTCCGTATGAACATGGTGAGGCGCATCGCTCAAGGCATGAACTCCGTCGAGCGTGCCGCGTTGCTCACGGGCGTACGTCGCATGGCAGGCTACTATCATGGCATTGAGGTGGGACACGCATGAGCTATCGCATCATCGGCACTGGCAGCGCCCTTCCCAGGAAGGTCGTCACCAACGATGACCTCGCCGAGTTTCTCGACACGTCCGACGAGTGGATCCATACGCGCACGGGCATCAGGCGCCGTCATGTGTGCACGACCGAGACCCTCGACGACCTTGCATCCCTGGCGGCCGAGCGAGCCCTCGAGATGAGCGGCCTCACGGTGGGCGACATCGACCTCATCGTGGGCTCGACGTCCTCGTCCGACCACATGGTTCCCGCCATGGCGTCCATTGTACAGGGCGCCCTTGGGGCAGACTGCATGAGCTTCGATGTCTATGTGGGCTGTTCGGGCTTTGTCGCGGCACTGGATGTGGCCGACGGCTACTTTGCCCGCGGGCGTGCCAGGCACGCCCTCATCGTGGCGGCCGAGAAGGTCACGCGCCTGGTGGACTGGACGGATCGCTCCACCTGCGTGCTCTTTGGCGATGGCGCCGGCGCGGCGGTGGTGGAGCACGTCGAGGGCGAGGACCTGCCCTTCCGGGCCACCAACCAGCCGAGCATGGCGCTCGTCATGCCCGGCATCCCCTCGCGCAGCCCCTACGACGAGCACCGCGACGCTGGCGTGAGCAGTCTCGTCATGGACGGGCGCGCCGTCTTCCGCTTTGCCGTGAAGTCCGTGACCGAGGACATCCAGAGGCTCTGCGAGGCGGCGGGCGTCGCCATCGATGACGTCGACCACTTCGTTCTCCATCAGGCCAACGACCGCATCATCGCCTCGGTGGTGCAGCACCTCGGCCTGGATGACGCCAAGGTGGCGCACAACATCGCGGAGACGGGCAACATCTCCAGTGCCTGCATTCCCCTCGCCCTCGACCTCGCCAACCGCAGGGGGGACCTCAGGCGGGGGGACCTCATCGCACTGGTGGGGTATGGCGCGGGCCTTGCCGTCAACTCCTGCCTGTTCAGGTGGGACATGGGTTCCGTGGCCTAGCGCCACGGCCGCGGCCCTGCGGCCGCATCGCACGGGGACATTGCCGCGCAAGCGGCTGTCTATAGAGGATGCCGCGCTTGCGGCACGAGGCGTCGCAGACGCGACACAGGAGGAGGAACCAACCATGGCTAGCAGCACCTTTGACAAGATCGTCGAGATTCTCAAGGAGCAGGACGGCGTCACCGAGGACCTCACCCGTGAGACCACCTTCGAGGAGGCCGGCATCGACTCCCTGGCGACCGTCGAGGCCGTCATGGCCTGCGAGGACGAGTTTGGCATCGAGATCGATACCGAGTCCAACCCCGCGACCATCGGCGAGTTCGCCGACATGGTCGACAAGCTGATCGCAGAGAAGGAGTAGCGCCCTCCATGATCGAATCTCCCATTTGCGAGCTTCTGGGCATCCAGAAGCCCGTCTTCCAGGGCGGCATGGCCTGGATCGCCGATGCAAGCCTCGCCTCGGCCGTGTCCGAGGCTGGCGGCCTGGGCATCATCTCCGCCATGAACGCCAACGCCGAGTGGCTGTGCGGCCAGATCCACGAGCTGCGCGAGAGGACCGACAGGCCCTTCGGCGTGAACATCATGCTGCAGAGCCCCTTCGCAGACGAGGTGGCCGACCTTGTGGTGGACGAGAGGGTTCCCGTCGTCGTGACGGGTGCCGGTGATCCCCGCAAGTACATGAGGCGGTGGAACGCTGCGGACATCAAGGTCATCCCCGTCGTCGCGCAGGTCGCCCTCGCGCGCCTCGTGGAGCGCGCCGGTGCCGCCGCCGTCGTCGCCGAGGGTGGCGAGTCGGGCGGTCACGTGGGCGAGACCACGACGATGGCACTGGTTCCCCAGGTCGTCGATGCCGTCAGGATTCCCGTGGTCGCCGCCGGTGGCATTGCCGACGGGCGCGGCATGGCCGCAGCCTTCATGCTGGGTGCCGTGGGCGTCCAGGTGGGCACACGCTTCCTCGTCGCCGAGGAGTGCACGGTCAGCGAGGAGTACAAGAGGCGCATCCTCAAGGCCAACGACATCGCCACCATCGTGACAGGCCGCAAGTACGGTGGTGCGGTGCGCTGCCTCAAGTCGCCGTTCTCGCAGCGCTTCGCCAAGGCGGAGCGCGAGGGCGCCACGCAGGGCGAGCTCGACGCCATGGGTGCCGGCTCGCTGCGCAAGGCCGCCGTTGACGGCAACTACGAGGAGGGCAGCTTCATGTCGGGCCAGATCGCCGGCATGGTGCGCGAGCGCCAGACGGCCCGCGAGATCGTGGACGACCTCGTGGACGGTGCCGAGCGGGCACTGGTGGGAGCGGCCAAATGGGTAAGGTAGCCTTTCTCTTCGCGGGCCAGGGCGCACAGCATCCTGGCATGGGCAAAGAGCTCGCCTGTGCCGAGGCGGCGGCCAAGGCCACGTTCGACGCGCTCGAGGCCGTCATGCCGGGTCTTTCCGCCCTCTGCTTCGAGGGCACCGAGGAGGAGCTCACCCGTACCGAGAACACCCAGCCCAGCGTGTTTGCCGTCGACCTTGCCGCGGCCCGCGCGCTGGTCGCCCACGGCGTCATCCCCGATGCCGTGGCGGGCTTCTCGCTGGGCGAGGTGGCCGCCCTCACGTTTGCCGGCGCCTTCGGCGATGAGGACGGCTTTGCCCTCGTGCGCCATCGTGGCGACCTCATGGCCGCATGCTGTGCCGCGCACCCGAGCGGCATGCGTGCCGTGGTCAAGCTCGATGCCCCTACGGTGGAGGCCCTCGCCGAGCAGGCCGGTGCCTGGCCCGTCAACTACAACAGTCCCCAGCAGACCGTGGTGGCGGGCACACCCGATGCCCTCGAGCGGCTCGAGGCCCTCGTCAAGGGGGCCAGGGGCCGCGCCCTCAAGATGGCCGTCGCCGGCGCCTTCCACAGCCCGCTCATGGCCGACGCCTCCACAGGCCTTGCCAGCTGGCTGAAGGCATGTGCTCCCAAACCCTGCGCTCCTCCCGTGTGGGCCAACACCACGGGTGAGCCATATCCCGCAGATCCCGCCGCGATGGCGGGCCTCCTGGCAGGGCAGGCCTCCCACCCCGTCCGCTGGACGCGCACGCTTCAGGGCCTCAGGGCGCAGGGCTTTGACACCTTCGTCGAGGTGGGGCCTGGCTCCACGCTCACCAAGCTCGTACAGCGCACGCTCGAGGGCGTCTGTGCCCTCGCATGCGAGACGCCCGGGCAGCTCTCCGCAGTGCTCGAGACCGTGGGAAAGGAATAGCCAACATGTCCCAGAACCCCATCCTCACGCGCGACGAGTCGCGCAAGGTGGCCCTCGTGACGGGCGGCTCGCGCGGCATCGGTCGCGCCATCGCCCATCGGCTGGCCGAGGATGGCTACGACGTGGCCATCGTGTATGCCGGGGGCGCAGACCGCGCCGAGGTGGTCGTCTCCGAGCTCGGGGACCTTGGTGCCACCTCCAAGGCCTATCGTTGCGACGTTGCCGTGCCCGGTGAGGTCGATGCCTGCGTCAAGGAGGTCATCGCCGACTTCGGGAGCGTGTGGGCGCTCGTCAACAATGCGGGCATCACGCGCGATGGCCTCCTCATGCGCATGAGGGACGAGGACTTCGACCGCGTCCTGGGGGTCAACCTCAAGGGTGCCTTCAACACCATCCGCGCGCTCTCGCGCTCCTTCATGCGCCAGAAGGGCGGGCGCATCGTCAACCTCAGCTCCGTGGTGGGCATCATGGGCAATGCCGGGCAGGCCAACTATGCCGCCTCCAAGGCGGGGCTCATCGGCCTCACCAAGTCGGTCGCGCGCGAGCTGGCGCCGCGCAACGTCACCTGCAACGCGGTGGCGCCGGGGTTCGTGAACACCGACATGACGGCCGTGCTCTCCGACGAGACGCGTGCCGGCTACGAGCGGCAGATTCCGCTGGGGCGCCTCTGCGACCCCGAGGACGTCGCCGCGGCCGTCTCCTATCTTGCCAGTGACGCGGCGTCGCTCGTCACGGGCGTCGTCCTACCCGTCGACGGTGGCATGAGCATGTAGCAAGCAGCCCTGTGGGCTGGGAAGGAGAAGCATGGAGCGCAGAGTAGCAATCACCGGCCTGGGTGCCGTGACGCCCGTGGGCAACAACGCACCCGACAGCTGGGCCGCCCTCAAGGCGGGCACGTGCGGCATTGGCCCTCTCACGCACTTTGACGACACGGACTACAAGGTGAGCGTGGCGGCCGAGGTCAAGGACTTCGACCCGTCGGGGCTCCTGAGCGTGCCCGAGATGCGCCGCAACGACCTCTTCGTGCAGTTTGCCATCGTGGCGGCCCACGAGGCCCTCGCGGACTCCGGACTGGACGTTGAGGGCAGCGTCGACCGCGACCGCCTGGGCGTGTACGTGGGCTCCGGTATCGGCGGCATCGGCACCACCATCGAGAACACCGCCAAGCTCATCAGTGGCGGTCCGCGCAAGGTCTCGCCCTTCCTCATTCCCTCGATGATCGCCAACATGGCAGCCGGCCAGGTGTCCATCCGCAGCAAGGCCCTTGGCCCCACGCTTCCCGTGGTCACGGCCTGTGCCACCTCGAGCAATACCATCGGCGAGGGCTTTCGTGCCATCAGGCACGGCTACGCCGACGCCATCATCGCCGGCGGCACCGAGGCGGGCATCGTGCCCCTGGCGCTCGCGGGCTTCAACAACATGAAGGCGCTCACCAAGAACCCCGATCCCCAGACGGCCTGTCGCCCCTTTGACGCCAACCGCGACGGCTTCGTGATGGGCGAGGGTGCGGCCATGCTCATCCTGGAGGACCTGGAGCATGCCATGGCGCGCGGTGCGCAGGTCTATGCCGAGGTGATGGGCTACGGCAACACGGCTGACGCCTACCACATCACGAGTCCCGACCCCGAGGCGGGCGGCATCACGCGTGCCATCAGGGAGGCCGTGGCCGAAGCGGGCCTCGATCCCGCCGAGGGACTCTACATCAACGCCCATGGCACCTCGACCAAGCTCAACGACCAGGCCGAGACGCTCGGCTTCAAGCGGGCGCTGGGCGAGGGGGTGGCCCATGCGGCAAGGATCTCGTCCACAAAGTCCATGACGGGCCACATGCTCGGTGCCGCCGGTGCCGTGGAGGCCATGGTCTGCGCTCTCACGCTGCGCGATGGCGTGGTCGCACCCACCATCAACTACCACGACCCCGACCCGGAGTGCGACCTCGACTACACGCCCAACGAGGCCGCTCCGTTCGACGGACGCTGGGCGCTCTCCACCAACCTGGGCTTTGGCGGCCACAACGCCGCCCTGGCATTCAAGCGATACGAGGGATAGGCGGCAGACATGGACTTCGACAAGATCAGGGAGCTTGCGCAGATCCTTAAGGCCAGCTCGCTCACGCGTCTGCGCGTGGAGGAGGACGGCACCGTGCTGGAGCTGGAGGCCGAGCCCCCTCAGCAGCAGGTCGTGAGCGTGGCACCCGTGGCCGCCACGCCCGCCACGCCGGCCCCGGAGCAGGAGCCCTCCGCCACGCCGGCCCCCGCCGCTCCGCAGGCGGAGGAGGACGCGGATGCGGCCTTCGACATGAGCAAGCTCACGCTCGTGAAGGCTCCCATGGTGGGCGTGTTCTACGCTGCGCCCTCGCCTGGCGCGGAGCCCTTCGTGCATGTGGGCTCCAAGGTCAAGAAGGGCGACACCCTCTGCGTCATGGAGGCCATGAAGCTCATGAACGAGGTCACGGCCGAGTGCGATGGCGAGGTCGTCGACATCTGCGTCGAGGACGGCGACCTCGTGGAATTCGGCGGCACCCTCATGAAGATCCACTAGGAGGCAACCATGAACAGAGACGAGCTCGAGAGGATCCTGCCGCACCGTCCCCCCATGCTGCTCCTGGACGAGTCGGAGGTGGTGGGCGGCGAGGCCCACGGCAGGATCGCCATCAGGGGTGACGAGTTCTTCCTGCAGGGGCACTTCCCGAACAACCCCATCGTGCCCGGCGTGATCCAGTGCGAGATGCTCGCACAGAACTGCTGCGTGCTCATCGCCGACCAGATGACTGACACCCAGGGCAAGACCCCGCTCTACACCGGGCTCGACAAGGTGCGCTTCAAGAGCAGCATACGTCCGGGTGACACCGTCGATCTGGTCTGTCGCCTCACGCGCTCCCATGCGCCGTTCTACTTCGCCGAGGGTGAGGCCTCCGTCGACGGCAGGCTGTGCTGCACGGCGAACATGTCGTTCGCGCTCGTCGCGAGCGATGCCGCCAAGGGTGGCGACGCCTAGTGTTCGAGAAGATCCTCATCGCCAACCGCGGCGAGATCGCAGTGCGCGTCATCCGCGCGTGCAAGGAGATGGGCGTGCAGACCGTGGTGGTGTACTCCACGGCCGATGCCGGCTCCTATCATGTTCAGATCGCGGATGAGGCGTGGTGCATCGGTGGCCCACGTCCCGCAGACAGCTATCTCAACATGGACGCCATCGTGACGGTGGCCGTCGAGTCCGGTGCCACCGCGGTGCATCCGGGCTATGGCTTCCTCTCCGAGTCATCCGAGTTCGCGCGGAAGTGCCGCGAGTGCGGCCTCGTGTTCATCGGCCCCTCGCCCGAGGTCATCGACCGCATGGGCGACAAGGACGAGGCGCGCCGCACGGCCAAGGCCGCAGGCGTCCCCATCGTGGAGGGCACCGGCCTCCTCGGGGATGCCGACGAGGCCGAGCGCGAGGCTAAGCGCATCGGCTTCCCCCTGCTCATCAAGGCGCGCGCCGGCGGCGGTGGCCGTGGCATCCGCAAGGTGGAGGCCCGGGACAAGGTGCGTGGCGCCTTTCAGGAGGCCTCCAGCGAGGCGGCCTCGGCCTTTGGCGATGGCGGCTGCTACATGGAGCGCTTCATCTCGCCTGCCCACCACGTGGAGGTGCAGGTGCTGGGTGACGCCCATGGCAACGTGGTCTCGCTGGGTGAGCGCGAGTGTTCCGTCCAGCGCCGCAACCAGAAGCTGCTGGAGGAGAGTCCCAGCCCGTCCATCACGCCCGCCGTGCGCGACCACATGGCCAAGGCCGCCCGCGACCTCGCGCGCTCTGTGGGCTACGTGGGGCTGGGCACCATCGAGTACCTCTACTCCGACGCCAACGAGACGTTCGCCTTCATGGAGATGAACACCCGCCTGCAGGTGGAGCATCCCATCACGGAGTACGTCACGGGCGTCGACCTCGTGAAGTGGCAGATGCGCGTGGCCGCTGGCAACGAGCTGGCCTTCGCGCAGGATGACATCCACGTCCAGGGCCATGCCATCGAATGCCGGCTCAACGCCGAGACGCCGGACTTCCTGCCATCGTGCGGCACCGTGGAGACCCTGCACATTCCGGGTGGTCCGTGGGTGCGCTTTGACACGGCCCTCTACCAGGGCGTCACCATTCCGCCGTACTACGACTCCATGCTGGGCAAGCTCATCGTCTACGCTCCCACGCGCGAGGAGTGCGTGCGCAAGGCACGCTCAGCCCTGGGCGAGTTCGTGGTCGAGGGCGTCTCGGACAACTCCGAGCTCCAGCTGGACATCCTCTCCAACGACGAGTTCGTCTCGGGCATGTACCACACCAACCTGATGGAGCACCTCTATGAGTAGCAGCAAGAAGGTCAAGAGCGCCAACACCCTCGAAGGCCCCATCACCGAGGTCAACGTGGAGCAGCCCGAGCGCCAGATCCTCGTGCGCTGTCCGGGCTGCCGCCATGCGGCCGCGCAGGAGGACATCGCGGGCAACCTCGAGGTCTGCCCCCGCTGTGGCCACCACTTCCGGATAGGCGCGCGCAAGCGCATCTCCATGACCGTGGATGCCGAGAGCTTCCAGGAGATGGATGCCGATCTGGTGGCCAAGGACTTCCTGGGCTTTCCGGGCTACAGGGAGAAGATCGCCAAGGCCCGCGCCGCCTCGCAGGAGAACGAGGCCGTCATCTGCGGCACCGCCACCGTCGGCGGGTACCGCTGCGCCCTGTTCGTCATGAACAGCCAGTACATGATGGGGTCCATGGGCTCCGTCGTGGGAGAGAAGATCACCCGCCTGTTCGAGTACGCCTGCGAGGAGGGCCTGCCCGTCGTGGGCTTCACCGTCTCGGGCGGGGCCCGCATGCAGGAGGGCACCACGTCCCTCATGCAGATGGCCAAGACCTCCGGCGCCGTGCGCAGGCACTCCGATGCGGGGCTCCTCTACATCGCCGTGCTCACCGATCCCACCACGGGTGGCGTCACGGCGAGCTTTGCCATGGAGGCAGACATCTGCCTGGCGGAGCCTGGCGCGCTCGTGGCCTTTGCCGGGCCGCGCGTCATCGAGCAGACGCTGCACAAGCGTCTACCCGTCGGCTTCCAGCGCTCGGAGTTCCAGCTGGAGCATGGCTTCGTCGACCGTATCGTGCCGCGTGCCGCCCTCCCCGAGGAGCTCGCGCGGCTGATGGGGCTGCATGGCGTGCCCAGGGTGGAGGGCGACGGCCCCTTCGAGCCCATCATCGGCCTGGTGAGGCCCAAGGACGAGAATCCTGCGGCCAAGCTGCTGGGCAACCTCGCCGCTGCCGCGGTGGACGCCGTTCAGCGTGCCGGCAAGAGGCCACCCGAGCAGCAGGCTCCGCTCACGGAGGCAGAGGAGGCCCGGCGCAGCGCCTATGAGCTCTTGGGCGTGGTGCGCTCGGGCGAGCGCCCGGGGGTCCTCTCCGCCATGGAGCGGGTGTTCGACTCCTTCGTCGAGCTGCATGGCGATCGCTACTTTGGTGATGACGGGGCCGTGGTGGGCGGCATCGCCCGCCTGAAGGGCCAGGCGGTCACCGTCATCGGCACCGAGCGTGGTCGTGACACCAAGGAGCGCGTGCGGCGCAACTTTGGCTCCGCCAGTCCCGAGGGGTACCGCAAGGCACAACGCCTCATGAGGCAGGCCGAAAAGTTCGGCCGTCCCGTCGTGTGCCTCGTGGACACGTCCGGCGCGTTCTGTGGCATGGGTGCCGAGGAGCGCGGCCAGGGCGAGGCCATCGCCCGGAGCCTTCTCGTGATGAGTGGCCTCAGGGTGCCCATCGTCTCCGTCATCATGGGCGAGGGTGGCTCGGGCGGTGCGCTGGGCCTGGCGCTTGCCAACCGCGTGCTCATGCTCTCCGGTGCCGTGTACTCCGTCGTGAGCCCCGAGGGCTGCGCCTCCATCCTCTGGAAGACGGCCGAGCGCGCCCCCGAGGCGGCCGATGCGCTCAGGATCCGTGCGACCGACCTCAAGGAGCTGGGCATCATCGACGACATCATCGACGATCACGACCTGGGCACGGACGCGTTCGCCCGGCGCCTTGCCGATGCGCTCTCGGCCGAGCTCGCACGCTACCAGGACGCCTCCGCCGCCGAGCTGGAGCAGGACCGCTATGACCGATTCCGCCGAATGGGGGAGAGTGCCCTATGCTAGCCATCGTTATCGATTCGACCTCTGGGCTGACCCGCAGCGAAGCCAAGGAGCTGGGCGTGACCGTCGTCCCCACGTACTACAGCGTGGATGGTCACGCCAACGAGGAGCGGTTTGCGGACGAGTGCGCGGGCTATGAGCCCCAGCTCGGCTCCGATGCCATGCTGCACACCGAGCCCGCCTTCCCCGATGCGTACCTCGATGCCTTCTCCGAGGCGCTCGCCAAGGGCGACGACGTGCTCTGCATCACGCTCTCCTCGCGCCTCTCGGCGGGGCATCGCAGCGCCGAGGTGGCCAGGAGCATGCTGCTGGGCACCGCCGAGAACGCGGGACGCATCGAGGTCGTGGACTCCCACATGGCGGGTGCCGGCCTGGAGATCCTCGCACGCCGCGCCCGCGAGGCGGCGGACGAGGGTAGGGGCCTTGCCGAGGTGGTGGCGGCCGTCAAGGAGCTTCGTGGCCACGTCTACTCGCGCTTTGCCGTGGCCGACATGCACATGCTGCGCCGCAGTGGGCGCCTCTCCAACACGCGTCGCTCCGTGAGCTCCACGCTCGACCGCTTCCCGGTCTTCGGCCTGCGCCACGGCACCATCGAGGTGGAGACCATCGCCCGCGGCACGGCGGGCATGACCAAGGCCATGCTTGCGGGCGTGCCCGAGGACGTGGGCAGGCTGTACGTCGCCCACTACGGTGAGCCCACCAAGGCGCTCTACCGCCTGGTGTCCGCCATCAAGCGTCAGCTGCCCGCAGCCGAGCTGGTGGTCAAAGACGCCGGCCCCGTGCTCACCGTGAACGTGGGCATTGGCAGCGTCTCGCTGGTGTGGGTCGATGGGGAGTAGGCCGTCCGCCCGCGCGATCGTGCACCTTGCCCAGGTGGGCTCCACCAATAGCTATGCCAGGCAGGCCTACCGCTCGGGTGGGCCTGCCTTTCGTGAGCTGCACGATGCCGCGACCACCGAGGGCGCGCTGCCGGTGGACGTCGTCGTGACCGACGAACAGACGCAGGGGCGCGGCCGCTTGGGGCGCATCTGGCAGAGCGGCGTCGACGAGGCACTGTGCGCGTCCTTCGTGGTGCCGCTGCCGCGCGTGGTGCTCGAGCGGGGGGATGGGGGCTGGGTCACCGCCTGCGCCGGCCTCGCCGCCGTGGATGCGCTGCGCGCCGCCTGTGACGACCGGCTGGGGGGTCTTTCCCTCAAGTGGCCCAACGACCTCCTCTGGGGCGGCAGGAAGCTGGGCGGCATCCTCTGCGAGACGGCGGGCATGGACGAGGGGTGCGTCTGCGTGGTGGTGGGCATCGGCATCAACCTGCTGACGCCTGCCGAGCGGCTGCCGCTGGAGGCGGCCACGTCGCTGGCGGTGCACGTGGAGGGGCTGCCGACCTATGCCGTGCTGCGCGATGCGCTGGTGGATGGCATCGCAGGGAGGATCGGCGAGATGCTCTGGCGGCTGGCGACGCGGCGCGACGCGGCGCGTGACGACCTCCTCGTGCGGACGAAGGCGGCAAGCTGCACGCTGGGGCATCGCGTGGAGGTGCGGCGCGCGGACGGCACGAGCGTGGTGGGGCGCGCGGTGGACATCCGGCGTGACATGGCCCTCGTCGTCAAGCTGGACGATGGGTCGCGTGTCGTCGTGACGGCCGGTGACGTGGGCGTCCTCTCGCGATAGGCGTGTGCCGTGCGTCTCCCTCCGCGTTCTGACCCCTCGTTCCCCTCGCCCATCCCCGTGTGGGTGCCGTATGGTCCATGTGGGTGCGATTCTCCCTGCCGCGGTCGATAAAATCCCAGGTCAGTAGAAGCAGCAAGATGCGATTGACACCCACACGCAGCAATAGGCACCCACATGCATGCGATTGGCACCCACACGGTCAGGTCGCGCCCGCCGCAGTGAGCTACCCCAGGCTCTCCGCCAGCGCCGCGGCCACGCGCAGCCCATCCGTCGCCGCGCTCATGATGCCGCCCGCATAGCCGGCGCCCTCGCCGCAGGGCCATAGGCCACGTGTGGAGACGGACTGCAGTCCCTTGTCGCGCGCGATGCGCACGGGAGAGCTGGAGCGGGTCTCCACGCCCGTGAGCACGGCGTCCGCCGCGGCAAAGCCGTGCAGCCGATGTCCCATCAACGGGATGGCGGCGCGGAGCGTCTCCGTCACATAGGGCGGCAGGCACCTCTCGACGCTGCCCCAGGTCACGCCGCGCGGGTACGTGGGCTCGATGGCGCCACCCGCAGTGGAGGGGGTGCCCTGCAGGAAGTCGCCCACAAGCTGCGCGGGCGCCACGAACGCCCCACCACCCGCCGCAAACGCCGCCTGCTCGCACGAGCGCTGCAGCGCCACGCCCGCGAGCGGATCGTCACCTGGCAGGTCCGAAGGAAACACGTTGGCCAGCAGTCCGGCGTTGGCGTTCGTGCCCGCGCGCGCCGAGAGGCTCATACCGTTGGTGACCACACCACCTGGCTCGCTCGCCGCCGCCACCACAGAGCCGCCGGGACACATGCAGAACGAGAACGCGCTGCGGCCCGAGGCGGTGCCCGCATCCTCGTCGAGGTGAGCCACCAGCTTGTAGGGGGCGGCTCCGAGGGCGGGATGTCCCGCGAAGGGACCGTACTGCGCACGGTCTATCATGGCCTGTAGATGCTCGATGCGCACGCCCATGGCGAACGTCTTGCGCTCGAGGGCGATGCCCTCGCGGTGCAGCAGCCCAAACACGTCACGCGCCGAATGCCCGCAGGCAAGGACCACGTTGCGGGCCGGTAGGCGCTCCTCGACGGCCCCGCCGCTTCCATCCGCGTGCGAGAGGGTCACGCTCGTCATGCGCCCGCCTGCGACGCCCAGTCCCGTGAGCCTGGTGTCCAGGCGCACCTCGCCGCCAGCCTGGCGGATGCGTGCCAGCACGTTGGTCACCACGGTGGGCAGGACGTCACTTCCCACATGGGGCCTGGCATCCCACAGGATCTGCCGTGGGGCACCCGCCTCCACGAAGGTCTCCAGGATGCGGCGATGGGCCACGCCCCTGGTGCCCGTCCCCAGCTTGCCGTCGGAGAAGGCGCCAGCCCCACCCAGGCCAAACTGGATGTTGTCCTCGGGATTCAACTCGCCTGTGGCGTTGAAGCGCTCGATGTCCACCGTGCGGCGCGCTGCGTCGCGCCCGCGCTCCACGAGCAGGGGCTCCAGGCCCGTCTCCGCCAGGGCGAGCGCACAGAAGAGCCCGGCGCATCCGGCGCCGATGACCACCGGTCGGCCAACGGGACGCGTGTCCACATGGATGGGCGGCTGGGGGTCCTCCTCCTGGGCGACGCGCACGTTCCTGGCCCGATGCCTCCTGGCCAGCCGCCGCAGGAGTGCGCGCTCCGCATTGGCCGCGCCGCGCAGCTGGATGCGCACGCTGTAGGTATAGTGCACATCGTCCTTCCGGCGCGCGTCGATGGAGCGCCTGCGGGGCTCCAGCGCGACGAGGTCATCGGGCGGGAGGTGCAGGCGCCTCAGGATGGCGGCGCGCAGGGCGCGCCCCTCGGTGCGCTCGGTTCCGTCGAGGGCGTCGAGTGGTATGCGCAGGTCAGAGATGTCAAGCATGGGAGATTCCCCTCGCTGCCGCCATACCGGCCACCATGCCGCTCCTCCACGCCCAGGCGAGGTTGAAGCCACCGCAGTCACCGTCCACGTCAAGCACCTCGCCGCAGGCAAAGAGTCCCGGGACCTCCCGCGCCTCGAGCGTGGTGGGGGAGAACTGCGTGGTGGCGAGCCCCCCTGCCATCACCTGCGCATGCGACTCGTCCGCGCGCCCGCGCACGACGAGCCGCTGGCCCTTGACGAGGCCGACCAGGCTGCGGGAGCTGCCCCGTGCCTCCCGCTCGAGCACGGTGGCGATGTCGGGGTCGAGCACGCCGTCCAGGCACCCGGGCACGAACGTGCCCCTGCCCGTGGGGTCCGCCAGCCTGGCGAGCTCCTGGTGCGAGACCTCGGGTGCGAGGTCGAGCCTCACGACGTCACCGGGCCGACACCGGCGCGAGAGGTCGAATACCACGATGCCCGAGAGGCCATAGCCCCTGATCAGCACCTCGCCCTGCTCGTGCCACAGGGGGGCATCGGCACCCTGCGGCACGAGCGAGACGCGCGCCAAGACGCGCCTTCCGTCACAGGCCAAGAGTGGGGAGGGCCCTGTGGCCACGGGGCAGAGCACGGGATGGCCCGGCACGAGGGCAAGCCCCAGGCGCGCGGCGATCGTGGCGGTTGCCTCGGCGCCGCCCCCCAGTGCGAGCACGACGCGTCCCGTATTGAGGCGCGTGACCTCGCCAGATGCAAAGCCCTGGCATATGTCCAGCTCAAAGCCTGTATCCGTGCGTCCCATCCCTCGCACCGTGCGCGCGGGCGCCAGCGTCGCCCCAGCGTGGACCGCTCGTGCGAGCAGCACGTTGCGCACGCTTGCCGCCCGTCGCGAGAGGGGGTAGAGCCGGCCCTCCTCCACACACCATCGCAACCTGCTGTCGCGGAGGAAGGACAGGATGTCATCGAGGGGGCATGCGCCCATGGTGGCACCCACGAAGGCGGGGTCGTTGTAGCGCGCGGGATCAAGCCGCTCGTTGGCAAAGTTGCAGCGGCCGTTGCCCGTTGCCAGGATGGTGCGCCCGCACTCGAGAGCGGACTCCAACACCACCACATGGGCACCCGCCTCCGCCGCGCAGATGGCGGCCGCGAGGCCTGCCGCCCCGCCACCGACGATGCAGACGTCCATCGAGGGAGGCATCGTCACGGATGCGGCGGCCCGCATGAGGGCGGCCTGTCGGGCGCTGCGGGTGCCCGCCCTTCCCCGGGTCATGGGTTACCCTGCCAACGTCTCGTGTGCCAGGATCTGCTCGACCGTCTTGGCCGCAAAGCCCTCGGGCAGCGCGTCCTCGAAGGTGCCCGCATCGCAGGCGGCTGCGAGCGTGGGGTCGATGGGCAGCTCGTCCAGCGCCTCGATGCCAACGTGCGCGGCCGTCTCGATCAGGCGGCTGGGGCCAAAGGGCTCCACGCGCTCGCCGCAGTGCGGGCATAACATCCAGCTCATGTTCTCAACGAGGCCCACCACGGGCACGTCCATCATGGCGGCCATGTTGAGCGCCTTGCCCACGACCATCTGCACGAGGTCCTGGGGCGAGCTCACGATCACGACGCCCTCGATGGGGAGGCTCTGGAACACCGTGAGGGCCACGTCACCCGTTCCGGGGGGCATGTCCACGAGCAGGTAGTCCACGTTGCCCCAGGCCGTCTCCTCGAAGAACTGGCGCAGCGCGCCCATGAGCATGGGGCCGCGCCACAGTACGGGGTCGGTCTCGCTCTCCAGCACAAGGTTGGTGCTCATGACCTCGATGCCGCCTTTGGACGTCACGGGGACGAGCTGCTCGTTGCGTGCCGTGGCGTGCCTGCCGCTCATGCCGAACATCCTGGGAATGGAGGGGCCGGTGATGTCCGCGTCGAGGATGGCCACCCTCTTGCCCTCGTGGCGCAGGCTGACGGCGATGGCGCCGGTGACGAGCGACTTGCCGACGCCGCCCTTGCCGGAGACCACGCCGATGACGTGCCTGATGGAGCTGCCTGTGGCGGGGGAGAACCGCTGCGGCCCCTGGTCCTGCTGACGTGTGGCGTGTCCGAGCGTCTCGTCGACCTCGCGGCGAAGGGCGTCGGTGTCGATGTCTGGCGTCTGTGCCATGGGATTCCTTTCCTCGGGATGCAGGCATCCTCGATTCTACCCGGATGGGATGATGCGATTGCCCTGCGTCTGGGTGCCTGTCCCGTTACGGGAGTCATGTGGGTGCGACACGCTTCCGTGTGGGCGCCAATCCAGTCATGTGGGTGCCTATCGCCACATTGCAGCCGACAGAATCCCAGGTCGGCTGAATCGACAGGATGCGATTGACACCCACACGCGGGAGCGTTACGCCCACACGCGTGAGCCGCCGCACTACGTCTTGCGCAGCGCCACGGCGCTGAACGAGAAGCTGTCGGGTCGATGGCGCGACTGTGTGTACTCGAACATGATGCCGTCCCCGTTGAAGGTCTGGCTGCACATGACGGTGACGAAGTCGAAGCCATCGAGGTCGAGGCAGGCGCGGTCGAGGCGCGTGACCTTCTCGGCCGTGATGGTGCGCTTGCTCGTCGCGATGCGCATGCCCAGGGTGTGCTCGATGTAGTCGAAGATCGACATCGCGGCGATGGCAGGGGTGAGCCCCGGCACCAGGTCCTCCCGGAAGTAGTTGTGGTCGAGGATGGTGGGGGTGCCGTCCAGCACGCGCACCCGATCGATGTGGACCAGGCGGGTGCCCTCCGTGAAGCCGCTGCGGGCGGCGAGCTGTTGGCTGCAGGCGATCCGCTCGAAGGTCGTCACCTCCGTCTGGGACGAGAGGTGGTTGCGCCGCGCAGCCTCCGCAAACGTCTCGATGCCGCCCGCCTCGAAGCGGGTCCTCTCGCGTGGCTGGTAGATGACGCGCACGCCCTTGCCGTTGATGGGCTGCACGTAGCCCTGCTGCGCCAGGAGCCCCAAGGCGCGCCGCAGGGTGTTGTGGGAGCAGCCGTACCGCTCCGTGAGCGCGCTCTCGGGCGGGATGAGGGACTGGTAGGGATACTCGCCCGTCTGGATGCGGTCGAGGAGGTCCTGGTAGATGATGTTATAGATCGCCTTCATGGGACGAGTGTGACCTTCCTTCCAGTCCCGACCGCGCGTGGTCGGGGTCACCAGACGATGCCCCCGCCTCGCGCGGTCTTCTCCCACGCCAAGAATACTACCGTTCGCGGAACGCTCGCAGCTCTCACATACCTATGCACATAGCCGTGCCATGATATTGGGTGAACAACCTATGCAAATAGGTTACGAGAGGGACGGCCCCTGCGACCGTCAGCTGACAGGAGGAGCGATGGGCAAATACGAGTCAGACGCCAGGGAGCTGCTACGGCTCGTTGGTGGCCGCGAGAACATCGTCGCGGTGACCCACTGTGTGACGCGCATGCGCTTTGCGCTGGTCGACCCCGGCAAGGCGGACGTCCCCGGCATCGAGAGGCTCAAGGCCGTCAAGGGGAGCTTCACCAACGCCGGCCAGTTCCAGGTCATCATCGGCAACGACGTGGCGGACTTCTATGACGACTTCACGGCCGTCTCGGGCGTGTCGGAGGTCAGCAAGGCCGACGTCAAGAAGGCCGCTGCCGGCAACCAGAACCCCTTCCAGCGGGCCATGGGCGCCATCGCGGAGGTCTTCGCGCCACTCATTCCCGCCATCATCACCGGCGGTCTCATCCTGGGCTTCCGCAACGTCCTGGGTGACATGCCCTACTTCGGGCCCGACGGTACGCAGACGCTCGCATCGCTCTCCGTGTTCTGGACGGGCGTGTACAACTTCCTGTGGCTCATCGGCGAGGCCGTGTTCCATCTGGGCATCCCGGTGGGCATCTGCTACTCCATCACCAAGAAGATGGGTGGCACGCCCATGCTGGGCATCGTGCTGGGCCTCACGCTCGTCTCGGGCCAGCTCATGAACGCCTATGGCGTCGCCAGCGCCACGGCGGAGGACTGGGCCACCCACACCTGGGACTTCGGCTTCGCCCAAGTGCACATGATCGGCTACCAGGCCCAGGTCATCCCGGCCATCCTGGCTGCCGTCTGCTTCAACTACTACGAGCGCTTCTTCAAGAGGATCACGCCGGCCGTGGTTCAGATGATCGTGGTTCCCTTCTGTTCTATCCTGCTGGGTGTCATGACGGCCCACTTCATCGTCGGCCCCATCGGCTGGACGCTCGGCACCTTGGTCAGCAACGTGGTCATGGCCGGCATCTCGGGCCAACTCCGCGTCATCTTCGGCGCCCTCTTCGGCGGCCTCTACGCCCCGCTCGTCATCACCGGCCTGCACCACATGACCAACGCCATCGACCTGCAGCTCATCGCCGACACCGGCACCACGATGCTCTGGCCCATGATCGCGCTCTCCAACATCGCGCAGGGCTCCGCCGTGCTCGCCATGATCGTGCTCCAGCGCAGGGACGAGGATGCGCAGCAGGTCAACATCCCCGCGTGCCTCTCCTGCTACCTGGGCGTCACCGAGCCCGCCATGTTCGGCGTCAACCTCAAGTACGTCTTCCCGTTCGCCTGCGCCATGATCGGCTCCGCCCTTGCCGGCATCCTCTGCACCGCCACCTCCACGGCAGCCAACGCCATCGGCGTCGGTGGCCTGCCCGGCATCCTCTCCATCAACTCCAAGTACTTCCTGAGCTTTGCCGTCTGCATGCTCGTCGCCATCGTGGTGCCGTTCGCGCTCACCTTCGTCGTGGGCAAGCGCAAGGGCATCGACAGGGGCGAGGGCGTCGAGAACGTCTCGCTCGAGGGCGAGGACCTTCCCGCGACCCAGGCGCCCGCCGCCGCGCCCGCCGCCTCCGACCTCGTGGCCGATGGCACCATCAGGGCGGCTGTGAGCGGCACCATCCGCACGCTCGCCTCCGTGGACGACGGCGTGTTCTCCTCGGGCATGATGGGCCCCGGCATCGCCATCGACCCCAGCGCGGGCGAGGTCGTGGCACCGTGCGACGGCGAGGTCACGGTCATGATGGCCGAGTCGGGCCATGCGGTGGGGCTCAAGCTTCCCAACGACCTCGAGCTGCTCGTCCATGTGGGCCTTGACACTGTGGACATGCACGGGAAGGGCTTCACCGCCCACGTGCGCCAGGGCGACGTGGTCCACGCCGGGCAGCGCCTCATCACGTTCGACCACGACACCATCAAGGCGGCCGACCATCCGGACACCGTTATGATGGTCGTGACGGGCACCGGCCAGGCCGGCAAGGTCGAGCTGGTGGAGCAGGGCAGCGCCACGGCGGGCGAGACCACCGTCATCACGTACTAGGACAGGACGGACGCAACGGGGGGCGGTGCGACGCGTCGCACCGCCCCCTGCGACCAAGCCGACGGAAGGACACGGGGGACGCATGGACAGGGCGACGCAGCTGGGCGACAAGGTCGTGTACCAGGTCTACATCAGGAGCTTCAACGACTCCGACGGCGACGGCGTCGGTGACCTCAGGGGCATCACGCAGCGCCTGGACTACCTGCAGCGCCTGGGGGTCGACTACCTCTGGATCACGCCGTTCTTCGTCTCGCCTCAGCACGACAACGGCTACGACGTGGCGGACTACCGCGCCATCGACCCCCTCTTTGGCACCATGGCCGACTTCGAGGAGCTCTCGCGCGAGGCGCGGGCGCGCGGCATCGGCCTCATGCTGGACATGGTCTTCAACCACACGTCCACCGAGCACGCGTGGTTCCAGCGGGCGCTTGCAGGGGACGCGCGCTACCAGGCCTACTACAAGTTTGTGGATGCGGTACCCGGTGCCACGGCCACGAACCCCGGCGAGCCGCCTACCAACTGGGAGTCCAAGTTCGGCGGCAGCGCCTGGGCCTACCTGCCCAGCCTCAACAAGTGGTACCTGCACCTGTTCGATCGCACGCAGGCGGATCTCAACTGGGACAACCCCGCAGTGCGCACGGAGCTGGCGGACGTCGTGCGCTTCTGGAAGGCCAAGGGCGTCTCGGGGTTCCGCTTCGATGTGGCCAACCTCATCTCCAAGCCCGCCACCTGGGAGGACGACAGCGAGGGCGATGGCAGGCGCCTCTACACCGACGGCCCCCACGTCCACGAGTACCTGCGGGAGCTCGTGCGGGAAGGCGGCATCGAGGACGTGCCCACGGTGGGCGAGATGAGCTCAACCTCCATTGACAACTGCGTTCGCTACACCAACCCCAGCCGCCATGAGCTCTCGCAGGTCTTCAGCTTCCATCACCTCAAGGTGGACTACGCCGGTGGGGACAAGTGGGCGCTCATGGAGCCCGACATTCCCGAGCTGCGCCGCATCCTGCGCGACTGGCAGGAGCGGATGTGCGCGGGCGGCGGCTGGAACGCGCTCTTCTGGTCCAACCACGACCAGCCGCGGCCCAACTCCCGCTTCGGTGACACTTCCACGCGCGAGCTGTGGCAGCGCTCCAGCGAGCTCTTGGCCGTCTGCACCCACTTCATGCGCGGCACGCCCTACATCTACCAGGGCGAGGAGCTGGGCATGACCAACCCCGGCTTCGACCGCATCGAGCAGTACCGTGACGTGGAGAGCGTCAACTACTACCACATCCTGCAGGAGCGGGGCCTCTCTGCCGATGAGGCGCTGGCCGTGGTGCGCGAGCGTTCGCGCGACGACGCGCGCACGCCCGTGCAGTGGGACGCCTCGGCGACGACAGGCTTCACGACGGGCACACCCTGGATCGAGGTGGCCGCCAACCACACCTGGCTCAACGCCAGGGCGGAGGTCGATGACTCCGGGTCCGTGTGGTCGTTCTATCGGCGGCTCATACGGCTGCGCAAGGAGCTGCCCCTCGTCCAGCGGGGGGACGTGCGCTTCCTGGACGTGCCGGCGGGGGCGGAGAAGGTCATCGCGTACGAGCGGACCTTGGGCGACCAGCGCCTGGTGGTGGCATGCAACTTCTCAGGAGACAAGACCCCTGCGATTGATGTGGCACTCGTCACGGGCGGGGAGGTCCTTGTGGGCAACTACGATGACGCCCCCGTCGCGGGCACCCTACGCCCATGGGAGGCTGTGGCGTACGTCTGGTGCTAGGGGAATGCTGTAAGGGCACGCTCCCCTCCTCATATGGCCGTGGGAAGGCCTTGCCTACCCCTGTGCCCCTACGCGCAGGGCCATCCCATCTCCGACCCCAGGCTGTCGCGCAAGGCCATGCCGAGGGGAGAGGGGAGACCGTGGCACGATGGGCCGAGAGGAGAGGGACAGGGGCGCGCCAGGCCTCTGTCCTCTGGCAACCCGGCACGTTGCGGCCTCTGTCGCAGGTGAGGGCGATGCGCATGCGGCCACGTTGCTTGCCACAGGACACGACGCCAGGCACGTGACCCATGCCATGCGGCACGAGGTCTTGTCCTTGTGGGTCTCGTCCTGCCGTGGGTGCCCTTCTCCTCTTTCGGGTCGATAAAGGTGCAGGTTGTGTAAGGCCGCGCGAGGAAAGTCGCACTCACGGGTAGCGAACCGCACCCACGGCAACCGTGTGTCCTCTCCCCATCTCTCCATGAAAGTTTACCGAAGTTGTTAAACTCACTCCTCAACGAGACAGTTAGCTCTATACTACATATGACTGCTGCGTCGTAGGGAGGGAAAGATGACCATGGAGGCTGTCGTAGACAATGTGGCACATGAGCCGACACAGAAGGTCGTGCAGGCACAGGGCGCCCAGCTGCCGCTAGCCATGGTGAGCGCAGGCGAGACGGCGACCGTGCTCAAGGTGCGCGGAGGCAAGGATCTCCGCCAGCACCTCTTTGAGCTGGGATTTGTTCCTGGTGCACCCGTCAAGGTGGTTTCGCGCGTCTCGGGCGACATGGTCGTGAGCGTCAAGGGCGCCACGTTTGGCATCGGCCGCGACATGGCCATGCGCATCGTGACGACCTAGGCCGGACGATTGGTTATACTGACGTGACTCACGTGGCGTCACACAGGCGTTCTGTAACGGGCCGAGAGTCTATCTACGGCATGAATGAAGGGTGAAGTTGAACAATGGCAACTCTGAGAGACGTGAGGGTGGGGGAGAGTGCCACGGTGGCACGGCTTGATGGCGCCGGCGCCATCAAGCGCCGCATCATGGACATGGGCCTCACCAAGGGCACGCGCGTCCTGGTGCACAAGGTAGCCCCGCTCGGTGACCCCATCGAGGTCACGGTGCGTGGCTACGAGCTCTCCCTGCGCAAGGACGAGGCCGGGTGCATCGACGTGAAGGATGTGACGCGCGACTAATGGCAGATCAGATCAACATCGCTCTCGCGGGCAACCCCAACTGTGGCAAGACGACCCTGTTCAACGAGCTCACGGGCTCGAACGGCTACGTAGGCAACTGGCCTGGCGTCACCGTCGAGAAGAAGATGGCCAGCTGGCGTGCCGATCGCAACGTCACCCTCGTGGACCTCCCGGGCATCTACTCCCTCTCACCCTACTCGCCCGAGGAGGTCGTCTCGCGCGACTATGTCGTGAACGACCGTCCCGACGCCGTCATCAACCTCGTCGACGTCACTAACCTGGAACGCAGCCTCTACCTCACGACGCAAGTGTTGGAGGCGGGAGCTCCCGTGGTCGTGGGCCTCAACATGTGCGATCTGCTCACGGAGCGTGGCGACGTCATCGACGCCAAGCGACTCTCCCAGATGTTGGGCGTCCCCGTGCTCGAGGTCTCCGCGCTGCACAGCAGGAACCTCGACGCCCTCGTGAGGGCTGCCGTCACGGCGGGCGCGAAGGGTGTCGCGCCCAAGGGCGTCAGGTGCTTCTCGCCCGAGGTCCAGGCTGCCCTCGACCGCATTGCCGACATCATCAAGGGTTCCTGTGATGCCGAGCACCTCACATGGTTTGCCGTCAAGGTGTTCGAGCGCGACGTGGAGGCCATGAGGCCCCTCAAGCTCTCCCAACGGCAGCTTGACCAGATCGAGCCCCTCATCGCCGCCGTCGAGGAGGATCGCGATGACGACGCCGAGTCCATCGTCACCTCCGATCGCTACGACTGGATCGCCACGGTCATGGACGCCTGCGTCAAGAAGGCCCCCAAGCAGCTCACGCGCTCGCAGCGGATCGATCGGGTGGTCACCAACCGCATCCTCGGCCTGCCCATCTTCATCGCGGTGATGGTCTTCGTGTACTGGTTCGCCCTCATGGCCGTGGGCACGCCGGCGACCGACTGGGTCAACGACAACCTGTTCTCCGACGGCTTCTTCGTGAGCGCCAGCGGTTCCGCGCAATGGCAGGAGGCCGATGACGCCTGGAAGGACAACCACTACGCCGACCAGATCTCGGGCTACCTTGCCGCCGCGGCCGACGCGGGCGTGGACACCGAGGGCGTCCAGGACGCCATCAACGCCGATCCCCAGACAGACGATGACCAGGCTACCATCGAGGACTTCGAGGCTGCCGCCGAGGAGGCGGGCATCACCGCGACCGACGTCCCCATAACGGACGATGACGGCAATTTCCTCGACACCGAGGGCAACATCATCGACAAGGAGGATGCCGACGGCAACCCCGTCCTCGCCGCGGGACAGGAGCTCGACACCATTCCTTCGGTCACGCTCGACGACTTCGAGACCGCGCTCGACACGCCCGAGCCCGACCAGCACGACTACGAGGGCTGGGTGGACTCCGTGCCCAACGCCGTGAGGGGCTGGCTCACCGAGGCCGGCGCGTCCGACGTCGTGCAGTCGCTCGTCGTTGACGGCATCATCGGCGGTGTGGGTTCCGTCCTGGGCTTCATCCCACAGATCTTCGTGCTCTTCGTCGCCCTGTGCCTCCTTGAGGACTGTGGCTACATGAGCCGCGTGGCCTTCGTCATGGATCGCGTGTTCCGCCGCTTCGGCCTCTCGGGCAAGTCGTTCATTCCCATGATCGTCTCCTCGGGCTGCGGCGTGCCGGGCGTGCTGGCCACCAAGACCATCGAGAACGAGCGTGACCGCCGCATGACCGCCATGCTCACCACCATGATCCCCTGTTCGGCCAAGCTGCCCATCATTGCCCTGGTCATGGGCGTGCTCATCGGTGCGGACAACGGTGCCTGGTGGGTGGCCCCGCTCTTCTACTTCATGGGCATCGTCGCCATCATCGTGAGCGCCGTCATGCTCAAGAAGACCAGGCCCTTCGCGGGCGAGCCCGTGCCCTTCGTGATGGAGCTGCCAGACTACCACGTCCCCTCCGTCCGCTCCTGGTTCCTGCACGTGTGGGAGCGCGTCTCTGCCTACGTCAAGAAGGCCGGGACCATCATCTTCGCGGCAGCCGTGGGCATCTGGTTCCTGTCCAACTTCGGCATCGGCGGCTGGGATGGTGGTCCGGGAACCTTTGGCTTCCTGCCAGGTATGGAGGGCGTGCCCAAGGAGTTCATGGACTACTCCCTCCTCGCCGGTGTGGGCAACGCCCTGGCTTGGATCTTCGTGCCCCTGGGCTTTGGCAGCTGGCAGGCGACGGCCTCGTCCGTCTCGGCCCTCATCGCCAAGGAGAACCTCGTCTCCACGTTCGGCGTGCTGTACGGCATAGGTTCCGACGCCAGCGAGAACGCCGTCACCATGTGGCAGGGCTTTGCCAACATGTTCACTGTGGGCGGTACGCTGCACGTGGGCGCCATGTGCGCGTTCGTGGCGTTCAACATGCTCTGCGCACCGTGCTTTGCCGCCATGGGCACCATCCGCCGGCAGATGGACTCCGGCAGGTGGACGGCCTTCGCCATCGGCTACGAGTGCGTGTTCGGCTGGGTGATCGGCCTGCTCATAAACCAGCTCTATGAGCTCGTCGCCTTCGGGAGCTTTGGCCTCTGGACGGTCGTGGCCTTCGTGCTCCTGGCCGCCATGCTCTTCCAGCTCTTCCGTCCGATGCCCAAGTGGGAGCGGAAGGACGAGAGGATCCTGGATAGCCTGTCGGACGCTCGTGAGGTGGCATAGGGCGTCTGACAGTGCGCGTGTCTTCGAGGGGGCTGGGCTGGCGCAGACGAGCGTCGGTCCGGCCCCCTTGTCCCCTTTTGCGCACGGCAAGAGGGTCCAGACCCTTGGGGCAGGCGTCTGCACCATCAGATGGCGAAGAGCTCGTGCTCTCCGGCAAGGAAGCTCTCCACGCTGCACGTGGCAGATCCCACGACGAGCGTACGGGTATGGGGGAAGCGCAGGGAGAATGCGACCGGCCCGCCCGTCTGCCTCGCCGGCCGCTCATGACCTCGTCTTCTATACCTGCCTCGCAAATTTGGGAGGCAGTCAGTCAAGCAATGGTGCCCATCATGATATTCGGACAGGCCATCCTGACGTCGTCCGCATGATGCGAGTCTTTCCGACCTACGAGAAGATGCCGTGCATGAACTGGCGCACGGTTGCCTCGGCCTGGTCGTCATCCAGGCTCCCCCTGCCCTGGTGCCAGAACGCGACGTCGGCGTTGAGCATGGCGACGAGGTGGGCCGCACAGGACAGCTCCCGGCCACGCACACCCCCATGACACGCGCCGATGTCGTGAAACAGCCGGGTGACGATGGCGTACTGCTCGTGCATGTACGGCTCCGCCATCCTGGTGATCGCGGAGTCGGGCGGGGCAAAGGACAGGGACAGCCTGAGGAGGTAGAAGTCGGTGTTCGTCCTGGCGGCTGAGTAGTAGAGCTGTGCCACGCGCAGCAGGGCCGGGCGCACGTCGCGCCCATACTCATGCGGGTGCGGCTCATAGACGCACGCCTCGGCCAAGGCATGGTTGAACGAGGCGTACTGCTCCTCGAGGACGGCTGCAAGCAGCCCCTCCTTGCTGTGGAAGAAGTAGTACAGCGTCGGCTTGGTGACGCCTGCCGCCTCGGCGACCTGTGCGACGCCAACGCCGTCATAGCCCCGCCGTGCGAACAGCTCCAGGGCGCGGCCGAGGATGGCGTCTCTGCTGTTGGTCTCGTTTCCCATGGGAGCAGTATATATCGAGAGGGGCTGCAGGTCCGTCCCGCCAGCGGCCGAGTCGACCGGCGGGGAATCGCATGATTTCCACTTGCCCTTGTCTATACCGTACGGTATAGTATCTACCGAACGGTATACATGACGGCCTGGCCATTCGAGCGGATGCACCAGGCTGGCGAGGGACATCGGGAGGCATCCATGGGCAACGACATCAACGAGGGCACCATCTGGTGGCAGGTGTATCCGCTGGGCTTCTGCGGCGCGCCCGTGCGCCCGGCCTCGGAGGGGGAGCGCGCACTGACACCCCGGCTCGACCGGCTGGCCGCATGGGTGGACTATGCCGCCGACATGGGCGTGAGCGGCCTGATGCTCAACCCGGTGTTCGCCTCCGAGACCCATGGGTACGACACCACCGACTACTTCCACATTGACCCGCGCCTCGGCGATGACGCGACCTTCGACCGCCTTGTCGCCGCCTGTCATGAGCGGGGCCTGCGCGTGATGCTCGACGGCGTGTTCAACCACGTGGGGCGCAGCCACCCGCTGTTCCAGGACGCCCTCGCCGGACGGGGGCACGAGGACCTGTTCTCCATCACGCGCCGTCCCGATGGGTCCGCGGACTATGCGACGTTCGAGGGCTTCCGCGAGCTCCCGGCGCTCGACCACAGCTCGCAGCAGGTCGCGGACCTCGTACGGGACGTCATGCTTCACTGGATGCGCCGTGGTGTCTCGGCATGGCGGCTCGATGCGGCCTATGCTGTGCCGCCCGACTTCTGGGCCCGCGTCCTGCCCGAGGTGCGGCGCGCATTTCCTGACGCCTGGTTCGTGGGCGAGGTCATCCATGGCGACTACGCAACCATCGTGCGGCGCTCCGGGATGGACGCGGTGACGCAGTACGAGCTGTGGAAGGCCATCTGGAGCTCGCTCAAGGATGGCAACTTCTTCGAGCTCGACTGGTGCCTCAAGCGGCATAATGCCTGCATGGGGACGTTCGCACCGCTCACCTTCGTGGGCAACCACGACGTGACGCGCATAGCGAGCATGGTCGGCGACGACCTGGCCGCCCTGGCGGTGACCATCCTGCTCACCGTGGGAGGCGTCCCGTGCCTCTACTACGGCGACGAGCAGGCCCTGCAGGGCGTCAAGACGAAGGGCCTGGGCGGCGACGATGCGGTGCGTCCCGCCTTTCCTGCCGCCCCAACCTGGATGACGGCAGAGGGGGAGCGGATGTATGGCCTGTGCCGGCGCCTCATCGGCCTGCGCCGGAGCAACCCCTGGCTCACCCATGCCACCACGCGGCCCACTCATCTCAAAAACCGCAGCTACTCCTATGACGCGACGGGCCGTGGGGGAGAGACCCTGCATGTGGACCTGCGCCTCGACCCGGCGCCGCAGGCAACGATCAGCCAAGGCGGCAGGACCCTCCTTGAGGTGAGCCGCTGAGGCATTGCGTGTGGTCAGTGGCATACTTGGGGTCGGTCACCTTGGTAGGCTGTGTATGCATGGTTAACGTCCAAGGGGGTGGCTCAGCTACCTAGCTTATGATAGAGAGGACACGACACGCACAGCTTCAGACCCGATGACACAACGAAGGCGGCGAAGTCGGACATCGCGCGCGAATGCCCCGACATCTCGCTCATGATCATCGAACGCGCGCGCCACGACCTGCTTGCGCACGGCAGGGTCGAGAAGGTCGGCGCGGGCCGCGCGACCGGCTACGTCTGCAAGGGCTAGATACCGGGGCGGCCCAAGGAATGGAGGCCGCTGCCACATACGACGTTCCCTCTCTTGGGGCTTAAGCCGTGTGGGTGCCTTTCTCCACCCGTGTGGGTGCGAATCGATTCGTGTGGGCGTCATTCTTCCGGACGCGGCCGACAAAGTCCCAGGTCAGCGGAAGCGGCAGGATGCGAATCGCACCCACATGCAGCGAATCGCACCCACATGCCCCCTGGCGGGAGAAAGGCACCCACACGGGTGGGGAATGGCACTCACATGACCTCTGGCTGTGCGATTGGCACCCACAGCCGCGACCCACGACGTCGCGGGACGGCAGGTTGACCCTACTGACAAGGCATCGCGTCGGCTCGGCTACGACAGCAGCATGCGGTCGTTGGCGAACTCGTTGCCGGTCATGCCCTAGAACTGCTGCGATTGACCAGCCACCATGATAGACTATACATGTGCGGTCAACGTCCAGGGCTCGTCCAAGGGGGCGGCACGGCATGAGGATTGACATCATCGGTCTCAAGGACGCCCTCGAGAAGAATGTGGGGGTGTGGGACGCCAGGGCCGAGGAGGCCGAGCGTCTTGCCGCCCGCCTCGAGGCCTTCGACCCAGCCTCTCTCGGTCTGGAGGGCGAGGGCTACAGTGCCCTGCGTGAGCGCGTCACCTCTCACGCGCCGTTTGCCAAGTCTCAGGCGTCGCTTCTGCGCTCGCTTTCGGAGGGCTGCGCGAGGAACCTCGATGCCGCGGCGCTACTCGAGCCCTTCGAGCCCGACGGCAGCGTGGACACCGACCACCTCTCCGACGAGCTCTCGCGCGCTCGGTCCGAACTCGACGAGGGCCTCTACCGCCACCCGCCTTTGCTCCGTGCCGGACATGCGCCCTCCCCTGGCCCGTCCTCCGGCACGCTCGAGAGCGACCTCTTCGAGGGCGGGGGCTGGATGGCGTCCCCTTCGAGAGGTTCTCGAGGGAGTTCGACGCCTACATCGAGTAGTACCGTGACGCCAGGCTGAAGAAGTCGACAGGATGGAAGACGATCAGACGGCACAGACAGGAACTGGGCTATGCGGCATAGACGGTTGGTCCGGCAAAATGTCCGAGGTCCCATATACTTGAAAAGCTTGATCGTCCGATTTACTTCCAGTACCATTACACAATGAGTTTTCCTAGAGAAAGGAGAGGCAAAACTATAAAGTTAGTATATATTCCCCTAAGGAGAACAAGATGACTGATAAAGGATTTACAGATCAAGTAAAAGGCAAGGTAAAAGAGGCTGTTGGAAATTCGACAGGTGATGATTCCCTGAAGGCAGAGGGAATCATGGATAAGGCAGTCGGAAAAACTAAAGAGATCGCATCGGATATAAAGGACACAGCAAGTGAGTTGGGTGAAAAGGCAAAAGATGCACTCGACTCCAAGAGCGAGAATAGCAATTAATGGCTGAGTATTTGCAGCATAGTTAGGTCTCCTGAACTGTAAGTAGCTTAGGCAACTTTAGCTGCACCGTGGCGATCGCGGCGATTCCGGAGAGTGGCACCTGCATGAGGCACATCCCATGCAGGTGCTCTGTGTATGCATCTGCAGAATCTTTGTAGCTGTACCTCCAGCTGAAGGAGTCCGCATGGGACTTCGGCAGCCCGTGGAACGTGCCGTGGACATATTCTGACCTTTGCACTTTAAGAGGCCATTTTCCCTGTGATGACCTGGGAGGATGGTCTCTTTTCGCTTGTGTGTCTTCTGTAGTGCTCCAGGGCCTTCCAGCTGATCTCACGGCCCTTGCATCACCTGTGGGTCAATGCGCAAAACACGCTTAGGTATGGCAGGGATGAGGAAAGGCGGAAGCAAGCCCAGGCAACGCTGGACTGGATTCGCAACCTTGTGAGGAAATACCATCCCGAGTGGGACTGGGGCAGTGACCAGATTGATAATAGGATTGAAGACTTTCTTTGGAAGCTCAATGATGAAGGCTGCAACTATGCGGCCGACATCAATGCCCTGATGCAGCAGTACTCGATTACGGATCTACGCAAGAGGTTCGGCATTCCGGACGACGTGCCCGATAGCCAGGTGAAGGACTGGCTTCTGCTCGACTACTACGCGAGCCGGGACAACCACAACCCCAGCCGTTGGCCGTGGTCGTGGGGGGAGGACACGTACGACGAGCACGAGGATCCCAAAGAGACGGACGGGAGGGGCATGAACTTCTTTGACGAGCAGTATCGCCTTCACCGTTGGCTTGAGGGGTATGGCATCAATGCCAGTGTGTCGCTTCCCCGTCCAGTAAACATTCCTGGAGGGATGGATGCAATGAAGGATGACCTATGCAAGGGGAAGCACGTCATCCTCAACATGTCGCGCAGCGTGGAAGAGAGGAACGACATCTACGGCAGAAACCTGGACCGGCGCTTCTACATCCAGAATGAGGTCATTCCTCTCTACCAGGGGAGGTTCTCCGACGCACTTGGCTACGACGTGCACATCTTCCTGCACGACAACCCCATGACCAAGGAGGGAAACGATGAGTTCGAGAGGGAGCTTGCCGGCGCATAGCGACATGCGAGAGGGAACAAGGAGGGCATCGTGGCGGAGGCCACCATACGGCTTCATGGGGGCGCCTCGGCGTCCCTTTCCTTTCCTTTGAGGTCCAGGCCCTGTGGGTGCCAATCGATTCGTGTGGGTGTCTTTCTCCCGAAAGAGGCCGACAAAATCCCAGGTCGCGAGGAACCAGAACGGGAGAAGAGCACCCACACGCGACGATTGGCACCCACATGCGTGCGATTGGCACCCACAGTACGCAGCCGCGGGGCGCAACGTCGCGCGGCCGCAGCTTGACCCACCCTGCGGGCCAGGCGCCGCGCCGGCGTGGCTGGGACGGCGGCACGCGGTCGTCGGCGGACTCGCTGCCCATCACGTCCCTGGACTCCTGCAGCAGGCCGGCCACCGTGATAGACTATATATGCATGGTCAACGTCCAAGGCCTATCCAAGGGAGTGACACGGCATGAGGATTGACATCGTCGGTCTCAAGGATGCCCTCGAGAGGAACGTGGGGGTGTGGGAGGTCAAGGCCGAGGAGGCCGAGCGTCTCGAGGCCCGCCTCGAGGCCTTCGACCCAGCCCCCCTCGGTCTGGAGGGCGAGGGCTACAGTGCCCTGCGTGGGCGCATCGCCTCTCGCGCGCCGTTAGTCAGGTCCCAGGCGTCTCTTCTGCGCTCGCTTTCGGAGGGCTGTGCGAGGAAACTCGATGCCGCGGCGCTGCTCGAGCCCTCCGAGCCCGACGGCAGCGTGGACACCGACCACCTCGCCGACGAGCTCTCGCACGCTCGGGGGGCGCTGAGGAGTGGGGCGAGCGCTCGGACGACCTCTCCTGGGCAGGGCCGCTCGGCGAGCCATGGCGGCGTGTGTGCGACAGCATGCGCCAGCTCAAGGAGGCGGAGGCAGCCGAGTACGAGCGCAAGATACGCCTCGTGGAGGAGTATGCGGCCAAGTCCTCGACGTTCTATGTGGGCGCAGCCTCGGTGGTGGATGACGCGCAGAAAGACTCGAACGGGATTATGCAGGACCTCCCAGAGGGCGAGGACGGCGACCAGGCAGAGCTGTATCACCTGTGGTGGGATAAGGATCCCGAGAAGCGCGCACGGGCAAGAAAATGGATATCGGAGCGCATACGGAAGGAGCATCCGGACTGGACTGACAAGCAGATTTCTGACTATCTTGAGAAGCTTAGCGATGAGGGGTGCGGCTACGTAGCCGATATCAACACGCTCATGCAGGAGTACTCGATCCCAGACTTGCGTACCAAATTTGGCATTCCCGACGAAGTGCCGGACGAATGTGTTAAGGATTGGCTACTGCTCGACTATTATGCGAGCCAAGACAACCACAACCCTGGGCCGAATGGTGGGGACGAGATGGATCCGAATGAGGACCCCTCCAGCACTCAAGGGAGGGGTACCTCACCCGGTGACCGAAAGTATCGCTTTACTCGCTGGTTGAAGACGTATGGAATCACTGTCCACATGTCTCAATCAAAAAGTGTGAAAGGTTCTTTCGGCGTAGTTGCAATAGCGCTCACTCTCTTAGTCGGGAAGATTACCCATCGGCATGTTGTTCTGAGAATTTCGCCTTTGTACATGTACGACTGCGAGACGGGAGAGAAGTACCCTAATCCAGAGGGCAGTCATGCCGTCACGGTGCTTGGTGTTGACGACAAGGGTAGGATCATCGTCTCCTCTTGGGGGAAGCGCTATTACGTGGATCCGCAGGACTATGGGCCAGATGACACCATTGCGTATGAGACGGTGGACTATGAGTAACATGAGGAGAGAACACGGGCGCGTGCTGCTTGCGTTGGTGCTCTGTGCCGTTGTGGTCTTGGGGGCCATCTTTGTGAGGCTCCTCATCACGGAGGGCGGGGAGGATTCCATGGAAACGACGATGCGCATAGGGTCTACGGATGGTCAGACCAATGAGTTCGAGGGCTTTGCGCTCCTTGGGAGAGGAGTCGGTGATTACGACTACGACTTCAAGCTCGCGAAGGAGAGAGGCATCTGCTCGAGGGACGACGGACCGGACCTGGGCTATCTCGAGCTCCAGGGGAAGTACGACCGGGCCCTGTCGCTCTACTTGGAGCAGGCGCTCGACATGCAGAGCCTCGATGCCGAGCTCGAGGTCAGGGGCATCCCGGGCTACGACGTGAGGTCCGGCGATCCGGCGCGCACGCTCTGCGAGTGGTTCCGCAGCCGCTCGCACCTCTCCTCCCCCTATCTCTACCTGAGGAGCAACCTGCGCATCGAGCGCCTATCGGAGGAGGACATAGAGGCTCTGCGCACCGAATCGCTCGACACGGATGAGGGCAGGCAGGCGCTCGCTGTCCTCGCCGCGCGTACCTACCAGGAGCTCACGAGCTACGAGGGCGAGCACGTTTGGCAGAGTAGCAGTGGGGTTGCCTTGACTTGGTACTATGATGTCGGGAGTGGCAACGTAAAGGATGACTTGGCGGATCCGGCTCCGGCTCGCTGTCTTGTTCTGTGGCTTACCTTCCAGGATGGGAGACTGAGTGATGAGTCGCTCAGTGTTGAGGAAAGGAACGAGATCTACGAACGGGACGACACCGAGTGGCACTTCTACATCCAGAACGAGGTCATCCCTGCCTATGAGAAGAAGTTTTCCGACATTTTGGGCTATCCGGTGAAGATATTCCTGCACGATAATCCCACGACCACATAGGAAAACGACGAGTTCGAGAGGGAGCTTGCCGGCAACTAGCGACGCACGAGCGGGAACGGAGGGACCTCATGGCAGAGGGGACCATACGCACCAGTGAGGCGGCCGCCGAGGCCGCGACGGGCGACCTGCTTCAGGCCGAGGTGGGGAGAACCCAGGCAAAAGTGACACGCCTTTCCTCCCTCGCTCCGGTTCCTGGCAGCAGCGACCATGACGGTCTGGCTGAGGTCGCCGAGGCGGCGTCGGCCAAGCTCGCCGAGCTCGTCGAGGCAGACGCGAAGGCGCTTGTCGCCGCAGACGGCGCGCTCCACGTGGTGGATGACATACGCGCGCGGACGCTCTAGGGGCACCGATGAACAGAGTGGAGTATGGGCACAGGCGGGAGGCCATCGGCCGGCAGGGTGTGGCACGGCGCAGCACGCTGGAGCGCGAGCTCGACGCCATGCGCGACGAGGACAAGAGACTTGCCGAGCGCGTGGAGGAGGCCGCGTCCCTCACGGGCCAAGAGCTCTTCGGCGTGAGCGAGCGCGTCGCCTCCGGGCTGCTCCCGGCCTCCCTCATGGCAAAGGTCGATGCCGCGGCTGCCCAACTGAGATGGTTCCAGGGCGCTGCCGAGGACGAGGGGCGCAGTCGCGACATACGGCGCCGCGAGGCGGAGGATCGCCTGCAGGAGGTCATCGACGACTGTCGCGTACGGCTCGCCCGACTGGATGACGAGTTCGCCAGGGGACGCCGCGAGGGGATGTGGTGACCCTCCCCGCAGCCACGACGCGCTGGCGTGGCTAGGACGGCGGCACGCGGTCGTCGGCGGACTCGCTGTCTGCCATGTCCGTGTGGTGCGCCCTCACCAGACGCATCCGACACGTGTAATCGCTTTGTAAGGAGTGGTCAGGACCGGGTAAGGGATGGCGCCCGTGCCCTCGTCCACGCTTCGCCACACCTAGCATACTCCCTGAGAGGAGTGGCTCGGGAGGGACGGTCCTGGCCAACGGTTGGCTCAGCCGTGCCGGTCGGGATGTGATGACGGTCCTGCCGCCATGCAGATCGGAAACCTGTCTCAACATGCACGACTTCAGATTCGATGCGGCTTAAACCGTGTGGGTGCCAATCGATTCGCGTGGGTGTCTTTCTCCCGAAAGAGGCCGACAAAATCCCAGGTCGCGAGGAGCCAGAACGGGAGAAAAGCACCCACACGCGACGATTGGCACCCACATGCGTGCGATTGGCACCCACAAGCTCACAACAGCCGCCCCGGCGTGGCTACGACAGCAGCACGCGGTCGTTGGCGAACTCGCTGCCCGCCACATCCTCGAACTTCTGCAGCAGGTCGGCCACTGTGAGACGCTCCTTCTCCGCACCCGCGACGTCGTAGATGATGGTGCCCTCGTTCATCATGACGAGGCGGTTGCCCAGGCGGAGGGCGTCGTTCATGTTGTGCGTCACCATGAGCGTGGTCAGGTGGTGCTCGTCGACGAGCCGCTGCGTGAGGTCGAGGACCTTCTGGGCGGTCTTGGGGTCGAGCGCCGCCGTGTGCTCGTCGAGCAGCAGGAGGCGTGGCTTCTGGAGCGTTGCCATGAGCAGCGTGACGGCCTGGCGCTGGCCGCCGGAGAGCAGGCCCACCTTGGCCGTCGGGCGCTCCTCGAGCCCCAGGTCGAGCGAGGCGAGGGCCGTGCGATACTCCGCCTGCTCCTCCCTGGTGATGCCCCAGGCCAGCCCGCGACGTGCGCCGCGACGTTTGGCGAGCGCCAGGTTCTCCACGATCTCCATGTCGGCGGCGGTCCCGCGCATGGGGTCCTGGAACACGCGGCCCAGATACTTCGCGCGCGCGTGCTCGGGCAGCATGCTGATGTCGACGCCACCTAGGATCACCTGGCCGCTGTCGAGCGGGTAGACGCCTGCGATCATGTTGAGCAGCGTTGACTTGCCCGCACCGTTGCCACCGATGATGGTGACGAAGTCCCCGTCGTCGAGCGTGAGGTCCACGCCCGTGAGGGCGGGCTTCTCGCTGGCGGTGCCGCGGTTGAACGTCTTGGTGACGTGCCTGAGCTCCAGCATCACCGCTCACCTCCCTCATCGGCCTGCTCGGGCATGGCGGGCGCGTCGGGCGCTTCCCTCATGGCACTCGCCGTGTCCCTTCGGTACCCGCTCCGTATCCTGTGTCGCTTCGCGATGACGGGGATGGCGAGGGCGAAGGCGACGATCACGGCGGAGAGCAGCTTCATGTCGTTGACGTCCAGGCCCATCTGCAGCACGAGCGCGCGGATGAGGAAGTATATGACCGAGCCGCCCACCACGGCCACCAGCTTGCTGCCGAAGGCCTTGGCAAAGTACCCCAGCACCTCGCCGATCACGATGGCCGCCAGGCCGATGACGATGGCGCCCGTGCCCATGTTGATGTCCGCATACTTCTGGCTCTGGCAGATGAGGGCGCCGGAGAGGCCCACGAGGCCGTTGGAGAAGGCGAGCGCGATGAGCTTGGTCACGCGCACGTCGATGCCGAGGGCCCGGCACATGTCCTCGTTGTTGCCGGTGGCGCGCAGCGCCGAGCCGATCTCGGTGCCAAAGAACCAGTACATGAGCAGGATGACCACGGTGGCGCACACGATGCCGATGATGAGCGTGGCCATCACCTGCGACACGCCCAGCAGCGACGCCAGGCGGGTGAACACGGTGTCCACGTTGAGCAGCGGCGTGTTCGACTTGCCCATGACGCGCAGGTTGATGGACCACAGGGCGATCTGCGTGAGGATTCCCGCGAGGATGGCGGGGATGTCGAGCACGGAGTGCAGGATGCCGGTCACCAAGCCGGCGGCGACGCCCGCAAGCATGCCGAGCAGGATGGCCACGAGCGGGTCGAGCCCCAAATTGACCGAGACGACGGCAGCCACCGAGCCGCCCAGGGCAAAGCTGCCGTCCACGGTGAGGTCGGCGATGTCGAGCATCCTGAAGGTGATGAAGACGCCCAGCACCATGATGCCCCAGATGATTCCCTGGGAAACGGCTCCCGGCAAGACGGTCAGCAGGCTTAGCAAGACGGTCAGCAGGCTCATCAACATGGCATACTCCGTGACATGGCGTTCCCTCCGTTGCGTGTTGGTCGTGGTTCCTCAAAAAGGAGGACAGGCCGAGGGGCGCGCGACCGTCGGCCTGTCTGATTATGGCACCAGGGACTCTGCATTGCGGCGGCGGCTCGCTAGACCTGTGTCTGCGTGTCCCCCAGCACGGAGAGGTCCACGCCCAGCTTGTCTGCCGTCGCCTTGTTGGTGACGAGGGCGCACTCGCTGGCATCCTCGTGCTCGATGGCCATGTCCTGGGGCTTGGACTCGCCCTTGAGGATCTTGGCGGCCATCTCGCCGGCCATCCTGCCCAGCTGCTCGTAGTCGATGCCGTAGGTGGCTAGGCCGCCGTTCTCCACCATGCCCTGCTCGCCCACGATGGTGGGGAGATTGTTGTCGTTGGCGACCATGGATACGGTCTGCATGCCCGCGGCGACGGTGTTGTCGGTGGGGCAGTAGAGCACGTCCACCTTGCCGACCATGGACTCCACCACCTGCTGGATCTCATTGGAGCTGGAGACGGAGTAGCGGCTGGTCCTGAGGTTGTGGCTGGTTCCCGCCTCCTCGGCGAGCTGCACCTGCACGTCGGAGTTGGACTCCGCGGTGCAGTAGAGGATGCCCACGTCCTGGGCGTTGGGGAAGAGCTGCACGAGCAGGTCGAACTGGTCGGAGACGGGCGTGAGGTCCGAGGTGCCCGTGACGTTGGTGGCGGGCTTGTCGTTGTCCCTCACGAGGCCGGAGGCGGCAAAGTCGGTGATGGCGGTGCCCACGATGGGGATGTCCGTGGTGGCACCGGCCACGGCCTGCGCGGCGGGCGTGGCGATGGCCAGGATGAGGTCGTCGCCATCGTTCACGAGCTTGGTGGCGATGGTCTGGCAGGCGGACTGGTCGTTCTGGGCGTTCTGCTGGTCGATGGTGTACGTGATGCCGCTCTCGTCCAATGCCTTCACGAAGCCCTTGTTGGCGTTGTCGAGGGCGTCGTGCTCCGTGAGTTGGAGCACGCCGATCTTGTAGGTCTTGTCCGTGCCGCTCGTGGATCCGGCGCCCGAACAGCCGGCAAGGCCGAACGTGGCCAGTCCCAAGAGGCCCATGGTCTCGCGGCGCGTGATGTTCTTGCTCATGAGAACTCCTTAGAACGGCATGCCGTCCGGCAATGCGGTACAGCGCTGCGCGATGCGGATGCTTTCTCATACTATGGGTTGGCTCGTAAGAGCGGAGCGGTGTGGCCGCTTGCTTACACTTTTGTAACGGGCGAGGTGTTGTCTCGGTCTAATAGGGCTGCGGGGTCGGGCGATTCCAGGTCACCCTTCTCGTTGTCGCACTAGGCTTGGGAGGCTTCACGCAGGTGGATGATATCGAGAGGGACAGGTACGTCAGAATGGTGGGGTGCTGGCCGTTCCGCTACCATGCCCTTGGGATGTGCATGGCCCCATTCGCCCATCGAAGGGACTCGTCGTCGAAAGGTATGATGTCATGATCAAGCTTGTGCTGAGCGACCTCGACGACACGCTCATTCCCTTTGGGGCACCGCGTGCCAGTGCGCGCGCCCTCAAGGACATCCGTGCCCTGCAGGTGGCGGGTGTGCACTTTGCACCGGTGACGGGACGGGTCCCGGCGGCGATGAGCTGGATGTTCGGGGACGATGAGACATGCTACGCGACGGGGGCCTTCGCCAACGGCCAGGTCGTGCGCGTCGATGGGCGCACCGTGAAGTGGGTTGCCATCGAGTCTGAGCTCCTGCAGCAGGTGGTGGACGTTCTCGATGGCGAGTGCCTCAACGTCTGGCTCGCGCTCTATGGCCTTACCGACCCCGCCCATGTGAGCCTGGTGAGCCCCCATCCCGACCGCCTCCTCGCAAACCCACCGGATACCTGGGACGGGCACACGCAGTGCATCCTTCCCCGCGTTCCCACAGGCAGCTACGTGAAGGCAAACCTCCAGTGCTCCTGCAGCCGCCAGGAGATGACGAAGGTGCGCGACCTCCTGCGGTTGCGCGTCCCAGAGCTGGGCTTTGTCATGCCAAGTCTGGTGGCAAGGGTCATCGACGTCAGTGCTTTGGGTTGGAGCAAGGCCGACGCGGTCCTGCTCATCGCGCACGAGCTGGGTATAGATCCCACGGAAGCCTGCGCCTTCGGCGACTCGGAGAACGACCTCTCGATGATTCGGGCCCTGCCCAACTCCGTTGCCGTCGCCAATGCCGACGAGAGCGTGCAGCAGGCTGCCGCCTGGCACATAGGCCTCTCGCGGGACGATGCCGTGGCACAGGCGTTCGAGGACATCCTTGCGGCGAATGCCGAGGGGCGTCGGCCCTCCTTCATGTCAAAGGACTTCACACATGAGTGAAGCCCTTTTGGCTTAACGGATGCTGATTCCATGGGTTACCGTAGGTAGGGAGGGGCAGCGCAGGGCGTGTAGCGCTTTGCGCCCGCGCGCGGTACCCACAGGGTGGTTGACCGCCCGAGTGGTCGAGGGCGACCAACCGGCAGGGCGCCCATGCTCTACATCACCGCGCGTCTGTGACCCCTGTTCTCGTCGCGATGCCATCGCGCGTGTCTCGGGGAGGGCTGACGTGTCGTGAATGAGCGAACGTTTCTGATAGTGCAGAGGCTTTCTCGCCCTGGTGACGAATGGAGCCTCGCGAGCCTGGCCAAGCAGTTTGGCGTATCTGAGCGGACGATACGCAACGACATCAAGTCGCTGAACCACTTCCTCGGGAAGGAGGGGCTGGGCCAGCTCGAGTTCCTGCGCGGCGGTGTCATTCGGCGGCCCGAGGACTTCTCGCAGGCCATGGGTCGGCTTCCCGTGCGGGACACCTTTGCCTACAAGATGTCAAGCGAGGAGCGCAAGGAACTCAGCACCGCAATCCTCGTGGGTTCGATGGACTATGTGACCCTGGCGGAGATCGCCGAGCGTTTCTCGGTGAGCCGTGCGACCGTCCTCAATGACCTTGACGGCATAAAGGCCCTTGTGGTGAAGGCGGGCCTGCGGGTGGTTTCGAAGTCGAGCCACGGGTTGATGGTCGAGGGGCCAGAGGAGCTCAGACGGGTGTTTCTGACGGGCTTCATCTGCCGACATACCCCTGTCGTCGATCAGTGGATGCACTTCCCCGAGAACGAGCATGTCAAGGAAGACGCCATCGTCATCCGAAAGATCCTCAACGAGCAGTGCCATGCTCATGGCATCAACATGCCTGATCAGAGCTTTGGCATCATTGCAAGCCATCTGTGCATTGCCGTGGACAGGGTACGCAAGGGTGCCGCTCTCGAGGGGCGCCAGGGATGCGCGGGCGAGACGGCAAAGACATGCGCGACAGGCCACGGCTTCGAGCGCAGCGTCATAGAGCTTGTCACCCAGTACTGCAACGTCAGCCTGGGAAGGGGTGAGGTCGAGGCGCTCGCAGCGCTCAAGCGGACGCTCAGGTACCACAACGAGCTGCACATCAACATCGATACGATGCAGATTCAGAAGGTCTCACGCGCGTTCATCCGGCGGATGTCCCACGAGATAGGCATCGACCTCAACCACGACTACGACCTCTTCGAGTATCTCTCCAACCATCTCGAGTCGATGTTCTCGACCGAGCCGTCCCGCTTCCCGCAGAGTCCGGACCTTGAGGAGGTCATCAACGACTATCCCGAGGTCATCGATGCGGTGAGGCGCAACCTCGGTCCGCTCGAGGAGTATGCGGGACGCACAATCACGGATGTCGAGATCCTGTATGTGGCGCTCCACATCTGCGCCGCCTTGGAGCGACGCAAGAATCGGGGAGTGCGACCTCGTGTCGTGGTGGTGTGTGACGGGGGCATAGGAACCTCTCAGCTGCTCGCCGAGGATCTCCGGGGACACTTCGACATCAGGATCGTCAAGGTGATGCCGGCCCATGACGTGCCCTATATAGAGACGTACCAGGCGGATCTGGTGATCTCGACGGTACCCCTGGACAACTGCCCCGTGGAACACATCGTCATACGGCTGCCTCTCACCGATCGCGAGTGCCAGGGGATCCATGCCAAGCTCAGCTCCATCGAGTCCACGGTCCGGCTGCTCGACACCAACCCGGAGCACTTCTCTGCCCAGGAGCTGCTGGACAGGCTGGAGCCCATCATGCGGTGGCGCGTGCCCGACGATGACTGTCTGATGCAGGAGGTGCGCCTTGAGGTTCGACGCTTCTTCCGGGAGGCCCAGCAGCTTGAAGACCAGATCATCGCACCCTACCTGCACCAGCTGCTGCCGGCGAGCCACATACGCAAGGGCGTGGCGTGCGAGAATTGGCGCTCGGCCATACGCGCCTCAGCCCAGCCCCTGCTCGAGATGGGCTATATAGAGCCGCGCTATGTGGACGCGATGATACGGGGAGCCGAGGAGCATGGTCCCTACATGGCGCTGGCCCCCGGCTTTGCCATCCCGCACAGCTCGCCCGAGGACGGCGCCATCAAGATGGGCATGAGCCTCGTGCGGCTCGAGACGCCCGTGGCCTTTGGCAGCGAGGGGAACGACCCCATCGAGTTCGTGTGCACCCTGAGCGCCGTGGATGCGAAGATGCATCTCAGGGCCTTTGCCGACCTGCTGGACATGCTCTTTAGGCCCGAGGTCGACTTCGTCGCGCAGCTCCGTCGTGCCCAGACGCCCGAGGAGATGGCGGCCGTCATCGAGCGCTGCGAGTATCGGGTGATTCAGTAGCATGTGTTAAGACCCATCTGAAGGCGTTTGCCGATCTCCTTGACATGATTGTGATGCCGAGGAACTCGTTTTTGGATGACATGCGCAAGGCCGCCGATCCCCTTGAGGCCGCGAGCCTGATAGAACGCTATGAGTATCTCGTCATACAGAGGTAGCCCCGCATTTTGGAAGCTTGCCAAGATGTTGAATCGAGCGGGTCTGCCGTCCTGACGCGCGGATCGCAGGTGTGGGGGCTCTGAGGACCATTAGACCACCTGGCTTCACAAGAACATGAAAAAGAATCGACCAGTATATATGCTTCGCCTCCTCGTGAAAGACCTTTGGCTAGTGTGGCGGTTTCGTGGACGATAGGCTGTCCTTGAGCACGTAGCAGTTCATATGACCATGTAGATGCGGAATGGGTGTGAAGCATTTCATGCTAGGAAAAGAAATCATCATGCGCGACCTGACCGCTCTCGATCTTGACGCGAAGAGCTGTGAGCAGGTGTTCGACATCATGGGGGCCAGGTTTCTGGAAAAGGGCTATGTCAATGAGAGGTACCTTCCCACCATCAAGGAGCGTGAGGCGCAGTATCCGACCGCGCTTCCGGTCGAGCCGTATCCCATAGCCATTCCCCATACCATGGCAGACGCCATCCTCAAACCCTTCATAGCCCCCGTGCGCCTGAAGAATACGGTTAAGTGGGGCGATATGTCCGATCCAGACAACAAGTTTGATGTGAAGCTCGTCTGCATGCTCGGGTTCAAGGACCCTGGTGAGCATATCGAGCTGCTCCAGATTCTCATGCACAACTTCCAGAAGTCCGAGTGGGCCAATCCGCTCTTCTCTGCGAAGACCGAGGACGAATTCTTCGAAGCGTTCAACAGCATGGAATGGGCGCACGAATAGTGCGTCTGACCACTTGGCTTAGCCGTGCGTGCCAAAAGGGGCCCGCAACACAAAAAGGAGGAGAACATGTCAGTCAAGGTGATCGTTGCGTGCGGTAGTGGTGTCGCCACCTCCCAGACGGTTGCATCCAAGGTCAATCGTCTTCTTGCTGCCGACAAGGTCGACGCAAAGGTCGAGGCCGTTGACCTCAAGTCCGTCGACCGCCATCTCAAGGATGCTGCCGCCTACATCACCATCGTGAGGGACAAGAAGACCTACGACCTGCCTGTCATCGATGGCATTGCGTTTCTGACTGGCGTCGGCCAGAAGCAGCAGTACGAGAAGCTGCTCGATGCGATCAAGAGCTACCGGGGCTAGGTGTTCTCTCGAGTCGATTTTTGCGACCGTGGACGCGACAGGTAGGCAAGCGAGAAGAAACATGGTTGAAGGAGAGTGAGAAGCGTGGACTTCGCAGCCGCAAGTGCATGGATTAACGGCTTCCTAAGCTCGGTGGGAGCAGCCGTCTTTGTGCCCATCATCATGATTGTCATGGGTCTCGTCGTCCGGATGAAGCCAAAGGACGCAATCTCTTCCGGCATTTTGCTCGGCGTGGCCTTCACGGGCATGTCGATGCTCATCAGCTATATGGGTGAGATCATCTCGCCCGTCGGCGAGGCAATGCTGAAGAACATCGGTATCAACCTGCCAATCCTCGACGGTGGGTGGACAACCATGGCGGCAATCGCCTGGTCCTGGCCATATGCGATTCTGATGTTCCCCCTGATGATCGTCATCAACATCATCATGCTCGTCGCAAACAAGACCGACACCTTCAACGCTGACCTCTGGAACGTCTGGGGGAAGATCTTCACGGCCGTGGGTGTCGTTGGACTTACCGGCAACATCGTTCTTGCCTTCGTGATCGCCGCCATCCAGATTGCCTTCGAGCTTAAGACAGCCGACCTCTTCTCGGACGAGATCTGTGAGCTTACCGGCATCCCTGGTGTCACCTGCACCCACAAGATGGTCTTCCTGTCTGCAATCTACTATCCGATCGACAAGCTGCTCCGTAAGATTCCGGCTCTCAACCACAAGGCCGATGCCGAGGCCTTGCATGAGAAGGTCGGTATCTTCGCGGAGAATCATGTCCTCGGCTTCATTCTGGGCTGCTTCTTCGGCGTCCTCGGCCAGTACGACCTCGGCGCCCTCCTCACCCTCGGCGTCAAATGCGCCATGTGCTTGACGCTGTTCCCCGTTATCTCCAAGTACTTCATGGAGTCGCTGTCCCCGATCTCCGAGGCGGTCTCAGACTACATGCACGGCAAGTTCGAGGGTCGTCAGCTGGTCGTTGGTCTTGACTGGCCGTTCCTTGGTGGCTCCAACGAGATCTGGCTTGCGGTCATCTACGGCATCCCCGTGACCGTCCTCTTTGCGTTCATCCTCCCACAGAACCAGATTCTTCCCTTCGCCGGCATCGTCAACATCGCCCTGGCCGTCCCTGCCTACTTGGTCACTAAGGGCAACTTGCCCCGCATGATCATCTTGTCCACCATCGGCGTACCCATCTTCCTGCTCGTGGGCACCGCTTTCGCCCCGTTCATCTCCGAACTCGCGACCTCTACGGGTGCCGTTGCCGCTGACGCCCTGGGTGCCTCCGGCCTCATCTCCAACTCCTCGATTGACGGCCCCTGGTTTACCTACGCGTTCTCCCAGTTCCTTGCCGTCCAGGACGGAAACGTCCTGCCACTGGGCATGCTGATTGTCTGGATTGGCGGCTATGCTCTGATGTATCACGACCTCACCAAGGAGCGGAAGGCCAGGAAAGCCGCTGCCGAGGCACAGGCCGAGTAAGCGAAAGGCAGTTCGGGCCGGCGTGGACAACGCTCTGCGCAGCTGTTCCAGGCCGGCAGGTGTCAGGGTGCGCCTGTCGGTCCCTTTTTTAGGGGAAGCACCTTTAGATGGAGGTATCAAATGCTGGAGAATCTCAAGCTCAGGGTCATGAACGTCGCAAAGCAGGCACAGAGGGAAGGCATGTGCAAGCATAAGTCCGGGAACTTCTCTGCCCGTGATGAGGAGACCGGTCTCGTGGTCATCACGCCGACGAGCGTTGACCGCGAGGACCTTGTCGTTCCCGATATGGTCGTCATGGATCTTGATGCCAACGTCGTCGAGAACCAGACGGGACTTCGTCCGACTTCGGAATCTCTGATGCACCTCAAGATCTACCAGACCCGTCCGGACGTAAGGGCAATCGCCCACACCCACTCCCAGTTTGCGACAACCTTCGCCGTCCTCGAGAAGCCCATCCCTGCGGTCGTCTATGAGATCGCAAACCTGAACTGCTCCAAGGCTCGTATCCCGGTCGCTCCCTATGGCCGTCCCGGCACCCCCGCCCTTGCGGACTCCGTTGTCGACTCTGTCAAGGAAGCTGACGTCCTCCTTCTCCAGGGGCATGGATCCGTCGCCGTTGATGAGGGCAACATCGACGAGGCCTATCTCAAGGTCTGCTACATCGAGGAGCTTGCCGAGCTCTACTACCACGCCCTTACTGCAAATGGCGGCCAGGAGCCCAAGTCCTTCCCCGTCGAGGAGCTTCAGAAGTGGGAGTACCCGAAGGAGATCAAGTTCCCCAATGCGTAATCGTCTTCATGATCATGGCTCACCCCCTTGGGGGGTGAGCCCTCTGACAACATGATTGGATGACGGATACACATGGACGGCCAAGAAGAATGAAGCTGTGAGATGAGTAAGAAGAATCCAAGGAAGAAGTCGGCAGAGGGCAACGCCCCGAATCAGGCCAACCGCAAGGGCTTTTCGCTCCCTAAGGTTTCTGAGCGCAGGCATCCGGAGCCGGTGTCCGCGGGATCACGTGTTGCATCACTTGTTGAGCTCGCGGCCGTCTGCGCCGTCTGGGTTCTGGCGGCCCGCGTTCTCTTCGTGGGAGGGACTCTGCTCACGACAGCTCTTGTTGCCGTCCTGTATTTTGTGGGGGCACTCTCCATGTATGTGGTCCGCGCAGCGCTTGAGGCCAAACGGCGCTACGGCAGGACCGACAAGGACGCGCTGCTCTATTACAACCAGATGATCAAGGGAGACCAGAAGTGGTCCCTCTACATAGGAATGTCGTTCTTCGCGGTGTTCGTTGTCATGCGCTGGCTCTTCCCGAGCCCGAACTTTGACATGGTTGGTATTGATATCGCGACGGCTTTCTATCTCGGATATATCTGGACGGCCAAGTACAAGGGAGAGGAGCACCTGCCCTTCCAGTACATGGAGACCGTCTACCTCTTTCTGACCGTGGTCACCAACTACATCGTTTACTTCCTTGGTTGAGAGGACTGCAAGCATGAAGAAAATCATCAACAGTTCCGAGAGCTACGTGGGCGAGATGCTCTCTGGCATCTACGCCGCACATCCGGATCAGGTAACGTATGCGGCCAATGACCTGCGCTGCTACTGTACCGCCAAGAAGAAGGAGGGCAAGGTCGCCATCATCACTGGTGGAGGCACGGGCCATCTGCCCCTCTTCCTTGGCTATGTTGGCGAGGGGCTGCTTGACGGCTGTGGTGTGGGCGGTGTGTTCCAGTCTCCCTCGGCCGAGCAGATTTACAACATCGCCACTGAGGTCGAGGCTGGTGCCGGCGTCCTCTTCCTGTACGGCAATTACACTGGTGACATCATGAACTTCGATATGGCTGCCGAGATGCTCGAGATGGACGATATCGAGGCCAGGTCCATAGTGGGCGCTGATGACGTCCTCTCGAACAAGAATCCCGAGGCTCGCCGTGGTGTCGCTGGGATCTTCTTCATGTACAAGGCGGCTGGCGCCAGGGCTGACCAGATGGGCACCCTAGGCGAGGTCCTTGCTGCAGCCAAGAAGGCTGGCGATAACGTCCGCACCGTTGGCTTTGCGCTCACCCCCTGCATCGTCCCCGAGGTCGGTCATGCCAACTTCGAGCTCGCCGAGGACGAGATGGCATTCGGTATGGGCATCCATGGTGAGCCCGGTGTCTGGAACGGCCCCGTCAAGACCGCAGATGAGCTTGCCGATGAGTCTGTGGACGAGATTCTGACCGACATGCCTCTCGCTGACGGTGATGAGGTCGCGCTGCTCGTCAATGGCCTTGGAGCCACCTCTGTCGAGGAGCTCTACATCCTCAACAACTCGGTTCGCAAGCAGCTCGAGGCCAAGGGCATCGGTGTCTATCGCTCCTGGACCGGAGAGTACGCCACCTCCATGGAGATGATGGGTGCCTCCATCTCCATCTGCAAGGTCGACGATGAGCTCAAGGGTTACTTTGACTACCCCATCGATACCCCCTTCCTGTGCCAGAAGTAGTCTTTGTGCGCTCGCAAAGGGGTTGGTGGGCACTGAGCTTGGAGGGCTTGAGTGATGGATAAGCTTACGATTGAAAACATTCCGCAGATGTTTGACTATGTCGGCATCCTCTTTGCCGAGAAAAGAGACGAGCTTTGCGCGATGGATGCTGTCATGGGTGACGGTGACCTCGGTCTCACGATGAGCAAGGGCTATGGTGCTCTTCCTGCCTTCCTGCGTGACCTTACGGGAGAGGGTGACATCGGCAAGATGATGCTCAAGGGTGCCATGAAGATGCAGAACACCGTACCCTCTACCATGGGAACTCTGATGTCTTCGGGCATCATGGAGGCTGGCAAGGCATTCAGGGGCAAGACCGAGCTTGTCCCTGCTGACATGGTCACGTACGTAACCCAGTTTGCCATCGGCATCAGGAAGCGTGGCAAATGCGAGCTTGGCGACCGCACCATCCTAGATTCCGTCGATGCGGGGGCGAAGCGGGCAGCTGCCTTGGTTGAGTCCGATGCCTCGGCCAGTTTCCTAGATGTTTTGACCGCCGCCGTCGAAGGTGCCGAAGAGGGCTGTGAGGCCACTAAGGGTATGCTCCCGAAGTTCGGCAAGGCGGCCGTCCATTCAGCCAAGGCCAAGGGTATCGTCGACCAGGGTGCCCTTGCAGGCAAGTACATGCTTGAGGGCCTGAAGAACTACTTCGCCGACCAACAGTAGCGTACCAACCCTAGCGGCGTAGGTGGGATAGCGTCTCCCTGTGCCGTTCTACCGCTTCTCAGCCAGTCGAAAGGAGACTCGCATGCTCTACAACGATCCCAAGACCTTCCGCGAGGACATGCTCAGGGGTTATGTCGCTGCGTATCCTGACTATGTCGTCGAGGTCCCCGGTGGGGTCGCCCGTGCGACCAAGATGCCCGAAGGCAAGATCGCCGTCATCAACGGTGGTGGTTCCGGCCACTATCCCGCGTTCTGCGGCATCGTGGGCGATGGCTTCATGGACGGGACCGTGGTGGGCAACGTGTTCACCTCTCCTTCCACCGAGGACGTCCTGGGGGTCGCTCGCTCCGTCGACAACGGTAGGGGCATCTTCATCGTCGGCGGTAACTATGCGGGCGACAAGATGAACTTCAACATGGCCCGCGACCGCCTTGTTGGGGAGGGCGTCGATTGCCGCTCCTTCTACATCACCGATGACGTCGCGGCCGCCAAGGCCGAAGAGAAGGAGAAGCGTCGCGGCAACGTGGGCACCTTCATGGTCTTCAAGGCCGCCGGTGCCGCTGCGGCAGCCGGCGTCTCGTTCGACGACCTCGTCCGCATCACCGAGAAGGCCAACGAGCGCACGCGCACCATGTCCATGGGCTTCCGTGGCTGCACGCTGCCTGGCGAGGCGGCACCGCTGTTCCACGTTCCCGAGGGCAAGATGGAGATCGGCCAGGGTATCCACGGGGAGCCTGGCGTAGGCGAGGATGACCTGAGGCCTGCCGCCGAGGTTGCCCGGATCCTGGTCGACCGCGTCCTGGCCGAGGCGCCTGCCGACGACTCGAAGCGCATCGCCGTCATCCTGGATGGCCTGGGCTCCACCAAGTACGAGGAGCTCTTCGTGGTCTGGGGTACCGTGCGCGGGCTCCTCGAGGACAGGGGCTACACGCTGGTCGAGCCGCTGGTGGGCGAATACGTGACATCCCTCGACATGGAGGGTATCGCCCTTGCCGTCGAGTTTCTGGACGATGAGCTCGAGACCTTTTGGAGCGCCCCCTGTGACACCGCCTCGTTCCGCAAGGGCGCAAGCTCCATGGCTGCTGGCGAGCGCAAGGTCTATGCCGAGTCTGTCGAGGCTGCCGAGACCTTCGAGGAGGGCTCCGAGGCCTCGAACGCCGCAGCGGACTGCATCGTCGACGCGTTCGCGCGCATGCAGGCCGCCATTGTCGATGCCGAGGACGACCTTGCCAGGATAGATGGCGTCGCCGGTGATGGTGACCACGGCCGTGGCATGGTGAAGGGCTCCACCTTCGCCGCCGACGCCGCCAAGGCCGCGCGCGAAAGGGGCGCTGCCGCAGGTTCCGTGCTCGAGGAGGCTGGCAGGGCCTGGGCAGCCAAGGCCGGTGGCACCTCTGGCGTCCTGTGGGGCTCTGCCCTCGAGGCTGCCGGCGAGGTCGTGGGTGACCAGGCCGAGTCCTACGACGCAAGTCTGGCCGCAAAGGCCGTCAAGGCCGCCTACGAGAGGATGCTCTCCCTAGGTGGTGCCCATCGTGGCGACAAGACCATGCTCGATGTGTTGATTCCGTTTGGCGAGGAGCTTGAGGCGCAGGCCGTCGAGGGCAGGTCCCTCAGGGACGCCTGGTCTGTGGCTGCCGAGGTTGCGCAGAAGTCGGCTGAGGAGACCGCGGACCTGGTCCCGAAGGTCGGCCGCGCCCGTCCCGCAGCCGAGCGGAGCCTGGGCACGCCCGACGCAGGTGCCGTCTCCATGGCCCTCTGCATAAGGGCCGTCCTAGGCTTAGGCCGTTCTGCCTGACAATGCGCGCGTGACGAGGATCGCGTGCATGCGTCTCGAAATCGTGTGCACGCCGGGCCCGGCCGACAGCAGACCGACGGGGCATTGGACTGGGCCATCCGGCCCACCTCGACCTACCTCGCATTAACCTCCACGGGAGTCGAGTACTCGATGGCGGGGGTTCCGTTGTCGACATCGATGACGGTGTAGCCGCAGTTGGCCTGCTTGACGCTCCAGAAGTCCTTGAGAGGTATGTCAAACAGGCATCCCATGATGGCGCAGTTGATCCCGCCGTGTCCCGCCACCAGGATGCCGTCGTGTCGTTCCGCCTCCGGCAGGAGCACCTCGTCTATGAAGCTGCGTGCGCGGGCGTAGACGTCCTCGAAGGTCTCCCCGCCAATGGGCGCGCGGTAGCGTTCGGGGTGGCACTCGTAGTTATATGCCTGTGAGGTGAGCCGAAACCAGGGTGTCCGGCGATAGCTGGTGCTTTCGAGGAGACCGTAGCCATGCTCGATCAGGCGCTCGTCCTTGATTATGGGTATGTCGCGGTCTTCGAGGGCGAGCTGTGCCGTCTTGAGCGAACGTCCCAGGGGACTGGCGTAGCAGACGTCAAGCGGAAATGGAGAGATCTGCCTTGCAAGGCCCCTTGCCTGTCGGACTCCCACGTCGTTGAGGGGAATGTTGACCTGACCCTGCATCATCTTCCTGGCGTTCCAGTAGGTGAGCCCATGGCGAATGAGTATGACCTTGCATCCCATAAGTCCTCCGTGGCGACGTTGCCCGTCCCGATTCTACTCATCATCGCACTTGCGATTGCGTGTCTGGGGCACAAGGTCGAGTATGAGGCCGGCGCTCGTGGCGCAGCGGATTGTCGACTCAGTCGAGGAGCTGCGCCTCCAGCTGGAGACATCCTGCAGTACCTCAAGGGGGCGAAGCGAACTGTCGCCCTTGCCGACTACGGGATGCGGGACATGCACCGCGGTTGCAACCTGATGCAGCTGGATTGATGGGGCGCCTACGCCTACGTCTCTAGGGATTCTCGGTGGCTCCGCCCCACAGGCTATGGCCACCGCACGGCGACCAGCCCTGCGATGACGTCCCGTTGCGGTACTATTGAGGTGGCGGGGACGCGCCCTGCGGGGACACAAGGGAGCCGGCGCGGCCCACGCTTGTCTATAGGTATCAGCCGTAGACAGACGCCTACGGACCGTATCGCTTTTCTAAGGAGAGGATATGGCGAGAAAGTTCAAGTCCATGGATGGCAACGAGGCCGCAGGCTGGGTCTCGTATGCGTTCACCGAGGTGGCGGGCATCTATCCCATCACCCCGTCAAGTCCCATGGCAGACCACGTCGACCAGTGGGCCGCGCAGGGTGTCAAGAACGTCTTTGGCAACCCCGTCAAGATCGTCGAGATGGAGTCCGAGGGCGGCGCCTCCGGCACCGTGCACGGCTCCCTCGGTGCCGGTGCCCTCACCACCACCTACACGGCGTCACAGGGCCTGCTCCTCATGATCCCCAACATGTACAAGATCGCCGCCGAGGGCCTGCCCGGCGTCTTCCACGTGTCCGCGCGCACCGTGGCCACGCAGTCGCTCAACATCTTCGGCGACCACTCCGACGTCATGGCCTGCCGTCAGACCGGCTTCGCCATGCTCGCCGAGGGCAACGTGCAGGAGGTCATGGACCTCTCGCCCGTGGCGCACCTGGCGGCCCTCGCCGGCAGCACGCCGTTCCTCAACTTCTTCGACGGCTTCCGCACCTCGCACGAGATCCAGAAGGTTGCCACCTGGGACTTCGATGATCTCGCCGACATGGTGGACACCGAGGCCCTCCAGAGGTTCCGCGACCACGCACTCAATCCCGAGCATCCCAGCGCCCGCGGCTCCCATGAGAACGGCGACATCTTCTTCCAGCACCGCGAGGCCTGCAACGCCCGCTACACGGCACTGCCCGCCATCGTGCAGTCCTACATGGACAAGGTCAATGCCAAGCTGGGCACCGACTATCACCTGTTTGACTACTACGGTGCCGATGACGCCGATCGCGTCGTCGTCTGCATGGGCTCCTTCTGTGACACGCTCGAGGAGGTTGTCGACTACCTCAACGCCCACGGCGAGAGGGTCGGCCTCGTCAAGGTGCGCCTGTACCGCCCCTGGTCCGTGGAGGACTTCATGGCGGCGCTGCCCAAGACGGTCAAGAAGGTCGCCGTGCTCGACCGCACCAAGGAGCCCGGCTCCATCGGTGAGCCCCTCTACCAGGACGTCGTGAGCTCTCTGTTCGAGTCCGGCGCGTCCGACCTCACCGTCACCGGCGGCCGCTACGGCCTCGGCTCCAAGGACGAGCCGCCCGCGGCAGCCTTCTCCGTGTTCGAGGAGCTCAAGAAGGATGCCCCCAAGCGCGAGTTCACCATCGGCATCGTGGACGACCTCACCAACCTGTCGCTGCCCATGGATCCCGATGCCCCCAACACCTCTGCCCCCGGCACCATCGAGTGCAAGTTCTGGGGTCTTGGTGGCGACGGCACGGTGGGCGCCAACAAGAACTCGATCAAGATCATCGGCGACCACACGGACAAGTACGTCCAGGCCTACTTCCAGTATGACTCCAAGAAGACGGGTGGCGTCACGATCTCGCACCTGCGCTTCGGTGACTCTCCCATCCGCTCGCCCTACTATGTGGCCAAGGCCGACTTCGTGGCCTGCCACAACCCCAGCTACATCATCAAGGGCTTCGCCATGGCCCGCGACCTCAAGCCGGGCGGCACCTTCCTGGTCAACTGCCAGTGGTCCGACGAGGAGTTCGCCAACCACCTGCCGGCGGTCGCCAAGCGCTACATCGCCAAGAACGGCATCAACGTCTACCTGATCGACGCCATCGGCCTCGCCGCCAAGGTGGGCATGGGCAAGCGCACCAACACGGTGCTGCAGTCCGCGTTCTTCGCGCTGGCCAAGGTGCTTCCCGCCGAGGAGGCCATCCAGTACATGAAGGATGCCGCCGAGAAGTCCTACGCCAAGAAGGGCCAGGCCATCGTCGAGTCCAACTGGAAGGCCATCGATGCCGGCGCCACCGCGTTCCACAAGTTCGAGGTGCCTGCCGACTGGGCAACGGCCGAGGACAAGCCCAAGGTGCCCGACCTCAAGGGTCGCGACGCCATCGTCAGGCAGGTGAGGGAGCTGCTTGGTCCCATCAACCTCATGGAGGGCGACAGCCTGCCCGTCTCCGTCTTCAAGGACAACCCGGACGGCCAGTGGGAGCTGGGTGCCTCCGCGTACGAGAAGCGCGGCACGGCGGTCATGGTGCCCCGTTGGAACCCGGACCTCTGCATCCAGTGCAACAGCTGCGCCTACGTGTGCCCGCACGCCACGATCCGCCCGGTTGCGATGACCCCCGAGGAGGCCACCGCGGCGCCCGCTGCCATGAAGACCACGGAGCTCAAGGTCCCCAAGGGCACGGGCTACACCTTCACCATCGCCGTCTCCCCGCTGGACTGCATGGGTTGCTACAACTGCCTCACCGCGTGTCCCAAGAGCACGCAGGCCGACGGCGGTGCGCTCACCATGGTTCCGCAGGAGGAAGAGGCCGCGCAGGCTGAGGTCTGGGACTACGCAGTCAACGAGGTCTCCGAGAAGAAGGACCTCATCAGCGACAAGAACGTCAAGGGCAGCCAGTTCCACAAGCCGCTGCTCGAGTTCTCCGGCTCCTGCGCCGGCTGCGCCGAGACCAGCTACGCGCGTCTCGTGACCCAGCTCTTCGGTGACCGCATGTACATCTCCAACGCCACCGGCTGCTCCTCCATCTGGGGCAACCCCGCGGCCACCGCGCCCTACACCGTGAACGCCGAGGGCCACGGTCCCGCGTGGAACAACTCCCTCTTCGAGGACAACGCCGAGCACGGCCTGGGTCTGTTCCTGGGCTATGAGGCCGAGCAGAACAGGCTTGCCACCGCTACCCAGCAGCTCATCGATTCCGGCAACGTGAGCGACTCCCTCAAGGAGGCCGCCCAGGCCTGGCTGGATGGCCGCAACCAGAGCGGCGTCTCCCAGAACGTCTCCGCCGCCTATGTCCAAGCGCTCCAGGAGGACGGCTCCGACGCTGCCAAGTCCATCCTGGCCGACAGGTCCTACCTCTCCAAGAAGTCCTTCTGGATCTTCGGCGGCGACGGCTGGGCCTATGACATCGGCTTTGGTGGTCTCGACCACGTCCTGGCGTCTAACAACGACGTCAACGTCTTCGTGTTCGACACCGAGGTCTACTCCAACACCGGCGGCCAGGCCTCCAAGGCGTCCAACCTCGGTCAGGTGGCCCAGTTCGCGGCGTCCGGCAAGACGACCAAGAAGAAGTCCCTCGCCGAGATCGCGATGTCCTATGGTTACGTCTACGTCACCCAGGTTGCGATGGGTGCCAACATGCCCCAGACGCTCAAGGCCATCGCCGAGGCCGAGGCCTACGACGGCCCGTCCCTCATCATCGGCTACAGCCCCTGCGAGATGCACTCCATCAAGAAGGGTGGCATGATCCACTGCCAGGAGGAGATGAAGAAGGCCGTCGAGTGCGGCTACTGGAACCTCTTCCGCTTCAACCCCGAGGCCGCGGAGGGCAAGAAGTTCACGCTGGACTCCAAGGAGCCGAAGGGCGGCTACCGCGACTTCCTCATGAACGAGGCCCGCTACGCCAGCCTCACCCAGAGCTTCCCCGATCGCGCCGAGGAGCTCTTCGCCGAGAGCGAGCAGGCGGCCATGGATCGCTACCAGCACCTCCTCAAGCTGAAGGCCATGTACGCCGACGCGTAAGGCTCACACAGTACTCCTGTCTCAAACCACGTACGGCTGAGGCGTCCACATCAGGTGGGCGCCTCTTTTTTGCGACGCCAACGGCGTCTCCTGTCTCCCCGAGGCTCGGATGGTACCACCTATCACAGACGCAAAAACACGGGCAAGTGGGTCCGCGTGTCAGCCGAGGCGCACCACATGCCGAAAGCAGGCTGGCATAAACCCGAATAAACCTTAGCGGGGGTGGACAGAGCCGTATGTTTTGGGGAACGTCGAATACAAGTAAGTGGGGGTCACATGGGCGATGTGGTCGAAGCAGGACGCGCCAAAGAGGGGCGCGAGCTTGGTACGCTGCCAATAGGCAAGCTGTTTGTGAAGTACAGCCTCATCTCGTTGTCCGGTATGGTGGCCCAGATAGTCATGGTCATACTCGAGGGAATCATCATGGGATACGGGCTCGGGTCCCATGGCCTTGCGTGTGTCAGCATCATCATCTCGGTCGAGTTCCTCAACCTGGCCACGGGAGGTGCCCTGGGCATCGGCATTTCCGCGCTTGTTGGCACCCGCTTTGGCGCGGGCGATGACAACGGTGCGCAGAGGGCCTTTGGCCAGGGCTTTTGGCTTACGGTCTATGTTGCCGCAGGGATGACGGTGGCCATTGAGCTCCTCTCTCCCCATCTCGTCCATCTGCTGGGGGCAACGGATGACATCTATGCCGATGCACTCCTTGGCGTCAGGTGCTTTGTGGCGTTCTTCCCGTTCACGATTGTCGGACAGGTTACCAATGCGGTCCTTCGTGTGGATGAGAAGCCCCAGGTGGCAGCCAATCTGCAGATTCTGTCATCGGTGGTCGCCATCGTCATCCTGGCACTTACTGTGCTCGTGCTTGGGTGGGGTGTCACCGGCGCAGGCATCTACTTTGGGTTCACCATCGGGCTTTGGGCGCTCGGGGTGAGGCATTTTCTCCCCGGTGGCACCTCGGTGCTGCGAATCCGCCGCGAGGACATGAGGCTGGGTGCCAAGGTCGTTGGCGGCGTCCTCAAGATTGGCCTCCCATACTTCGTGCTGCAGGTCGCGAGTTCCGCCTACACGATGGTCGTGAACAACCGCCTTGGGGTGCTGGGAAGCTCGATGGATATCGCGGCGTTCGCCATCGTCAACGGATACATCGTCTACGTGCTCATGCTAGTGGTCATGGCATTCGGCTTCGCCATGCAGGCCATCAGCTCGTTCAACATCGGCGCTAGGCGCTATGATCGCCTCTCTGAGCTCCTTGTGAAGGGGGCCCTCATCCAGACGGCGTTCATGGTGGTGGCGTCGGCCCTCGTCTGCCTGTTCCCCGAGGCGGCCTGCCAGCTGTTCGCCCTCGACGACCCTGTACTGGCGGAGGCTTCCGCCACCCCCGTCCGCATCGTCGTCTCCCTGTGCGCCCTTGGATACCTCGGGCAGCTTCTCTCCAGCTACTTCGAGTGCATAGGCGCCATAGTCAAGTCCGTTGTCTGCGGGTGCGCCCTCTACCTCATGTTCACCATACCGCTCATCTATGTGCTGGGTCCCGTCATGGGCGTCGAGGGGGTGTGGTTTGCTCAGCCCGTGGCAAACCTCCTCACGGGCGTGCTGGTGCTGGTGCTCATGCTTTGCGAGCTGCGGAGGTTCAGGGAGCTTCGAGGCCTGGGGTAGGGCAAGATGGGCAGGTGAACGCTTTGTAATCACCATTAAACCCTCGCTTGGCGTACGGTAAACCCGTTGGATACTGCTCAAGCTCGAGACCTTGGCTGCACAATGTGACTCAAGGACCGGCGACATGGCACCTGAAGAAGCATATGGGCCAAACTGGAGGGAACATGGCAGAGGAAGCGACTCAAGCCGCAGAGCAGTCTGCTGAGGACCTTGAGCTACTCAGCGCACCTGTCAAGAAGACGTTCAACAAGTACGCGCTCGTCACCATGCAGGGCATGCTCGCCCAGGTGATCATGGTCGTTCTTGAGGGCGTCATCATGGGCATCGGCCTTGGCGCGCATGGGCTCGCCTGCGTCTCGATCATCATGTCCGTCGAGTACATCAACCTATCGTTTGGTAACCTCTTCGGTACCGGCATTCCCACCGTCATCGGCAACCGCCTTGGCGCTGGAGACACCACGGCCGCTAAGCACGTCTTTGGCCAGGGCTTCTGGTTCACCACCTATGTTGCTCTCATCGTCGCCATCGTCTTCGAGGTCTTCCCCGAGCCGCTTGCCATCTTCTTCGGGGCCACCGAGGACATCCTGATCGACTCCGTCCTCGGCATCCGGGCCTTTGGCGTCCTTCTCGTCTTCACCATCATGGGCCAAATGCTCACCGGCGTCTTGCGCGTCATCGGCAAGCCGCAGGAATCCGCCAACCTCATGACCATCTCGGCCGTCATCGCCATCATCTGGCTTGCCGTCTCGGTCCTGGTGCTTGACCTGGGAACCATCGGTGCGGGCATCTACTATGGCCTCTCTATCGGCATTTGGGCCGCAGGTCTCATCTACTTTGTTGGCCCTAAGGCTGAATACAGGATTACCACCGACGAGATGGTGCCCGACCTCGTCGTTTATGGTGAGATTTTCAAGATTGGCTTCCCCTTCTTCCTGACGCAGGCCGGTACCTTCATCTACAACACCGTGGCCAACAACCTGCTCGGCAACCTTGGTGGCGAGAACGGCTCCAGCTACATCGGCGCCTTCGCCGTCATCAACGGCTACATCGTCTACATCATCATGATGTTCGTGAACGCCTTCTCCTACGGTCTGCAGCCCCTTGCTTCCGTCAACAACGGCGCCAAGAGCTATGGCCGTCTCAAGGAGGCTCTCAACTGGTCGGTCATCGTCCAGGTCGTCGTCACGGCGGTCCTTTCGGTCGCGGTTTTCGCCCTCGGTGCCCCCATCTCCAGCTTCTTCGACGGCGGTGACCCTGTCCTGACCCAGATCTCTGCCCAGGCGCTGAGGATCTTCATCCTCGCTGCCTGCCTCGGCTTCATGGCCACCATGGTCAGCTCCTACCTCCAGGCGGTCGAGAAGATTTTTTTCGCGACGGTTGTCTCGCTGCTGCGCTATGTCATTCTCGCTTGCCCGATCATGACCCTCGTCGGCAACATGGTAGGCAATGCCGATGGCGTCTGGTATGGCCTCCTCATCACCGACATCGCCTGTGGTGCCATCTGCCTTGCGATCGTGGCCGTCGAGAACAGGCGCCTCGCCACCCTCTCATCTGCCTAGGAAGTCCCTCGGGCCCATGCCTGGTCCTTCCTGGTGTGGGTCCCTCTGGCAAGGAAGGAGTATCTTCATGTTCGCAGAGCTGGTCGTAAGGTCCGACAACGTCTTCACCGGCACCGGCATGCCCCCCTTCAAGGGTGGTGTCGCCATTGCGGATGGCAAGATCCTGACGTGTGGTGACGAGCGTCACCTCGCCCCCTTCATCGGAACGGACACCGAGGTCCGCGAGTTTGGCGACAAGCTCGTCATGCCCGGCATCATTGACTCTCACACCCACTTCGCGCAGGGTTCGATGACGACCGACGCCGACTTCTGCGTCAACCTCATCGACTGCACGAGCTTCGAGCAGTGCATGGAACGTGTCGTGGCCTTCGCGGACGCTCATCCCGACAACGAGTGGATTCTCGGCGTCCAGGTCATCCAGTTCCAGTGGGCCACACCCGAGATGCCGACTGCGGCTATGATCGACGCCTACATCGCCGATCGGCCGGTCTTTCTCCAGCAGGTGGATCTCCATACCTTCAGCGTCAACACCCGCGCCCTGGAGAAGATGGGTATCACCCGAGACGTCCAGGACCCCTCGGGCGGCAGGTTCCTCCGCGACGAGAATGGTGACCTCACCGGCGTCCTCTCCAACAACGCCGCCGGTGTCTTCATGGAGGCCATCTACAACCCGCCCCTGGAGCGTGCGCGGGAGTCGTTTGAGAAGACCGTCAGATACGCCAACAGGTGCGGCATCACCTCGGTTGGTGCCGTGCACCCCACCTTCGTGAGTCTCAAGAACCCCTACGCCGTCTTTGCGGACATGTGCCGTGAGGGCAACTTCCCCCTGCGCGTCTTCATGTACACTGACCTCTTCGACCTGGAGACCAAGACGCTCGACCAGATCAGGGCGGAGTACGACTTTCCCGACACCACCATCGAATGGCGTGGCCTCAAGCAGTTCCTCGATGGCGTCTGCTCCGACCACACCGCCTGGATGATCGAGCCCTACGCCAACGATCCCTCGACCACGGGCGAGCCCGCCGAAGATCCCGAGCGCGTTCGCAAGAACATCCTTGAGGCCTGCAAGCAAGGGGTGCCCGTCCGTCTCCATGCGATAGGAGACAGGGCCATACGTCACGTGCTCGACTGCTTCGAGGAGGGGGAGAGGCTCTACGGCAGGCAGGGCCTGCGCCACTGCATCGAGCACAACGAGACCATCCAGCCCGAGGACCTGCTGCGCTACGCCCGCCTGGGCGTGAGCCCTGCCATGCAGCCGTGGCACATGCTTCTCGACATGGCCGACCTTGCCAAGGACGCAGCCGTCGGCCCCGAGCGTGCCGCCCTCTCCTGGCCGCTTCACAGCCTTGCGGCCTCGGGGGCCAACGTGCACCTTGGTTCCGACTTTCCCGTCGTGGGCATCGACCCCACCGAGGAGATCTACGGTGCCGTCTACCGCATGCTCGAGGATCAGTCCAACCCTGATGGCTGGTTCCCCGAAGAGCGGATAACGATGGCGGAGGCCTTGAGGGGCTATACCTATGGCTCGGCGTACGCCATGGGTGTCGAGGATCGTCTGGGCACCCTGTCTGCCGGTAAGCTGGCCGACATCACCGTCCTCGACCATAACCTCTTCGATTGCACTCCTGCCGAGGTGCTTGAGACCAAGGCCGCACTTACTATCATCGGTGGCGAGGTCGTCTACGAGGCCTAGGGGTCGAAGTTGAACAGATGGGCGATTGCCTTTTTTGGGGGGTGCGGACGGTGATGGCCGTCCGCACCTTGTCTCGATCGTGTGGCAGGAACGCCAACTTGCCGAACGACCCGCCAGCGCGCGGCTCCGCCAACGTATCATCGGTGCTTGCATCGACGCGAGGAGTAAGGAGGGGTAGGGTTTGAGTCTGGCATGGTATCTGTTCTCCATCGCTGTCCTCGTGGCGGATGTCGTCTCGTGCTCAATGAGCCTCATGGCCTGGACGCTGACCGGTCGCAGGCAGTGGCTCGTCTCGGCCGCGGCGTTCGTGGCGCATGCCTTCGAGCAGGCGATTATCTTCTTCAGTGAGTACACGGGTGACAAACCCTATCTTGACGACTATTTCAAGCAGGGACTCTCCTACATACCCTTGTCGATTGTCCTGTGCGTTGCCCTCGTCACCCTCTGGTGGATCTGGGTCTGCATGCGGGTGTATGCGCCGCTCGGCACGCGTCGCATCGTCGCCTTCGTGGTCGTGGTCACGGTCGCCCTGGTGGTGGCCGCACCCAGCAGCGCCAATGGTGACGTCACGCACAACCTGCTCTACTGGGGCGGCAGGGACCTTCTCCTCATCGGGGCCCTCGTCTATGGTCATTGGTGGTACGCGAGACGTGCGAGCGACATCGAGAGAAGCGACATCGAGCGTAGCGCAGGTAGGCTCAGGACCATCTTCGTCATGATGTGCGTCATGCTCCTCGAGGACGTCTTCTTCATAGCGGTCTTCCGCCCTCACGTTGCTGCGGACTCCCTGTGGCATGCCTTCTTCTGGCATCTCACACAGCGTAACATATCCGAGTGTGTGATTGTCTTCACCTGCGCATACTTCCTCGTCACGAATGTCAGGGAGCTTGCCAAGGTCTTCTCGCGCCACCCTGCGGAGAACAAGATCGAGATGCGGGAACATGCAATCGCCGACTCGATTGACACGCGCCTGCCGCGCTACTGCGACGAGCATGGGATGAGCGAGCGTGAGAAGGAGGTTCTCCGCCTCGTCCTGCAGGACAGGAGCTCTCAGCAGATCGCCAGCGAGCTCTACATATCGCTTGGCACGGTCAAGGCACATCTGCACCGCATTTACACCAAGGCCGGCGTAGGTACCCGCAAGGACCTCGTCACCTCCTTCTGGCGATTCTAGGCCCAAAAGGAGCAACTTCCGGTCGTCCTCGCGCCAGAGTGAGTATCCGAGGGGTCCCATAAACCAAAATCCCCATCCCTGCCGCCCCAGTTTAGCATGGATGGATAAGCATATATAGCTCTATAAATATATATATTAGGCATAAAATTATAAAAATATAGCTAAATATGGAAATCTACCACAATCGGCGAAACTTCGACCGCTGACCCTGGTTGTGCAGTTTTCCCTTGCCGGGCAATACCATCGACTCATATCGTGCGTTCCAAGTCACGCGGTACGGACCAAGGAGAGTCATATGGCTGCAGAGTTCCCAGGTAGGTGCAGGCGCGTCGTCATCGCCCTTGGTGGCAACGCCCTTGGCGACACGCCCAAGGAGCAGATCGAGCGCGTCCGGCATGCCACCCCCGCCCTTCTCGACGTGATTGACGAGAACACTGAGATCATCATCACCCATGGCAACGGCCCTCAGGTCGGTATGATCCAGAAGGCTTTTGCCATCTCCTCGACCAAGGATCCCAAGGTCCCCGTCATGGACCTCCCGGAGTGTGGTGCCATGAGCCAGGGCTACATTGGCTATCACCTGCAGCAGGCCCTCGGTGCCCAGATGCACAAGACCAACATGAAGTATCACGCTGCCACGGTCGTCACCCAGATTGAGGTCGATGCCGACGATCCCTCCTTCCAGGCTCCGACCAAGCCTATCGGCCCCTTCCTCACCAAGGAGCAGGCAGAATCCCAGGCCGCCCAGGATCCCTCCTTCAAGTTCGTCGAGGACTCCGGCCGGGGATACCGCCGCGTTGTTGCCTCGCCACGTCCCCGCAAGATTGTGGAGTCCGAGTCCATCCTCAACCTTCTCGACAACGACTTCATCGTCATCGCCTGTGGTGGCGGTGGCATCCCCGTCATCCGCGACACGGACAACTACGGCTGCTACAAGGGCGTCCCCGCCGTCATCGACAAGGACATGGCAGGCGCCCTTCTCGGAGAGGACTGCGACGCCGACATGCTTGTCCTCCTGACTGCGGTCGACCATGTGGCGATTAACTTCGGTAAACCTGATCAGCAGGACCTCATCGACATCACCGTCTCCGAGGCCCACTCCTATGCCGATGAGGGCCAGTTCGGCAAGGGTTCCATGGAGCCTAAGGTGCGCGCGGCGATTCGCTTCTGCGAGGGCCGCCCCGACCGCGTGGCCATTATCGGCTCGCTCAAAAAGGCCCCCGAGGCTGTTCGTGGCCTCTCCGGCACCCGTATCCACTACTAGGCCCAGGGAGAAGAGCATGCCTGTCACTGACAAGAGCACCAGTTTCAAGCGCGTGGTCATCTCCCTCGGAGGTCTTGCCCTCGACAACGCGCTCGATCGCCAACTCACCCGTATGCGTGAGATAGCTCCCGCGCTGCTCAGGGCAATCAACAACGACATGGAGGTCATCATCACCCACGGCAACGGCCACCAGATCAACATGATCCAGCGGGCTTTCTCCGTTGCTGCCTCGGAGGACCCCAAGGTTCCCGTCGCCGACCTCCCTGAGTGCGGCGCCATGACCGAGAGCTACATCGGCTACCACCTGCAGCAAGCCCTCGGTGCCGAGATGCACAAGGGTGACAAGAAATGGCACGTTGCCACCGTCGTCACCCAGATCGAGGTGGAACCCGATGATCCCTCACTCGCCAACCCCTCCAAGGGTGTGGGTCCTCACCTCACCAAGGACCAGAGGGATGCTCAGGCCAAGCAGCACCCCGACTTCAGGTTCGCGAAGGACGAGCGTGGCTACCGTCGCACCGTGGCCTCGCCGCGTCCCCGCAAGATTGTGGAGTCCGAGTCCATCCTCAACCTTCTCGACAACGACTTCATTGTCATCGCCTGTGGTGGCGGTGGCATCCCCGTCATCCGCGACTCCGATGACTACGGCTGCTACAAGGGTATCCCAGCTGTCATCGAGAAGGACTACGCCGCCGAGCTCCTTGGCGACAACTGCGATGCCGACGTTCTCGTCTTCCTCTCCGACGTCGACCACGTCTACAAAAACTTTGGCAGGAAGAACCAGGAGGCCATCGGTGACATCAGTGTGTCCAAACTCCACAGGCTCGCCGATGCGGGTCAGTTTGGGAAAGACACCATGGAACCCAAGGTCCGCTCGGCGCTGCGCTTCCTCGAGTGTCGCCCGGACCGGGAGTGCTACATTGGCCTTCTTGACGACATCGAGGACGTCATCCAGGGCAGGAACTGCACCCGTATCCACTACTAGCTAGATGAAAGCTGCACCAAAGGTACCACGTACCTTTGGTGCAGCTTTCGACAGACGTGTGGGGCGGTATCCCTAGTGCTGCCAGAACGATTTCTTGAGCTCGTCGCGCGAGCCCGTGTGGGTCTTCCTCATGATGTTGTGCACGTGCGTCTTCACGGTGCCTTCGGAAAGGTAGAGCTCCTGCGCGATGCTGCGGTTGTTCTTGCCCTCGAGGACCATGGCGCAGATCTCGCACTCCCGGTTTGAGAGCCCGTGCTCGCTCGCGTAGCCCAGAAGCTGCTCGTCGATGTGGGACTTGAGGTCATCCTTGCCAGTGGCGTCAGGCCTGGCCTCGGGCGCCTTCTCCGCGCGGAGGTTCAACTGCTTGACGGCGTCTTTGGTGCAGATATATGCCACGTAGCACGCCATCACGTTCTCGCTGACGTTGCGTGCGGACAGGAACAGGAACATGGCCCAGCTGTCCGTGGTGCTGGGTATGGGCGCTACAAGGATGACCAACGAGTCTTCGACGAGGATAGCCGTGATGATGATCCACATGACGATCCAAGTCCTGCAATGGCGTGCCATGCGCGTCCGATAGACGTCATCGCAGGACCTGCGGTAGCGGAGGTACGCATAGACCTGTGTGAAGTAGAGGAAGGCCTGTCTCAGCGAGTAGTACGACCACTGGCGGCCTTTGCCGTAGGGCATGACTGCGATGACGAGGATGGCAAGGGCGACATATGCCACTGTGGGGACAAGGAGTGCCCGACGGTCGTGCTCGTCGATGACGTGAGCGACGATGAGCCAATAGCACAGGAGCACGCCCGTCGAGAGAAGGACCTTCAGCACGGGACTCTCGATGCCATAGTAAAAGGAGGGGTCTTGCTCGAGGCTGAGAATCATCCACTCGGAACCAAAGATGCCTACTGTGTCGAGGATGTAGAAGACGAAAAAGCCGATGCGTGCCAGGAGGGCGCGGCGGCGCGAGACGTAGTAGGCGGCAAGTGACAGGAATGCTGCGCAGGCGCAGACCAAGATCAATGCAATCGTATAGGCGAACATGACGCCACTCACTCGCTTGCCTCCCAAACAGCGGCACCGGTCTCGAACGCTCCCTGTCCCCTACCATAATAGGGTGATCGGGAGAAGCAAGGCGCACGCTATGCGGCCAAAATACCGATACGCAAGTTTAGCCGAGTTGTATTTCGACAAATGCCCGTTAAACCCAAATAAGCTGGATCTGTTCCCTGGAGTTCTGGATAGTGGGTGCACCAAGGCGTTTGAGGGGTGCAGGACGCACCCCACGCGATCCGGGCGATCCGGCAGGAAAGGAGTTGCGCCATGGCAATGGTCAAGGACTTCATTGATTCCAACGACTTTACCAAGGAGCAGATTCTCGCGATCGAGGATCTCGCCATCGCAATGAAGAAGGCCATCAAGCAGAATGGCTACTACCCCCATCTCCTACGCAACAAGTCCCTCGGCATGATCTTCCAGCAAGTCTCCACCCGTACCCGTCTCTCCTTCGAGACTGCCATGACCGATCTCGGCGGCCACGCCCAGTTCTACGGCCCCGGCACCATCCAGCTCGGCGGCCACGAGTCCCTCGGCGACACAGCCCGTGTCATGGGGTCCCTACTTGACATCATGATGGCCCGCGTCAACCGTCACAAGGACGTTCAGGGCCTGGCCGAGGGCTCTGCCGTCGCCGTCATCAACGGCATGTCCGAGTACAACCACCCAACCCAGGAGATTGGCGACCTTCTCACTATGCTCGAGAATGTCCCCGAGGGCAAACGCATCGAGGACTGCACCCTCGCTTTCATCGGCGACGCGACCCAGGTCTGCGTGTCCTTGATGTTCATCTGCTCCAAGATCGGCATGCACTTCGTCCAGTTCGGACCCAAGGGTCACCAGATCACCGACGGTGGCCTTCAGGTTGAGAACAAGGTTGACCTCCTTGCCATCGGCGAGGCCAACTGCAAGGAGTCCGGTGGCACCATCGTGATTTCTGATGACATCGAGTGCATCAAGGGTGCCGACTTCGTCTACACCGACGTCTGGTACGGCCTCTACGACGCCGAGGAGGGTGGCGAGTCCTACATGGATGTCTTCTATCCCAAGTACCAGGTCAACATGGACCTCATGAACTATGCCGGCCCCAACTCTAAGTTCATGCACTGTCTGCCCGCTACCCGCGGCGAGGAGGTAACCGACGAGGTTATGGATGACTCCGAGCGCTCGCTGTGCTGGGACGAGGCCGAGAACCGCAAGCATTCCATCCGTGCCCTTCTCGCCACCTTTGGCAAGCGCACCCCGCTCAACGACGAGGGCGTGGACTACTCCTCCAAAGAGGAGCTGCACGCCGCGCTCGCTCACATCGAGGCTCTTCAGGCCTAGGTGGATGGCGCATGGGGCTGGATAGAGCCTGAGGTGGCGTGCTCCCGGTGGGCCAGTGCCTCGGGGGAGGTTCTTATGCTGGGAGGGCCCAGCACCCGTAAAGGAAAGGAGCCGTCATGAGTGAGAGGAAGGGACTCTCGTTTCTCACCATCATCTCGACCGTCATCTGCGTCGTCTTTGTGTGCGAGGCAGCAGCGCCGGCCGCGGCCATCGGCAACCAGCAGTTCTTCTGGTGGATCTTCTTGATCGTCACCTTCCTGCTGCCCTATGGCCTCGCTGTCGCCGAGCTTGGTACCACCTACGATGGCGAGGGTGGCATCATCGACTGGATTCGTGACGGCCTTGGCGACAAGTGGGCCGCCCGCGCATCCTATTACTACTGGGTCAACTACCCGTTCTGGATTGCGTCGCTAGCAACCATGTTCCCCGACATCATCAACATGGCGTTTGGCATCGAGTTCAACCTCCTTGCCGCGATTGCCGTGGAGCTTGCCTTCACCTGGGTCGTTACCTTCATGGCCTTCTCCAAGGTATCCGACTCCCAGATCGTGCTCAATGGGGGCGCCATCATCAAGGTAGCCGTTGCCGTCATCGTTGGTGTCCTCGGCATCTGGTATGCCACCCAGCACGGCTTCGCGACTGACATGAGCCCTGCGACTTTCCTGCCCGACCTCTCCAACTTTGGGGCGTTGGGATACCTCTCGATCATCATCTTCAACTTCATGGGCTTCGAGGTCATCTGCACTATGACCGATGACATGAGGAATCCCAAGACTGAGATTCCCCGCGCTATCATCATAGGCGGCGCCACCATTGCCATCATCTACCTGTTCACAGGCTATGGCATCGGTGCGGCCATCCCTGCTGATCAGATCGACCCCGACTATGGCATGATTGTGGCAGTCCAGACCATGGTGGGCGACTCCGTCCTCTTCAAGGTCATCTGCGTGGCGTTCCTGATCACGCTCTTTGCCAACATGGCCTCATGGTCCTTTGGTGTGAACTCCGTCGCAGCCTACGCTGCCCAGACCGGCAACATGCCCAAGTGCTTTGGCAAGATGAACGAGAAGACCGGCATGCCCGATGGTGCCGCCATCACCAATGGCGTCGTTTCCTCGCTGATTCTCTGCATCCAGCTCATCCCCAATGAGTTCATCTCCAACAACATCTTCTGGATGCTCTTTGGCCTTTCCGTGGTCTTCCTGCTCCTGACTTACATCCCGATGTTCCCGGCGTTCATCAACCTCCGCAAGAACGACCCAAGCCGCAAGCGCGTCTTCGAGTTCCCCTTCAAGGACACCATGATGAAGGTGGCGTTGATCGTCCCCGCCGTGCTTCTCGTCCTCACCATCGTCGCGACCATCGTGCCGCTCAATGCCGGCGAGGTTGGCGATAAGGTTCCGATGCTCATTGGCTTCTTCGTCCTGCTTGCCATCGGCGAGGTCGTTCGCATCTGGTCTGCCCGCGACCGCAAGGAAGAGTACAAGGGCCTCACCCCTGAGCTTGCAGCGCGGCGTTTGGTCGAGGAGGCGGCCACAGAGGCGCAAGGGTAGTCGGCCCCGTTACCTCGAAGGCATTCTGTTCTTGGCTGTCCATAGGTTGGGGCGGAAGACATTCCCACCCCACACAAAAAGGAGGCAATATCCCATGCGCACCATCTACGAGTCCGACTCTACCCCCAAGTCCGATGGTTTCTACATGCCTGCGGAGTTCTCTCCCCAGAGGCGCGTCTGGATGGGTTGGCCGCACCGCACCGACACCTGGCAGAACGGCGCCAAGCCCGCACAGAGGCAGTATACCGCCATCGCCCGCGCTATTGCTGCGTTCACTCCAGTGTACATGTGCGCCAACCAGGTCGACTACGCCAACTGCAAGGCGGTCTTCGAGGAGGATGAGAACGTCACCGTCATCGAGATGACCACCGATGACGCCTGGTTCCGAGACACGGGGGCCACCTACGTCATCAACGACGAGGGCGAGGTCCGTGCCAACCACTGGCACTTCAATGCCTACGGCGGCATGGTCGACGGCCTCTACTTCCCCTGGGACAAGGACGAGCAGATTGCGCTCAAGATGGCCGAGCTCTCCGGCGTGCGTCGCTACCGTCCCGATGACATGATCCTAGAGGGCGGCTCCATCACCGTAGACGGCGAGGGCACGGTCATCGTCACCGACCAGTGCCTGCTCTCCCCAGGCCGCACCGCCTCTGCCGTGCGCGAGAGGGAGGAGGACCCTGATTCCATCTGGCCCACCTACCGGCTGAAGTTCGAGCCCTGGAGCGAGGAGCTTCGCGCGTACATGACCGAGCACCTCAAGGAGTATCTAGGTGTTGAGAAGGTCATATGGGTCAAGGAGGGCATCGATCCCGAGGAGACCAACGGCCACATCGATGATGTCGCCACATTCATCGCCCCTGGCGTCGTTGCCGTCATCTGGGCCGACGATCTCAGCTATCCATTCTACCGCCAGTGCCATGCCGCGTACGAGACCCTCTCCAATGCGACTGACGCCAAGGGCCGCAAGCTCAAGGTCTACAAGCTTCCGATGCCCGCTAAGCCGCTGTACATGAGCCAGGAGGCATGCGACACCATCGACATCGACGAGAACGCCGAGCCTCGCGTTGCCGATGAGCCGCTGATTGCTTCATACATGAACTACCTCGTTACCAATGGTGGCGTCATCACCCCACAGTACAGTGACGCCAATGACGCGCTCGCCGTCGAGACCCTGCAGAGGATTTATGACGAGACCTGGGGCGCAGGTGCCTACAAGGTCGTTGGCGTCCAGTCCGAGCAGATTGTCTACGGTGGTGGCAATGTCCACTGCATCACGCAGCAGGAGCCCGCTTCCAAGACCAAGTAGCTGCGCTCTGCGTCAGCCTTCAAGGGGTCTTACGTCCTTTCCTCCTTTCCGACGCGAGGCCCCTACTTTCTTTGCTCTGTGTTGGCCTGCGCGCTGCACGATAGGGAGGACTGCCCGCCCGAACGAATGGCACCTCTGATGAACCGTAGAAAGAAGTATTCGTGCTAGCATACTTGTTGCGATAAGTATTATTACAGTAAGTATGTTAGCAGGTGCGTGATGTTCGTCGGACGTGATGAAGAGCTGCGGATATTGCAGGAGCTGTACGACAAGGCACGGGGCGGCTTTCAGCTAGCGGTGGTCTATGGGCGTCGACGCGTGGGGAAGACCGCCTTGCTTGAGCGCTTCTCTGGCGATAAGCCGACGCTCTTCTTCACTGCCCAGATACAGTCCGACGTGGACAACCTTCGGGACTTCACGGCGGCAGTGGCGGCCCACGTTGGTCTGCCCGACTCCATGCCCTCGTTTGCCAGCTGGCGTGATGCGTTGCGCTTTGTCGCACAGGCGGCCAGAGGTGATCACCTGCTGCTCGTCTTTGACGAGTTTCCCTATGCTGCGGCGTCGGACGCGAGCCTGCCTTCTGCCCTCCAGGTGGCGATAGATCATGACTTCAAGGGGACCAACTGCCTCATGGTCCTGTGCGGCAGCGATCAGGGCTTTATGAAAAGCAAGGTCCTGGGCGAAAAGAGCCCCCTCTATGGCCGGCGCAGCGCTCAGCTCAAGCTCTTGCCCTTTGACTATCTCGATGCCGCGCGTATGATGCCTGCCTGCCCTCCACAGGAGCGGATGAGCTATTACGCAGGTCTTGGCGGCACACCCTACTATCTGGCGGCGTTGGACCCCACCAAGGGCTATGTGCAGAACATGACTGCGCTGTTCTTTGATCGTACCGGCTTGATGTTCGAGGAACCGTCCATGCTGCTGAGGCAGGAGCTGCGTGATCCTGCGGTGTACAGCTCGGTCATGCGGGCCCTCGCGAATGGCGCCACGCGCTCCAACCAGATCGCAGACCGTGCCTCAGTGTCGCCCTCGAGCATAACCGCCTACCTCAAGACGCTGATTGACCTGGGGATAGTGGAGCGGGTCGTGCCACACGGGGAACCATCCAAGAGCCGTCGCAGCATCTATCGCATAGCAGACCCAGCGTTCTCGTTCTGGTACCGATTTGTGGCGCCCTATGTCACGACGGTGGAGAACGGCCTTGGCTCTCAGGTGGCGGAGCGCCTGCTCTCGGGCAGTCGACGCCTCGAATACGAGGGGCATGTCTTCGAGCGGATCTGTCGCGAATGGGTGGTGAGACAGGCGCGAAAGGGTGCCTTGCCCCTCACGGTGACCAATGTCGGCTCGTGGTGGAGGACCGACCCCGTGGCACATGAGCAGGCTGATATCGACGTGGTCGCGTCCGATGAGATTGAGCATGATGTCCTGCTTGGCGAGTGCAAGTGGCGCAACTCGGTCAATGTGAGCGAAGCAGTGTCCGTGCTGCAGGCCAGGAGCAGCTTGATGGGGAGGTACCGCAGGCAGTGGCTCTATCTCTTCACGAAAGCCCGCGTTGGCGAGGACGTTGTCCAGCGGCGAACGTCTGATGACATACGCCTGGTATGCGCTGAGGACATGTACGACGGATAGCGGCTCGTTGGCAAGTTCCTGCTGTGCCCTGCGATGTTGGTGGTGCGCGTCGGCGAGGGAAGGACGGCGGTGGGCGCCGGCACAGACCTGCGAGATCCCCTGCACGTGTCCGCTCGATGCGGTACCCTGCGGAGACCGGGGTTCCTTTACGAGCCAAATGTGTCCAAGCCGTGCGGGCGAGGACGGTGGGTACACTTGTCCTGTATGACCGTGGATGGCAGGGGAGTCGCATGGCAGAGGCACGCAGCTTTGTGTCGGACGAGGGAACGACCATCACCTATGAGCCGCTGGCGGGCACGCCCGAGGCCAAGGAGCGCTTTGGCGCCGAGCTCAAGCGCTTCGGCCTCACGCACGGCACCGAGCGCCTGGAGGTGGTCTCGGACTTCGATCCGGCGGGCGACCAGCCCCAGGCCATCGCCAGGCTCACGGATGGCGTCGAGCGCGGCCTGCGCTACCAGACGCTCCTCGGCGTCACGGGCTCGGGCAAGACCTTCTCCATGGCCAAGACCATCGAGGCCGTGCAGAGGCCTACGCTCATCATGGAGCCCAACAAGACGCTGGCCGCCCAGGTGGCGTCCGAGATGAAGGAGCTCTTTCCCCACAACGCCGTCGTGTACTTCGTCTCCTACTACGACTACTACCAGCCCGAGGCTTACGTCCCGCAGACGGACACCTACATCGAGAAGGACGCCTCCATCAACGAGGAGGTCGAGAAGCTGCGCCACCAGGCCACCTCGAGCCTGCTCTCCCGGCGCGACGTCATCGTGGTGGCATCCGTGAGCTGCATCTATGGCATCGGCAGCCCGCAGGACTACGCGGGCCTCGCCCCCAACGTGGACAAGTCCCAGCCGCTCGAGCGTGACGACCTCATCCGCGAGCTCATCGACATCCAGTACGACCGCAACGACTACGACCTTTCCCGCGGCACCTTCCGCGTGCGCGGCGACACCGTGGACGTGTTTCCGCCCTACGCCGAGAACCCCCTGCGCATCGGCTTCTTTGGCGACGAGGTGGAGCTCATCGCCGAGGTGGACGCCTTGAACGGCGACGTCGTGCGCGAGTTCGATGCCATCCCCATCTGGCCCGCCTCGCACTACGTGACCGAGCGGCCCAAGGTGAACCATGCCATCAGGACCATCGAGGAGGAGCTGGAGGGGCGCGTCAAGGAGCTCAGGGACAACGACATGATCCTCGAGGCCCAGCGCCTCTCGCAGCGCACGAGCTACGACCTCGAGATGCTCGAGACCATGGGCTACTGCTCCGGCATCGAGAACTACTCGCGCCATCTGGACGGCCGTGTGGCGGGCGAGCCACCCTACACGCTCATCGACTACTTCCCCCAGGACATGCTCTGCATCATCGACGAGAGCCACGTGACGGTTCCGCAGATCCGCGGCATGTACGAGGGCGACCGCTCGCGCAAGGTGACCCTCGTGGACCACGGCTTCCGCCTGCCCTCGGCGCTCGACAACCGCCCGCTGCGCTTCGACGAGTTCGAGCGGCGCATCCCGCAGTTCATCTACGTCTCGGCCACGCCCGGCGACTACGAGGAACAGGTGAGTCAGCAGGAGGTGGAGCAGGTCATCCGTCCCACCGGCCTGTTGGACCCCAAGGTGGAGCTGCGTCCGGTGCGCGGACAGATCGACGATCTCATCGACGAGATCAGGACCCGCACGGCCAAGAAGGAGCGCGTGCTCGTGACCACGCTCACCAAGCGCATGGCCGAGGACCTCACCGACCACCTGCTCGACGAGGGCATCCGCGTGAACTACATGCACTCCGACACGGCGACGCTCGACCGCGTGGCCATCATCCGCGAGCTGCGCTTGGGCAAGATCGACGTGCTCGTGGGCATCAACCTGCTGCGCGAGGGCCTGGACATCCCCGAGGTCTCGCTCGTGGCCATCCTCGACGCGGACAAGGAGGGATTCCTCCGCAATCGGCGCGGCCTCATCCAGACCATGGGACGTGCGGCCCGCAACGCCCACGGCCAGGTGATCATGTATGCGGACAGCGTGACCGACTCCATGCGCGAGGCTATGGACGAGACGGCGCGCCGCCGCTCGATCCAGGAGGCCTTCAACGAGGAGCACGGCATCGTGCCGCAGACCATCCACAAGTCCATCACCGACGTGGCGAGCTTCATCGAGGAGGCCGCGGCCACGCTGGGCGACAAGTCGCGCGTGGACGGCGAGTTCTTCACGGCGGCAGGCGCTGAGGCCGGCGACGGCGAGGAGAAGCGCGCGGCGGCCGACGCCGTGGCCGAGGAGCTCTCGGGCCTCTCGGCCAGCGAGGTGTCCCGCGTGCTGGGGTCACTCGAGGACGAGATGATCCAGGCTTCGGCCGACATGGACTTCGAGCGGGCAGCCCAGCTGCGTGACCAGGTCGTGGCGCTGCGCTCGCGGCTCGAGGGGAAGAGTGCCGACGACGTGATCGCGCGCCTCAAGGCCACCGACCGCAAGGGGAGTGCCCATGCCACGCGCCGCCGCTACCGCAGGCACAAGCACTAGGTAGTGTCTGCCGGGCATGGTTGGTTACGCTGGGTTCCACCCCGGCCTCCGGTTGTGCTAGGTTCCATGCCGGCTGTGCGAGGTTTTCCGATCGATTCCGCCTCGCGTGCGGACTGAAGTCAGCACGCGAGACGCCCTGGGCGCGAAAACCTCGCACAGCCTGCGTAAGACCTCGCACGACCGAAGCGAGGATTAGCTGGCGACGTCGTCGGAGGATCCCAGCCCCAGTATGCGCTGGTAGATGGCCGTGTCCGTGTCCAGGAACGTGTTGAACACCACGGTCATGTCGCTGTCCTGCGCATTGAGCCACGAGCGCACGGTGTCCACAGCAATGCGTGCGGCGCGCTCCTGGGGAAAGCCGAACACGCCCGTGCTGATGCAGCAGAACGCCACGGACGTAAGTCCCAGCTCCTCTGCCGCGTCGAGGCAGCTCCGGTAACAGTCCGCCAGCTGCTGGTCCTGCCGGGGAGAGGGGCGTCCGGCATAGATGGGACCCACCGTGTGCAGCACGTAGCGCGCGGGCAGGTTGAAGGCGGGCGTCACCTTGGCGTGACCGGTCGGCTCGTCGTGACCCTGCCGTTGCATGAGCTCCGCGCATGCCAGGCGCAGCTGAACGCCGGCATAGGTGTGGATGGCGTTGTCGATGCAGTGGTGGCCGGGCACCCAGCAGCCCAGCATCTGCGTGTTGGCGGCGTTGACGATGGCGTCGGCGGCCAGGCAGGTGATGTCGCCCTGCCACAGGCGCAGTCGGCCGTCGGTGGGGGAGGGCTCGGTGTCCTCCACCCGCACGATGCCCTTGCGCGCTATCTCGCTCTTGAGCAGCGCGTCCTGCAGTGAGAGGAACTCCTCCGTGGCGGGCACGGGCTGTCGCGTGTTCACGTAGGCGCGAAACTCGTCCCAGAGCTCGTCCCGGTCGCCGCCGCTCGCGCGCTCCCGGCCGCGCTCCTCGGCGAGGATGTCCACCAGGCGCCGCAGCGTCACTATGGTCTCCCGTTCGTCCATGCGCCGCTCCCTCCGCCGTGTCCAGCGCTTCTAGCCTACCCCTCTCGGGCTCGCCCTTCCAGGCTTTCTCTCTCAGTCCCCCGGTCGTGCGAGGTCCTATCCCAGCTGTGCTAGGTTCCATGTCAGCCGTGCGAGGTTCCACCTCTGTTGTGCTGGGTTTTCCGGCCGATTCCGTCTCGCGTGCTGACTCCAGTCCGCATGCGAGGCGCCCTGGGCGAGAAGACCTCGCACTACCTATGCGAGACCTCGCACGGCTGGAGAGCGAAGCATGATATGTCGCCCGGGAAGTTAGGAGGTGTACCGGGATGATGGGCAGAGAGCGGCAATCAGCAGCGAGCGCCGCTGCCGTCCCAGTTCATCTTTAAGCGCGGCACGAGAGCGTGCCACCATTGCCCGCCCTGCCCTGCGCTCTGCCGCAATGAGGATGCGCTTGATGCAGAGCTCCATCGCGGACGCGGTCCTCGTGTCCTCATAGGTGATGGTGAGGCATGTTATGCCCAGCGCAGCGTAATCCTGAATGCGATTGCTATCCTCCACGAGCGTGTCGTACCCAGACGTGAGGCCGTGGAATGCCTGCCCCTGGTACTCGACGGCCACCCCTAGGCGGGACCAGAAGAAGTCCGGCCTCATGCTGCCGTGAGCAAGGCGATGGACAAGATGCTCGGGTATGTCCAGCGGTTCGTTCTCAAGCACTCCACCAAGCTCGATGCCACCCAAGTTGGCGGGGCACGTGAGCACAAGATGCCAGAGCGTCTCCATGGGGGAGGCCTGTCCGTCTCCCGTCACCGTGGCGACGGCACGCATGAGTGGAAGGCCCCGCAGGTGCGAGATGCCTGCCAGATATCCCTTCAGGCTCTCGGTCGAGAGAACAGGCCGGACGTTCCATAGCAGGGGGTCGGTGGGACTCTCGGGACTGCGCGCATACGTTCCACAGAGCTCTCCCGCAAGCCCGGTCAGCCGTATGAACGCGAGGTACTCGTCGCGGGTCACGATTCGAGGGGATCCGTGCAGCAGCTGGGACATGTGTACCATGCACAAGGCGGGCGCATCGACAAAGATCTGCAGGTCGGAAGGGAGGCCACAGGCAGCGAGGCTCTGCGGACTCATGCGCATGCGCAGGAACGAGCCGCTCGGAAGCGGGCGTGCGCAGACGTGGCAGAGGATGGCGTGCGGTATGCGTCGAGCCCCCGCCCGCGGCACCAGCAGGTGCAGGGGATGGCGCTCGTCAACGTGCGCCGCACTGCCCACCAGAAGCCAAGCGATCCTCTCTGCGGGAAATGGCAGCCGGGCAAAGGTACTGGGCAGACGCCGGTCGCAGGATTCAAGGTTGGGCCCAGCTGAATGACGTGCGGCGCGAATGACCGCAAGTGCCGTTGGCCCCGTGAGGAAGAGCTCCATGCGTGCCTCCGTCTGTCGAGAGATGGAGGCCCATCATACGCTCCGGCGCAAGGCATGTCGTTTGGGGTATGTCTACCTGCTAGTTTCTTAAAATACCCGTTGTTTGCTGGCATGGTCACAGGGGCGTCCATCAGCGAAGTCTACGGGATGTAGTTTCAGGAACGGACTCGCACTGGTGATGCGTGTGGGGGCCTTATGGAGAGCTGCTCATGTCGCTGACGTCTCTTGCGTCTGGCTCTCTCCGGCTGTGCGAGGTTCCATCCCGGTTGTGCTAGGTTTTCCGGCCGGTTCCGTCTCGCGTGCTGACTCCAGTCCGCATGCGAGGCGCCCTGGGCGAAAAAACCTCGCACTACCTATGCGATACCTCGCACGGCTGGAGGGCGACGGCATGCGAAGTGGGAAAACCTGGGACATCGGCCATAGGTGCGTCCAACAAGATTTTATATACATGAATTATATCTGTATTCACCCAGGTGTGGGGTACTGGTCAAGGTCTGTGGCACGCCATGCCGTGCCCCACCGACACCAAGCGAACATACGGAAAGCGAACACATATGACCCTGTTCGAATTCTTCGGCCTCCTCCGCAAGCACTGGACGTTCGTGGTTGCGCTCACTGTGGCGGCCACGCTTGTCACGGGCGTGGCCGTGCGCATCATGCCCGACCAGTGCACGGCGACCACCAGCATGTACGTGCTCTCGCAGGGCGATGACGAGAAGAGCGCCACGGCTTACAACGACCTCTCCGCCGGCCAGATGCTCACCAACGACGTCTCGACCCTCATCAAGTCGGACCGCGTGGAGCAGGACGTGGCGCAGTCCCTGGGCCTCTCCTCGTTGAGCGGCTACAAGGTGGACGTCATCAGCTCCACCACCACGCGCGTCATCTCGCTCTCCGTGACGGGCGCGGACCCCCAGACGGCCTCGGACATCGCCAACGCCTTCGTGAGCCATGTGTCCGGGGTGGCGCAACAGGTCATGGGCGTGGAGTCCGTCAACGTCATCGACAACGCCAGCGTGCCCACCGAGCCCTCGGGCCCTCGTCGTGCGCTCTACACGCTCGTGGGCGCGCTGGTCGGCCTGTTCGCCTCCATGGTCATCGTGGTCGTCCTGGACCTCGTCGACACGCGCGTCAAGAGCTCCGAAGAGGCCGAGCAGCTTCTGGGTGTGCCCATTATCGGCCACTTCCCCAACCTCGGGAGGTCGTAGCCATGCCCTTTGCCCCAGCTTCCAGCGATCGCACCGCCAAGTCGATGGACCGCATGATGCAGTCGGTGCTCAACGCTTCCAAGACACTGCTCGCCAACATCCGCTTCATGAGCGTGGACCATCCCATCAAGACCATCGTCATCACCTCGTCCGTACCCAACGAAGGCAAGACCTTCATCGCCTCCAACCTCGCGAGCGCCATCGCCACCTCGGGCAAGGGCGTGCTGCTCGTGGAGTGCGACATGCGCCAGCGCTCCCTATACGCAATCCATTGCCAACTACTTCGTGTTTTTTGCACAGCTCGGAATTACTAGATCGTGTCGAGAAAGTTGGTGTAAGCGCCCCTAGATAGGAAAACGGCCGCCGCCTTAGAATCTTTTACGGCTAGATAAGAGATTCGAGGAAAGGCAACGACCGCAATGGATACTTTACAGCAGGTCCCCGCCGACGGGAACGGCAAAGCCGACCTGCGCGAGCTGGCGCGCGTGCTTCTGGAGACGATGGTCAACGCAGTCATGGACGCTCAGGCGGACGCGCTCTGCGAGGACGGCGCCAACGCGCGCAACGGCTACAGGGAGCGCGGGCTCGTCACCGCCGTGGGCCCGATCACGATGCGGATACCGAAGCTGCGCGCGGGGACCTACTTCCCGGAGGGGATCATAGAGCGCTACAGCCGCGTGGACCGCGCCGTCGCCGCGGCGGTGGCCGAGATGTACCAGAACGGCGTCTCGACTCGCAAGGTCCAGAAAGTGGCCGGGAAGCTCGGCATAGAGCGCCTCTCGGCCGACCAGGTGAGCGCGATCTGCAGGTCCCTCGACGAGGAGGTCTCCGCGCTCGCGGAAAGGGCCTTCGAGGGGCTGGAGTTCCCCTACCTGTTCCTCGACGCCACGTACGTCAAGTGCAGGCGTGACGGCCGCGTGCAGTCCACCGCGGCCGTCACGGCGATCGCCTGCGGCGCGGACGGCGTGCGCCGCGTGGTGGGGTTCTCGGCCATAGACACGGAGACCTACGCGGGATGGCTCGGGTTCTGCCGCGACCTCAGAAAACGCGGCGTCTCCGGCGTGAGGTGCGTCACGAGCGACGCCCACGAGGGGCTGAAGCGCGCGATAGCGGAGTGCTTCCCGGGCGCCGCCTGGCAGCGCCGCGCCGTGCGCCTGGGGTGCGACGTCTGCTCGCTGCTCAAGACCAAGCGCCAGCGCGCCATGGCCGGCAAGGCCCTGCAGGCGGTGTTCCGCGAGGAGGACCCCGCCGTGGTGCGCTGCGCCTACCACGCGGCGATCGACGCCATCGGCGAGATGTCGGGGGAGGCCGCGAGCCTGCTCGAGGGGGCCGAGGCCGACGCGCTCGCGTACCTCGGCTTCCCGGCCGAGCACCGCAGGCGCATCCGCACGAACAACGTGCAGGAGCGCACGAACCGCGAGACAAGGCGCCGCTCGCGCGTGGTGCAGGTGTTCCCGAGCGCAGAGTCCATGATCCGCCTCGTCGGGGCCGTCATGGCCGAGCAGGACGAGGACTGGTCGTCGCGCAGGTGGATCGTGCCGGAGTCGCTCGCGAGGCTGGAGGAGCCGGCGCCCGCCGAGCCGGAGACGACCGAAGAGTCGAGGATGCGGGGCCTCAAGGTCGTGCGGACGGCCATGGAGCTCGCCGACGCGGGGAGGAGGGCGGCATGATGGTATGATGGGCAACGGATTCTAGGCGCGGGGCCGGCCCTATCGGACGGGCGCGAACACCAACATTTCCGACACTACCAATTACTAATTATGGCGTGCGTGAAATTGCTCGTTGTGGAGATAATCGCGCATTGAAGTCTAAGACGTTCTGGGACATCTTTGCGATGGGCCTCGTCTGGGGCACGCTGGTCGTACTGGCTTACCTGGCCCATGCATTCACTCTTGGATCAACGAATTTGCTCATCTCGCTCATTTGGCTTTGCTAGGTGGTGGAGTCGGTAGTCGACGTCACATGGCTTCTTAATGGTTGCCAGGGATTCAGAATTCCCGTAATGAGAAACTTTTGTACTCGGCTTGCGGGCATGGTCGCAATTTTTGTTCATAGCGCGGAGGATACGTGGGCCTGTGTGATTGCGGTGGCAGTGCCTTTCTTGGCTAATGCTTTGCTCGTATGGCCTTTCGTCAGGCACTACGTCGATTTTAGTGAGTATTAGTCCTCAGCGGCACTGCGCCTGTCGCGCTACAGCACCAGCTGCCACATAGCCAGTTATTGCGCCTCGGCACCGACCATATTGCGTCTCGGCACCGCCTGCTGGAAGCAGGCGGATTGCCTCCTCTGCAGCTGATGGCTTCCTCCTGCCATGTCCCGGCGAGACGAAGGAGGAATGCATGGCAAGGAGGATCAAGGCCAGGCTGATACTGCAGCAGCTGGCCGCAGGGACATCCCGCAACGCGACCGCGAAGGCGCTCGGGGTGTCGAGGCACGGCATCCAGGCTGTCGCCGAGGCAGCAGAAAGGGAGGGGATCTCCTGGAGGGATGCCGAAGGCATGGACGAGGGCGAGCTCTATCCGAGGCTCTTCCCGGAGAAGGCAGACGCGGCCGGATACCCCGATAATGAGGGCATGAACGCATCGACCGAGACCATATGCCAGGCCGTCTACATCCAGGCGAAGGGGCAGCCCGAGCGCGACGTCCCCCAGCAGCTGCGCAGCGGGCGCACGGCCCGCACAGGCCGGGGACGGCCGCCAACGCGCGCAAGCCGCGCCTCCGCGAGCCGGTGGCGACAGTCCCCGAGCGGCCGCCCGAGGCGGAGGGCCGCGCCGTGCCGGGCCACTGGGAAGGCGACCTCATAGCGGGCGCCGCGAACAAAGGCGCCATGGGCACGCTGGCGGAGAGGTCGAGCCGGAACGCCATCTTGCCGCACCTGCCTGACGGCCACGGCTCCGGCGAGGCGCAGGAGGCCATCGTCAGGAAGATGGCGGGGCTGCCCAAGCTCATGCGCGACTCGCTGGCGTGGGGCCAGGGCTCGGGGATGGCGCTGCACGACGAGATGTCGGTGGCGTCGGACATGGGCGTCTGCTTCTGCGACCCGCACCCGCCATGGCGGCGCGGCGCCAGCGAGAACGCGAACGGCCTGCTGCGGCAGTATTTCCCGAAGGCGCCGATCTGAGCGTCTACCCCGAGGAGCACCTGGACGCGGTCGCCGAGGGGCTCAACGACAGGCCCCGCGAGACGCTCGGGTGGAGGAGGCCCAGCGAGGTGTTCCTGGAATTGACAGACGATTCGCTGATAACCTAGAACCCGGTGCTATCGACAGGGAGTGTTGCGACGTTCCCTAGAATCCGCCTCCTCGTCGCGCGGGCCACACCCCCGGCACCTGGGCCACGTACTCCGGGTATGCGGCCACGTAGTCCTTCAGCATGTCCTCGCGAAAGCTCTTTGGGTCGTTGTAGAGCACGATGATCACCTCAATGGGATGGGCCACCTCACGGGAGGTGGCCCACATAAACGACTTGGCTACTTGGCGTAGATCTCTTTGGCCTTGGACTTGCTGAAGGCGTACGTGAAGATGAAGCCAGCGATTGCTGACACCACAATGGTCGCGAGGCAGAACCAGAAGTTTGTCAGGTCGCCATTGGGGGAGATGTACGTGGGTGAGGTCATCAGTCCAGGTCCGGCCCAGCTGTACTGTTTGAGGTCGAAGAGTGCGCCGAACATGGCTCCTACAGCGGCGCCAGCCATGGCACCGACAAACGGACGGCCGTACTCGAGGCAGATTCCGTAGAGCGCGGGCTCGGTGATTCCGAGGATTGCAGTGATCCCGGACGACATTGCCACCTGCCTGGTATCGCTCTTCTTGGAGAGGAAGAAGACCGCGAGGGCGGCGCCGCCTATAGCGGAGTTCCCGGCAAGGCCGCCAGGGCAGAACAGGTTGTCATACCCTACGTAGATTGCGGAGCTCGGGTCGAAAACGCCCATGTTGATAGAGTAGACTGCCTTGTCCATGCCGGAGATGATGCCGAACGGGCAGAAGGCGCCCCAGATGGCGGAGGCAAGGAACTTGGCATGGGTGGCCATCCACTGCATGAACACCGAGAAGCCGGTTCCGGCAACGTAGCCGATGGGTCCGAGCACGAGGAGCGTCACCGGGACGGTAACGAGCATGGTGCAGAGGGGGAGAAGGAAGTACTGTACGTTCGAGGGAATGTGCTTCTTGAAGAACTTGAACACCGGTGCCATGAAGGCCATGCCGAGAATCATTGGGAGGAACGATCCGTTGTACGCGACCTGGTAGACGGGGATGCCGAAGAAGTCGAGTCCTCCCTTGGGCCAGTTAATCGTGACATACACGAGAAACATACCCAGGAGCGCTCCGAGGGCGGGGCGGACGCCAAGCTTCTCTGCCGCCGACCATCCGAGCGCAATCGGGATGAAGTAGAAGCCCGCGTTCGCCACGAAGTTGAAGATGGTGACAACGCCGGATTTGGAGTCGAGACCCAGGAAGGTAGTGCAGACCGTGAGGAACGCCATAATCATTCCGCAGCACATGTATATTGGGATGATTGGCGCGACGGTGCCACCGAGGTAGTCCATTATCGTTCGTCCAACTTTGGAGGCCTTGCTTTTTCCTTTGCCCCCGGTCTTCTCTGCGCGGTCGCCCCTCGCTAGCGCCTCCTCTTCGGATATGTCATCGTTGGAAGGTCCGTCATACCCGGTGATCTTGACGAATTCATCGTAGATGTTTTCGATGTCCGTCCCAACGATTATCTGGATCTCGCCATCGCCGATGTCGCGGATACCCAGCACGCCCCTGACCTTCTTCAGTACGTCTTGGCTCACCCTGCTCGTGTCACGGACCTTCATGCGGAGCCTTGTCGCGCAGTGGGTCGCGAACGAGATGTTCGGCATCCCGCCAAGTCCGTCGACGATGCCGTCGACAAGCTGCTGGTACTTCATCTTTCCGCCCTTCTCTCCAGGACTTAACTTGCTACTCGAGGTTTGCGTGCAGGTCAAATGGCTTGTCCGTGGAAATGCTCCTTTTCTCTCCCAGCGGGACCACCATGGCATCGCCGAGGAATAGGATTGATGACTCGAACTCCGAACCACCAGGAAGCACGGGCCTGTCCATGCCGTCGTACTTCTCTTTGTCGGTGTAGGCGGGCACGGTGACGACGACGTCCGCTATCCTCCCGAGGGGGCTGTCCGCTTTGATCGTGATTGCGGCTACGGTACCCCCAAGGGACTTCGCCTTCTCCGCGACTCTCACGACGCCCGACGTTGTCCCAGAGCCAGATCCCGCGAGGAGGAGATCGCCTTTCCGGAAGGCGGGAGTGGTGGTGTCCCCGACAACGAACGCGGTGAATCCGAGATGCATGAGCCTCATGGTAAGGCAGCGGAGCTCAAGCATCGATCTCCCCGCTCCCATGACGAATACGCGATCCGCGCCAACTATGGCGTCCTCGAGTGCTTCGACGCTCGCCTCGTCAACTCTGGAGAGGCACTTCGACAGCTGCTCGGCGCCCCTCGCTGCTCTTTCTACCGTATTCAACTCAAGCCTCCTTTCCATTTGCGGCGTCCATCATCTTGCGCATTTCTTTCGCCACGGCAATACGATTGTCAGCGCGAACGATTCCGCCCCCGACGATGATGTCCTCGGCGGAGCTTTCGAGCGCCTGCTGGAAGGTCGAGAGCTTGATACCTCCCGCAATCGCCTTAGGGGTATTGGCGACCTCCAGCTGGCAGAGCTCTTCGACGGGGTTGGCGCCGAACTCCTGGCGACCGTAGCCGACGTGGCAGCAGAGGTAGTCGGCCCTGAACGAGTCAAGCTCGAGCGCCCTTTTGGACATGTTGCTTACGTTGCAGAAGTCCGCGAGGACCATGACTCCGTTGTCGTGTCCGAGCTTGATGGCCTCCCTCATCGTGTTGTCATCAGTAGTCGCGAGGACGGAGAACATGTCGCAGCCGGCGTCGATCACCGAACGCGGGCAATCCGACCCGCCGTCCATGACCTTGATGTCCGAGAAGACGATCTTGTCGGGGAAGTGCTTCTTTACTTCCCTCGTCGCCGAGGCGCCCTCCGCAATGCACAGTGGTGTGCCCACTTCAACGTAGTCGACGTAGTCGGCGACCTCCTCGAGAATCTCGAGGGCCTCCTTCGTAGTGAAGACATCCAGTGCAATCTGCAGTTTCTTCATGTCTTTTCCCTTCATGAAACCGATTAGTTGGTCGCCCTACTCGTCAACGAGTAGGCTCATGATTCGGACGATGTATCCGTCCGGATGCGGCAGGAAGTTGAAGAGCCCGGGAGCCTCGACAAAGTTTTCGTATGCGCCCCTCAAGAAATCGATTCCAAGTTCTGGGTCCTCCCGGACGCCTACGAGCCTGGGCTCCGGAAGATTTGAGTAGTTGTCGTTCTTGCGAATCTCTATCTCGCCGTCCTCACCCTTGAAGGCGTAGTAGGCCATCCCGTGGTGCATCTTCACGGAGTCATAAATCACTGGGCATGGCTTATACGCAACGTTGGAGAAGACGAGCGGCCCCTCTCCCACGTTCACCGAGCAATGACCGTAGTTCGGGGGCACGAGGAGGGTCTGCCCGGCGTGCACCCTTGCGAGGATGACGTCCTCTACGTGTGTGCCTGCGGGATTCTCGTCGAAGTCCGGAGACTTCTGAAGGACGAAGAGCGCCTCTCCGAATATCACCTCGTAGACTTCGCCATATGTGTTCGTCCTGCTGGGGTTCCAGCCGTGGTAATGCCCTGAGGTCTTGTGAAATTCTCCCCCAACGGTTCCTCCTCGGATGATGGTGATGTCATACGACATCTCGTAGCGCTCGAAGATCCCGTCATCCTTGGGGAATGCTATCCCTCGGTAGATCTCATAGATGGGCTTGTCATGTTCGACAGACTGTCCCGCGACAAAAAGCCCCTCCATGTCAGCTGCTCGCTTGTGCCCCATTCCGCGGAACGTGAGCTCCCCCGACAATGCCATGATTCCCGAGGACATGTCTAGGTAGAGAGGCAGTCCACTTCTGTTGAGTCGCAATACTTCGTCGTTAGACACCGTCGCTCCTTTCAGATAAAGTTTTACTACATATATATAGTATCAATTAATATGTAGTAATACTACATTGCGTTGTGAGCGGTATAAATATGCCGATTAACGGCATTTATAACATATTAATTTGTTACTGTAAATACTACAAAATCGTCATATACTATCATTAAGGCCACATTATAAAGAAATACGACTCAATGGGTTCTATAGAAATGGTTACTGGCAGAGCGCCGATTGAATAAAATCTCACTGTGAACCCGATGCGCGTTCTGATTGTGACAATCGCAGCGGCTTGACACATAAGGACAATGAATGATTACAGACGAAATTAAGCGGAAGTACTCTCATTTGCATGGCGCCGAGAAGAGGGTCGCTGATTACGTTCTGGCGCACCCCTCGGAAGTGACGTTGATGAGTATGGCGGACCTATCGTCTAAGACCGGAACCAGTGACGCCACCGTTATGCGGATGTGCAAGTCCATAGGTCAATCCGGGTTTTATCAGCTAAAGATTTCCATAGCCATGGACTTAAACGCAATTGATTCGTCCAATAGCGAGGCCGCTAGGGATGACGTTGGGGACGTTGTGACCTTTGTCAATGAAATCGGAGATGCAATCTCTGGAATGTCCCGCTACATTACGCAGGATGATATCGATGAGTGCGTCGCGATCATAAAAAAAGCTCGCAGGGTGTACACGTTTGGCTGGGGGAACACGAACGTCATCGCGGCGGACTTCGCGCACAGGCTCTTGAGGTTTGGGAAGCACAGCTTCAACAGTGATAACCTCGAGTTCATGATGCGAAGCATCATCCTTGCTGACCCCGGGGACGCGTTCGTCGCGGTCAGCCACTCGGGGAACTCCATATACACGAACGACTGTATGAGACTCGCCAAAGAGAACGGACTCAGGAGCATCCTCATCACCGGGTCGCTGCATTCTGAGGCGACGGAGCTCGCCGATCTGACGATTGCCACTGGCGCGGCAGATAGTGCAAGGGATCTGGGCCGGCAGTCGCATGTCTCCGAGCTAGTTGTCATTGATACTATCCTTCATTTCCTCGGCGACAACATGAGCGAGTATCAAGCGGGAACGAAGAGCGAAGCATATCTAACGCAGTTCAAACGCTAGACGCGTAGGACAGCAGGGGGACTGCGGTGGGAATCCTGGACCGAAACGGGCCGGGAGGAAAGCCGTGTGTACGGCGCAGGACAGGGAGGAATCGCGATAGGGACGCTCATCGGGTTCGGCCATGGCTACGCAGACACGATATCCGAGCTGGGATACCCCGGCAGGCAGACGCTGAGGGACTGGTGGCATGGGTATGGGGAGGCCGGCGAGGTGCCCCTGCCCGAACGCGAGCGCGAACCGAGGCATCCCGAGGAGATGAGACGCGGGGCCGTCGCGCTGTGTTTAGTCAAGCCTGACTTTCGGTTTGGGCCTGGCACCGTTCTTCCGTACCTGACTTCCTAGGCCGCAAGGCCCAAGCCCTGCCTGCATGTCAAGGGGCCCACTGAATCCAATGGGCCTTTGACCCCTTTCGTGTCGTGCCACTCGATGTGGCCATCGATCCTCCGTCTGGGCCCGTCCAGGCCGACCCCCTCCCAGCCCCTCCCATGGGACGTCTCGACCTTCATGGTGCCGAAGAGGCCCCCCATGCGGGAGCTGCCGGGGGGAAGGGCCCCTCCTGGGCATCGGGCGGCCGACGCCCGCCTCGTCGCAGATCGACATCCACTCGGGCCACCGATGGTGGCACCCACGGTCGCTGTGGGTGGTGAGGTGGGCCCTCTCGCTTGGGCGGGCCAGCCTGACGGCCGCCCCGAGCATGGGGCTCGCCATCCCGGCGCCTGGAGAGGCGGGGGTCGTCCAGCTCACGGTGGATCCGTCGAGGCAGCCCGGGACGGGGCCCAGGCAGGGCTTGCCGGCCGGCATCGGGGGCCGCGTCACGCCGGCGGGCCACGGGAGGTCGGGGGGTCCCGACGCGAAGTCGCGGCACGCCCTGTCCCCGGGTGTGTTTAGTCAAGCCTGACTTTTGGTTTTGAGCGCGGATTTCTTTCGGATCCGTGCATGAAACTTTTTCGGGTTTCGTCACGGGCGCGCCGCTGTCCCTACCTCCCAGACTTCCCCAGCATGAGGCTCTCCCCGGGCCTGTGGCTGGGTCCGCCGAACTCGACGAGCCTGCCGTGGCGCGCGACGCGGTCCACGATCGCGGCCGCGGGCTTGTCGTCGGCGAGGACCGTGCCCCACCGGCCGGACCCGGCGTCGGCGGCGGATGTGACGCCCCTCCCCTCGTGGCTCTCGGATATGACCTGGCAGGGCAGCCTTGCCCCGTCCACGTCGAAGGGGACGTAGCCGAACTCGTCCAGGACGAGGAGCCTTGCCCTGGCGATGTCCGCGAGCGGCCCGTCGGGCGTGCCCTCCCTCTTGGCCTTCCCCAGCCGGGGCACCGGCCGCGCGGTCTGCCAGAACCCCGCCGGGTAGCCCGCCGAGGTCGCCGCGATGCCGAGGGCCGTGGCCATGTGGGTCTTGCCGCGCCCCGTCTGGCCGCAGGAGACGAGGTCCTCGGCGTCGCGCACGAATGCCAGCGAGCACGTCCCGTCGCGCCCCCAGCCGTCGGGGAGGGCCACGCTCGGCCGGTCGAAGACGTCGGGCGCCTTGGGCACGGGGAACCTCGCCTGCCGGAGCAGCCTCGCCCCCTTCGTCCTGTCGCGGCGGGCGATCTCCGACTCGGGCATCGCCGTGCATGCCGCCGCCCGCCCCGGCGTCGCGGAGGCGAGGAGGGCATCCATCGTGTCGCCCGATACGGAGGGCGCCCTGGCCGCCCCACGGAAGGCGGCCTGCGAGGCCCCGCGCCCCGGGCTCGTCTGCGGCATGCCTGCCACCCCCCTCGAGCAGCCTCGGCGCCCCGTCGCAGGCGCCCAGGTCGACCTCCTCGCCGTACCCGGCGCGCTCGTCTCCGGCTGCCGCCCTGGCGGCGGAGGGGGAGACGGTCGCGCGGTCGAGGCCGCCTGTCGCCGCCAGCGAGCGCGCCATGCCCTCGACGGCCGCGCCCCAGCCCCTCTCGGCGCTCTCGTCGCGCAGCACCCCGGGGTCGGCCTTCAGGCTGTCTGCCGGCTCGCCGTCGAGGAAGGCGACGAGCTCTTCGGGGAGCGACGCCCTGACGCTCGAGTCCCTCCATCCGGCAGGCCTCATGCACGGCAGCCCCGGCCGCGGCGTCGGGTCGGAGCTGTCGGTCGGCGCCCCGCCCCACTGGCGCCCGTGGGTGGCGATCGCCTCGCCGGTGGAGACGTCGCAGACCGTGACGTCGAAGGCTCCCAGGGCGACGGCGACCTCGCAGCGTGCGTAGGCGGGTCCGGCGGAGTGGCGGTGCACGCCCCCGAGCGCGAGGGTGCCCTGCTTGCTGCACTTCCTCGTCTCCCACCTGACGCACGAGAACGCGGCCGGCGGCAGCGGCGAGAGCGCCTCCCTGTCCTCCCCGAACAGCCCGGGCTCGGGCGTGCCGGGCCCGTGGTGGCGCTTGCCCCCGCTCAGGTCGAGGCAGTCCTGGAGCAGCCTCTCATCGGACGAGGCGACGTCGTGGAAGGACGGGACGGGCACGGAGGGGTCCCTCCTGTGGCAGCCGACCTTGTTCTCCACGTTGCCCCTCTCGTTGCCCGAATAGGGGTTGGCGAGGGCGTGGTCGAGCCCGTAGTGCGCCGCGAAGCGGCGGAAGGGCCCCGAGACCCTGGCCGTCTCCCCGACGCGCCGGCCGACCTCGGTGGCGTTGTCGAAGACGGCCCTGCGGGGCACGCCGCCCATGGACTCGAGGACGCTGCGCAGCCCCTGGCAGACGCACTCGGCCGTCTCGCCCCAGAAGACCTGGGTCAGTCCCACGTTCGAATGCGGGAAGGTGATGGTCAGGTACTTGCCCCTCGTGGTCACCCCGCGGACCCCGAGATCGGCCTCGCCGAAGTCGACCTGGATCTCTCCGGGCAGCCAGCCCGGCCGCAGGAAGCCCTCGGCGTCCCTGCGGTCGCGCTCGCGGGCCATCTCCTCCCGGCGCCGCCTCGCGTGGCGCTGCACGGTGGAGTACGAGCCCTCGTAGCCCCGCTCGTCCCTGAGCCTCACATGCACCCTCACGGCCGTATGGCGCTGCTTGCGCCAGTTCCCGCGGTCGTCGTCGAGCCAGGAGTCGATCGCCTCCCTGTGCGGCGCGAGCAGCTCGCTCTCCGGCTCCTTCCTCTTCGGCGGCTCGGGCGACAGGTCCTCCGCCCTGGCGTACTTCCTGGCCGTCGGCTCCGAGACGCCGACTGCCCTCGCAATCGAGGCTATCGATTCCCCGACTCTCGCCCTTCTGCGCATGTCCTCTATCTTGTCCACGCCGATCATTCCCCTCTGGCCCTCCTAACGTCGCAGACCGAAGCAACGACATTGTCGGGCCGGCCGCGGGTGGTCGACGTGCCCATGCTCATACCCGAAGGTCTTTCGTGCCCGGACCCGAAACCTTTCGATGCTCAAACGGGGCCGGTACCGGAAATCCGTACCAAACGATGATGTTTGGAGGATGGCGTGTACTCCCTTGAGCAGAGGACAAGAGCGGTCGAGCTCTATATCAAGTATGGTTTTAAAGCCACGGCTACGATACGCGAGTTGGGATATCCAAGCCGGGCACAGCTTGTAGGATGGTATCGGGAATGGCAGGACAACGGAGGCGCGCTCAGGGGGCGCAACCTAGAACGCTACTCAGAAGGGCAAAGGCGGGCCGCCGTCAACCACTATCTGGAGCACGGCCGCTGCAACGCCTATACGAGACGCGAGCTGGGATACCCCGGAAGTACGCAAAAGCTCAGAGAGTGGATAGACGAGCTGGCACCTGGCGAGAGGCGGACAGCCGAGCCCAGGACGTTCACTCTCGAAGAGAAGCAGAAAGCCGTGACAGCGCTTGTCAGACGAGCCGGAAGCGCGCAACAGATCGCCGACGAGGTCGGCTCCACGCGTTGTACCCTCTACAAGTGGAAGCGAGAGCTATTGCCTGAGAAGGAGCCCCCGATGCCCGACACAAGCAACGCCGTCTCAAATGGCGCGTCCGACGCCGGAGCCGCCAGAGCGGCTCCCGTCACGCAGACAGAAATAGATGCCCTCGAGGCCAGGAAGGCCGAACTCGAGAAAGAGCTGCGCCAACTCGAGCTCAAGCGCGACATCCTGGAGGGCGCCCTCGAGATCCTGGGAAAAGGGACGGGCGCCGACCCGGCAAACGAGCTCACGAACAGGGAGAAGACTCTGCTGATTGAGTCGCTGCGCCCCAAATGGAGGCTGTGCGAGCTTCTCTCGGCGCTCGACATGGCCCGATCGAGCCACCAGTACCAACTCTCGGCCATCGCCGCCGGGGACAGGGACGCCGGGGCGCGGGAGCTGGTCTGCGCCGTCTTCAACGCCAACGACGGCGCCTACGGAAGGCGCCGCATCCACGACGAGCTCGAGGCACGAGGACATGTCATCGGCGAGCGCAGGATAGGGCGAATAATGGCTGAGGAGAAGCTCGAGGCGCACGGCAAGGCAAAGCCCGGGAAGGCCTACAGCTCCTACAAGGGCGAGGTCTCGGAACACCCCGGCAACAAGGTCTGCCAGGACTTCGAAGCCGGACTTCCCAACTTCCTATGGCTCACCGACGTCACGCAGCTCTCGATACCGGCCGGCAAGCTCTATCTGAGCCCGGTTTTGGACTGCTTCGACGGCGCCATCGTAAGCTGGACGACCTCGACCTCGCCCAACGCCGAGATGGCCAACTCCATGCTCAAGGCGGCTTTGGCCACTACGACAGACGAGGAGCGCCGCCATCTCGTGATCCATTCGGACTGCGGCTGCCACTACCGCTGGCCCGAGTGGATCTCCATCTGCGAGAAGGCCGGCATCATGCGCTCCATGTCGCGCAAGGGGTGCAGCCCTGACAACTCCCGCATGGAGGGCTTTTTCGGCACCATGAAGGTCGAGATGCTCTATGGCAGGGACTGGGCGGGCGTCACGTTGGATGAGCTCAAGGAGAGGATAGACGCCTATATAGAGCGTTACAACAAGACGAGGATCAAGCGCTCGCTGGGCTCGATGAGCCCCCTACAATACAGGCAGAGCTTGGGCCTCGCAGCCTAGCAGCAAGGTACGGAAAAGCGGTACCGGCCCCAACCCGCAACTCCGAGGCTATCAAACACACCCGGGGTGCCCCGAGAGCTCGCCTCTATGGGAGCCGTGGCCCCTCCTCGGCTTGGCCGTGCCTCTGGCCACGAGGTCCCCTTCGCCCATGGTGCGGGCGATCCCGTGCCCTGCCATGGCCGTGCCCCCGCCCTCGGGCCCGTCGTGGACGCGCCCCCTGCCATAGGTGCCGCCGCTGGCGTCGAGGGCCTCGCGGATCCGCCCGCGCGCCCCCTCGCCCCCGTCGGGGGCATGGAGCGCCCCCTGCCGGCACCGGTGGCCCGGGCGGGCCATGCCGGGCGCCGGCAGAGGCCCCGAGGGTCTCCGTCCGGGGCGCGGCTCATCGACGAGGGCCGCCCTCTCCCCGTCCGTGGGCTCGTCTTGAGGGTCGGCGCCCCGGCCTTCCCCCAGGATCCCTATGGCGCCCCCCATGATGCCGCGCCTGGGCCCGGGCTCGCCGATCCCCCTCTCGAGCCCGGCCTCTTCCGCCCCGGGGGCGCCGATGCCCGCCGGGGCCGCAGCCGGCCCCTCCCTCGGCCGCGCGGGCCTTCTGGCATCGCCCCCAGGCGTCGCGGGCCCCTCCCCCCGAGGCGGCTCGCGCCCCCACCTGTAGGGCGCCGGCCTCGCACGGCCTGCCCCATCAGCAACTTCCTGGGTCGACGCTTCCCGAGGGGCCAGGGCCTCGGCCGCGGCGGCCTTCCCCTGCGTGTCGGACGCCCCGGCCCCCGCAGCCCCTCTCTCGCCGGGCGCATGCCCGCCGATCCACCCGGCGGGCTCCGGCGCGCGCTTGGGGCACCCGAGCCCGCGCCTGGTGAGGGCGTCGCACCTCCCGTGGGCGAGGCAGTGCCCGGCCGCGGCCTTCCCCTGCCCTGCCGTGTGGCGCCCGAGGCCATGCTCGCGAGACCCGCCCCCGCCGCCTTGCCACCCCCTGTGCCAGCCGGCCAGCCGGACACGGCCGGGGCGCCCGAGCCCCCGTATGGCCGCCGCGGCCTCGAGGCCGCACTTGACGTAGGGCTTGGCCGCCCTGGCCTTCCCCTCCTCGCTGCACACCCTGCCCCCCGAGCGCCACCGTTTGGTACGGACTTCCGGTACCACCCCCAACCCCACAACTTCGAGGCTATCAAACACACCGAGGCCTCGCGGCGCCGGTAGCGCTCGATGGTCGCCGCGGCGAACCGCATGCCCCTGAGCTTGGGCATGTGCAGGGCGACCTCACCTGAGGTCATGGCGAGCCTCCGGTCGTGGTGGCCGGCTCGGTACGCCTCGCGGCCGGCGGTACGCTCATAGCGCCCCGCGCCGACGAGGTCGCCAGCCTCCTCCTCGAGCAGCCCGTCAAGGGTGTCCTCGACGGTCCTTCTCACCAGCTCCCTGAGGTCACCTTTCAGGAAGCCCTCGTTCAATGCTACGACTGGCCCGGGCATGTCTGCCTCCAGCATGTTTCCTTTCCCGACAATCAGAAATCATACCGGGGCGGGTCGTGTCCTCCTTCCTGTCTGAACGCTATGTCGCTGTCAAAGTGCGCAAGAAATTGTACGTTACCGACGGGATGGCACATGAAGGGGGAGATTCTGCCCACTGGTCTACGTCTGGGACGACGGCGAGGGGATGTGGGTCATCCCGCCGAACGATGGAGAAGAATAGGGCTTTATACCTATCGCGGTCGATTGTCCTATGTAGACGCGCCTTGATATCACTCGAATTCAGCCAGGCACGCCAGCCCAAGATGACTGGGGATCGGCGAACACCTCGGTTGGCAATCCGGAGCATGCGATGCTTCCACCGTCACGTCCTGCAATGGTCCCGAGGTCGATGACGTGGTCTGCTGTCTCTTCGATGAACGCAGGGTCATGTTCCGTGAACACGACCGTTGCTCCGCTTGAAGTGAGGGAGAGGAAAGCCTCCGTGAGGAGGCGAGCGTCGTCTCGCTCGAGCCCCGAGGTCGGCTCGTCCAAGAAGTAGATGCCCTTTCCGGCCCCTGCCTTGCCCAGCGCTTTGGCAAGCTTGATGCGCTGAGCCTCGCCGCCGGACAGGCTCAGCGAGGTCTGGCCGAGGGTAAGGTACCCGAGTCCGATTCTCTTTACGCAGTCGAGCATCTCGTGAGCCGCGCTGTCGTTGGGTATCCTCTCGACGAGCTCCTCGATGGGCGTGTCCAGCACATCTGTGACGGTCATGTCCCAGACCCTTACCGAGAGGACCTCGTCGGAGAACCGCCGGCCATGGCACTCAGGGCACTCGATGTAGGTGTCCGGGAGATACCTGTACGACACCTTTTCGAGTCCAGTTCCTTGGCAGGTCTCGCATCGTCCCCCGGAGACGTTGAGGCTGAATGCAGAAGGTCCGAGCCCAAGGCTCTTCGCGTCTTCCGTCTCGGCGAAGGACTTCCTTATCTCGTCCATCGTCCCGAGGTACGATGCGACGGTCGACCTTGGGGTCTTGCCGATGGGCTTCTGGTTGACGAGGTGAACGCCGTCGACCTTTGACTTGGGGACAGACTTGTTGGAGACCATCGAGTCCACCGCTTGCTGCATCGCCGCCAGGAGCGAGCTCTTGCCAGAGCCCGATACTCCTGTTATCGCTGTCACGACCCCCAGGGGAAGGCGCACGCTCGCGTCCAGGACATTGTTCTGCGAGAGGTGGTCGAGCACCAGGGTGTCTCGTGCGCTCGCGGGCTTTCTGTGGGACGGACTGATGCCCGGTCGCTTCCGAGGCTCCCCCATGCTCACGATGCTTCCGCCGTTAGGCCCTCCCTGCGGACCGAGCCTTATCTCCCAGTCAGCCTTGGATATGAACTTGGGGTTGTGCTCGATGGCCACTACGGTGTTGTCCCTCTTCACGAGCTCCCCAGCCGCCGTGATGATGGACTCTGCGTCGCGTGGGTGCAGCCCCCGGCAAGGCTCGTCGAGGATGTAGACGAGACCGTTGAGTGAGCACGACAGCTGGTTCGCGATTCTCACCCTCTGGGACTCGCCCCCTGAGAGCGTGGGGACCTTCCTGGAGAGGCTGAGGTATCCGACCTTGAGTTCCGCGAGCCGCATCAGCCGTCGCGAGATTCGCTCGCAGAGCGTGCAGACGGGCTTCGAGATGGGGCTGCCGGCGTAGGCGTCATGCACGGCCCCGGCCCACTCCAGCAGCTCGTCGACGCTTGCCTGCTCGGCGTCGCCCATGGTCATCCCGCAGACTTTGTGGGTCGCCGCCTCGGCTTTGAGGCCGGAGCCCCCGCATGTCCTGCACGGCACGCGGTCGAGGTACTTCGAGATGCTGGCAAGCGTGGATGGGGTGTCGACGTCCTTGAGCTTCTCCTCAAGCTCCACGAGGACGCCTCTTGAGGTCACCTTCCCCTGGCGGTAAACCCCTCTGGGATTCTTGTAGCGGATGGTGAGTTCCAGCGGCGAGGTCCGGTTGAGGAGTGCGTCGACCTGGTCTTCGCTCAGGTCGCAGTACCGAGCGTCCGGGTCTATGCCGAGCCTCTCGCAGACGGCGAGGAGGGTCTTGCGCTCGGGGGACGACTTGCCGTCTTTGTAGTACAGGATTGCTCCGCTGGAGAGCCTCTTCGTCGGGTCTGGAACGAGCCTCGCGAGCGAGATGGCGTACCCCTCGCCGGTGCCCTGGCATTCCGGACACCAGCTCGATGGGTTGTTCCTCGAGAAGAAGGCGTCGTCCAGCCGGAGCCCCGTCTCCCGGCTCACGACCAGGGCGAAGAGCGAGCGCAAGCCCTGGGAGACCTCGGTGACGGTGCCGACGGTCGACCTCGGGTTGAAGTTGTAGTAGCTCTGGGAGACGTTAAGGGACGGCCTGAGGTTGTCGATCGAGTCAACGTTCGGCGCCTTCATGAGTTGCTGGCCCATGTCGTTGCCGGAGAGCCCCTCCAGGAACATCCTCTGGCTCTCCGCGTACAGGGTGTCGTGGACGAGGGAGGACTTCCCGCAGCCTGAGACGCCGGTGACGCAGGTGAGCTTCCCGAGTGGGATGTCTACGTCAATCCCCTTAAGGTTGTGCTCCCTAGCGCCCCTGACCTGAATACTTCCCATGCTCACCACACCAATCGCAGTCGTCGAGCCTCTCGTAGGCCGTGTAGGACACGTCCATCGTCGTGATGTCGAACTCTCCCCGCCGGTTCGCGTTTGCGGGCTCCGCGCACCCAGTCAGCACCTTCACGGCCTCCATTGCCACCATGCTGGCGTTCAGGGCGCAGAGCGGCCCGAGGCTCCCGACCTTCCGGTTGGGGACCTGGAGCTTCTTAACCCTCGCGGGGTCAATCTCGTTGTCCCTCTCGAGCTGCTTTTCGAAGCACCTCACGCAGGCGGTTCTGCCGGGGATGACGGTCTGCCCGATGAGGGAGAGGTGAAGGTTGTAGCCGCCTCCCACGATGTGGGGGATTGCCCTTGGCATGCAGTATTCGCCAACCCACCTCGATGTCTGATCGACCGTGGGCTTGTCCGCGCAGTTGATGACAAGGTCCACGACGCCCTCGATCTGCTCGAGCGACCCTTCGCCGAGTTCGACGGGGAGCCTCTCTATCTCGAGGTCGGGCCTGTATCTCTCGAGCGCGTCAGAGAGCGCCTCGACCTTCGGGCGGCCCACGTCGCCCGTCCGGTATCCGAGCTGCCTGTGAAGGTTCGAGAGCTCCACGACGTCCGGATCTGCGAGCACGAGTCTCCTGACGCCAGTCTGCACGAGGCAGCACGCGACCCACGAGCCTACGGCGCCGAGACCCACCACCACGACTCTTGCCGACCTGAGGGCGTCCCACATTCGTACGAGGTGCTCGTGTGAGGTGGAGAAGTCCTGCAAGAAGGAGACGGGCCTCCTGAAGACCTCGTATGCGTCGATGTCGCTGCTTGGTTCGACGTTGTCGAGGATTCCGTTGCGCTCCAGGTGGGAGAGGAGCCTCGCCACCGACTGGGTGGTCGTCCCATGCTTCGCTGCGATCTCGTCGGTGCCCTTGGTGCCGTCGAGGCCGTTCACGATGCGGAGGATCGTGTCGTCGGGCGTCTGCAAGCGTACCTGCTGCCTCGTGTTCGTCTTGAAGAACTCGACGATGCCGTTGCCGAGTGGGACTACGGAGACGCTTGGGCTCAGTCTTGGGTTCATAGCAGCACCCCCTCCCCGCAGATGGGGCACTCCGGGTCCCTCGGCACGTCTAGGTAGCTGAGGCTCATGTTGTTGAAGAGCCACTCTCCTCGCGGCTTGTACGAGCTGTTCATGTCCACGATTCCCGTGAGGTATTTCACGATTTCGATGGAGGCGAAGGACGCGGAGAAGAGGGACATGGGGGAGAGCCCTCCGATCTCCAGGGCACGCTCCTCGACGGGGTGCCGCGAGGGCTTCCAGTCCTTCAGACTCTCCTTGAAGTACCGCGCGTAGCACTCCACGCATGGCGTAACGTGGGGGATGACGAGCTCGCCCGTGCTCGCGAGGTGTGCGTCGAAACCCCCGGCGATGTAGTGGGCCTTGTTGTGCTTGACGCAGACCCGGGAGACCTTCGCGGAGGTGTAGCCGATGTAGGGCTCGTCCATGGTGTTCACGACGAAGTCGCACCCGGAGATAATCGGCTCGATGTCATCCTCGGGCCTCACGCTGGAGAAGACCTCCTCGACGGAGACTCTCGGGTCTATTTCCCTGAGCCGCCTAGCCAGCGACTCGACCTTGGGCTTGCCGACGTCCGTGAGGTCGAAGTACAGGTGCCGGCTTGCGTCGGACGGTTCCACGACGTCGTAGTCGACCAGCGTGAAGTGCCTGACGCCCGCCATGGCGAGCTCGATGGCGATGCCGCCACCGACTGCCCCGCAGCCGAACACCGACACGCGGGACTCTGCCAGCCTTCGCTGGGCGAGCGGACCATCTGCCTCGTCTCCCAGGAACTCAGCGAAGTAGTTGGTCTGCCTCGCGTATCGCTCCTCATCGTCGCCCTCGAGGGGTGAGGCGAGGCCGACTTCGGTGAGGATCCTGCTCCTGTGCAGGGATTCGAGGGCACTGTCGGTCGACTCGGGGTCTGCGCCGAGCTCCTCGCGCATGAGTTGCTTCAACTCTCCGGCCTGTCGGCGACCATCGATGCGCTCGAGCAATCCTACCGTCTCCTCGCTCACGCGGAAGGTGCGACGCTTGCGCGAATTCATGTAGTAGGCGGTTAGGTACGTCCCGTCGGTCAGGAACAGGTCAACCGAGTCCCTGACCTTGAAGACGACAGAGGTCTCGATGGTCATTGCTTCCTCCCCATGCTCTCACGGATCGACGCGAACTCACCGCTCGGGCACACGACAAGGGAGTCGATCAGGCTGATGTCCATGAGCTGCGCCGCCGCGCCAATCCGCTTTGTCAATGCGATGTCGGGCTCGGTAATCTCGCAGACGCCGCTCGGGTGGTTGTGGGCCACGATGATGTATGAGGCGTTCGATAACAGGGCGGTTCTTATGATCTGTGCGACCGAGGACGTGACCCTGTCGACAGCACCCATGGCAATGGTCGAGTAGCCAATCACCTTGTGCGTGCTGTCTAGGTACAGGAGCCCAACGACCTCCGTGTTCATCCGCCCGAGCGTCGACGTGAATACTCGATTCGCCGTCTCGACCCCGTACACGTAGGGCGAGTCGACGTTCACGTCTATGATGCCATGCTGCACAAGCTCTATCTGCATTACTGGTATCTGCATCTGGGAGCCAATCGAAAGCAAGCCGCACGTCAAGAATCGGGTGCGGCTTGCGGCCAAAACCGACGGCGTTCGGAGGCTAGTACTGGATGACGCCGCCCTCGACGGCGAGGAACTTGCCCCACTCCTCCTCGGAGGCGACGTAGCCATCGCGCGTGCACACCCTGGTGCAGCAGTCGGAGCGATTACCGGAGCATCCGCCGGTGTAGTCGGCGAAGAAGTCCTCCTCGGCGACCTCCTCGAAGACGAGATCCTTAAGGGAGTTGTCGGTGTTCTGCATCATGTCCATCGTAACCACTTATCCTAATCATCGTCGCCTCCCGGCGACTTTCGTCCCGTATTGCCGGCAATTGGATATGGGACATAATTTCCCGACGGCGGGGATCGCGTAATGCATGCCTTGAGGCCCAGTCCTCTCCGAGGAGGATCGCGCCCCCGCCCGACGGAGCTGCGCAAATCAGCTGGATAGCACCTTGTTGCTTCATTTCGCAAGAGGCTGCGCGCCGCCGGGACGGGGGGAGCCCCGCCATGGCGACGTGTCCCCGAGACGGAAGGAGGCAAAGATGCGTTGCTGCATAGGGATCGACCTGGCCAAGAATAGGCACTCGGCCGCGGTCATCGCGGAGGGGGGCGAGCGGCGGCTGCTCGGCTACGAGCTCCGCAACGACGGCGAGGGGTTCGCGTCCCTGCTCGTCGCGCTCTCCGAGGCCGGCGCCACGTGCGCGGAATCGGCCGTCTGCCTAGAGGCGACCGGCCACTACGGGAGGGGCCTGATCGCGTTCCTCGAGGCCCGCGGCTACGAGGTCTTCGAGGTGAACCCCCTGCTCACCGCCAACTGGCGCAAGGCGACGGGCGTGAGGAAGGCGAGGAGCGACGCGGTCGACGCCGAGACGCTCGCGCTGTGGCTCCTGGCCGGGAACCCCGCGGCGCGGCGCCGGGCGAAGCCCGAGACCGACGACATGAGGTCGCTGGCGAGGTCCCGCGGCTCCCTGTCGCACATCGTGGGCGACTCGAAGCGCAGGGCCCACGCGATCGTCGACGTGGTCTTCTCCGAGTTCCACGGGTTTTTCGCCGATGACTTCGGGAGGGCGGGGTCGGCCGTGCTGGGCAGGTGGGGCTCGGCCGCCAACGTGGCCTCCGCGCGCGCCGACTCCGTCGAGAGGGCGATCCGCGGGGCGTACGGCGGCAGGTTCGGCCGGGCCGGCGACGAGCGCCTGAAGGCCCTGGCCAGATCGTCGGTCGGCCAGCACAGCGCCCCCCCTCGTGCTCCAGCTGCGCCAGCTGCTCGTGCAGATCGAGTTCACGAGGGGCCAGATGGCCGAGCTCGACGCGGAGCTGGCGCGCATGGTCGATGGCTCGCCCATCACCACGATCCCCGGCATCGGCGCCGTGTGCGCCGCGGGAACCCTCGGCGAGATGGGCGACGTGTCGCGCTTCGAGAGCGCCTCGAGGCTCGTCGCCTTCGCGGGCTGCGACCCGTCGGTGTTCGAGTCCGGCGAGTACGAGGGCCCAAAGGCCCACCTCTCGAAGCGCGGCTCGCCCTACCTGAGGTGGCACCTCTGGCTCGCCGCCGACCGGGCCAGGATGTTCGACCCCGTCCTGCGCGACTACTACATAAAGAAGCGGTCCGAGGGCAAGTGCCACAAGGTCGCCGTCAGCGCTGTGGTGCGCGAGCTGTGCGCCATCGTCTTCGCCGTGCTGAGGGACGGCAAGCCCTACGTCTGCCCGGTTGCCTAGCGGGCGGGCGCAGCCGAGACGCCCTGCCCCGTCGGCCCAGGCGGCTCGCGCCGCCCGCTTCGCCATGCCCGGAAACCATGTCCCATATCCAATTGTCAAGGTGCTGGAAAAATCATCTGACCCATTGACTTTTACATAGCTGGCTCCTCGCCTAATGAAGACACTGAATATGCAGGTAGTACATTCCATTCTGAGGAAATAAAGAACTACGGTAGATAATACCCCACTTGTTGGGACGGACGGCGTTAACTTATTGTGGGCTGCCTAGCTTCCGGTTGGCTGTCAGGCCGGACTCGTAGCGGACGTCGGCGCGCATGCCCAACGCCGATGGAGGCGGCATGGGAGTGCAGGTAGGGGGCAATCTCGGCCATGTTAAAGTCAACCCCAGATTTACCGATTTGGACGATATGTCTGCACCAGCCGGGGCATCCGGATCAGCCGGATTCAGTGCCTCCGCCTTCCTTCGAGAGGCTCCCTGCAGGCAGGTCCTTGATCCTGTAGGACCTTCCGGTGATGCGTATGAGGTGGCAATGATGGCAGAGCCTGTCGGCAATGGCCGATGCGGTGGCTGCGTTGCTGAAGACGTCGCCCCACAGGCCTATCCCAACGTTCGTCGTCACGATCGTCGACCTCCTCTCGTATCTCCTCCACTCTTCCGCAGCAACAAATCCTGAATAGAGCGCAGGACACCTACTCCAAGCAGCCCGGATGGGCTTTACTTTTTTGTCAAGTTTATAGAATGTTATGCGCGTTGTATTGTGTTGTATGTGCTAATATATGGGGTGGCCTTCGAGAGCGGAGGGGCGGAAGATGTTTCTGAAGAGGACCCCACAGAGGAACGGACGGGTGAAGCTCTCTGTATGTGAGAGCTACCGGGTCGGCAAGAAGACCAAGCAGCGCCAAGTGAGGTCTTTGGGCTATATCGACGAGCTCGAGGAGGAGCATCAAGACCCCATCGAGTGGGGACGGGCCCAGGCCCTTGAGATGACTCGCGAGAAGAAAGAGGGCGAGCAGGCTCTTCCCCTCGAGATCCACCCCCTGGAGAAGATCGACAGGAGGGGGACCAACAGGAAGAACCTGGGGTGCGCGATCGCGCTTGCCGTCTACAGCGCCCTGGGGATCGAGCAAGTGCTGCGCAACTACCTGCGCGGCAGGAGCGTGGCATACGACCTCAACAGCGTAACGAGGCTGCTCGTGACAGAGCGGATCCTAGGGCCAGGGTCCAAGCGCGCAGCCTGGCAGAACAGGGAGAGGTACTTCTTCAAGAGCGACTTCACGGACGATGATCTCTACAGGGCCTTAGACGAGCTCGCGAGGGCCAAGGACAAGGTCGTCTCCTCCATGAACAGGCGGATAGCGGCCGCGGGCATGAGGGACATGTCCTGCGTCTACTACGACGTCACCAACTACTACTTCGAAAGCGACGCCCAGGACGAGCTGAGGAAGCGCGGGGTCTCCAAGGAGAACAGGAGGAGCCCGATCGTGCAGATGGGGCTCCTGCAGGACGAGAGGGGCATCCCCATCTGCTACAGGAAGTTTTCGGGCAACACCCCAGACGCCCAGACCATGATCCCCGTGCTCTCCGACCTCAAGCGCGACTACGGGATGGACAGGCTCATAGCCGTCGCCGACAAGGGCCTCAACTCGTCGGACAACATAGCGGCGGCCGTGGCCAGGGGGGACGGCTTCGTCTTCTCCCAGTCGGCACGCGGCACCAAGTCGGACGCCGCCCTGAAGAGGTGGCTCACGGACGACCAGGGCTACCGCCACATGGGAGACGACTTCAAGATCAAGAGCAAGCAGGGCTTCAAGGCCTGCCACATCAAGGCAGGGGATACGAAGGGCGGAAAGCCCAAGGACATAAGGATTCCCGTGAAGTACGTCGGCTTCTGGTCAAGGAAGTACCAGGAGCGTGCCCGCCACGACAGGGCCAAGGTGATCGAGAGGGCACGCACGCTCATTAAAAGCCCCGCCGCCTTCAGCGCCCATGAGGCCCATGGGGCGGCAAAGTACGTGAGGGGCCTCACCTTCGACAGGGACACGGGCACTATTGCCGATGCCCGCAAGCTCTCCCTGGATGAGGATGCCATCAGGGAGGCAGAGGACTTGGACGGCTACTACCTCGTCGTCACAAGCGAGACAGACTGGCAGGACGAGAAGATACTCGATGCCTACCGGGAGCTCTGGCGGATAGAGGAGTCCTTCAAACTCACCAAGTCAGAGCTCAGGACCAGGCCCGTCTACGTCTGGACGGACGCCCATATAGAGGCCCACTTCCTCACGTGCTTCGTGGCCCTCACGATCCTTCGGATCCTGCAGTGCCAGACGGGTGTCCCCGCGGCCCACATAAGACGTGAGATCAAGGCCATGTCAGCCACGAACTTCGATTCCAACTGGTGGGTGTTCGACCACAGGACGGACGAGTCTGACGCCCTGGCCGCCTCCTGTGGCCTCGAGGAGCTCAAGCTCAAGTTCCTCACAACCAAGCAGGCCAAACAGGTCTTAGCTAAGGCAAATAGGCTAACGCTCCAACACAGAGGATAGTCAGCCACCCATCAACAGAACCGCAGCTAACCAGTACTGTCTTTGCTATCTAGCTGCGGAAAATGGGATACCCCACTTGTTGGGACGGACGGCGTTAACTTATTGTGGGCTGCCTAGCTTCCGGTTGGCTGTCAGGCCGGACTCGTAGCGGACGTCGGCGCGCATGCCCAACGCCGATGGAGGCGGCATGGGAGTGCAGGTAGGGGGCAATCTCGGCCATGTTAAAGTCAACCCCAGATTTACCGATTTGGACGATATGTCTGCACCAGCCGGGGCATCCGGATCAGCCGGATTCAGTGCCTCCGCCTTCCTTCGAGAGGCTCCCTGCAGGCAGGTCCTTGATCCTGTAGGACCTTCCGGTGATGCGTATGAGGTGGCAATGATGGCAGAGCCTGTCGGCAATGGCCGATGCGGTGGCTGCGTTGCTGAAGACGTCGCCCCACAGGCCTATCCCAACGTTCGTCGTCACGATCGTCGACCTCCTCTCGTATCTCCTCGAGACGAGCTGGAAGATGAGGTCCGCGCCCCTCTTGTCTATCTGCAGGTACCCCAGCTCGTCCAGTATCAGCAGCGACAGATGGGAGTAGAAGCGCATCCTGCGCTCCAGCTGGCCCTTGTCTGCCGCGCGCTCGAGGTCCTCGACGAGATACTGGCAGCCGACGAAGTACGTCAGCCTACGGTGCCTCACAGCCTCCACCCCGAGGACAACCGCGAGATGGGTCTTGCCCCTATGTGAAGTTTTGCATAAGGGCAAGACCCACACGGCGATAGCCCTGGGAATCCTTGCGTGCGACCAGAACAAGAGGGTCCTGTTCTTCTCGACTGCATCCCTGGTAAACGAGCTGAGGAGCGCCCACCGAGACGGAACCATCCAGGAGATGCCCGCAAAGATCGGGAGGGCGGACCTCATCATCCTGGACGAGTGGGGGTGCCTTCCCACCGACCCCGACGGGGCGAGGCCTCACTTCCGGGTCGTCTCGATGTGCTACGAGCGAATACCCGTCATCCTTACCACCAGCATCGGGTTCTCGGGGTGGGGCGAGATCTTCAACGACGACGACATGTCCGAGGCCATGATGGGCCGCATAGTCCACCACGGGAGGCTCATCACCTGCAACAGGGAGTCATATAGGGTCAAACACGCGCTCATGCGCGGGGAGGGCTAGGAAGAGACGGGGCAGACTGGGCATATGCTCATCGGTGCAAAACTTTCACGCTGACCTGTGAAACGCTCTTTTGCTTTATTGTGCAACGAGGTATTGACGAAACACACACGAGGCTCGCCCGGCAGGCGATTGACGCGAGCCTGGAGCTTGCGGACGGCATGGAGGCGGTATAGGATAACGCGAAGCGCCAAGGTTCTGGGGCGGTGGCCACGACCGCGTGGAATCGCCCCTTACACCACTTTTATCGACACTAGGGCATGCGGACAAAAAGTTGGGCCCGATGCGGTCCGGTCAGGAGTCCGCAATGAGCTTTACGCCAGAGCAGAGGAAGAGAGCGCTCGAAGTCCTCGAGGAATGCGGTGGGAAGGTAACCCTCGCAATCCGCAAGCTCGGACATCCCTCCAGGCAGACCATGCATGCCTGGATCCGGGAGAGCGATGCCGCGCATGCGGGGACCGCCGGCCGTCCCTTCGGCCACTACGATCCCGAGACGAGGGCGGAGGCCGTCAGGCTCGTGCAGGGCGGGACGGACGGGAAGGACGTGGCGAGGGCGCTCGGGGTGCTCAATGCTGCCACTGTGTACAATCGGGCGGGACCGGCCGAGGGGGAGGAGCCCTCCATGCCAGCCAAGCCGGCCGTGCCCGAAGGGGGCGAGCGTGCCTGGTCGGGCTTCGAAGGGACGCCCGAGGAGCGCATAAGGCAGCCCGGGCCCGAGGACGACATCCTGCGCGGGGTGGTGGAGGCTTTAAAAGCCGCAAGCCTCGATGCGCTGACGAACAGGGAGAAGACCCCGGCCATGGAGCATCTGAGGCAGACGACCGGCCACGCCTCGAAAGGCCTCACCGCTTCCTCGAGGATATCGAAGGGCCCCTATGAGCACTGAACTGCGTCCCAAAACTCGGACGGCCAAATAGAGACTAAGCCGCATTCAGGGACTGATTCCGGAACTCCTCCGGGGTCAGTCCCCTCAGTTTGACCTGCCGCCTTCTCGTGTTCCAGTGGATGATGTAGGCGTCGAGATCCCTCTTGAACGCATCGAAGCTCGGCCACACCCGGTTCCGGAAGAGCTCGTCCCTCGGGTGCCCGAACACCTGCTCCGTCGCGCCGTCGTCGATGCAGTTGCCCTTCCGGGACATGCTCTGCACGATGCCGGCCTCCTCCAGCCTGCCGCACCACTCCGCGTGCTGGTACTGCCATCCCATGTCCGAGTGCAGTATCGGTCTGGCGCCCTCGGGCTTCTTGGACATGAGCTGGTCGAGCAGCTCATGCTGCTGCGCCATGTTGGGGTGCGTCGACGTCGACCAGGCGACGATCTCCTTGCTGCCGAGGTCGTAGACGGGCGCGAAGTAGGCCTTTCCCCACGGCCGCCCGGACTCAGTGACGTCGGTCCCCATCTTCTCCCAGGGCCCGTCGGCCTCGAAGTCGCGCCCCACCACGTTCTCGAAGGTCCTGCCCACGACCCCCTTGTACGAGTCGTGCCTGTGGTGGTCCGTCTCGCGCCGTATCCCGCATCTGATGCCCGTCCCGTGCATCGTCTCGGGCACCGTCTTGTCCGCGATGACCGCGCCCCGCTCGGCGCGCAGGCACATGGCTATCTGCCTGTGGCCGCAGCCGTTCGCGGTGCGGGAGAAGATCTCCGCGGCGGCGTCCCGGAGCTCGGGCCTCGTGGGACCCTTCGGGTGCGCCAGCGCGCAGTGGTGGCTCGACCTGGCGAGGCCGGCGCATTCGAGCAGGTCGGAGAGCGGGCACTGCCCTGAAGGCCCGCTCACGACGACCGCCCTCTCGCGGTCCGGGAGCGCTTCTCCGCCTTCAGGGCCATCGATTCTTTGGGTAGGCGTTCTCCGCCTCCAGCCTCTTGATCCGCCGCTCGAGCTCCTGCTCCCGCGTCAGCCCCGCGGACTTGCCCCCGGAGCCCCTCGGCCGCCCCTTGGGCCTGGGCCTGAGCGCGCCGGCGCCGCCCTCGCGGTACAGCTTGCACCACTTGTTCAGGGGCGAGCGCGATGCGACCCCGTAGGCCTCCATCGCCTCGACGACGGTCATCTCGCCCCCGGCCACGGCCCTGGCCGCGTCGCACTTCAGCTCCCAGCTGTATCTCGCCTGGGTTCTCCCCATGTTCAGCAGGCCCTCCAATCCGACGGCGCGGAACGTGTAGAGCCATTCTCTCACAGCCTCCTGGGGAAGCGACGTCATGGAGGCGACCGGGCCGTAGCCGTATCCCATCTCGAACAGCCTTGCCGCCCCCTCCTGGAGCCGGCATCGTGCTTTAAGCGCAAGTCATCAGGCATAAAGACGAACCCCCCATTTCTTGTGTCCAAGAAATGGGAGGCAGTTCACACCAGCGTGCGGCTCTTGCCAGGCCTGACAAGCATGCCGAGCCGCGCTCGAGGACAGCGGATGCCCTCGAGGGCGCCAGCCGGCCGCGCGGCTACCGCCACGTGACCCACGGGCCCGGGGGGCCCGAGGGGCCCATCGTGGTCTCCGAGAAGGTCGTGAGGCGCATCATGCGCGAGGAGGGCATGGAGGTCACGCGCAAGGGGGCAGGAAGGCCATACGGCTCCTACAAGGGAGAGTCACGGATGCCCCCGAGAACCTGGCGAAGCGCGACTTCGCCGCAGGCCTCCCGAACTCCCTGTGGCTCACCGACATCACAGAGTTCGCCATCCCCGCAGGCAAGGCCCATCTCAGCCCAGTGCCCGACTGCTTCGACGGAGCCCTGCCCGCATGGTCGATCCCGCCGGCTCCGGACGAGGGGCCCTCCGATTCCATGCTCGAGAAGGCATGCGCAGGCCTGGCTCCGGACGAGCATCCCGTCATCCACAGCGACCGCGGCTGCCACCACGGATGGCCTGGGCGGATTGCGATCTGCGAGAGGAACGGCCTCATCAGGAGCATGTCGGCCAAGGGATGCTCCCCGGACAACTCCGCCATGGAGGGGTTCTTCGGAAGGCCCGAGAACGAGTCCTTCCATGGCAGGGGTTGGAGCGGCGTGGGCCTCAGCGAGTTCATCGAGATGCTCGATGCCTATCTCAGGTACTATAACGAGGCAAGACCGAAGGAGCAGCTGGGCTGGATGAGCCCGATGCAGTACAGAAGGAGCCTAGGTCTGGCAGCCTAGGCACGGAAAAATGTCCGCACGCCTCTACCGATTGTAAAATGGCCACGAAGGGATGACACTGTCTTTTCATGCCAAGCACACTTTTCATTAGTTCTGGTGTCACTTCTTAATAAGCATCAACAGCCGTTTCCGACACTATCGAGCGCGCACGTTTGGCAAGCTTTACGATGCACGTGTGAGACTCACGGCGAGACTCATCCTGCTGTTTTGGCACGTCGGTTCATAAGGATGTCCAGATTGAGCGCAAGTATGTTTCTTACAAGATTATGTCCTGCGTGCCAATCTCTTTCAGCTTCTCGTTTTCGAAGACGAGCGCGAGGCCGTGCTCTGGCTCGAATCGGCAGTCGCACATCAGCGCCACCGTGCGCTCCTCTTGCATCCTTGGTAGGAAGAGGTAGCGGGGCATGACGTAGCGGAAGACGTTGTCCACGTCTTTGCCGTCGTCATTCTTGGCGCAATACTCCCTTAGTGCTGGGGTGGCACACTCTATCGCATCCCATGCCGCCAAGATGCGCTCCAGAGCCAACGACTGTTCGTCCGTAGGGGCTTTACCACCCTCGGGATAAATCTCGAGCTCGAGCTTTTTACCCCAAATTTCCTTGGTTATGCTACTCATCGAACTCCTCGTTTCCGCCGATTCCTTCTCGCTTCTGGCATTCTGCCACCCCGCCCGAATGACTGAAGTATTCATGGATGTCTCGCGAGACGAGATTCATTGTCTTCATATCGGCACACTCATGCCAGCTGAAGGAGTTGTCCTTCCTCCACTGCGCCACCTCTTTATCGGTCCAGTCGCTTTTTTCCTCTCGCTTCTCAGCACTCCACTTTTTTGCGCAAAGGTCGTCTGCCTGGTCGAAGTTCTTTGCACGCTTGCTGGTCATATCTTCAATCTGGACCGTACACTCTGAGACCGGACCAAAGTCCGGCAGCGCGTCACGATACCAGATGCCCTCCTGCCCATATTCGGCAAGCCTCTCCTTTGCCTTTTGTCCTGTATCCGTAGTCAGGTCTGGGCGCGCCATGGATTCGCCCCTCATGTCGGGATTCTCGAATAGTTCTTCCTTGGCGCATTGATTCAATCGCTCCTCGTACGTTGTCAGATAGGGCTCGGCAACCTTGTCTGCTTCGACGGGACTGTCACCGAAGGAGACCGTCTTGGCGTCATCCCACCGGGCTTCCGAGGACTCGGCGAGCTTGTCGGGGTCGATGCCGGATTTCTCGAGTCTGCTGTCAGGAGTCCGTGTATTGGTCTCCAGCCCCATATCAGAACGTGTTTCGCGTATCATGCAACCACCCCATTCCTATACCAACCGTCGAACGATTCACGGTCGTGCAGTTCGTTGCAGAGGTAGTCGTAGACGATGCCCTGCGTGATGATGCGCATGAGTTGCGGCTTGGTACCCTCTGTGCAGGATCCGTCAATGGATTGCCTGATCGCCAAGCTCCACTCGCGAGGATCGCTCGTCTTCTCCTTGGCCGCAGTCATCGCCTCCCGTGCTTCGGGGAAGAGGCTTGTGACGATGGGTGCGATTCTCGTCATCCTTGGCTCCGGGGGTGGATTCTTGAGGATGCGCAGCGCGGCTACTTGGACAGAAGAGTCCACGCCGAGCAATCGCATGCCATCCCTCACGTCGGCAAGCCTTGCCTCGTCGGTGACGGCCTCGCTGCCGCTCAGAAGGGAGACGATGTTGAGTGCGAGTCTTGTGTCTCGCACTCGCTCCTCGCCCTCCTCGGGCAGCTGTTCATAGGCGCCCCCGCCATGCCTGGCCTTGGCGACCTTGCAGAGCACGGCCTCGATCCAGTTGTTCTGGTACACGGCCGCGACACCGCGAGGAAGCCTCGCCAGCTCCTTGATCTGGGTCTCATTCAGGGCTTCCGCTCCTCCCACAAGCTCGCGGTCGCCACTCTCGGGCAGACGTAGCACGACCTTGGTGTTGGTGTTGCGGATGGCTGACGGGTCAAGCAGACCGGGAGCCTGGTCGGCGATGACAAACCCCTCACCATACGTCCGCATCTCGGCAATCGCGTTGGAGAGCATCTCCACGCTCTTGCCAGCGAGGTTCCCGCCTTCCTGCTCCTGGTTTGGCGAGGTGCGTCGCAGCAGGTTGTGGGCCTCCTCGAGGACGGTGAGGTGACGCAGCCTCGCGTTCGAGGGAATGCCCTGGCTCATGCGCCATTCCTGTAGCTTGAGCACGAGGACGCCCATGAGCAGGGCCTTGGTCTCGCCGGAGCCCACGCGGCTCAGGTCGGCGATTGTCCTGTCGTCGAACAGCACCTGTGCCGGGATTTCGTTGGAGGTGAAGATCATTCCGTTTATCCCGTTGCGGAGCGAGTTGAGGCGCGTGAGCAGTGAACCCTTGTAGGCGCCCTTGTTCTCGGCGTCGTACTCGCTCGCATCTATGACCTCCCTGACGTTGCGGGCGACGTCCGAGAAGCTTGGGTAGAGGCCCTCCCCGTAGGGGTTGGTCGACGTCGTCAGGTCCCACCCACAGTCCTCGTAGGACCGCTCGACGGCATCCTTTAGGACCGCCGGCATGGCCGCGTACATCGGCCAGCAGACGTTGAAGATCTCGACGAGGCGGTCGAGGTGCTCCAGGACGTGCACACCCTCCGGGAAGCTGAACGGGTCGAGGCGCAGCAGTGGTGCGTAGGCAGGGTTGGTTCCGAAGACCGACACATCCGGGTCGTTGCCGAACGCATCCTTGTACTCGCCCTTGGCGGGCTCGACGACGAGGAACCCGACGTCATGCTTGCATGCCAGCTCGAGGATGCGGTACACGGCATTGCTCTTTCCCGAGCCAGTGCTGCCCGTCACGAACGTGTGCCCGGCGAGGGAGTCGAGGTCGAGTGGCACAGGCGTTGGCTCCTCGTGGTGCATGTGGAAGACGTGGCCAATCTCGATGGCGCCAGCCGTCTCGGGCTCTTCGAATGTGGCGACGTTGCGCCCAAAGCTCGCGCACTCGAAGACGGGGAGGCCGGCCACCGACTTGCTTGGGAAGTTGAGCGACCTCGCAAGCTCCTTACCCGTGAGGGTCGTCGTGGCCGTCACGGTCGACGGATAGGGAAGCACGTTGGGCTGACGCTCGACGAGCTTGGGGTTCAGGGCGAAGATTGGGTGCCTGAGGTCCCTGAGGTACGAGCAGATGGTATCCGCTGCGCTCTCGCCTGGCAGGTCACCGCGCCAGAGGTTGACGGAGGCCTGCGAGATGAACGACTCCTCCCCCTGGGTGAGGGCAAGGTAGGAGTGCGCTACGTTGTTCGCGGCTGCCGGGTTCTCGCTCAGGACGTATGCCGCGAACTCCCAGAGACCGAGTGCCGCTCCCTCCTCGAGACGTTTCATCTGCTGCTCGAGGAGCTCGAGCGCGTGCTTGATCGAGTAGTTGGCGTGGGTCTGGTGGATGCCCTCGTTCTTGCCGATAGTCGCGGTGACCGTCGAGGTCCTGGCGAAGTTCACTCCGAAGTTGCCGCCGAGGCTCTGGCTCGCGAAGGAGCCGATGGTGCTGGTGAGGGATTTGGTGACGGCACGCCCCAGTGTGCTGGAGACCGCATGCGCCGTGGACGAGCCGAGCGCCTGAGCGACGCTGCTGCTGGTGCCGTGGGTTGTGGTGTCGCTGGCGCTCGTGCCATGAGACGAGCCCTTCGTGTGGCTTCCGCCTGCAGTTACACCTTCCCCGACTGACACGAATCCAGTACTGGACTCGCTGGTCGAGCTGTTCGTACCATCCGTATGGGCGGAGCTGTCGGACACCGCGTCGGACACCGTGTCGGTCTGCGAACTGCCCTCAGTGTCGGAGATGCCCGAGTTCGTCGAGTCGCTGACCGACTGGCCGTCAGCGAGCGACTGGTTGGTGCCCACCTGCCTGCCCACGCTCACGCCGGCGTTGAGGCCGACCGTCGCAGACGACGAGGTGGAGCCCGCCTCCGTGTAGGTGTAGTCCGTCTGCCAGGATGAGTACGGTGCAAGACCCGTGTAGAGCTGTCCGAGGCGGAGCTTCCGCTCCTCGGCGTCGAGCGTTGGCGTGGCGAGCAAGACGAGCGTGTACTCCTCGCTCCTGCTCTTCGGGACGATGCCGTCGAGCAACTTTTCGATCGTCTGGCTCACGAACTTCTCGGACTTCTCCGTGGGCACGTTAGAGACCGCTGCGACCGAGATGTCGCGCGTGTCCTTGAGGTGGGGTATCTCGCCACTTTCCACCTTGCCCCACTCCGCACCGGGGAAGTTGCCCCTGAGGGCCCCCTCGAGGCGGCGCGCGAAGTCCTTTGCGTTGACGTTGCTCGTCGCGTTCGTGGTGTCAACGACGGCGAGGTAGACGTCGGTCTTTTCCCTGCCGCGATGGAAGACGAGCGCGATGTTGCACGTCTCAGAGGAGAGAACCTCGTAGACGTTGACGAGCTTCTCGAGGCTGTTCTCTTCTGGGTCGGACACCCACTTGGTCACGTTGAGGAAGTGCGCGTTGTACCGTGCGTCGAAGGCGGAACCACCGTATTCAGCATTCGCCTCGACGGGAACGTACATGCCGGCAATCTGCGGGAGGTAGGCGTTGTAGATCTCCACGCCTGCGGCGGCGATGAGCCTACTGGTGAGCTCCACTGCTGTGGCGTCATCGGCGGAGGGCATCTCGCTCAGGTAGCGCTGCCTCCTCTCGTCGACCTCACGGAGCTGCTCGGGGCTAAGCGACGAAAGCTTGGCCACCGCATTGCCTGCCTTTCCGGCGGCTTTCTGGGCGATGCTCTTGATGCCCATGTCCTAACCCTCCTGCCACGTCATGTAGCCGGACACCCTCTTCTCGCCGCTGCGCAGCCTGATCCTCTTCGACCTCTGGGCCTCAATCTCGCGTTCCGTGCTCACGACGGAGTCGAACTTCCTCCGCAGTTCGGGGTTGAGGTCGACGGCACCCAGGCTCAGGGCGTCGGTCAGCTCGTGCAGCCACTCCCTGAAGCTGGCCTCATGTGCGGATTCGACAACCGAGCGCCATTTGGAGACCCTCTGTGCGAGCTCCATGTTGTACTGCACGCGCAATGGTGCCTTCCAGAGCTTGTTGGGGTCGAACGGATGCCGTATCTCAGATATTTCCGGGAGTTCGTCGTCAAGGGAGAGGTCTCGGAAGTCGACGATGATCGTCCGCAGGGTCTTTCGCCTCTCGTCGTCGATGGCCGCTCCGTCGGAGACGAGGTCGAGTAGGGCCTTCCTGCTCGCTTCCGCATGCTCCTCCCAGTAGCCCTTGGAGCAGCCTTCCGCCTCCTGCATGAGACGCGCGATGTCGTCATCAAACTGGTTGCGTACTCTCATCAGGAGCTCGTTCGAAGCCTCCCTGTCGGCACCACGGAAGATTTCCTCGCTCTCCAGCTCTGCCTCGCGGGCGGCACTCCAGTCACTTGCGAGGCTTCTCGCGATGCCCGCGATGCCAAGGACATCCCTCGTGTCCCATGCGTTCTGTACCCTCGCCCTGAGGTTTGCGGCAATGGCAGCCTTCTTTCCCTCGGCATCCTGCCGCTTCTCCTCGGCACCCATCTCGCGGCGCTTCACGGCAGTGATGTCACGCTCCCATTCGCGAAGCCTCTCGGCCGTCAGCCCGGAGGCTGCGATGCTCTGCCTCGCCCACTCGTTCATGCTGGGGAGGTATCCCTCCATTGCCTCTTCGCAGGTGGAGATGGAGAGCTTGATTAACTTGCTTAGCAGGTCGTTCTTGCTCTCATCGAGGTCGACGGCAAGGACTCTTCTGCTGTTTTCGAGGATGTCGCCGCTCTTCTCAAGCCTCGCGTCCGTTTGCTCGATGAGCTCGTGAAGGAGTGCCTCTGACTGGAAGCACTTGTTGTATGCCGAGTACTTGGTGGCAAACTCGTCGATGCCCCGCTCCACGCTGAAAAGCCCGCTGTTGGCCAGCAGGCGGTTGTCGCACGCCTCGGCATTGCGCACGGCCTTCGCCCTCAGTTGCTCGGGCATCAGATCGTAGTCGAACAGTCGTGTGTAATATTTGTCACTCGTGTCCTCGTATCCGTCCCGCAGCCTTCGAAACACGCGGTCGTAGTGCCTGTCTGCGAAGCTGCCTCCCGTCTTTGCGCCGAGGCCGGCAATTGACGAGACGAAGTAGATTCCCTGGGCATAGAGGTTGCGGGCGACCACGGTGTCCATCACCCATTCCTCGTCCTTCTTGGTGAACCCTCCTTCTGGTATGTCAGCGTCGTCCGCCTTGTTGACCACGACCATCGCGAAGCGCTCGTCGAGGGCGGGCATCTGGCTGATCTGTTCGTAGAGGTCGGCGTTGTCGTTGCTGTCTAGGGCGTCGTAGGCGGTCACGTAGATGGGCAGGCCGTCGGACATGCCCCTCATTGCCTCACGCAGGACGCGCACGTGGTCGACGTTGGAGTTCGCGTTGGAGCCTGGGGTGTCGAATATCACGATCTTCTTGCCGTTTCCCCAGTTTGTGTCCCTGCCGAAGGGAACCCTCACCTTCACGAGGTCGGACAGTGTCGGCTCGTCCTTTCCCTCACTGAACGAGTTGATGGCCCCAAGGGCTGCGCGGACGCGCTCCGCGAGGCTTATCCCGCTGTCGGCCATTGCCGATGCGATCTCATCAAAGACCTTCCCCCGCGTCCCTGCGGGGCTGACCTTCATTCCGTCATCCGTGAAGGTAACGTTCATGGGCTCGTCGGCGTACTTGAAGCCGATTGAGGCGCGGTCCTGCTGGTCGGACCTCTCGATTTGGAAGATCCTCGCCGTCACCGGCCGGTCGCCGCTGGGGAGGAGCTCCGTTCCAATAAGCGCGTTGATGAAGCTTGACTTGCCGGCACTGTAGTTGCCCACCGCGCAGATGGGGATCATGTCGCTGGATGCGTCGCGGAACTTGCGCAGGCGGTCGAGCGTCTCGGGGCTTCCGTCTGCGGTGCCTGCGATGATGGGGTAGAGCTCGTCGAAGACTTCCCTGATGTAAGGCAGGATGTCTCGCGCGTTTGCCAGTGCCTTTTCGCTTCGCTCAAGCCTTACGTGTGGGACAAGGCTCTCGGATGAGCAGACGTCCTGCAGTTCATCCCACTCGTCATCGGGTCCTTCGAAGACGATTTCGAGCTGATTCGTTCCATCACCATATTCGTCTAGCAGCTTGTCGACGATCTCTCGAGCCTTGAACGGGAAGAAGCCTTCGGAGTACTTCTTGGCAAGCAGCGAGCTGTTCGGGCTGCTTTCTTTGTTGACTTCCGTCCACGTGGTTCCCATGTTGAAGAATTTGGTGGTGCGCCTATACGGGTCGCTGACAATCTTGACCTTTGGCATATCTGTTGCCCTTTCGCTCGCCAGAGCCGAACCGCTCTGGTGCATTTCAGTTTAATTGTTCAGACCTGAAATGATAGGCCATGTCAGAGACACGCAATATTCATGTCTCTTCTGGCAGCCGCAAATGGTATCTTGGCCGACTGAAAGGATGGCCGGAACCTGAAGAGGGAGGCGCAACGGTTACGGCTACCTTTTCAACTAGCTGTGCGAGGAGTCTATTGTCGTCTCCTCCCGGTCCGTTTTGGTCCAAGATCCCCATCGCAGTCCCCGTTGGGGTGCGGCGCTGCTCTTGTCCGTGGTTGTTTCGTTCACCTGCACTTCATGGCAACTTTATTAGTTGACCTCTGGCTCCTCTGATCCTTCGGGTGGTTCCCTGAGGTCCGCATTCTCCTCTCCTGGTCTCAGCCTCTCCAGGATCGCTCGCACGGTCTCAGCGTCCTTGACCCTCGCAATGTTGCTGGTAGGCGACCTGGTGGCGCTCCATATCGTGGATCTGCTCGAACATGGAGGCACTGTCGGCTAGGAAGTGCCGCATCTCCACGAAGGCATCCATGATGCGGACGCTAACCTCGATTGCCGTGTCGCTATGTAGGACAGCCGAGAGCATGGAGACTCCCTGCTCCGTGAAGACACGGGGTGGGTAGCGCCGTCCGTCTCGGGCCGACCTCCCCGGTCCACCAGGACTCTGGTTCTCAGACGCAGGGGGCGCGTTCGGATGGGTGCGGGATGCGTATCGCTGAACTTAAAATTCAAGCGCCGGTACATCGTCCCTCCAATCGCTGGGATGAGCGTATGCCCGGGTCACAGGCTAGGGTATAATCGGCTTGAAATACCCTACTTACCCTACTCATAGGGCAAGGGAAGGAGGAGGCCATGCAGACCGTCTTCGCGGACAACGCAAAGGTCATGTCGAAGGGCCAGATCACCATTCCCAAGCAGGTGTGCGAGGTCTTGGGGGTCCAGTCAGGAGACAAGGTGACGTTCCTGGTGGAGGGTTCCACCGTCCGGGTGGTCAACGCGGCCCAATACGCCATGCGCCTGCTTCAGGAGGAGATGCGCGGGGAGGCCGAGAGAGCCGGAATCGCGTCCGAGGACGATGTGGCGGCCCTCGTGCGCTCCATGCGCGAGGAGAGCTAGGTGCGGGTCTTCCTCGACACCAACATCCTGCTCTCGGCCGCTCTGTTCCCGGAAGGGGTGGCGGCAGCTGCCTATGACAGGGCGGTCTCGGCCCCCAACGACGCCGTCGTGAGCGGCTACGTGGTGGACGAGCTCAGGAGTGTCTTTGCCCGCAAGTTCTCTAGGGGAAGGCAGCGGCGATGGACGCCTTCCTGGCTAGGCTCGCCGGCGCGGCGGAGATCGTCCTCACGCCGGAGGAGGCCTATGCGGAGGAGGGTGTGCGCGACCCCGCAGACCGGCCCGTCCTTCGGGCCGCCAGGCACGCCAAGGCCGAGGTCCTGCTCACCGGGGACAAGGACCTGCTCGAGGCGGGCATCGACAGCCCACGGGTCATCGCTCCGTGCGACTTCCTCGATCTGCTGGCCTGGCCCCACCTCTCGTACCACGACGCCGTGTGCCCGCGCATCCCTCGAACGCCGCCGTCACCATCCCGTGCTCCGGCGCGAAGGCCATCTGCTGCTCGGGTATCATGGCCCTCGACGTGCCCCTTACGACGTTCCTCTACTTCGACGAGTTCTGTGAGGCCTGGTACTACGTCCCGCTGAGGCGCAGGCAGCTGGTCTAAGAAACCGTCCGCATGCTCAAATCTAAAAAGGACAAAAGTTACAAAGCTTGCAAAGAGTATCTAGACTATGCCGCTTCATATGAGACGCTGCTGCTCGAGCAGGGCGCCATTGGCGAGAGGGGCCGGGGGCGAATGGGGTTCGAGCTACCCTCTCTGTGAGAGTTAAGAGGATGTGGGATGAGAGCCAGTAGACTTAGCCCCTAGCCTTGAAGTGCCGTCTAGATGGCGCCAAGGCAATTCAAAGCCTCTGGGCCTTCTGCGCCCGCACCGATATTTCTGACGCAATCACCTTGAAGAGGCGCTTGAGTCCGGCGTCACCTCCGAACCGGAAATCGAGAAGTAGGGTAGCCGACCATGGGAACGCAGGATCGCCGTCGTGAATGGTAGCCGTCTCGTCAAGGTCGCTACGGCAGCAGGTGACCTGCTCTTGACTAGACGTATATTGTAATATACACTTCGCACATGATTGAGGTACGTCGTACAAGCGAGTTTGCAAGGTGGCTCAAGCGTCTGAGGGACTCTAACGCCAGAGCTCGAATCAGCTTGCGCATCAGGAGGATTTCTCTCACTGGGAATCTCGGCGATTACAAACCCGTTGGAGACGGCGTCTGCGAGTTCCGGATTGATTACGGGCCAGGGTACAGGCCGTACTTCGCGTGGCGTGGGAGGGAAATCGTCTTGTTGCTCATTGGGGGTGACAAGCCCTCCCAGCAACGGGATATAAGGAAAGCACAGGAGCTCAGCGAGCAGTACGAATGAGAGAGGGCGGCAAGATGAAAAGTGCGACGACATACGATGCGGTCGCGTTCCTCGAAACGGACGAGGACATCGTCGCTTACCTCAACGCGGCGCTAGATGACGGCGATCCCGCGCTCGTGTCCGCCGCGCTCGGCGATATAGCCCGGGCACGCGGCATGACCCAGCTTGCCAAGGATGCGGGCATTACCCGAGACGGCCTCTACAAGGCCCTTTCGCCAACGGGCAACCCATCCTTCGGCACGGTTCAGAAGGTCGTGAAAGCCCTCGGCTACAAGCTGGGCGTGGCACTGCCCGCCTAGGCCCCAACTCGCGAGACGCCAACCTTACCTGGCATGGGCTGGGGTAATACCTCTGGCCTCGGACGCATACGAACTAGCGGATGAGCTTCAGGACGTCGGCCAAGCTGCCGAGTACCTGCGCATATCGCGAATGTCACTCTACAGGCTCGTCGAAGCCAAAGTCTAGTGGTGTGGGATAAAAGGCTCGGCACATTTCGCCGCGCATGAGGCACAGGTGTCTAAATCACCCAGACGGGAACTGCCTGCACGTCCTTGGTCACGTAGTATGGTTCGGGCGTCTGGCAGATCACGTGTCCGAAGCCGACCTCGTAGCCAGACATCCCCTCGAGGCAGCGGAAGTTTCTCACGGCGTCGCCCCCTACCGTGGCGGACGTCTTCACCTCGACGGGATGCAGCACATGTCCCTCTTGGATAACAAGGTCAATCTCCCGCTTCCTCGAATCGCGGTAGAACCAGACGTCGCGCATGTTGCCGCCGGCGTTCATGTAGCTCTTGAGCACCTCCGAGACGACGAAGTCCTCGAAGACGTGTCCCGCCATCGCACCGACACGCAGCTGCTCCGGCGTCGTCCACCTCGTGAGGTGGCAGACAAGTCCGGTGTCCATGAAGTAGAGCTTGGGGGTCTTCGTCAGGCTCTTGCCGATGTTCGACCAGAACGGCTCCACTATGCGGACGATGTTCGAGGCTTGGAGGACGGAGAGCCATAACTGCGCCGTCTTGTAGCTGACGCCCGCTGCGTTGCCTATGTCCGTAGCGTTGAGGAGCTGTCCCGATCTCGCGGCGCACGCGACCATAAAGCTGTAGAACCTCGCCTCGTCCTTGACGTTGATGAGGTCGCGCACGTCCCGTTCGAGGTAGGCGGACACGTAGCCGGAGTAGAACGAGTCCCAGTCGACCGAGCTGTCCTGCAACTCCGGCATCGATCCCCTGTGGATGATCTCCCAGATGCTCTTATCCAGAGGCTTGTCGAGCGGCTTGGCAGGAGAGGGGATATAGGGATGTGGTTTGTCTGCGTGACCTACGAGCTCCCGCAGATTAAGTGCCGGCATCTCGAGGATGCGGATCCTTCCTGCCAGCGACTCGCTTACGCCCTTCATGAGCTGGTAGGTCTGCGAGCCGGTGAGTATGATGCGCCCCTTCTCGTCAGACTGGTCGACCACCCACTTGACCGGGGAGAAGAGCTCAGGTACGCGTTGGACCTCGTCTATGATGAGCGGCAGGCGCCTGGTCTCGAAGAAGAGCATTGCGTCCTGCCTGGCAAGCAGGTAGTCCTGAGGGTTCTCCATGGAGACGTAGTCGAAGGAGTTGCCCAGGTGCTTCTTGAGGACGGTTGTTTTGCCGACCTGGCGCGCCCCTGTCACAAGGACTACCTTGCCTTGTTTCAGCATCCTATCGATTGTGGCTTCGACTTCTCGTTTGATGTACATGAGCATGGCCTCCCGTCTCTGGAGGCTATTCTCCCACGGGATGACAATGTATTCAAATATAGAAGCCAGACTTCTAAATATTGCTACTCCCCATCGATAGTCGCATAGCCTGCTTTCATGTAGTCAGTTGCCATGGTGTCCTGTGTGCGGTACCCATCGGCTAGCTGAACTCGAGGAAGCCGCCCGTGGGCGAGGACTCCCTGTATTTCCGCCATTCGCGAACGATGCGCTCCATGGTTGAGATCTCGAGTCTGTGCATCCGCGCTCTGCCACCAGACGGTCGAACAGGGTCCGGCGGCTCACTTTTCGTCACCACTCCCTTTCCTAAAGACTCAAGCTATCAAACACACTAAACTGCCACGAACAAGAAAGACCTCCATCACTCCCGCCAGCGATGGAACGGAGGATCCTAGCCTGTCTCAATGACCTCCTAGGGCGCGCGTAGCCCCGTGACACGCCCGCCAAGGCGGAACGCCTAGAACGGAGGCGTTGGCGGGGGGATGGGTAAAAGGTCTTCTTTCTCATCCGATGACTCCCTGTAACCTTCCCGTATCCCAGACGTTCGTTTCTGCTTCTTTGGTAGAATCTTCGAATGAAGATTGCATATGGCTGGCAGGTGAATCTCCTCTCATCTCCTAAATGGTCAGCTGTTGGCTGTCGTGTTCCACCGAATGGAGGTGCCGTGTACATGGGTCGGGAAATGTCATTCGACGCGTTTCTTGATTCTGTTAATCGGACCTCAAACCCTCTAGATAGTCCCTCGCTTGCTTTCCCTGATTTGGGTGATGTTCAATTCACAACTCTCACAAAGGCTAATTTGACCCTGCTACGTAGAGCTCGAAGCTCAGGATACCCAGGTCTCATAGTTAGCTGTCCAGATTTCGAGCGAGAGGCCATCGCAACAGCTTTTCTTGCCGCTATGCTGCATATCGAGTTTGATGCTGGCGTACCTGGCTTACATGAAGCTGAAGTTGGCGAGAAGGTCGCCGTCGGTGGTTGCGTGGTCAGAATCACTGAGGTCAGTGATGAGAGGGTGATGTACTCCTCTCTTGATCAGGCGGCAGGAATTGATAAGAAATATGGGACATTCCCTCTTGTGCATCTTGCTTCTCCTGATGCTGAGCTATCCCAGACAAAGAGCACCAAGAAGCTCAAGCGCCCCTCTTTGTTGAGCGAGGCCTCACGGTACAAGGCCCTTCCTGCTCCGGTACGGCGTATCTTAGACTGCTGTGGGAAGCAGGTGCCTTCTGTTGGGTATGTCACTTCTCCCTCACAGTATGCAAATGAGGCTCCTACGCGCCTGCTCAATGGGCGCATCCTTTTTGATGACGCATCCTATGGCCTTTCCGAGGTTTTGCCCATTACCTACCTTTCTCCCAAGGGCGTTAGGAGGGATGGTTTCAATTGGCCTTTTGAATGCCCCCCGTCTGTCCTTGTGGGCCCTCGCATTGACGGCGTCGGCAGCGCTTCTGAAATCGTCAATTTGGCAGATGATGGTCTTCCCATCGACTTCGTTTCTTTGAACATCTCGAGTCCCGACCTGATGGACACATCCCTTCTGTCAGACATCTTCGATTTGAAGGACCGGGGGATTGGCGTCATCGCTTTTTGTGATCGGTGGACATTAGCTCGATTACAACCACTTATAGATAGTGGTTTTCTGCCCTTCGACTGGGATGACTGTGGCTTTCTGGCCAAGATGCAGGGACTCACCCTGTCCTCCATTCAAACTAGGATGATTACCAGGCAGCATGAGAAGGTGCTCCCGGTTTCCGATGGGGATAGCGGCCTCTCACGCGCAAAGCGGATTCTTTACGATGATTTCAGGCTTTCTGAGATTGACGACGACGGGGTTCTCCTCGCCGTTCAAGACCTCTTTAGCGTGCTTGGCTCCGCTATCAGGATGACCGAGGCCCCTGACAAGGAATACAGCAGCCGGCAAAGAGACATTGTTGATAGCTTTCTAGACACTATCAGGTCATCAAGGATACTGAGCCTGCAGGATTTTGATGAGGTACGCACTGCATGCGACATCCTTTGGAAGTTCTTCGAGCCTGATCAGCCTGCTCCTAAAGAACATAAAATCTACGATCTCATCACCGGCTACATAGATAGTAAGTCACCCGTGGTCTTGGTTGTCGACAGGAACAGAACTGAGGCTGCCTATAAGTACTGGTGTGGAGAGCTGGCCTACAACGGATACGGCATTGGGCTATTCGCTGTTATGACGACACGCGATTTCCTCGGAAGCAACTCGCTCACCGACAACGAGAACGTCATCTTCAGCGGCTGGTATGACAAGGGGACGATGGACCGCTGTCTCCATTCCGGAATAGCCACGAACATGATTTTCGTGCTCTATGGGCATGATGGTGGCGACTTGGAGCTTGGATGGTGGCTCAAGGCAAACGAACAGTGGCACAGGGAGTCGGACAAGTGCGCGCTCGCGACCGATAAGACGCTCATAAAGTTGGGAATAGAGCCTCTAAAAAGACCCAAGAAATCTAGGGCCATTGCGACAAGACGATGCAGCGATGCCCCTGATAATGCTGATGATGAGCCCCCCGCCTCGATTGTAACTACAATAGAGAGGCGCAGGATACAAAGCGAACTTGCCCGCGAGGGAGAGAGATTCGTGCCTGCTGTGCCTGTCATGTTTCACGACGGCACGCATGTGTGGCTCAAGTCCGACCCCAACCAAGCTCGGAGCGGGCGTCTCCTCGTAATTACCGATTGCCTTACAGGCCAAGACGACGAGCCCGACCAAAAACCTGCTTCCGCCCTTTTACCAGGTGATGTCGTCCTGCGTACTCACTCCGACAAGGGATTTATACGCAGGGCCTCGGAAAGCACCACCGAGGGATACGATGACGCCATGGCTTTGGCGCAAAGTTGGAAGGAGCCGATTCGCCACGCGAGGCTACACGGGTATTCCGATGCCGAGATCGTTGACAGGATCTACTCCCGTGTAGTCAAGACTCGCACTAAGGCCGGCGTTCGCGGGTGGGTAAAGGGTAACCGCATTGCCCCTCAGACCAAAGCCGATATCGAGGCGATATACTCGTCCCTTGGCTATCCGCTGGCAGATGGCGAGCTGGATAAAATCGCGGGCGCCGTGCGCAAGATTCGGAACAAACATCGTTCCATTGGACGAATGGCCAAGAAGGGCATGGTTGCCGATTTCCTTAAAGATGTCGAGCGGTACGGCCTCGACAATGCCGTCGATGGTTTCGATGAAAGACACGAGGCCGGCGATGTCGAGCTTTTGAGGGTGGCTGTGGTTGGTGAGCGAAGGAATGTGGCGATCGACCGTGTCGACGTTCTGTGATGAGGTGTCCAATTTGGATGACAACACTGATGGCAATTGCCTTGACGAAGAGCTGAGACGACGCCTGTACAAGTCGGTCTACGAAGAATTTGTCGGGCCTATCGACCCCGACTCCGGGGAGACCCTGGATGAGTTCTCCTCGCCGTCGCTGCGGTATCATGCTGGCGTCCTCTATCCAAGAGGGACCCAGATTGATATGGCTCAAGGCAAGGACGCTGTGTCTTCTGATGGGGAGAACCCTGGTGAACTTGCTGCAGGGACAAGTGCAGGTAACCCTGATTCTCCACTACCCATCGGTTCGGACGTGCCAGACGGTTCCGACGTTTCCGAAGAGGCGTCAGACGAAGATTACGAAGAGCCGGTATCGCTCTCTAATGCCCGCGCCCAGTCTGCAATGAGCATGACCTTGGGCATCCGCAATGAGGATGAGATTTCCGTTAGCATCAGATGCGCGAGGTATGTTCGGCAGAAGGTAGAAGAGAAAAGCTGCTACAAACGCATCCCTCTCCGGTTTGACCTTCTTGCCGAGGATCTAGAGCTCCCCACAGGCGAGGGGGATGATATCAGGCGCGGATACAAGCTGGATGGCGGGGCCCTTGAGCTCTGGGTCGTGTTCAGGCAGCGGATTCCCGAAGGGCTTGTCCTCACCGTCGCCCTGTGCAATATGAATGCAGCCCCGTCTGGCCAACACGAAGATTCTTCAGCTTGCTATTACCAAGCTGGATTCAAGGTGAGTTCGAAGCTGGGGCTCATCCCGCCTGCATGGAGTCAGCTTGATGAATCGACCTCCGATGAGGAAGCCAGCAAAAGCCTTATCTACCGCAATGTTCGCAACTATGCCATAGGTCATGGGTGTGCTACCAGCTGGGATCAGGGCTTGCCGGTTAAGTGGGCACAGACCCAGGTCATGCCTGTATCTGATACGCATTCCATGAAGCCGCTACATCCACTGATGGATGGGATTGTCCTATCAATCGAGAGCTTTGGCAGGGCGGACTGTTGGGGCGAGACCTTAAATGCCATGAACACCCTATGCGATAAGTACTCGCTTTGGATTTCCCAGACCCGCAAAAGGGCCTTGAAGCTCCCCAGACAATATGAAAGCGCCGCACGACGAAACCTAGACGAGTGTGACCTTTGTCTTGCCCGCATAAAGGACGGCATCAGCCTTTTGGACAGCAATATCGTTGCCCGGCAGGCATTCGTGATGGCTAACGAAGCCATGTACGACCAGTTTCTGCACTACGGCGTAGTCTCCGGGGAGAGGAAGTACTTAGACGAACCTATCGGGTACACAAGAAGTTGGAGACCCTTTCAGCTTGCGTTTATCCTCATGAACATCAGGTCTGTTATCGACGAGACCAGTGATGACAGAGGTGTCGTCGACCTCATCTGGTTCCCAACGGGAGGCGGCAAGACGGAGGCCTATCTAGGACTCACCGCATTCGTCCTCATTTGGGAGCGCCTTTCCCACGTGGAGAGCGAAGGGGTCACCGTTTTCATGAGGTACACGCTGCGGTTGCTGACCTCGCAGCAGTTCGATCGTGCCTCGTCTCTCATCTGCGCTCTCGAATCCATGCGGCGTCGCATGCCCGATTTGCTTGGGCACCGCGAGTTCCGTATCGGCCTTTGGGTGGGAGGGGAAGCAAGCCCAAATACCCGAGACCAAGCTGAGCGGCTGAGGCGCGCGTACGTTAATCGGAACGAGGGCAGAAACCCCTTCCCCGTCCGAAAATGCCCATGGTGCGGAAGCAGCCTAGAAGAGAACAAAAGGGTGTCATATAGGCGCGATCGAAGCACAAAGAAGCTGTTCTTCGTGTGTCCGAACGAGAACTGCGAGTTTTCCAAGGGCGATGGGCTGCCCCTAGACGTAGTCGACGACGAGGTATATGCCAACCCGCCATCACTTCTCGTGGGGACCATTGACAAATTCGCCATGCTTCCTTACAGGCAAGAAGCCCTTCCACTGTTTGGCATCACCAAGGAAGGAAGGCGGCGTCCACCCAAACTTATCATCCAAGACGAGCTGCATTTGATATCTGGCCCCCTCGGTTCAATGGCTGGTCATTACGAGACGCTCATATCGTCTCTCTGTGAAAGAGATGAGGGCGGGAGGAAGGTTCTCCCAAAGATTGTCGCATCAACGGCGACCGTCAGTCGGGCCAAAGGGCAGTGCAATCAGCTATACGCATGTGGAGAAGAAAACGTCTTTCAGTTCCCTCCTTCCGGTATTGACTACGATGACTCGTTCTTCTCAGTTGAGGACAAAGAGTCGAGGGGCCGGCGCTATGTAGGAGTGTTTGTACCGACACTTAACGCCGCTTCGACCAACATACGCCTCTATGCCGCCCTCCTTTGGGAACCAGCCACATGGAAAGACGTGCCGGATGACTGGAAGGACCCCTATTGGACGACCATTGGATACTACGGCACCACAAGAGAGCTTGGTCAAGCCGTTACCTGGATGGGCGGGGACATTCCGGAACGTCTTTGGGAGCATAGGAAGCGCGCCGAACGCGCTGGTGACGACACCGTTCGCTACATCAACGTTGCAGAGGAGCTTACTAGCCGTAAAGACGCCGATGAGGTCCGGAAGGGACTTGACAGCCTCTCAATCTCCTATCCTTCCCGAAACGCGGTCGACCTCTGCTTTGCCACGAACATGATTTCTGTGGGCCTAGATGTTGGACGGCTGGGGTTGATGGTCGTCGAGGGACAGCCGAAGACAACCGCTGAGTACATCCAGGCCACTAGCCGCGTTGGACGTGGCAGCAGGGCCAAGGGCATCGTATTCGTCGTATACAGCACCACAAAACCGAGGGATCGTTCGCATTACGAGAACTTTGCCATGTATCACCAGAGCTTCTATCAGAACGTGGAGCCATCAAGCGTCACCTCTTTCTGTAGGCAAGTGCGCGACCGGGCTCTGTTTGGCACGCTTGTGGGGATTTATCGTTCTGTAGATGGCGACGACTCGGAAGCCTTTCGGTACCCCGAAAAGGAGCCTTTCGATTTTGCTGCCGAAACGATTCTCAATCGCGTGGAAAAGGTCGATCCGCACGAGCTGCAAGGTACTAAAGAAGACCTCGATGAGATACACGAGGGCTGGGATGCCAGCGACTACGACCGTTGGTTTGAGTTAAAACCTGAGAACTTTGGCCCACCGACACCCCTCATGCACCCAACGGGTGCAGAGAGCTCCGATGCATGGGGTGGTGGTACCTTCGAGGTACCGACATCCATGCGGAGTGTTGACGCCCAGTGCAGGGTAAGGATTCTTGGCACGTATGTCGGCTATGGCGAGAACGAGGGGAATAAACATGCCTAGGGGAAACGCTCGCAACGCGCGAAGAGAAGCCAAGGGCAAGGGTTATTCCCTTCGCATGGGACAGCTCTTCGGACCCTACAGCGTTGGTGCGATTTACCCCTGCGACGCCAACACGACTGTGATGATTGCCGGTCTCGATGCTTATGACGAGCAGATTGCCAAGGGGAGACTGGAAGAGGTTCGTGATTCCAGGCTCAAGCAGTATATCGGGGTCAACAAGCTCTATTCCCCTCCCATGGGTGATGGCCCCAACAACGGCTTCGTTCCCACTCTTAGGTTTCCGAATTGGCTTTATTGCCCTCGTTGTGGGCAGATAAAATATGTAGGCTCGACCAATTGCAGCACGTCGCTTCGCTGCGAATCCTGCAGCAAAAAGTATCACCATGATGTCAAGTTGGTTCCTGAGCGTTTCGTTATCGTATGCCCACACGGTCACATAGACAGCTTCCCGGTCATGAAATGGGTTCATGGCGGGACCGATATAGATCCGAAAGACGACCCCGGCCATACCGTCTACAGGCACACCAAGGGCGGAAGCACGACCATGGGCGACATCGAATATCGTTGCACCTGCGGCGCCCATCGTTCCCTCAGCGGAGCGAATACCCCTGAGGGGTTGAACAAGATTGGCTACCGCTGTACCGGGAGACAACCTTGGCTTGATCGAGTCTCAAGTCAGCCATGCCCCGCTGACAACAAGGATCTCAGGGTTGTCATCATGGGTGCTACGAACGTATGCTACCCGGATGTCGTTAGCTCCGTACTAATCCCAGATGCGTTAGACGAGCATGTCAAATCAGTTGTCGATGAACAGTTTTCAGACATGCTTGAGATGGACAGGATGGGGCTCCTTGACAAGGCCATCAACATGCTAGCTACAGCAAACGGCATCAGGCCAGATGCGCTTCGTCTCGCCTATCACCAGAGAAAGAGTGCTGGGAATACGGAGCAGTCCGAGGTAGAGTACCTTCACGATGAGTTTCTGACGCTGCGGGACCCGCATATATCCAAGAGGGGTGAGTTCATAGGCCGGACGATCAACGTCTCAGATTACTCCCTTCCGCTTATGCGCAAGTTCATCTCGAAGGTAACTCTTGTGGAGACCCTTACCGTGACGCGCGCGCTAGTTGGGTTCACAAGGCTCAACCCCGAGTACAACGACTCCAAGACCATGGACGAGAGGAGAAGGGCACTTTCTCGGAAGATGCTCGATTGGACACTTGCCAATCAGACGATTGGTGAGGGGATCTTCATTGACCTCGATGGGACATGCCTGAAAGAGTGGGCGAAGCGGCCTGAAGTTGCTGCCCGAGTAAGAACTATGCAGGGGAATCTCAACGAGTCTAGAACTAAGCGCAACCTTGCTCCGAAAGGGCTAAACCCGAATTACGTGCTTATCCATACCCTCTCACACTTGCTCCTTCTTGGTATCAGCGAGGTGTGCGGTTACACTGCTGCCTCTCTGCGCGAGAGAATTTACTGTCAGGATTTCCTAGATGATGACGGCGACGAGGATTTCGAAGGTATGCACGGCCTTCTTATCTATACCGCGTCATCTTCAGGAGACGGTTCTCTAGGTGGTCTTGTCCGTTCAGGAGAGCCTGGTCGCTTTGAGGTCATCGTTTTTAATGCCCTGCAAAAGGCCACTTGGTGCTCTGATGATCCGGTTTGCATAGAGTCCCCTGGACAGGGTCTTGACTCATGCAACTTGGCTGCCTGTTATAACTGCGCTCTTCTCCCGGAGACAGCATGCGAGAATGGTAACAAGTTCTTGGACAGAAGCCTCGTAGTAGGGACATTGGATGAGCCCCTAGCTGGACTCTTCCGAGAGGAACTGCAGGTCGACTAGTGATCGTCGCCTTCTGAAGACTGAGCAGAGATGTGTTTTAAATAGTCCTTCGCTTCAATACCAAGCGCTGAGGCAACCACCGATGCAATTTGCTGAGCGAGGAGCGGCGGTACGGCATTCCCTACCTGCGTGTACTGTGAGGTGCGATTGCCCTCGAACAGATAGTCGTCGGGGAACGTTTGCAACCTAGCAGCCTCCCTCACAGTGAGGCTGCGGCATTGGGTAGGGTCGGGGTGGATGTAGTAGTGTCCGTCTTTGGCGATATGCGAGGTTATTGTCGTCGAGGGGCTGTCTTCCGCCTGAACGCGGAATCTGTCGTTGAATTCGTATTCGCCGCCCTCTTTGACCTCCGGGATATTGTCAGTGACGTTCTTGTGGTTGGGGAGTAACTCGTCGGGAAAATCCTCCAATCGAGCCGAGGTTCTATGAACTTCTGCATAGGCCGAACAGAACAGGTAGCGATCAAGATCCTTTGCCAAGTGGGACCTAGCCTCGTGATTGGCTAATAACTTGCTGTGCCTGAAGCGCAGCCTATACCACTCGTCATAAGGGCCCTTCTCGTTCGTCACCTTCGTCTTCTTCGAAACCTTGGTTGGGTGGCTTGAAATCACCCTCTGCATGATAGGTGCCAGCTCTTTGCAATCCTCAGAAGACGCAATCCTTTTCGCAGCTTCGTCCAGGTATCTAGCCCAGTTCATTTCACGCCAGCCCTTGTTGCGCTCTGAGAAGTTACTCCTAACTTTCGGGATACCGCAAAGAGTCATTCCGAGAGTTACGGGATGCTGTGGCATGAGCGTTGAGGTCGCTCGGTCTGACCCTTGCTTCACTCCGAGAAGTATCACCCTGTGGCGCATTTGGGGAACGCCGAACCTCTCCGCTTCTACGACGTAGTCTTTTGGCTTCCCCGGTTTTTGTTTCACGAGTGAGTGTATCTCGTATCCTGCATCATGCATATCTTGATAAATATGATCGAAAACCCCAGAGCCCTTGTGCTTTGCCGAGAGCAGCCCCTTGACGTTCTCCATGACAAAAATATCGGGCTTTAGGCCATTGATAAACGATAGGTAGCACTTGTAGAGGGTTTGCTTCACATCTTTGTCAAACTCTGTATCGTGTTTGCGCCTAGACCGACCCACCAGTGAGTAGGCCTGACAGGGTGGTCCGCCTATGAGAATCAGAGGCTTGTTCCCATTTGCTGCCCGCCACTCTTCTAGCCTTTTCTTACCCTCGTTTATAAGTTTGTCATCGCCCTCTACGAGCGTCGCGCAAACTGCTTCTTTTTTTGCAGCCTCCCATGCCTCGGATCTGTATGCCATGAGGTCGCTCCACGCTTTATCGTCGTGGTCTCTCATATAGCGTAGGTACACATTCGGTACCGTGCCATCATCGCGAAGAATCTTGCGGACATAAGAGCGCAGCCGAAGCGTCTCATGTGCAGAGGGATCTCGTTCGACCGACATGATGATCTGGAAAATCGGCTTGCCGTTCTCATCGGTAAGCGATGAAAAACCCTCGCCAAGCCCTCCTGGACCCGCGAATAAGTCGATTACCGGTATCACCCACGTTCCTCCCTCGTAACATCGTTTTGCACACCCAGGCTACCAGGACGTGAAATGTTCGTCTAGGGGGCCGAAATCAAAAGTGTAGGCTTATCGGCCTTTCCACGTAGATGCCATCCGGGCCTCCGGACGATTTTTTGGACACATCAGGCCGCATATCCTAGGAACAGTCGATACTCTTCTGGGCTTTTCCATCCCAGAGATTTCTTTCTTCGTTGGGTATTGTAGTGGCCAACATAGCCATTGGGCATTCGGCCGAAGTCTTCGGATGCCATCCCATCCCAAGGCCTGTGGTAAAAGAGCTCGTTTTTGAGGCGTCCGAAGAAGCCCTCGCACGCCGCATTGTCCGGCGAGCATGCCCTCTTCGACACAGATCGAGCGATTCCGTACCCGCTGCATATTCCAATCCACCCAGGCCACCTGCAACGACACCCGCAATCACTGTGAGGGACGGGGTGATTGTCGCCCTTCAGCCTGCGGACCGCCTCGACGAGGGTGGGATCGGCAGGCTCTGCGTTCGGGCTTCTCGACAGTTCGTGGGACACCGCCTTCCCATCGAAGCAGCCCGCAATAACGGACAGGTAGCATTCGAAGCTCGGGAGGGCGAACTGGGCTATGTCGGTAGGCCACGGCCGGTTCGGGGCATCCGCATGAGAGCTGCGCGCGACCTTGCCGCCGGGATGCGCGCCGATCTCGCCTTTGCAGGAGCCGCATCTGCGCCTTCTCTTGTCATAGATCGCAACGAGACCCTCCGCGCATGATGCGACGCACAACCTTCTCGGAAATGCGTCTTGGCCCGCCTCCGTCGTCGCCGCACCTGAGTGTCATCCATATGCGCTCCGAGCCGAAAGCCCTCCTGCTTCCCCCGAAGACCGACCGGATTCGCCGGCGGTCGCGCGCATGTCGGTCGGGTGCGCGGGAGGCTGCCTTAGCATAGCAATGGGGGCTGCGTGAGATGCCGAGCCTCCCGCACGGCGCAGAGACCGGAAATCTATTCCTTGAAGCGCCGATCACCGCCGTCTTCTCCCGACTGCTCATCTCCGACGGGTCGACGCTCGGGTCCTTTTTTAGTGTCTCGATGGTTTGAGAGGGGATTGCGTCGCCGGGTTCCGGCCCGGCACATCTTTCCTTAGGTCCTTCCACGTCATCGGGCAGGCCCGGGGGATCTACCTCGGGAACTTCGATCCGTTCTCTCGTGTTCATGAAAGCCCGTGCTCTCTTCGGACGCGATTCGTTGCGAATACTATGAACAGCCGTTACGGATACCCCATATCCCCTGGCGACTGCAGACACGGCGGCCCCACCTCCGGGAAGCTTTGCGATGGATCGCCTTTGGACGGTGCCCAGATGC